>CANGWK010000009.1 GCA_947457615.1 Flavobacteriaceae bacterium
TACTAATCCAGTTAAGTACTTATAGAAAATGGCTACTACAAAAGAATTAAGCGTTGAAGAAAAATTAAGAGCGCTTTACGATTTACAAATTATCGACACTAGAATTGACGAAATTAGAAACGTAAGAGGTGAATTGCCTTTAGAAGTGGAAGATCTTGAAGATGAAGTAGCGGGATTGACTACTCGTTTAGAGAAATTACAATCTGACTTGGTTTCTATTGAAGATAGTATCAAATCTAAAAAAGTGGCAATTGAAAACCATAATTTGGCAATTAAAAAATATGCCGAACAACAAAAAGACGTGCGTAACAATAGAGAATTCAATGCTTTAACTAAAGAAGTTGAGTTTCAAGAATTAGAAATTCAATTGGCTGAAAAGCAAATTAAAGAATTAAAGGCATCAACAGAGCATAAAAAAGAAGTAGTTTCAAATTCAAAAGAAAAATTAGAACAAAAAACAACTCACTTAAAACATAAAAAAGCGGAATTAAGCGATATTATGTCGGAAACTGAAAAAGAAGAAACTTTTTTAACTAAAAAGTCTGCTGAATATGAAGGATCAATAGAAGAACGATTGTTAGCCGCTTACAAAAGAATTCGTTCTAGTGTAAGAAACGGATTAGCAGTTGTTTCAATTGAAAGAGGTGCTTCTGCAGGTTCTTTCTTTACAATTCCTCCACAAATTCAAGTTGAAATTGCTGCTAGAAAAAAAATCATCACCGATGAACATTCTGGAAGAATTTTAGTAGACGCTGCTTTAGCAGAAGAAGAAAGAGAAAAAATGGATAAAATATTCGCAAAAATGTAATATCTTAAATCCCGATTCAATCGGGATTTTTTTATGGAAAAAACTATTCAAAAAATTGTTGCAAAAAGCATTGGGAGTTATATTAACTTGTTAAGTTATATAGCGCCTAATAAATCATTGTTGTTGGCATATAAATTATTTAGTGAGCCTAGAAAAGGAAAAATTAAGCGGGATAGAATTCCGAAAACGTTACAAAAAGCAATCCATCAAAACCACAAGTTAAACCATCAAGAATTTTACTCGTACCATTGGGAAGGAAATAAAGAAGTTATTTTGTTAGTTCATGGTTGGGAAAGCAACGCTTCGAGATGGAAAAAGCTGCTTCCTTATTTGAAGAAAACAGGAAAAACTATTATAGCTATCGATGCTCCTGCGCACGGATTTAATATGGATAAAGAATTTAATGTTATTATCTATTCGGAATTTATTAACGAGATTGTACAAAAATACCATCCTAAAATTGCAATCGGTCATTCTATAGGCGGCAATGCTTTGGCTTATTATCAAAATCATTATCCGCACCAACTTGAAAAAATGATTTTGCTTGGTGCTCCGAGTGATTTTAAAATCATCATGGAAAATTATTTTAGATTGCTAAGTTTAAATAACAAGGTGCAAGAGCAATTTAAAAACTATGTTCAAAGTAGATTTAATATCGTTATTGAAGATTTTTCTGCTTCCAAATTTTTAGCAGAAACTACTATTTCCGGAATTATCGCTCATGATCAACAAGATTTAGTTGTGCTACTGAAAGAAGGTAATAAAATTGCCACTGCTTGGAAAACTGCTCAATTTATAGAAACCAAAGGACTTGGGCACAGCATGCACGATGCCGACTTGTACCAAACTATAGTTGATTTTATAGATTCTTAAATCTAAAAAACACTAATTAGTTGCAAAGATTTTTAGAATTTCAAATTATCTCCTTTTCAAATTGATTACTTTTGTCAAATGGAAGAAAATCTTACACGAATCAATAAATTTTTATCGGAAACTGGCTTCTGCTCCCGCAGGGAAGCCGATAAATTAATAGAGCAAGGGAAAGTTACCATTAATGGAGTCGTTCCAGAAATGGGTACTAAAATCACTCCCGATGATGAAGTTCGTGTGGATGGTAAATTGGTAAGAGAAAACCGACAAAAACGAATTTATCTTGCTTTTAATAAGCCTGCCGGAATTGAATGTACTACCAACTTGGATGTAAGAGATAATATTGTTGATTATATCAATTATCAAGAACGTATTTTTCCAATTGGGAGATTGGATAAAGCCAGTGAAGGATTGATTTTCATGACTAACGATGGCGATATTGTAAATAAAATCTTACGTGCCAGAAACAATCACGAAAAGGAATATATAGTAACTGTAAACCGACCAATTACGGATCGATTTATAGATAGAATGGCAAATGGAATTCCAATTTTGGAAACTGTTACTAGGAAATGCAAAGTGGAACAGATTAGCAAATATGTCTTTCGGATTGTGTTAACCCAAGGGCTAAACCGACAGATTCGAAGAATGTGCGAGCATTTGGATTATGAAGTTACTGCACTAAAAAGAACTCGAATTATCAATATTACATTGGATGTTCCGCTTGGAAGGTACCGCCATTTAACGGAGGAGGAAGTTACAGAACTCAACCAATTAATTGAGCCTTCAAGCAAAACAGAAGAAGCAAGTTTGCCGAAAGTAAGCCCTAAAATTTCGATTCAACCTAAAAGAGATTTTAGAAACAGATAAAAAATTATGGCAGCGGAAAATAACATCAAAACAGAAATTGAAAGATACCTTAAATACAATTATTCCAAAAAGGATGTAATAAAGCATCTAAAAAGAGATGGTTTTAGTGATGCTGAAATTGCAGAAAACATTACAATTTTCAACAAAGTAGATTCTAATTATTTTAATAATGCGCTGCATTTTCTTCCCGCATTATTATTTTTAATACTTACTATTTTAGCCGCTTTAGGTCGTTTTTATTCAGCAGAAAGTGCCTCCCAAAAAATAGTAATTATACTTTTAGTTGTGATTTTGGTTTATATAACTATTGGTTTTAGCAGAAACAAATCTAAGTTTATTGTCGCAACTGCAGCAGTAATTTTTATTTCTGCACTTTATTACAGTTACCTTTACTTTATAGATTCGCAAGGAGATGAATTTGGATTTTCCTTAAGTATTTTCTCTAAAGTTGGAATAATTATTTTACATCTTTTAACTCTTAGAGGATGTTATAAAATGTATAAGGAAATCGCATACGAACAAACTATCAGTAAAAATTAGCCACAGATTCACAGATTATAAATGATTCAGAAATCTGTGAATCTGTGGCAAAAAAATTAGAAGATTAAACGAAATGCACTGAAAGTACATAGTTTTAAATTTTATTTAAAAAAATAACCCAAGAGGCGAATCTTGGGTTAATTTTTTTAAATATTTTTCTCCATAACAAAATCATCCATTACATAACCATTTCCGATATCTACCACAAGCGAATCAGCAATTTCGAATTGGTTATGCAAATAAAAATCTTTGGCTTTATTGTATTTATTTACATTCAGAATTAATGCTGAGTTGGTATTTTTCATTGCAATTTCTTGGATATGAAGAATCAAGTTTTTACCAACTCCTTTGCCTTGGATAGTTGGCAAAACATATAGTTTATGAATTTTCGTTTTATTAGAATTCTGAAAGTTAAGTTCATAGGATGCAAATCCGATAAAATCATTTTCCTCTTTTACTAACAAAAAAACGATGTTATTTTTTAGTTGATTTTCTAAAGAATCCAAACTGTACATCATTTCCATCATGTATTCCAATTGCTCTTGCGATAGGATTGCGCCATAGGCATCTGGCCAAATAGCTTTGGCTAGATCTTGAATAATTTCAAGTTGGGAATGCGTTGCAACAGAGAAAGTCATTTTAGTTTTTTGCCTTTTTTTGTTCTCTTGCTAAAAGCGTATTTTTCAATAACATAGCAATTGTCATTGGCCCTACTCCACCAGGAACTGGGGTAATAAAAGATGCTTTTTTAGATACATTTTCAAAATCAACGTCTCCAACAATTTTATATCCTTTTTCAGAAGTTTCATCGACAACACGAGTAATACCAACATCAATAACCACTACATCATCTTTCACCATTTCAGCTTTTAGATAATTTGGAACCCCTAATGCCGTGATTATAATATCTGCTTGCGAAGTTATTTGGTTGATGTTTTTAGTATGGCTGTGGGTTAACGTAACAGTAGAATTCCCAGGGAATTGGTTTCTTCCCATCAAGATACTCATTGGTCTACCTACAATATGACTTCTTCCAATAATTACTGTATGCTTTCCATCTGTTGGAACATTGTAACGCTCTAGTAATTCCAAAATTCCAAATGGTGTTGCAGGAATAAAGGTACTCATATCTAACGCCATTTTACCAAAATTCTCTGGATGGAAACCATCTACGTCTTTGCTTGGATCAATTGCGTTAATTATTTGTTGGGTGTCAATTTGTTTTGGCAACGGTAATTGCACTATAAAACCATCAATGTCGTCGTTTAGATTTAGCTCATTTATTTTTTTTAGCAATTCGCTTTCCGAAGTAGTACTCGGCAGTTTTACCAAAGTAGATTCAAATCCTACGCGTTCGCAGGCCTTAACTTTACTTCCTACATAGGTTAAACTAGCGCCATCGCTTCCTACAATAATTGCAGCAAGATGCGGTACTTTTTCGCCTTTGTCCTTCATTTTTTGGACTTCGGCAGCAATTTCATTTTTAATATCTTCCGATACTTTTTTTCCGTCTAAAATTGTCATTGTGTAGTTATTTTTGTGTGTCGTGTTGTTGTTTCTACTCAATAAAAAAGACGTGATAAATCACGTCTCTACATTACATTTGTGGCATTCCACCTTTCATTCCGCCCATCATGCGCATCATGTTTTTCCCTCCTGGTCCTTGCATCATCTTCATCATTTTGCTCATTTGTTCAAATTGTTTCATCAATTGATTAACTTCTTCTATTTTTCTTCCAGATCCTTTTGCGATTCTAGTTTTACGTTTCATGTCAATTAAAGAAGGTCTACTTCTTTCTATTGGAGTCATCGAATGGATAATTGCTTCAATATGTTTGAAAGCATCGTCTTCAATTTCAACATCTTTCATCGCTTTACCAGCTCCTGGAATCATCCCAACCAAATCTTTCATGCTTCCCATTTTTTTGATTTGTTGTATTTGTGACAAGAAATCATCAAAACCGAATTCGTTTTTTGCAATTTTCTTTTGTATTTTTCTAGCTTCCTCTTCATCGTATTGTTCTTGCGCTCTTTCTACCAAAGACACAACATCTCCCATTCCGAGAATACGGTCGGCCATACGAGAAGGATAGAACACATCAATAGCGTCCATTTTTTCACCAGTTCCAACAAACTTAATTGGTTTGTTTACTACTGATTTAATAGTTATTGCGGCTCCACCACGAGTATCTCCATCTAATTTTGTAAGAATAACCCCATCAAAATTTAGTCTATCGTTAAAGGCTTTAGCTGTATTAACCGCATCTTGACCCGTCATTGCATCCACAACAAACAAAGTTTCTTGAGGCTGAATTGCTTTATGAACGTTAGCAATTTCAGTCATCATTTCTTCATCTACAGCCAAACGACCAGCAGTATCGACAATCACCACATTAAACCCATTTGCTTTAGCATAAGCAATTGCTTTAAGTGAAATATCAACAGGATTTTTATTTTCAGGTTCCGAATATACTTCTACACCTATTTGATCTCCAACTACATGCAACTGATTAATTGCTGCAGGACGGTAGATATCACATGCAACTAAAAGTGGTTTTTTGTTCTTTTTTGTTTTAAGATAATTTGCAAGTTTTCCAGAGAAAGTTGTTTTACCAGATCCTTGTAAACCCGACATTAAAATCACAGTTGGATTTCCAGAAAGGTTGATTCCTGCTGCATCCCCACCCATTAATTCGGTCAATTCATCCTTTACCAATTTTACCAATAATTGTCCTGGCTCCAAAGTGGTTAATACGTTTTGTCCCATTGCTTTTTCTTTTACTTTGGTAGTAAAATCTTTAGCAATTTTAAAGTTAACATCGGCATCCAATAAAGCACGACGCACCTCTTTTAGAGTATCGGCAACGTTTACTTCGGTGATTTTCCCATGTCCTTTTAGGATATGAAATGCTTTATCTAATTTTTCGCTTAAATTATTGAACATAGAAATCTATTTTTTTGAATTGCAAATATAAGTTTTAGAATTCAGAATTTAGAATTCAGAATTCAGAATTTGTTGTAAATTTCGATTTTACATTCTTTCGGGAACTTCAATTCCCAAAAGTTGAAATGCTAATTTTATGGTGTCGGACACTTTTTGAGACAATTGCACTCGGAATACTTTTTTAGTTTGATTTTCTTCACCAAGAATAGAAACCGTTTGGTAGAATGAATTGTATTCTTTTACTAATTCATATGTATAATTGGCAACTAAAGCCGGACTATGATTACGAGCAGCATCTTGAATAACTTCTGGAAAAAGTGCAACTTGTTTTAAAAGTTCTTTTTCTTTAGGATGCAGATTTTCTTCGCTAGATTTCATAACGACAGATTGGAAATCAAAATCTGCTTTACGCAAAATAGATTGAATTCGAGCGTAAGTATATTGAATGAATGGTCCAGTGTTTCCAGCAAAATCAACAGATTCTTCTGGATTGAACATCATTGATTTTTTAGGATCTACTTTAAGCATATAATATTTCAATGCTCCAAGTCCGATTGTTTTATATAATTTGGCTTTTTCGGCATCCGAATAACCATCTAATTTCCCTAGTTCTTCCGAAATAGTTTTTGCAGTTATTGTCATTTCTTCCATCAAATCATCGGCATCTACCACTGTTCCTTCACGAGATTTCATTTTTCCGGAAGGCAATTCTACCATTCCATAAGATAAATGGTATAAATTGGCTGCCCATTCAAAACCTAATTTTTTCAAAATTAAGAACAATACTTTAAAGTGGTAATCTTGTTCGTTACCCACCGTGTAAACCAATCCGCCAACATCTGGAAAATCTTTAACACGTTGAATTGCGGTTCCGATATCTTGCGTCATATAAACTGCAGTACCATCGGATCGAAGTACAATTTTTCTATCTAAACCATCTGGCGTTAGGTCAATCCAAACAGAACCATCGGGATCTTTTTCGAATATTCCTTTTTCTAAACCTAATTGAACGACTTCTTTTCCTAATAAATAGGTATTGGATTCGTAATAATAGGAATCAAAATTAACTCCTAAATTTTTATACGTTTGTTCGAAACCAGCGTACACCCATTGGTTCATAGTTTTCCAAAGTTGCATAACATCTGGTTTTCCGGCTTCCCAATCTAGAAGCATTTGCTGCGCTTCAAGGATAATTGGTGCCAGTTTTTTTGCTTCTTCTTCGGTTTTTCCTTGCCCCATTAGAGTGACAATTTCCGATTTGTAAACTTTATCAAATTGAACGTAGAAGTTTCCAACTAGTTTATCTCCTTTCAAACCCTTACTTTCAGGAGTTTGTCCTTCACCAAATTTCTGCCAGGCCAACATCGACTTACAAATATGAATTCCTCTATCGTTGATAATTTGTGTTTTGTAAACTTTTTTACCAGAAGCCTTGATGATTTCGGCAACTGAATAACCCAAAAGATTATTTCGGATGTGCCCGAGGTGCAAAGGTTTATTAGTGTTTGGTGAAGAGTACTCTACCATAACTGCCTTGTTTTCAGACTGAGTATTATTTGCGGAAGCAGAAACAAAACCAAAAGTAGCGTTGTTTTTTATAGAATTGAAAAAATTAATATAATAATTATCTGAAATTACAATGTTTAAGAATCCTGCAACCACATTGAATTTTTCTACTTCTTTTACGTTTTCTACTAAAAAGTCTCCAATTTTAGTTCCAATTTCTAGTGGATTTCCTTTAATTACTTTCAATAAAGGAAAAACAACTACGGTAATATCTCCTTCAAAATCTTTCCTAGTTGCCTGAAATTCAATTTTTTCGATAGTCGTACTGAATTGCTGTTGAATTGCTTCAAAAATTGCTGGAGATAAGATTTCTTGTAGTGACATTGTAGAGATTTTTAAAGGTGCAAAGATAGAATTTTATTGGGAAAATTGCACCTTTACTTCGAATCAAAAAAGGCATAAAAAAACTCGAAAGAAAATTTTCGAGTTTTAATTATTATAGGATTACAATATTACCACTTTATAATGGCGCTTGCCCATGTAAAACCACTACCAAAAGCGGCTAAAACGATGGTATCGCCTTCTTTTATTTTACCTAATTCCCATGCTTCGGTTAAGGCAATCGGAATGGATGCTGCTGTGGTATTACCGTATTTTTGTATGTTATTAAAAACTTGATTATCAGTTAAACCGAATTTTTTCTGAATGAATTGGGAAATTCTTAAATTAGCTTGATGCGGAATTAACATATTTATATCTGAAACTTGCAGATTATTGGCTTGTAATGCTTCGTTGATAACTTCAGTAAATCGGACCACAGCATGTTTAAAAACAAACTGCCCATTCATGTGTGGAAAATAACTTTCATCTTCTGGGTTATTATCTTCCAAAATATCGGTGACCCATCTTCCACCCATCCCTGGAGCCAACACGGCCAACTCTTTGGCATACTCACCTTCGGAATGTAAATGCGTAGAAAGTATTCCTTTGGCACCATTTTCTTCTCTACTTAAAACTGCTGCTCCAGCTCCATCTCCAAAAATAACAGATACTCCACGACCCCTGTTAGACATATCTAGACCTAACGACTGCACTTCAGAAGCAACCACAAGTATGTTTTTATACATTCCGGTTTTAATAAATTGATCTGCCACTGATAAGGCATAAACAAATCCGGAACACTGATTTCTTATATCTAAAGCTCCTACAGTCTTCAAACCAAGCTCGTGTTGCAATGCAACTCCAGGACCAGGAAAATAATAGTCTGGTGAAATAGTTGCAAAAACTATAAAGTCAATATCTTGATTGGTAATACCCGAACGTTCAATGGCAATTTTGGCAGCCTTCACTCCCATAGAAGTTGTAGTATCTTCCCCTTTTTTAATATGACGTCTTTCTTTTATACCAGTTCGTTCTTGAATCCATTCATCCGAAGTATCCATTATTTTTGAAAGATCATCGTTTGTGATAATATTTTCAGGAACAAAATAACCTAACCCACTTATTTTGGTTTGATACATATTTTAAATTTTTAGCGAAATTGATGCTATAAAATTAATAAATATTTATCCTGAATTTGTAAAACATTTAATTAAATAAAAAAACAGTTATAATAATTACTTATAACTGTTTTTTTTCAAAATTAACTTATAAAAAAACTCTCTTAACTTATATTTATAGATTTAGATTTTAGTAACAATGAATTCACTTCGTCTATTTGCTTGGTGCTCTTCTTCAGTACATTTAACTCCATCAGAACATTTATTAATTAATTGCGTTTCTCCGAAACCTTTAGCAGTTAATCTGTTTTTAGCAATCCCTTTTTTAATCAACCAATCCATAGTTGAAGATGCTCGGCTTTGAGATAGAATTCTATTTTTTTCTGCAGATTGACGACTGTCAGTGTGAGAACGAATATCAATTTCCATTTGAGGACTAGTCAAAAATTGCTGTAAAAAACGTTAAATTGACTTTTATTGTAGATTAACAACATAAAATTGTAATGTTATCGATTAAATTACTTTTAATATCGATAAAAAACATAAAACTACATGTGTTTTGATTAAAAAAAATTCTCATAATAGTGAAAACAAACTAACCTTACCGTAATCTTGATTTTGAATTAAGTACTATTTTTATTTAGAACAAAAGAAAAAATAGAATAATAGCTAAAAAAGTGTAGGTTTTATATTAAAAATAAATACTCAATATTAGATAAACTCTTCTTTTTTAAATTCGAAACAAAAAATAAATGTCTAATCAATTGAAAATCAAAATACAACAAATTAGTTTTTGTCGTATTTAAAACGTAAGTTTGCACCAAATTTTAAAATACAATATGAACAAATTTGAACAATTAGGTCTGAATGAATCGTTACTGCTGGCGATCAAAGATCTAGGATTTGAGAATCCGTCAGAAGTGCAGGAAAAAGCGATTCCAGTCTTATTGGAAAAAAACACCGACTTAGTAGCTTTAGCACAAACAGGAACAGGGAAAACAGCAGCTTTTGGTTTTCCGCTAATTCAAAAATTAGATGCTGAAGACAGAAGTACACAAGCGTTAATTTTATCCCCAACGCGTGAGCTATGCTTACAAATCACCAACGAGATTAAACAATACTCAAAATACGTAAAAGGTATACATACAGTGGCGGTTTATGGTGGTGCAAGCATTACAGAACAAGCCCGAGAAATTAAACGTGGAGCACAAATTATTGTGGCAACTCCAGGTAGAATGCAAGACATGATTAATAGAGGTCTTGTAAACATCAAAAACATCAACTTTTGTATTCTTGACGAAGCAGATGAGATGTTAAACATGGGTTTTTATGAAGACATCGTATCCATTTTATCGGATACTCCAGACGAGAAAAACACTTGGTTATTTTCTGCAACAATGCCTGCAGAGGTTGCCAGAATTGCTAAGAAATTTATGCACGATCCTGCAGAAGTAACTGTAGGTAATAAAAATTCAGGTTCGGCTACAGTTTCGCACGAATTTTATTGTGTGAATGCTCGTGACCGTTATGAGGCTTTAAAACGTTTGGCCGATGCTAATCCAGATATATTTTCTGTAGTTTTTTGTAGAACAAAAAGAGATACCCAAGCAGTTGCAGAAAAATTAATTGAAGATGGTTATAGTGCCGCTGCTTTGCATGGAGATTTATCTCAAGCGCAACGTGATGGGGTAATGAAATCGTTTAGAGGACGTCAAATTCAAATGCTTGTTGCAACCGACGTTGCGGCTCGTGGAATTGACGTTGATAATATTACGCATGTAGTTAACTATCAATTGCCAGACGAAATTGAAACCTACAACCACCGTTCAGGTAGAACTGGTAGAGCTGGAAAATTAGGGACTTCTATCGTAATTATCACCAAAAGTGAGATCCGTAAAATTTCGGCAATTGAAAGAATCATACAACAAAAATTTCAAGAGAAAACAATCCCATCTGGAATGGAAATTTGTGAAATTCAATTGTTGCATTTAGCAAACAAAATTAAAGACACTGAAGTAGATCACGAAATAGACAACTATCTTCCTGCTATCAACGAAGTATTGGATGGTTTGACTAAAGAAGAATTAATTAAGAAAATGGTATCGGTTGAATTTAACCGTTTTATCAATTACTATAAAAAGAAACGCGATTTATCTGGAGAAAAAGGTAGCGAAAGAAGCGAAAGAAGTTCAGAGCCAAGAGAAATTAGAGCGGGAGATCCGGTTCGTTATTTTGTAAACATTGGTTCTAGAGATGATTTCGATTGGATGCAATTAAAAGATTTCTTAAAAGAAACTTTAGACTTAGGTCGTGATGATGTATTCAAAGTAGATGTTAAAGAAGGTTTCTCTTTCTTTAATACTGATGGAGAACATACAGATAAAGTGATGTCTGTCCTTAATGGATTTGACCTTAACGGAAGACGCATCAATGTTGAAATTTCTAAAAATGAAGGCGGTGGCGGAAGCGGAAGACGGGATCACAACGGAAGAAGTTCTGGTGGAAGTTTTGGCGGAGGCAGAAGTTCTGGCGGATTTAGAGGTGGCGAAAGAAACGAAAGAAGTTCTACATCAAGAAGTCCTGGTAGTTTTGGTCCAAGAAAAGAAGGCGGATTTAGAAGTGATGCTCCAAAACGAGAAGGTGGTTTTTCATCCGACAGACCAGCATTTAGAAGAGAGCCTGGTGCTGCTCAAAGAGAAGAAAGAACACCAAGACGCTCTGAAGGAAGTACTGATCGACCTGCAAGTCGCTCCTTTGATGAAGCTAAAACAAGAAGACCAAGAAGAAGCTAATTTCTTACTTTAGTTTAAATATAAATCCCATATTCCATTAATAAATTAATGGAATATGGGATTTTCTTTTGAAATAATGTCGGATAGTTAATTTTCTTATAATAATTTTGGCAAACAGCAGAATTATCTTGAAGAGTTTTATACTTTTAAACATTCAAACCGAAACATGAAATATTTAATAACTTTATTTTTATTTACCTTTTCACTAACTGCCTTTTCGCAGCTTAAAAATAATACCAATAAAATTCATGGAACGGTCGTTAATGGAACTTCTATGTTTCCATTACAAGATGTGAATATTATTAATATAAACAAAGTTAAAGGAACCGTCACAAATGTTAGAGGAAATTTTGATATCGATGCAGAAGTTAGCGACACCCTGCATATTACTATGATAGGATTTCAATCTTTGCGTGTGAAAGTTACTAACGATTGGGTGAAAAATGGAAATGCCAAAATTGAACTTACTGAAAAAGCAATTGCACTAGAAGAGGTTATAGTACGAAAATACAATCTTACAGGTTATCTCGAAGTAGACACTAAATTAATTCCTGACCCAGAAAATTTCCGCTATAGTATTTCAGGATTACCACAAGGTTATGAAGCTGGAGAATATTCGCCCAAGGCATTTTCAAGAGTTATGAACTCTATTTTTAATCCTGCCGATATGCTTTATAATTTCTTTGGAAATAAACCAAAGGAATTACGAAAACTTAAGGAAATGAAAAAGGATAATACGGTAAAATCGCTGTTGGAAACTAAATTTGATAGAGAAACTATTGCTATCTTACTAGGAATTGACAAAAAAGATATACCGGAAATATTGCAGCACTGTAACTACTCGGAGGCTTTTATTCAAACTGCTAACGACTTACAAATTCTGGATGCCATTAGCCAATGCTATGAACAATATAAGGTCTTAAAGAAATAAAAACTATTGCCCTACTATTTCGACAAATGAAAGTTTGAATTCACTACTTTTGATACGAATTAATAAACCCAAATGTACAAGTCGAAAGAAAATTTTGAATTTCAAAAAAAACTAACCTTCATAATAGTTTTTTTATTTAGCATAAAATTAATAGCTTGGTATTTCACCAATTCCGTTGCAATTTTAACTGACACTTTAGAGTACACCATTAACGTAATTAGCGGTTTTATAGGATTGTATAGTTTGTACCTTTCTGCTAAACCAAAAGATAAAAACCATCCCTATGGACATGGTAAAGTAGAATTTCTATCGGCAACTATTGAAGGAACTTTAATGATAGTTTCTAGTTTTGTAATTATTTATGAAGCCCTCAATAATTTAAAACACCCACATGAACTTAAACAACTTGATTACGGAATTTATCTGATTGCTTTAACCGGAGTTATTAATTATATTGTTGGATATTTATCTATTAAAAACGGAAAGAAAAATAACTCCTTGGCACTAGTAGCTTCTGGAAAACACATGCAGTCGGACACCTATGCCACGCTAGGAATTGTAATTGGTTTAATCTTAATTTATTTCACACATTATGCTTGGATAGATAGTGCGGTAGCATTTATTTTTGCTATTATAATTATTGTTTCTGGATATAAAATATTGCGAACTTCCATTGCCGGAATTATGGATGAAGCCGATGATGAATTATTAGAAAAAATGGTTAGTTATTGCCAGGAAAATCGTCGTGAAAATTGGATTGATTTACACAATTTACGATTTATTAAATATGGCGGCACACTTCATTTAGATTGTCATTTAACTATTCCTTGGTTTTTTACTATTCGCGAAGGACATTTGGAAGTAGATGAATTAGAAAAAACAGTGAAAAACAACTTTGGCGATAGTGTAGAACTTATGGTTCATACCGATGGTTGTTTGGATTTTTCTTGTAAGATATGTACGAAAAAAGAGTGTCCTATGAGAAAACATGAGTTTGTAAAAACCATTGAATGGACAATTGAAAACATTTCAATTGACAACAAACATCGCTTAGATTAAGTTATTTATTTTTTTCCTATCTTTGATTTAGAAAACAATTCTATTTATCACTTATGGATACTAAATTAGACTTAAAACTTGCCGTATTAATTGATGCAGACAACGTTCCTTATGCCAATGTAAAAGAAATGTTTGAAGAAATCGCAAAATATGGGACACCTACTTTTAAGAGAATTTATGCCGATTGGACTAAGCCAACGGTTTCTGGATGGAAAAATGTTCTTTTAGAAAATGCAATCACCCCTATCCAACAATACAGCTATTCTACCGGTAAAAACGCAAGTGATAGTGCCCTAATTATTGATGCCATGGATATTCTTTACACTGGTAAAGTAGATGGTTTTTGTATTGTTTCTAGTGATTCTGATTTTACCCGATTGGCTACAAGACTTAGAGAAGCAGGGATGAAAGTAATAGGCATTGGCGAAAAGAAAACCCTAACCCCTTTTATAACGGCTTGCGATAAATTTATTTATATAGAAATCCTTAAGAAACCCGATTTAGATGTTTCTTCGGATGCTAAAAACAAAAAGCCTTCTAATAATACTAAAACGCAAACTAATAACAATGCAATAAGTAAAATTGACCCTAAAATAATAAAGCTTTTCGCTGATAGTATTGATGATTTAGAAGACGAAAATGGCTGGGCATTTCTGGGAGAATTAGGAAATTTAATGCTAAAAAAGAAACCCGATTTTGACTCTAGAAATTATGGTTATCCAAAAATGTTGGCCCTAATTAAAAGCATGAATCAATTTGTTATTGACGAACGCGAAAGCGGTAAAAACAATATCAAACACATATATGTAAGAAGAAAATAAACTACTTAAGTGCAATTTAAAACAATAAAAATATTAAACTAAAACAAATATCAAAAATGAAAAAAATTATTTTAGTTGGTTTACTAACATTAACAAGTTCTCCAATAATGCTTGCGCAGAAGCATGCGCCTCAAATTCATAGACAAGTAACAAGACCTGGCATTTATCCGGAAAGTTCAACAAGACTTCTTCGTTTGTCCGATATTCAAGATTTGAATTCTTGGGATTTGAAAATAATGAGAAACGAAATTTTTGCTAGACATGGTTATATCTTTCAAACACAAGATATGATTGATTATTTTTATCAGCAATCTTGGTATTCACCAAAATATGAAGATGTAGCTATTTTATTGACAATAATCGAAAAAAAGAATATTTCATTTATTAAAAAATATGAATGAGAAAAATTAAATTAATAGCATTATTGTCAATTTCTTTTATTTTATTTTCTTCGCAAAAGCCAGAAGAAATTAAAATTATTGAAAAACCAATTTCTTATAATTTGGAACGACAAAAATTAAGTTTAGAGTATTTAAAAGAGCACCATTCTTTAATTCAGAAATCACCAACTATTACACCTAAAATCATAGTATTACACTACACTGCAGGAGGGACAATAAAAAGTAATTTTGATTATTTTAATAATACATTTATAAATAGTGAAAGAAAAGTATTGAAGAATAAAAGCAAATTAAATGTTTCGTCCCACTATTTAGTGGATAGAAATGGAACTATATACCATATATTAGCAGATACATTATTTGCGAGACATACAATTGGATTAAATTATTGTGCAATTGGAGTTGAAAATATTGGTAGTGAAAAGGAACCATTGACAAAATTACAAGTAATTGCAAATGCTAATTTAATAAGAAAATTGTACCATAAATACAAAATCGAGTATGTTATTGGTCATTCTGAATATGGTAAATTTAGAAACACCAAATTATGGAAAGAAAGTGACACGAAATATTTTACAGGGAAAGCAGACCCGGGTGAAAATTTTTTAATTGATGTGCGAAAATCCATAACTGATTTAAATTTAAAAAGCAAACCCTAATCATCAATTTAAACTTGTTTTGACAAATTATTATACATAATATCTTAAAAAAATAGTGAGTTTCAAATTCTAAATTTGCTGCCAAATTCAATAAAAATGCCTCAAAAAAATTAGACTCTTTTTGGGGCATGTTCTTAAAAATTATTTTATAATTATTTACTCAAATACATTTATCGTCTTTAATACAATTCATAAAACTGGTCTTCTTTTAAATCGTCAATAAACAAATCTATTTCCCAAATAAAACCCATTTATTGTTGTAGCATTTAATATAAGACTACCTTACAAAAAAATGGTTATTGACAATAAAGTAAAACTAATAGAAAAGCTCTTTGGTCTTCTAGATACTGAAATTTCTGCTTTCCAATCTAAAGCCAATTTACACTGCATTTCTGGTTGCGGTAATTGCTGTACAAAACCCGATATAGAGGCTTCTCCGTTAGAGTTTTTACCATGGGTATTTTATTTGTTTTTGAACGGTCAAGCCGAAGAAATGCTAGAGAAATTGAAACAAAAGACAACTGCCAATTGCCAAATGTACCTCCCCATAACCCTATTGGATACTAATAACGGAAGTTGTTCTGATTACAAATACCGTGGATTAATTTGTCGATTATTTGGATATGCTGCTAGCAGAGATAAATATGGCGAACTACGATTAGCAACTTGCAAAATAATTAAAGAAAATCAAAATGAGAATTTTCTTCAAACAGAAGAAGCAATAAGTAAAGGCCTTTATGTGCCTATTTTTACGGATTATTATATGAATCTATCTCAAATAGATTTCCAATTGGGCACTACAATCTTACCTATAAACAAAGCTATAATTACTGCAATTGAAGAAGTATTGCAGTATTATGCCTACCGCCCGTTTCCGGATGGACTGAAAAATAGCGCTTGATATTTACTGAATTCAAGATTCAATTAATTATACGTAAAACAAGCTTTGCACAAAGCAAAAATAACAAAACCAATTAGATTAAACTGGCTATCCTATGTGTGCAAGCCATAAAACGTTACTGAATCCAAATTTAGAAAAATTCACTTGCTTTTAGTGCATTTCAGTAGTAAACAACTGAAATTTATACTCCTAAAGGCACCAAAAAGACTCAAAAATTAAAAGGCTCTTTAAACGATTTATAAAATATTTTTTTGTATATTTAATACAAGGGCATGTGTCCTACATATCCACCTACTTTTGGGTAGCTTTGTATGATTTTGTAATACATATTTACTAGTTGGCAGACATTACGTGAATCCGCAGTAAAAAAGAACAGCAAATTAAAAAAAACTTATGACAATTCAGGATTTTATAGCACAATACCGAAATCATCCAATATTATTTGTTGGAACAGGAATAAGTTTAAGATATTTGAAAAATTCATTTACTTGGGATGATTTATTGAGCAAGATTGCATTTGAATTAACTGAAAATTCTGAATATTATTTTGATGTAAAAGCAGAGTGTCATATTAATGGTAAATTTGATTATTTAAAAATAGCTACAATAATTGAAGATAAATTTAATCTAATCTTACAAGAGGAAAGAAATGGTAAGTTTAAGCATATTAATGATATTTTCTATGAAAATATGGCTAAAGGAGTTAATTTAAGCAGATTTAAAATATATATCGCTGAATTATTTTCGAAGCTTGAATTTAGAGAAGATATGGCTGATGAACTTAAGAATCTGAAAAAAATTAGAAAAAATGTTGGTTCAATTATTACTTCGAACTATGACGGTTTAATTGAGCATATTTTTGAATTCACAAAATTAATTGGCAATAATATTCTTTTAAGTAACCCTTATGGTTCGGTTTATAAAATACACGGTTGTTTTGAGAATCCTGAAAAAATTATAATTACAGAAAGAGATTATCTAACATTTGACAATAAATTTGAGTTAATTAGAGCACAACTATTGTCATTATTTATTCATAATCCAATAATATTTTTAGGTTATAGTGTTGGAGACGATAATATAAAGAAAATATTGAAAACAATTTTTTCTTATGTTGAACCTAATTCTGAATTAGCAACAAAAATTAAAAATAATTTTCTATTAGTAGAATATGGAAAAGAAATTGATAATGAACAAATAAGTGAACACGATATTGTTCTTGAAGGTGGTCTAACGATTAGAATTAATAAAATTAAAACCGATAATTTTTCATCAATTTACAATTCAGTATCAAACTTAAATCTACCAGTAACAGCTCTTGATGTTAGGAAAGTACAAAATATAGTTAAAGAAATATATGCCGGTGGTGAAATTAAAGTAAGTATTACTGAAGATTTAGATACCTTAAAAAATGGAGATAAAATTTTAGCAATTGGTTCAACAAAAACAATAAGCTATCATTACGAAACAGCACCTGAATTATTATCAAATTATTTTAAAATTATTGATGAATCTAATTCTCAAATTTTGAACTTAATAGATAAATATAAAATTCAAAGTACTCAATATTTTCCGATTTTTGGGTTTGAAAAAATTAATCCAGAAATTTCAACAGCACCAAAATTAAAAAAACAACAAGAAGATAATATTCTTGCGTCAATGAATCACATTCCTGCCCAATGTAAAACAAAACATACTTCTGTAGAAAATATTATAAATGACGAACATATTTCTGCATCAAGTAAAATGAATTCTATAATGTGGAATACTTATGAAGGAAATATAGATTTGGATGAGATTGAAATATTTTTAAGAGATAACACTTCGACAACATCTACTGAATATAGAAAATTATTGAGTGTTTACGACTTAAAGAAATTCAAAGAGTAACGATCTGCCAACAGGCGTTTGGCAAGATTGCGAATTTTGTAGTAAGTTCACGTTTACATTTCGCAAGAAATTTTATCTTTGATAGAAAGTAATCGGTTCCGAAGTTCGCAACCTCGCCAAGCGCCGAAACGTTAGCAGACAGTTACCAAAAAAAACGTAAAATTTAAAACAAAATTCAAAAAAATATTGATTTATTGCAAAAAAATGATTCTTAAACGTAATAATTAGCAAAAATTAATTTTATTGTAACATTATTTCAAATTAATCGTCTACTAATTAGTAACATATAAAAATAATAAATATGAAAAAAAATGCAAGTTTTTTAGTAGGTTTACTATGTGGTTTTATAAGCCTATTAGTAATAACCTTAGTTGTAATTGTAGTATTTGGTAAAATTTCAATTCATTAAAATCATGGAAAAAAAATCTTTTTGGACAGGCTACATAACAGGTATTGTGGTTTTTATTATCACATCTGTTATACTTTATTTTAATTTTATGTCACAACCTGATCTTTCATTAAGTCAAGTGAAAACCCAAGACTTAAATGGAGATGAAGTTAAATTAGAAAACTATATTGGTAAACCACTTGTGGTTAATTATTGGGCAACTTGGTGTGCACCATGTAGAGCAGAATTTCCTGAATTTGAAAAAACCAAACAGCAATATGGTGAGGAGGTTAATTTCATTATGATTTCAGATGAACCAATAGAGAAAATTACAAAATTTTCAAAATCAAATCCTTATACTTTTAATTATTTAAAAAGCAGTAAAGATTTGTCAAGTTATGGAGTTAATACTAGACCCACCACCTATTTTTATAACTCCAAAGGAATTCTAGTCGCCAAAGAAACAGCTAGTTTGGATACTGCAAAACTTAATGAAATAATTAAGAAAATAAAATAATTTACAGAATTACATTAAATCAAAAAATCCCGAGCACAAACTCGGGATTTTGTTGTTATTTACTCAAATACATTTTTCGTCTTGAATACAATTCATAAAACTGGTCGTCTTTTAAGTCGTCTATAAACAGGATACTTTCTCCTGTTGATTTCATTTCTGGACCCAAAGCTTTATTCACATCTTTAAATTTGCTAAAAGAGAATACCGGTTGCTTAATAGCATATCCTTTTAACTGCGGATTAAATTTAAAATCGGTTACTTTATTTTCTCCCAACATTACTTTAGTTGCATAATTCACATAAGGTTCGCCATAGGCTTTTGCAATAAACGGAACTGTTCTTGAAGCACGTGGGTTGGCTTCAATAATATAAACTACATCCTCTTTTATTGCAAATTGAATGTTGATTAACCCAACTGTTCGCAAAGCCAAAGCAATTTTCTTAGTATGATCTTTAATTTGTTGCATTACAAATTCCCCTAAATTAAACGGAGGCAAGGTTGCATTAGAATCACCAGAGTGAATTCCGCAAGGCTCAATGTGTTCCATGATTCCAATAATGTATACATTTTCGCCATCACAAATTGCATCGGCTTCAGCTTCAATAGCACCATCTAAATAATGATCCAGCAGCAATTTATTTCCCGGGATATTTTTTAATAAATCAATAACATGTTCCTCTAATTCTTGTTTGTTAATGACAATTTTCATCCCTTGACCACCCAAAACATAGGATGGACGAACCAATAATGGAAAATCTAAAACATCAGCTAAAGCAGAAGCTTGATCGGCATTTTCAGCTATTCCAAATTTAGGAAATGGTATTTTTAATTCGGTTAACAATTCTGAAAAACGACCTCTATCTTCGGCTAAATCCAGGGCATCAAACGAAGTTCCTAAAATTTTTATTCCGTATTTGGATAATTTTTCAGCCAATTTTAAAGCCGTTTGACCACCCAATTGCACGATTACACCTTCTGGTTTCTCGTGTTGGATGATGTCGTAAATGTGCTCCCAAAATACAGGTTCAAAATACAATTTATCGGCAGTATCAAAATCGGTAGAAACCGTTTCAGGATTACAGTTAATCATGATGGTTTCGTAGCCACATTCTTTGGCTGCTAAAACACCATGCACGCAGGAGTAATCAAATTCAATTCCTTGCCCAATTCTGTTTGGTCCAGAACCAAGAACAACTACTTTCTTTTTATTGGAAACGACACTTTCATTATGCACATATCGTTCTCCTGTTGGAGTTTCAATTTCGGCTTCAAAAGTGGAGTAATAATAAGGAGTTAGTGCTTTAAATTCGGCAGCACAAGTGTCAACTAATTTATAAACTCTTTTAATATTTTGATCATCTCTTAATTTATAAACCTGACTTTCCAAACAGCCCAACATGTGAGCAATTTGTCTGTCGCCATAGCCTTTTTGCTTCGCTTCTAATAATAATTCTTTTGGTAAAGTATCTAATTTATAATTCGAAATTTCTCTTTCTAGCGAATATAATTCTTCGTATTGTTTTAAAAACCACATGTCTATTTTAGTGATTTCATGAATTCTAGTCAACGGAATTCCCATTGCGATTGCATCATAAATCACAAATACACGATCCCAACTTGCAAAAGTTAGTTTCTCAATAATTTGTTCGTAGTTTTTATAGCCTTTTCCGTCTGCACCCAATCCGTTGCGTTTAATTTCTAATGACTGAGTAGCTTTATGAAGCGCTTCTTGAAACGAACGTCCAATTCCCATAACTTCTCCTACGGATTTCATTTGAAGTCCTAAGGTCCTGTCTGCTCCTTCAAATTTATCGAAGTTCCAACGAGGAATTTTTACTATTACATAATCTAAAGTTGGCTCGAATAATGCCGATGTAGATTTAGTAATTTGGTTTTGAAGTTCATCTAAATGATAACCTAAAGCCAACTTAGAGGCAATTTTTGCAATTGGATATCCAGTTGCTTTGGATGCTAATGCAGAAGAACGCGAAACTCTTGGATTGATTTCAATAGCTACAATATCTTCTTTTTCGTCAGGTGAAACGGCAAATTGAACATTACAACCACCGGCAAAATTCCCTATGGATCGCATCATCAAAATGGCATAATCCCGCATTCTTTGAAAAGTAG
Source organism: Flavobacteriaceae bacterium (assembly GCA_947457615.1). Taxonomy (GTDB): domain Bacteria; phylum Bacteroidota; class Bacteroidia; order Flavobacteriales; family Flavobacteriaceae; genus Flavobacterium. The sequence goes on from CANGWK010000009.1 coordinate 21,527, forward strand.
TATCCGATAAAGTCATGGCCGGAGCAACCGTAATGGAATCTCCTGTATGAATTCCCATTGGATCCATATTTTCTATGGAACAAATGATAACCACATTATCATTTTTATCACGTAATAGTTCTAGTTCGTATTCTTTCCAGCCAAGTAAAGCCTTATCAATTAGGACTTCGTGAATAGGAGACATTTCCAATCCGTAGGTTAGTTTTTCGTCAAATTCTTCTTTAGAATGTACAAATGCCGCACCTGTTCCACCTAAAGTAAACGATGGGCGAATTACTAAAGGAAAGCCAAATTCTTGTGCGATTTCTTTTCCTTTCAAAAAAGAGGTAGCTGTTTTAGCGGGTGCTGTAGGAACATTAATACGCGCTAATAATTGTTTGAATTGCTCGCGGTCCTCGGTTATGTTGATGGCATTTACATCTACTCCGATTAATCGTACTCCGAAATCTTCCCAAATTCCTTTTTCATCTGCTTCTAAACAAAGATTCAAAGCTGTTTGTCCTCCCATAGTTGGAAGCACAGCATCAATTTGCGGATGTTCTTTTAGTATTTGAATTATTGACTTGGTTGTAAGCGGTAATAAATATACATGATCTGCCATAGATGGGTCGGTCATGATGGTTGCAGGGTTGGAATTGATAAGAATTACTTCAATTCCTTCTTCGCGTATGGAACGAGCCGATTGGGAACCTGCATAGTCGAATTCGCATGCTTGACCAATAACGATAGGACCTGAACCTATAATTAAAACAGATTTAATGGAGTTGTCTTTTGGCATTGTAGTTAGTTTGTAGTTGTTATTTTGTTAGTTACAAGCGCGACTTGTAAGTACTAATTGTGTTGTTTCTTCGAATTTATCCTAGCCCCGATAGGAGTGAAAATCCTTTATTAATTTTTCTTTAAAATTAATAAAGATTGAAACGGATAGCGGGAAATAGCTTCAAATAATTATTAAAATTTATTAACAAGTTAAAAAAAAGCCGCTACTAAAATATAGTAACGGCTTGATATGGATTAGAGACTAATCATTATTTTTTGTGTCTTGGTTCAGACGATACAGTCAATTTATGTCTTCCTTTAGCTCTACGACGCGCAAGAACTTTTCTTCCATTTGCAGAAGCCATTCTGTCCATAAATCCGTGTTTATTTCTTCTTTTTCTTTTCGATGGTTGAAACGTTCTTTTGCTCATTGCTTTTTATCTTTAAATCGTGTATTAATCTATTTGTTAGGCTCTTTTAAAACCGAGTGCAAATATACAAAGGTTTTTATTACTTGCAAGTAGTTTTTTAAAAATATTTTAAAAACCTTTTATTACCTTTGTAACCTAAATTTAATTAATTATGTTTCACAAAAATATTAAACTTGTTCTTGCAGTGCTAATTTTAGCAACGGGAGTATGGCAGTTCACAGAAAACAACATTGGAAATGGGATTTTTCTAATCTTTTTATCACTAATTCCTGTTTTTCTTTTTTACAAAAATGAATACATTTTATTGGCTTTTTTACAGTTGCGTAAGCAAAATTTTGAAGGATCAAGAAAATGGCTTACTAAAATTAAAAATCCTGAAACTGCTTTAGTGCGTAAACAACAAGGATATTACAACTATCTTCAAGGATTAATGCTTTCGCAAACGAATTTAATTCAGGCGGAAAAATTTTTCAAAAAAGCCATTGAATTAGGTTTGAACATGGACATGGATTTGGCTGTAGCTAAATTAAATCTTGCTGGTGTTGCACTTTCTAGAAGAAGAAAACTAGAGGCAACTAACTTAATTAATGAAGTTAAAAAACTTGACAAACAAGGAATGCTTAAAGATCAAATCAAATTGATGAAAGATCAGATGAAGAAAATATAATATATTTAAGTAGTTTCTTTTTAAATAAAAAAACACTTACCTCACGGTAAGTGTTTTTAACAAACAAACTAAACTTCAATATAATCTCACGATTATGCTTTAATAGGGAATTTAGCAATTTCAGTATCTGCTTGCACGTGTGCCGCATTTGCTCTTCCGCTAGGGTCTTGATTTTCTTGCCATTTAGGTATCCATTTTCTAACCGTCTGTGCCGCGCTAAGTTGTGGATAGTATTTATGGAAGATTGTTCTATAAAAATACGCTTCCTTGGTAGTCGGGGTATTGTAAGCAAAAAGATTTGAGGCATGTTCTAGCTCGACATCCGTTACCTTAGAAGCGCAGTATTCTATTAATTGATCTATCCAATTGTACCCCACTCCATCCGAAAATTGTTCTTTTTGACGCCATAAAACTTCGTCTGGCAAATAGGGATTGTCTGGTGTATCAAATGCTTTTCTTAATATGTATTTTTCTTTTCCGTTGTACGTTTTTGGCTGTTTATCTTCCGCTTTAATAAGCATTGCGACATCCAGAAATTCTTTGTCTAAAAATGGAACTCGAGCTTCTAGCCCATGTGCCATAGTTGATTTGTCTGCACGAAGTAAATCGGCAGTGAATAATTTTTGAACTCTATCAATAGTTTCTTTTTGAAAATCTTCAGTAGAAGGTGCATTTCTAAAGTACAAATATCCTCCAAAAACCTCATCAGCTCCTTCACCAGAAAGCACCACTTTAATACCTAAATCGGTAATTGCTTTTGACAAGAAATACATGGGCGTACTTGCTCTTACTGAGGTAACATCGTAAGTTTCTAGATGCCAAATTAATTTCTCTAAAATCTTAATTCCTTGTTCTATGGTAAAATGAATTTCGTGATGGTTGGTTCCTAAAAATTCGGCAACTTTTCGCGCTGCTTTGGCATCTGGAGCATCGGCATCCAAACCTATAGAAAAGGAATGCAATTCTTTGCCTTTTTCTTTTAATAAGCGAGCGGCAATGGATGAAGTTAATGACGAATCTAACCCCCCAGAAAGTAATACTCCAATTGGCACATCACTCATTAATCGTTTGCGGGTTGCCTCTGTTAATGACTCTCTTAAAGCAACCAAATCTAATTCCTTAATAGCTTTTGTGTAATCTTCATATTCTGGTTTGTAATATTTAACAAATCCAGTTTCTGGAGTGTAATAATGCCCTGGAGGAAAGGTAGAAAAAGTTAAACATTGGTCAGCAATAGGTTTCATTTCAGATGCAAAATACATACGACCTCTATCGTCCATCCCATAATACAATGGTTTTACACCTAGTGGATCGCGTCCCGCAATAAAATCATCACCATCAACAACAACAAAAGCAAAATCTCCATCTAATAAATGCAGGAAATTATATTCGAATTTTTCGTACAAATGTACAATTACTTCCGAATCGGATTTAGAGCGAAAAATATGGTCTTTTAATATTCCATCACGTAATTCTTGGTGGTTATAGATTTCGCCATTATGCACCATCCAAGCTGTATCAAAGCCTTGAATTGGTTGTTTCCCTGAATGTAGATCAATAATTGATAGTCTTTCATGACTTAATATATGTCCCCCTGGAGTTACATATATATCACTTTCATCTGGTCCTCGATGCGCCATTCTTTTAGAAAGTTCTTTAACTAAAAGTTCGTCTTTTCCTTTTCCTATAATTGCTAAAAATCCGCACATAATCTTTTCGTTTAACACTATTTATTTGATGAAGCAAAATTGGGTATTTACTTTTATTATTAAAATAAAAAACTCAATATTAATTACAAATTGTAACTAATATTGAGTTATTAAAGTAAATTAAAAATTGAAACTAAGGAAAATACCGTTTAATATTTCAAATTGTTATTTTCTATAAAAATAAAGTACATTTCTATAACTTTCACCCCAAGGAGAACTAGAATTACCTGTAAGTGGAATAGTTAAACTAAGTTGCAATTTTCCGTCTTCTATTTTAAAATCAACTGATTTTTCTAAATAGGATAGATATCTTTTCTCGCATTCCATAAAATCTAGATTAACCGCTGCCATTTTAGTGGAAATTAATGTAAAAAATTGAATTTTACCTGTCTTAGATTTTTCATCATACGACAAAACGGTATATCCTCCTGAAAAATTATTTACGGAGGATTGACCAAACAATTTTTTAATAACGCTAGAGTTACCTTTATCATCGGTAAAGGTCAAATTCATTTCTTTAACTTTATCCATATTTACAAATCCGCAGGGCATGTCCATGGCATCACCCATTAATACATTTTTCAAAACCCAAGTACCCTCCAATGGATTTTTGATGGTTTCTAAATTTGAATTTTGGTTCTCTACAGAAACTTTTTTAGGTGCAGAACACCCTATTGAAGATAAAATTACCAAATAAAGAAAGTTTTTTTTCATACAAAACTGTTTTTAAAATGTTTAAACCAATACAAGAAAATTTGTTTCAATTTTGATCAAACAAAATCAAATAAAAAAAGGGTAGGCTAAATCTATATAGATCAGGAGGGAAAGTCCAAAAATAATACATTTTGCAACAATAATTGCTCAAAAAATAATATAATATGAAAATTATAAAACTATTATTGAATGGATTCAATTATATACTTCGTAGTATTTATTTCAAAAGTAAATCCTACGGAATTTCCCATCAATTTATTCCCTAATGGCGATTGTGGAGAAATGGCTATTATAGTAGTATTTTCAATAGTTATTTTAGGTAAAGCAGCACTAACAAAAAGCAACATACCATTGGTTTGTACCAGACTTCCTAATGAAATTTTAGTATTACTAGCAGTAGAGTCAATTTTATCTAAAATTGCTTTTTGACTCAAAATTTCTTGCAATTTATAATTGAGTTTTTCTTGTTCAATGTGCATCATAGACAAGGCTGTTTCGTGCTTATCTCCTGCAGAACCTTTTGCATCGTTTTGTGCATCTTCGGTCAAACCGGAAATCATATCCCTAAAAATATCTATTCTATCTTGAAGAATATGATGGTAACGTTGTAGGACTTGTTGTTTCATTTTAGAATTTGTTGAATCTTTAAACTAACTTGGGTTATTAAACTTTTTGACTATACAAATCTAAGTTAGTCTAAAAATCTAAAATCCTAAGATTTCTAAAAATCAAATTTATAATTAGCACCTGCCAAAACTTGAAGTCCTTGCACAGGATAATTCAACCAACGTTGGTAGTTTTGGCTAGCCAAATTATTTCCTTTTAAGAAAAATGTTAATCTTTCGTTGTGTTTGTAGCCCACTTGCGCATTCAAATCAAAAAAACTATTTAGTGATATCGATTCATTTTTTTCAGGTAATGGTAAAGTATTCCATGGCTGTATAGTAGTCGCTTTAATGACTAATTGGTCCTTTCTTTCTCCCACAAAAAACACTTTTGCATTGGCATACCATTTTGAATTTATAGTGTAATCTATAAAAGAACTTAACTGAATTCCAGGAAGATTCCATGCTTCTTTTTCGTTTTTGATTGCATAACTACTCAAAGTTCCATTAACACCAATAGAAATATTTTTAGAAAAATCGGCTTTTAATTCGCCAAAGAAACTAACCGTTTTTAAATTACCATAAACAACTCCGAACGAATTTCCGTTGGCATATCCAGAAGTATTACTATTTGAAAAATCAAAAACATTATTTTTGAATAATGCTTTGTTGTCTTCATTTTTAATCGAACCTCGAATATTATATCCAATTGCATTAGCCAATTTTCCTTTTAGACCAACATAAATATCAAATTTTTGATCGGTTGGAGTAACTATTAAAGTTGGTGATACAAAGAAATTTTCTTGTGCAAAATCTTGGTATGTGTTTTGTTTCAATTCTCCTTCAGCCCCAGCATAAGCAATCATTAAATCGTCAACAACTTTATAGGAACCAGTAATATTTGGATAAACAAACAACTTGTTTTTGGATTCTGAATTAAGGGTTTCGATAGCCATACTATAGAAAATACCTATCCCAAAATTAACCGAAAAATCGTCTTTGTTAATTTTAAAACTTGGTTGGAATCCAAAATTAGTGTATCCATTTTTTAAGGATGCTGTATCAAAATAATCTTTTTGAAAACTTCCATTAAGGTAATCTAATACAAAATTTGTTTTCAGTTTTACATCCATAACATCAAACTGAAAAGTAGGTTTTATTATTAAACGATTTTCAGTAGAAGAAAAAGCATCCGAAAAATGACTGAATTTAATAGTTGCATCTTTAAAAACGCTTTCCCCAATAGCTATTCTTCCACCTATATATATATTTTGAAATGTTTGTTTTGGGTTAATTTTGTTAAGGAAAACATCCTTAATGTCTGCAGTTAAATTTTCATATAAAGATGGATCTAAACCATACCAATTGTAGGTTTGACGTTGGTAACCCAAATCGCCATTCCATGAAATATTATTAGATTTACTGCCATAAGTTGCATCTAGAGCTGTATTAGAAAAATTATTTTCTAATTCTACATTTTTAATACGCCCTAGTGAAGAAAGATGGCGCAACATGGCTCCTATATAATCGCCATTTTCTAATGTTTGTGTAACAAATAATTCTGCATTAATTGTTCCGTAATTGCCTGCCGCTAAAGTAGCATAATTTGTAAATAATTTTTCTTTTGCACCATTTTCTACACCTGCTGCTTTCCCTTTGGAAGGTGCAAAAGTCGATGCCACAGGAAATGAAAAAATAGAATACTGAATTACTTCTTTTTTCGAATTATCTTCATCGTCTAAAGTTGGAGTTTCTTTCACTTTAAAAGCATCCGAAATAGTCGGCGTGTAGGCTTTAACTACATTCACTATTTCGGTTCCGATGTTTTCGTCTTTCTTTTGGGCAATAGAAATTTGAGAGCACAAAAGAACTACTATTATTAGGATTTTATATTGAAATTTGATTTTCATGTTAATTTATTTATCTGTTACACAAAGTTTTAACTGATTTACAAAAGTTTTATTTATCTATGATAGACGAATTCGTTTTACTTTCTTCTACTTTAATTGCTTCTAATTCGGCTTGGGCTTCTTGCACTACCTCTGGGAAATCGTTGAAATTCTCGATAACACTATCCAAAATAGTAGTCGCTTGAAAACTGTCTTTTAATCCATAATAGTTTTTAGCCATCACTACTAAACCTCGGGCTCCAAAGAATTTATAACCCGAATAATCTTTAGCCAATTTCTGAACTGTTTTATTAGAATCGGCGAATTTTCCATCTTTATTTTTAAAATAAGCATCATAAAACAGAGCCTCCGCAGCCAATTCTCCTTTAGCAATTTTCAACAAACTAGCATAAGCCGATCTAGCCTTAACATCGTCATTTGCTTTTATTGCCGAACGTGCTACTATGATTTGTGCGTCACTTTTTACTTTGTCATCTGTTTTTGTATTCGAAATTACTTTATCGGCATAAACCACAGCATTCTGATAATCCTTTTGATCGTAATAAGCACGCATTAAATTAGCTTGTGCAAAGGTTACGTTTTGAGGAAAATCTGCTTCGCTTTCTAATCGTTTCAAAACCGGAATTGCATTTACAAAATCATCTTTTTTTAAATGAATTTCACATAAGCGCGCCAATGCCTGTTCGGTAAATTCACTTTTAGATTGCGCTATAACATATTCATAATTTGGAATTGCATTGGCTTCCAAACCATCTACATAATAGGACTGTGCCAAATAAAAATTCGCTTTCAAGGCATGAATTCCTTTTGGAAATTTCGCAACATATCCACTTAAAGTAGCAATAGCTTGTTTAGTGTTATTTTGTAAATATTGTTTTTCGGCAGCTTCATAAGTATCGTTATCTAAATCTGCATCCGAAACTTCTACAAAATCTAAAGTCCTTACCCAAGAAGCATATTCGTCTACTTTTCCATTATCTATATAAATCAATCGTGCTGTTGAAACTGCTTCAAGAGCCTCAGAAGATCTTGGATAATCGGCTGCAACTTTTTTGAATTTAGCAATAGCCAAATCATCTTTATCGGCATTATAATAAATTAATCCTTCTCTCAAAACAGATTTTGAAGCATAGGAACTATTTTTATACTCACTCAATAATTGGTCGTAGGTTTTAATTGCCAGGTCCGCTTTGTTTTCGGTAACATAAGTATTACCCAACTCAAACAAGGCATCATCCCGGTATTGCGACTTCTTAAAAGTTAATAAAAATTTATTAAAATCTTCAATTTTTTTGTCATTTTTACTTACAAATCCATAACTAATTGCTTTTTGAAATGCTGCATAATCTGCATCCACACTTTTCAATTCTATAGCTTTATTATAAGCATCCATTGCAGGCCAATATTTGGAAGTAACAAATCGGCTATCTCCTAATCGCAAATAAGCATCATTTAATCGGATCATATCCTCTTTGGAAACATCAATATAACTTTGGAAGTAATTTCCAGCTTGATCGTATTCTTTTTGTTTGAAATAACAATACGCAATATTGTAATTTAGGTTTTTAAATTCCGGTGTGCTTTTAGATTCTACGCTACCCTCAAATTGCTTAAAGCTCAACAAAGCATCTTTAAAATTATCTAATGTATATTCGGTTTCAGCTTTCCAAAAGGTGGCACGAGCTGAGAATTTAGCATCCTTTTGAACTCCAATTGAAGTTACAAAAATCTTTTGTGCATCTTGGTAATTTCCATCTGTAAACAACTCTAATCCACGATAAAATGTTACTTTTTGGTATGCCAATCTATTTTCTGGATTTTTATTTTTTTCCAATAAAACTAGTGCTTCTTTATAATTTTTTGAAGTGATATAGGAATTAATCAACAAACTTTCTATTTCATTTTTGCTTGGAGAATTAGGATATTTTTTTAAAAAAGAACTCAAAACATCTGGTACTGATTGGTAGGAATTTCCTATTTCATAGCTAATTTTAGCATAATTCAAATGGGCATCTTCTTGAATTTTCTTATTGAAATCCATTTCTGAAGCTGCTTTAAAAGCATTTAAAGCCTGTTGCTTTTTGTCCGTATTCATATAACTTTGCCCCAAATGATAGTAAGCATTTTGCGCAACAAAATCTTTTCCATCAATGATTTTATTGAATTGCGAAATGGCATTTTCATACTCTTTTTGTTGGTAATAGGCATATCCTAATTGGTAAAAATCGGTGTTGCTCCATTTTCCTTTTTTACCAATGTATAGTTTCAAATACGGAAGGGCCTCATCGTATTTATATAAATTGAAATAACTTTCACCAATAATTTTATTCAATTCCGATTTTTCAGTCGCATTGGATTTAGTCATGGCTGCCTTACCCAAATCAATTGCTTTTTGGAAGTTTCCTGACTTGAAATTCATGTCCGCTTGAAAATAAGATAACTTTTCTTTGTATTTTTCTTCGCTAGAAACTTGGTCAAAATATTTGGTAGCTTCTTTGTAATCGTTTCCTTCATAAGCCATAAATCCTAAGTAATATTTAGCTTGGGAACCATATTCTTTAGAATTTGCAACTTTATTTAAATAAGTGGTAGCTTCTTTTTTATTTTTGGCAGAAAAATAGGCATATCCTTTTTGGAAATTGTATTTTTCTAACTCATCATAGGTTAAGGCACTTTCATCAATTTTGTCAAAATAGTTCAAGGCTTGAGGAAAGTTTCCATTTTCAAAATAATAGGTTGCAACTTCAACATAAGCCTGATTTTGTTTAGTGCTAGTAGGAAAATTAGTTACAAAATCTTGCATTAATTTATCTGCATCCGACTGGTTCAATCGAATAGCACAAATGGCAATATAATATGCACATTCTGACTGGATTTCTTGTTGTTTATTATTTTGTTGTGCTTTTTCAAATAAAATTTGAGCTGCTAAATATTGTTTGTCTTGATACAACGAAACCGCTTTATCCATTTCAGACAACTGGTTAGTATAAATTGCTGTTTCTTGCCCTAATATAGTTGCTCCCGAAACCAATAAATTTAATAGTAAAAAAGCTGTTATTTTTCGCATAGTATGGAATTTAAAAGTAATTCAAAAGTAGTACTGTACAAATTATAACGAGAGATAGTAGGTATTTATTATAAACATTTTTCTTAACAATTGTTTTAATACTGATTGATGGATATATGAATTGATAATTTATAAATGATAAATCTATTAACTCATTTTCTATTATCTAGTATCTACACTCTATTTTCTTTTTGTTGAAATTTATTTTGAAAACCTACGTTATCTTATTACTTTTACCCAATAAACAAATTTTTTCTATGTCAAATCCTGTATTATCTTTAAAAGACGTTACTATTTATCAAGAAAACAAAGTGATTTTATCTCAGATAAATCTTGAAGTAAATCATGGTGAATTCCTTTACATCATTGGAAAAACTGGTAGTGGAAAAAGTAGTTTTATGAAAACTCTTTATGGCGATTTGCCACTTACGGAAGGCGAAGGTCATATTGTAGAATACGATTTGGCAACGTTACAAGAAAAAGATATTCCTTATTTAAGAAGAAAAATCGGAATTGTTTTTCAAGATTTTAAATTGCTTCCGGACAGAAATGTAAATGAAAATATGCTTTTTGTTTTAAAAGCAACAGGCTGGACTGATGCTGTAGAAATGCAAAATAAAATTGATGAAGTTTTAGATAAAGTTGGTATGAAAGACTTTGCCAATCAAATGCCACACCAACTATCCGGTGGTGAACAACAACGTGTAGCCATTGCAAGAGCTTTACTTAACGATCCCGAATTAATTCTTGCTGATGAACCTACAGGGAATCTTGATCCACAAACAAGTGTGGAAGTTCTAGATGTGTTGAAAAATATAAATTCTAATGGTAAAACCATTATTATGGCAACTCATGATTATGCTTTACTGATGAAATTTCCATCTAAAACATTGAAATGTGAGGGAGGCTCTATTTTTGAAGTGGTTCAGAGATCCGTATAATCTTGAATTATTTAACCTTTACGACAAGCAATAAATGCTATCCATTTTAATACCTACATACAACTATACAATTTTTGATTTAGTATTTGAACTTAAAAATCAATGTGATTGTTTAGGTATTAATTATGAAATAATTTGCCAAGACGATAAATCAAATCCATTATATAATATTGAAAATGATAAAATTAATAGTTTGGGGAATTGTCAATTTAATACTAATTCTGAAAATTATGGAAGGGCAAAAAATCGTAATAAATTAGCAGAAAATTCAAAGTATGAGTATTTACTTTTTTTGGATGCTGATACCTTTCCTATTGAGAAAAATTTTATTTCAAAATATCTTTCCGAAATTAATGAAGCTGCAACTATAGTTTATGGAGGAATCCACTACATAGATAAAAAACCTGCTAATGATAAATTATTGCGATGGATTTATGGAAAAAAAAGAGAGGCATTAACAGTTAGTCAAAGAAATAAAAATAGTTATCTATCCTTCTTAACATTGAATTTTTTAATTCATAAAGAAGTTTTTAAAAAAGTTAATTTCAATGAATCCATTCCAAATTTAAGACACGAGGACACTTTGTTTTCTTATGAATTAATGAAAAACAATATTCCAATAAAGCACATTGAAAACCCAGTTTTTCATTTGGGTATAGATGAATTCAATAGTGCTTTAAAAAAAGAACATGAATCTTTAATAGCTTTAAAAAATTTATTAGAAAATAAATTACTCCCCCCTGAATATTTGAAAATTTCGAATCTATATTCAAAAATTAGAAAATATCAAATTAGGCTTATAATTCTATACTCTTTCAAAATACTAAAACCAGTATTATTAAAAAATATTTCTAGCTCAAAACCATCATTAGTTTTGTTTGACATTTACAGAGTTGGTTACATTTGTAGTCTTTAAAGTATGAACTAGTTTGTTGTTTTAGAAGTAATAAGTGAATTCCACTGATTCATTATTAAATCAATATCATATTTTTTGGAATGTTTTTTCGCAGTAGCTCCCATTTTTTCTCTTAATTCTTTGCTTTCAATTAATTTTTGAAGTGTAATTACAAATGCAGATTGATCTCCATCTTGAATTAAAAATCCATTTTCATTATTTGTTATAATTGCCCTTGGACCGCATGGACAGTCGTAAGCAATTGTAGGCAAACCACACGCCATGGCTTCTAATAATACCATTGGGAATGCCTCGTATCTTGAAGTCATAACATAAATAGAAGATTCTAAATATTTTTGTTCAATATCCTTTACGGGCTCAAAAAAATCAACCGAATCCGAAATTCCTAATTGATTTACAACCTCGTTAAAATTATATTGGTCGGAAGATTTTCCATAAATTTCCACTTTCCAGTCGGGATAATCTGGTGAAACACGCTTCCAAATTTCGAAAAATCTATCCAATCCTTTTTCATAAGAATGTCTGGATACAATCAATATTTTTTTTGAAGATAAATCGGATACTCTTTCGGTTTGTAACCAGATTGGATTAGGAATTATTTTACCATTCGGTATATTCCATTCCAATAAACTTTCTTTCGATAAAGCTACAAATTCAAGCATTCTTTTAGCACCAAATCTATTAAACCAATAGTTAAACTTTGGAATCCAGTTTGAAACAAAATTTCGGTTTTTTTGGCTTAACTCAACAAAAATAGAATTATGACATTCGTAAATTATCCTTCTATTTCTAACACTTAAAGAAATAAGCAAAGCTTTAGGAATACTATCCGCAACAATCAAAACATCCGGATTTACAAGTTTAACTACACGACTAACCTCTTTAATATATTTAGTAACAAACTGAATTCTATTACCACTTAAATCAATATCAAATAAATTTATTTTACTATTCAAAGGATAAAACAAAGAAGTATTCCCGTTGTTTTGAGTTAAAATGGATACATCATGTTTAAAATGTTCTACTAGATAATTAGCTTTTAGACTTAAAACACGCTCTAAACCACCTTCAGCATTAATTTTTGGCACTAAATAGAGTATTCTCATAATTTAATTATTCAACTTATCTAGGAATCTCGAGTTACAAAATTTCCAATATTAATGTATTTTCCTTATTTATAAAAAAATTAAAGTTTTATATAATCTAAAAAATCATCATAATTACGAATGTAGTCTTCTTCATTAAAAACATCGGAAGCCAATACAAGACAAACGGCTCCAGAAGAAAAATTTCCTAACTCTCTCCAAATATTTTTATGGATAAGCAATCCTTTATCAGGCTTGTTTAAAGTAACTGTTTGCTCTGTAATTCCATCTTTTAACACCACGTCAAAACTTCCAGATAAAGCAACTAAAAACTCTAATTGATCTATGTGGGAATGCCCTCCTCGATGGGCAGTGCTAGGAATATCAAATAAATAATAAACTCTTTTAATTTCATAAGGGACTACTTCTTTTTCAATTATTGCTAAATTACCGCGGTAATCTTCTACTTTAGGAATATTTATTAATTCTATATTCATTAATTTAGTTTATTAAAAAGTTTCAACCATTGGGCACCTATTGTATTTAATGCAAATTGATTAACACTAGGTTTTGCATTTTTTTTACATTGTAAATATAATTCATTATTTGAAACCATTTCGTTTAAAGCCAGAGTCAATTGCTCTTCATTTTGATTTTCAACTAATAGTCCGTTAAAACGATTTACAATTATTTCACTTGGACCAGATAAACAGTCAAATGCAACTACTGGGGTTTCGCAAGCTAATGATTCTAATAAAACCGTTGGAAAACCTTCATTTTTACTTGACAAAACAGTAAAAAGTGCTTGTTCGTAATATGGAAATGGATTGGACAAACTGCCTTTAAAAATAATATTATTTGATAAATCAATATCGAGGACAAGCTGCTTTAAACTAGAAATCAAAATTCCCTCACCAATAATTACTAATTTGATGTTTTTATTAGGCAATTCGGATTTAGAATAGACCTTAATCAATTTATCAAATTGTTTTACATCGTTATGCATATTTCCTACAGCCAAAACATATTGAAAATTCAACTCTAAATTTTCTTTAGATTTCAGCTCTATATAATCTAAATCAATTGGATTATATAGTGTTTGAACTTGATTAAAATTGTATTTAGAAATAATTATGTTTTTAATTCCATCAGAAACCGCAATGATTTTATAACATTTATTGTAAATATATTTTGATAAAAAATTAATTTTAGGAAAGTACAAATCAATCATATAGCTATGAACAACTTTTATTACTGGCGCATTATATATAAATTTATTAATAATCAATTCCTGCAACTGGTTACTATTAACACGAGTATCAATTATAAAATCAAATTTATTTTTTCTAAAAAATTTATATAAAATAAAAAAACGATGAAATCTATCGTGTAAATTAAATGCCCCCTTTTTTAGTTTTCCTAAATTTAAGACATCACCCGAAAATTCATATTTAATATTATCTAATACCAAAACGTGATGCACATTGCAATTATTTTTTTCGAAAAACTGCGATAAAACAGCCGAACAACGCTCTGCACCACCACCAGCTAATTGATCAGAAACCAAACAAATTTTATATTTCTCAAAGGAACTATTCACTAATTTTGACTATTTTAGCAACAAATATAAGCAATAAGTGAGAATTTTATTAATAGGAGAATTTAGCCGATTGCACAATTCCTTAAAAGAGGGATTGGTTGCGGTTGGTCATGAAGTTGTAATCGTTGCTAATGGCGATGGTTTCAAGAATTATCCTGTTGATTTATCTACTAAAGCCAAATGGAGCGAAACGCTTTTAGGGAATATTCTGCGTCAAATAATTTACAAACTAACTAATTTTGATAGTGCCACTTTAGAATACGGAATCCGCTTTTATTTTCATTTGAATAAATTGAAAAATTTCGATGTGGTTCAATTAATTAATGAAACTCCAATACAAACTATTCCAAACTTAGAGCGATTTCTTTTGAAGAAAGTTTTTAAGCAGAATAAAAAAACGTTCTTACTTTGTTGTGGTGTTGATTATCTAATTGCGAAGTATTTAATAGAAAAAAAAGAAAGGTATTCAATCATGAATCCATATTTTGAAAATCCAAAAGCGAAAATGGAGTACCAATTTATATTGAATTTTCTATCGCCAAATCATAAGAAAACTCATGATTTAGTTTATAATAATATTGTAGGAGTTATTGCTTCAGACGTCGATTATTTATTGCCATTGCAAAAGCATACTAAGTTTTTAGGAATGATTCCAAATCCAGTAAATACTAATAAAATTGAATTTTCAGAAATAGAAATTAATAATAAAATAGTCATTTTTATTGGAATCAATCGCGGGACTTATTACAGCAAAGGGATTTCTTTTTTTGAAAAAGCAATGGAAATTCTCAAACAAAAAATGGGTGACAAAATTGAGTTAATCACTGCCGAAAATCTTCCATATCAAAACTACATATACAAATACAATCAAGCACACATTATTTTGGATCAAGTGTATGGGTTTGATCAAGGTTACAACGCTTTAGAAGCCATGGCAAAGGGCAAAGTAGTTTTTACAGGTGCTGAAAAAGAATTTGATAAACATTATAATTTAACTGAAAAAGTCGCCATAAATGCCTTGCCCGATGTAGATTCTTTGGTTTCCGAATTGGTTTATTTAATTGAAAATCCAAATGAGATACTAGCTATTGGGAAAAGAGCTAGACAATTTGTAGAAAAAGAACACAATTATGTTAAAATAGCTGAAAAATATATAAAAGCATGGATGTAAAATTTAAAAGACTACTTAATGCCTTTTCATCAATACTAATTTCACCTAAGTTATTCATTTATTTAGGTGTTTTATCTATCCTGCCATTAATACTTATATCCTTTTTTAATAACCCAGCTTCAGATGATTTTTATTACGCCTACCATTCAAAAAATACAAACCCAATAAATGCAGGAATTTGGATATACAATCACGAAGGTGGACGTTATTTTGCAAATGGGTTATTATGCTTTAATCCTCTAACTTATAATAATTATTTTTTCTTTAAAATAATTCCAATTTTACTTTTGTTATTATTTGTATTTTCAATTAGAACATTTATAACTACTTTATTCAAGTACATTACATCCGAAAAGACCTATTCAATAGTTGGATTAATTTTAGTCCTTTTTTATATTCAAATTCCAGAAATAAATACAGCTTTATATTGGATTACTGGAGCAGTAACCTACCAACTTCCCATGTCGCTAAGTTTATTATTAGCAAGCACATTAATAAAATTTTATAGAAGTAAAAAAATTCAATATTTATTTTTTTCGGTTTTACTTATAGCCATGATAGTTGGATGTAATGAAGTTGCATTATTTTCAACTCTTATTTTACTAGGTTTTATAACAATTTATAATACTATTATAGTGAAGAAAACATTCCTTTTTCTATACTTTTTAATTGCGATTACAACAGTGTTTTCTATCATTGAATTTACTGCTCCCGGAAATTTTATTAGAGTTAACAAGATTCCTATTGAACATGATTTCTTTTATTCTTTTCAAAAATCAATACTTTATTCTATACTATATTTTTTAAAATGGTTTCCAATAATATTGCTATTTTGTACCTATTATTCAGAACAAATATATAGCTACTTAAAAAAGGATTTTATCAATAATAATGTCATTATAAAGCCTTGGTTTGCAATAGTATTACTCTTTTCAATTTTATTTTTTAGCTCATTCGTTGGATTTTATATTAACAAAGACATTTTACCCGGCAGAGTACTAAATCTTTTGTACTTTTATTATCTATTTATAGCATTATATTCTATAATTTGCTTTATTCATTACTTTAAAATTAAGTTCGATTTTCATTTTTTGTTAATGCCACAATCCAAATTAGTTTTAGGTATAATTATAATTTTCTTTACTATTTCCGAAACACCTATATTTAATGCTTATCAAGATTTATTGAGTGGGAAGGCTTACAAATATGATTTGGAAATGAAAAATCGTTTTGAATTAATAAAAATTAGTAAGAATGAAGTTGTAGTTCCAGCACTAATAAAAAAACCAAAAACTATATATAATGAAGGTATTATGGGACTTACAACAAACGTGAAAAATTGGAAAAACGAAGAACTTTCCGATTACTTTCACAAACAAATAGTTGTAAAATCAACCGATACAACATTTACAGAGTAGTAACAGTATTTATTACATTTGATTATGCAAAACCCGATAATAGGAATTATTTCACCATGTTATAACGAAGAAAAGGTCATTAATGAAACCTCAAAGCAGTTAAATAATGTTCTTTCCGATTTAGTTTTAAGAAAAATTATCTCTGAAAAAAGTTTTATTGTTTTTATTGATGATGGAAGTCAAGACAGTTCTTGGAAACAAATTGAAAAAAACGCCACGCATTTAAAATATGTCAAAGGCCTAAAATTAGCTGGAAATGTAGGACATCAAAATGCTTTATTAGCGGGTTTAAACACCTATAATGATGAAACAGACGCCATAATAACAATTGATGCTGATTTACAAGACGATATTGCCGTTATTGAAGAAATGATAATGAAATTTATTTCAGGAATTGATATTGTATATGGAGTCAGAAAAGAAAGAAAAAATGATTCCTTTTTTAAACAAAAAACGGCGTTACTTTTTTATTCGATGATGACTAAAATGAAAATAAATATTGTTCATAATCATGCAGATTTTAGATTATGCAGCAAAAGAGTAATTAATGCTTTGAGCGAATTCAATGAGGTCAATTTATTTTTGAGAGGTATAATTCCATCCATTGGATTTAGCAATGAAATTATTTACTATAATAGATTAAAACGCTTCGCAGGTAAATCAAAATATCCTTTCAGAAAAATGTTGTCTTTTGCATGGAACGGAATAACTTCATTTAGCAATTATCCTTTAAAATTAGTAACGATTATTGGTTTTGCTATATTTTTTGTTTGTATTTTAATGACGATTTATGCAGTATACGGTCTATACAATAAAAATGTAGTACCAGGTTGGCTATCAACGGTAATCCCAATGTATTTTTTGGGTGGAGTACAACTTTTTTGCTTTGGAATTATTGGTGAATATATTGGAAAAATTTATTTAGAAGTAAAAAAAAGACCTCGCTATTTTGTAGATAAAAGAATTGATTAATAATGGAAAAAAACTTTGAAAAAGAATATCATAATCTAGAAACGCATCATTGGTGGTTTAAATCCAGAAGAAAATATATCTTAGACTACATTAATAATGCTCCTAAAAATAGTAAAATAATAGATATCGGTTGTTCCTCTGGAATATTAATTAAAGAATTAGTAGAAAATGGATTTGCAATTGAAAATCTATATGGAATTGATATCAGTGAAGTTGCAATTGCAAATTGTAAAGCAAATGGAATTATAAATTCATTTGTAATGGACGCTCAAAATATAGATTTACATGAAAAATTCGACATTATCATTGCTTCCGATTGTTTGGAACACTTAAAATATGAAAAAAAAGCTATAAGCAATTGGCAATCCATCTTAAAAAGTGGAGGTACTATGCTAGTTTTTGTCCCTGCCTTTCAATCTTTATGGAGTGATCATGATGTTGTAAACATGCATTATAAAAGATATACAAAAGGAGAACTTGAGAGATTACTAATTTCGGAAAATTTAGAAATTATTAAGTCAAGTTATTGGAACTTCTTTTTATTTTTACCTATTTATTTTTACAAGAGAACTTCCTCTTTTTTTCAAAAAAACAAAACAGAAGTTGCTGATATTTCTGTCGGAAATGAATTTATAAATAAAATTCTATATGAAGTATTGAATATTGAAAACAAAATACTGAAATATTTAAATTTTCCGTTTGGAGTTAGTGCTTTTTGCGTTGTAAAAAAGAAGTGATAACTATTTAATTGCAAATTGTGATTGGACAAAATTTATTATTTGATTAAAATAAACTTTTCCTAAAGTAAATACATAAAGACATCAGATAAATACCATAAGTTACAGCATATGCCATTACAACACCTTCTATTTTGAATATGGAAATGAAATAAATGCTGCTAAAATATAAAACTGCAAGCGAAAATAATTCAAAGAAAATAAAGGCTTTAGTAAGTTTCTTAGCATAAAATTGATAGCCCAAAATAAAGGAAGCGGCTTTAAATGTATCGCCAATTAATTGCCAGAAAAACAATTTAGAAACTGGTAAAAATTGTTTGGTGAAAAGTACCTGAATTATAAAATCACGTAATAAATAAATCACAATCATACCTACTATAAAAACAGGCAAAATTCCTCTATAATATTCCCAAAAGAGCGATTTTGTCTCTTTATTATCTTTCGCTATTGCTAATTTTGGCAGAAAATAAATTCCAATTAAAGTTGTAATAAATAAGAAATAATACGACGATATTCTCGTCATTGCTTCCCAAAAGCCGGCTTGTTCGATACCTAAACTTAGGATGATATTTTTTCTTATGGCTAATAAAACCATCGGCCCGAAAACTGCAGAAACCAATACCATAAGGGAATAAGAAGATAAACTTTTTAAAAAAGAAAACTTATAAAACTTAGAATGCACAGCTTTAAAAATTGTAATTTCTTTGTTTATAGATAAAAAAGAAACTAAAAATAATAAAGAAGGAGTTAAAATAATGGCTAATAAAGCACCTTCTGTTTTTAATTTTAAAATTAATAGTACCGAAACTACCAAACCAATACAACTCCCAATACTATTTATGTAAATTACTTTTTTATATTCGCCAAGCCCATTAATTGTTGCAATTAGAAAGATATTTCCAATGTAAAACGGAAGTGCAATTGCCAAGGCTTTAAATACGAAGACATATTGATAGGCACCTCCAAAAATAGAACTATTCAAATAATCGGAAAATAAAAACAATCCTAAACTCAATAATCCGCAAACCACCAGAACGGATAGAAATATTGTGGATAAAGTTTGCTTGAGTTTTTCTTCTTCCTGCTTATGTTCTGCAACATATTTTACAACACCATTTTCAAATCCTAAGGTTGCGAATGCTTCGGTAGTAGTAAGAAAATTTCGCAAATTTCCCACTAAAGCCATTCCGCTAGGACCTACAAAAACTGCGATAACTTTGGAAGTTAAAAAACCAATTACTACTTTGAGTAAAATACTAATTCCGTTCAAAGAAGTGGCTTTGAATAGAGGTTTGGATAGTATTTCTTTGAAGAATTTCAATTAGTAATTGTTTAGCGTTGCAATTACAAAATCAACCTCCTCATTGGTCATTACGGGACTTATAGGCAAACTTAGTACTTCCTTATGAATCTTTTCAGTTATAGGAAACGAATGATTATTCCATTCAGAAAATGCCGTTTGTTTATGTGGTGGAATAGGATAATGAATCAATGTTTCAATTTTATTATGAAGTAAATATTCTTGTAAACCATATCGATTATCGGTTCGAATAACAAACAAATGAAAAACATGAGATTGCAGCGAAATTGGTAATACTATTTTATCATTTTTAATTTCCGATAAATAGCGATTTGCAATTTCTTTTCGTTTATTGTTATCGGCATCTAAATGAGGTAATTTAACATTCAAGAAAGCTGCTTGCAATTCGTCTAAACGAGAATTCATTCCCCTATATTCGTTGTGGTATTTTTTCTCCGAACCATAATTTCGTAACGAAAGAATTACTTTAGTTAAAGCATCATCATTGGTGGTAATTGCGCCAGCATCGCCAAGAGCACCCAAATTTTTACCTGGATAAAAACTATATGCACTAGTTGAATTTTGATTTTTGATTTTAGAGTTTTGATTTTTGAATGCTCCATGTGCTTGAGCCGCATCTTCAATAACTAATAAATTATGATGCTCAGCAATGGAATTAATAGCTTCCATTTCTGCTAATTGTCCGTATAAATGAACTACTAAAATTGCTTTTGTTTTGGAAGTAATTTTTTCGGAAATTAAATTGGGATTGAGGTTGTAAGTTTCCAATTTTGGTTCAACCAAAACTGGAACTAAATCGGCTTGCAAAATCGCTAATATAGAAGCAACATAAGTATTGGAAGGAACTATAACTTCATCTCCTCTTTGCAATTTTCCTAATTCTATATATCCTTTGAAAATCAAAACTAAAGCATCCAAACCATTGCCAACACCAATGCAATGTTTGGTGCGACAATAATTAGCAAAATTTCTTTCAAAAGTTTTTACCTCATCGCCAAGAATGAACCATCCTTTATCTAAAACCAACTTCAATTTTTCTTGAAATTGTTCTTGATAAACGGCATTTATTTTCTGTAAATCGAGAAATTTTATCATAACAAGACTGTTTCTAAAACAGTATAATTTTTAGTTTCCAATTCATAAAAGTTCTGAACAACCGTTTTTGCTCCAAAGCTTTCTTTCCAAAATAAAAGCCCTGAATTTATTTTTCTTCCTTCAAATTCATTCGAGGTTCCAAAATCGAAAAAGTTTTTATCTTTAAAAACTTCCATAACCAAATGATGGTATAAATAATCTAAACTTCCAGTAATTTTCTTAGTTTCATTGCCTGAAATATACTGTGAATGCACAACACTATTATTTACAAAAATAGTTGTTCCTGCAATTAAAACATCCTTGTCATAAACGTTAAATTGGCGAATGTTATTTGGAAAATAGTTCTTTAGCTTTGTGATTTCTGATAACGAATGAACAGGTTTAGCTTGATGTTTCAATTCTAGATTTGGAATTAAAATTTCATTCCAAAACAAATCAAAAGTAGTTTCTTCTTTAATTATTAACTCCTTTTTCATTCCTTTTTTAACGCCCTCCATTCTGTTATTATCAATTAAGATTGAATTGGACAAATCTAAAACGGATAAAGCATCTCTTCTATTTAATTTAGCTTGAACAATAAATAAACAATATTCCAATTCTTCTGAAAAATAATCTGAATAAAAATTAGGCACATTTTTAACTATCAATTTATCTATGGAATTCACATTTAAAAACTCTAAAACACATTTAAAAATTGAAATTACAGCACTTAATTTAGCTTTTTGATTTAAAACCAACCCCCCATAAGTAAGTCCTTGGTGCGAATATACTGTATTCCCTTCTCTGTTAGCAGGTAAAACCGCAACTACTTTTTCGCCATCCAAAACAATCAATGAATAATCTTCAAAACGATCGGAATGGTAATCCATGAAATTTCTATGAAATAAAAAAGTGGCGTTTTTGGCAACACTTATAAAAGTATTCCAAAGAGAAAAATCTTGCGGTTGGTATAATCTAACTTGGTAGTGTTTCACGGGATACTATAAAAACTTTGGAAAATTACACATTTATTTAATATTAATTCTATTTTCAAATGTAGTAATGTAGAAATATTTATATAAATTAGCATTTTACAAACAATTATTACAATGCAATGTAAAGTTAAAATACTATATTTCTGGATAATTATACTTTTTTCTCCTTCTTTTTTTGGGCAGAATGTATCGTTCTATAAACAGTATAATGGTAGGTTCGATTTTACATTCATAGGAAATACAATGAATTTAGGCGAAAATAATGTTACAGTTGGATGTGAAAATATAGTAGTTACCTCCTCTTCTACAACCTTAAATTTAAATTCTGATTTTATTATTCAAAATGCCTATTTGTATTGGGCAGGTTCTGGTTTAGGGGATTTTAATGTACAATTAAATTCAGTTCCTATTTCTGCACAAAGAACTTTTTCAAATATATCAATTTCCTCTGGACTACACTATTTTAGTGCTTTTGCAGATGTAACCTCACAAATTATTAGCACAGGAAATGGCAATTATACTCTTTCGGATTTAGATGTTTCTCAAACGTTAATTAACGAATCTGGTTATTGCGACAACCGAACCAACTTTGCAGGTTGGGCAATGATTATTGTTTATAAAGGAACCGCGTTACCTTTAAATCAGATTAACATTTACGATGGTTTGGAAAGTATACCTAATGAAATAACAATAAATTTAAATAACCTAAATGTTGTAGATGCAAATAATGCTCAAATCGGTTTTATTGCTTGGGAAGGGGATGCTAATCTATCTGTTAACGAAACCTTAAGTATAAACGGAAATACTTTAAGTAACCCTCCTTTAAACCCTGCAAACAATGCTTTTAACGGAACTAATAGCATTACTGGAAGTAATACTTTGTATAATATGGATTTGGATATTTACAACATCCAAAACAACATTGCAGTTGGAGATACCTCAGCTCAAATTCAATTGACTTCGGGCAGAGATGTTGTATTTATAAATGCAGTAGTAACAAAACTTAATAGCCAATTGCCTGATGCGAGTGTTGTACTAAATTCGAATGTTCAAAATTGTGGTTCTAGAAGCATTGCATTAAATTTTAACATTAATAATTTCAATTGTACCCAAGAACTTCCTGCAGCAACTCCAATAGCGATTTATGCAAATGGACAATTAGTTGCACAAACGCAAACTACCTCAACAATTCCAATTGACGGAAGTGAAACGCTACAAATTACAATTAACTTGCCGATTGAGATAATTGATAATTTTACAATATCCATTGTGGTTGATGATAACGGAAGCGGACTGGGTACAGTTAGTGAAATTTCCGAAAATAATAACCAAGCAACAAGTCCATTACTTTCACTTTGGGCTACTCCAACATTCAATACATTACCGCCACAAATGACATGTAATCAAGGGCTTACAAAAGGCACTTTTAATTTTTTTGACTATAGCAATTTGGCAATTAGCAATGCAACGGATACTTTTGCTGGTTTTTATGAAACAGTAGAAGATGCATCTTCAGCAACTAATACCATTTTAAATCCAACTAATTATACAGCAAATACTACTCCAAAAGAAATTTTTGTCAGAATAGAAAATCAACATTGTTTTGCTATAACCTCCTTTTTATTGCAAACAAAAATCTGTCCTCCAACATTTAATAACTATGTTTCTAATAATAATGATGGCGAAAACGATTCTTTTTCAATTGAAGGATTACGAGATATTTTCATGAATTTTGAATTAGAAATATACAACCGTTGGGGAAAATTAATTTGGACCGGAAATAACAATTCTTCAGATTGGGATGGGATAGCTACTAATGGTTTGCGATTAGATAATTTGAATGTTCCAGAAGGCACTTATTACTATATTCTTAAATTAAATGATAGCGATTACCCTGATCCTTTAACTGGTTGGTTGTATTACACAAAGTAAATTGGATATTTTAAAAATCTCTGTAACTTAGCAAACTAAATTCTAAGTATTCTTTGAAACAAATTACTTCCATACAAAACCCTTTTATAAAAACGTTGCTACAATTGCAAGAAAAAGCGAAAATTCGGAAGCAATCTAGTACTTTTATTATTGAAGGTAGAAGAGAAATTGAATTAGCTTTAAAAGGAAATTACGAACTTGTAACTATTCTATTTCTCCCAGAACTGATTTCAGATAAAGAAATTAATAACAATATTGTTATCCAAAATAAAGCAAAGGAATCTCAAATTGAATTAATTGAAATCAATAAAGAAGTTTATCAAAAGATAGCTTACAGAGATACTACTGAGGGAATAATTGCTGTTGCAAGATCAAAATCTTTAGCATTATCCGATTTAAAATTACCTGAAAATCCATTAATTTTGGTTTTAGAATCCATAGAAAAACCAGGGAATATTGGCGCCATGCTTCGCACCTGTGATGCTGCCAAAATAGATGCGGTAATTTTAGCCAACCCTATAACCGATTTATATAATCCAAATCTTATTCGATCCAGCGTGGGATGTCTTTTCACCAACCAAATTGCTTCTGGAACAAGTGAAGAAGTGATTGAGTTTTTGAAAGATAAAAAAATAGCCATTTTCAGTGCCACTTTGCAGAATTCTAATTCGTACCATACACAAAATTATACCTCACCATCAGCAATTGCAGTAGGGACCGAAGCGACAGGCCTTTCTCAGGTATGGAGAGATACTGCTACCCAAAATATAATCATTCCAATGCAAGGTCAAATCGATTCTATGAATGTTTCGGTTGCCGCAGCTATTTTATTATTTGAAGCCAAAAGACAACGCGGTTTTGAAGCTTTTTAAATTCCCAAATTATGAAGTACAAATTACTCTTTCTTTTATTTATTACAACGCTAATTACTAGTGCACAAATTACAGAAGCCAAACTTGACGATTTGGTAAATCGTACCATGAAAACGTTTAATGTTCCTGGTATTGCCGTTGCAATTGTTAAAGATGGCAAAGTGGTTATATCAAAAGGATATGGTGTTTCCAATATTAAAACAAAACAAAAAGTAGATGGAAATACACTTTTTGGAATTGCTTCTAATAGTAAAGCCTTTACCTCAGCAGCATTAGCAATGCTTGTAGACGAAAAGAAAATCAACTGGGACGACAAGGTTATTAAATACATTCCGGAATTTAAAATGTACAATGATTATGTCACCAACGAATTTACTATTAGGGATTTACTAACCCATAGAAGTGGTCTTGGTCTAGGCGCAGGAGATTTGATGATTTGGCCTGACGGACATAATTTCACTCCGAAAGACATAATAAAAAATATTCATTTTTTGAAACCAGTTTCGGCTTTTAGAACTAAATACGATTATGACAACTTATTATATGTGATTGCTGGTGAGGTAATTGAACGCATTTCGGGTAAATCTTGGTGCGATTTTATTGATGTCAGAATTTTGAAACCTTTAAAAATGGACCATAGTGCATCTTCTTGGCGTTTTTTAAAAGATACTACCAATACAATTGTACCACATGTTCCAACCAACGGAAAATTAGAAATTATAAAACGATATACCAATCCAATTTTTGATGCCGCTGCCGGAATTTATACCAGTACCAATGATTTGAGTAAATGGGTTATTGCTCAATTAAACCATGGAAAATATGGAACTAACAATGAAAATAATTTGTTTAGTGAAGCAGTTCAAAAGGATATGTGGACTCCACAAACTATTTTGCCTTTAAATAATATGAAACCCTACAGTTGCAATTTTAAAGCCTACGGTTTAGGGTGGCAATTAACCGATATCAACGGCCATTTACAAGTTTCCCATACGGGCGGACTAGACGGAATTGTAACCCAAACAATAATGATTCCCGATTTACAACTTGGAATTATAGTGTTAACCAACCAACAATCAGGTTCTGCATTTAATGCTATATCTAATACTATTAAGGATAGTTATTTGGGATTGCATTTTCCAGATCATGTGGTTACATTAAGCACTGGCAGAAAACAAGTAGAAGAAAACGCGGATAAGATTACAGAAGAAGTTTGGATTAAAGTAAATCAAAACGTTGTGACTAATACCCAATTAGAACCTAAAAAAAATTACTGGTAATTATCAAGATAATTGGTTTGGAAAAATTAGCATTCGCCAAAGCAAAGGAACTTTACGTTTTCAATCGGAACGTTCACCAAGGCTTTCAGGCTCTATGTTTTACTATAAAGAAAATACCTATGCTGTAAAATGGGACAATAGAAGTCTTAATGCCGATGCATTTATTCACTTTGATATTGATTCCAATGGTATTGCTACTCATTTTAAAATGGAAGCCATTTCGCCATTAACCGATTTTAGTTTCGACTTTCAAGATTTAGATTTTGCTAAAGATTTGGATTAAATTTATTTCATTTAAATAATTTCTGAATTTAACTCTGTTCAATTAAAAAAATCCTTTTTTTAGTACACTTTCAATATTTATTTCTACTTTTATATAATCGAATAATCTGCCATGACCGAGATAAATTTAGAAGAAGAAAAAAAAGCACTAACACGAGAATATAAGCAGCTATTACGCATTAGTTATCAGACACTTACGGCCGAAGATAAAAAATTAATTCGGAAAGCATTTGATGTTGCAGTTGACGCTCACAAAGACCAACGCAGAAAATCAGGAGAGGCATATATTTTTCATCCAATAGGCGTTGCAAAAATTGTTGCTTCTGAAATTGGTTTAGGTCCAACTGCTATCGCCGCCTCTTTACTTCACGATGTTGTAGAGGATACTCCAATAACTATTGAAGATATTGAAAAGCAATTTAATCCCAAAATTGCTCAATTAGTAGAAGGTTTAACCAAGATTTCTCAGGTTAAAAAAGACATGAATATCTCAATGCAAGCGGAAAATTTCCGTAAAATGCTATTAACACTAAACGATGATGTTCGTGTTATCTTGATAAAAATAGCCGATCGTTTGCACAATATGCAAACTATGGATTCTATGCCTGACTACAAGCAGGTTAAAATTGCTTCTGAAACATTATACATTTATGCACCTCTTGCACATCGACTTGGTCTATATAACATTAAAACCAAACTAGAAGATTTAGGATTAAAATATACTGAACCTAAAATATTTGATGACATTGTAAGTAAAATTAAAGAAACTAAAGAAGAACAAGACGAGTACATAAAATTAGTTTCTAATGTGTTAAAAAAAACACTAAACGAAGAAGGAATAGATTATGTCATTAAAGGAAGACCAAAATCTATCTATTCTATTCGTAGAAAAATGCTTACGCAGAATGTTACTTTTGATGAAGTTTATGACAAATTTGCTTTAAGAATAATATATAAATCCAATCCACACGAAGAAAAATTCTTGGCATGGAAAATTTATTCTATAGTAACCGATCATTATAGACCATCCCCTAGCAGGCTAAGAGATTGGATTTCCTCGCCAAAATCTACTGGATATGAAGCCCTTCACATTACTGTTATGGGGCCTAAAGGAAGATGGGTAGAAATTCAAGTGCGTAGTGAACGCATGGATGAAATTGCCGAAAAAGGATACGCAGCTCACTATAAATACAAGCAAGGTGCTGCCGAAGAAAATGGATTAGATGTTTGGTTGAATCTATTGAAAGAGGCCTTAGAAAATTCGGAGACAAATGCTGTAGATTTTGTTGAAGATTTTAAAATGAATTTATATGCCAAAGAAATCTTTGTCTTCACTCCCAAAGGAGAAATAAAATCATTACCAAAAGGAGCAACTTCATTGGACTTTGCTTTTAGCATACACTCTGAAATCGGAATAAAAACAAGGGGAACCAGAGTGAATGGCAAATTAGTACAACTTAACCACGAATTAAAAAGTGGAGATCAAATTGAAGTAATTACTTCGGCCAATCAAAAGCCAACTATTAACTGGCTGGATTATGTAACTACCTCTAGAGCAAAAAATAAAATTCGAAATGTTCTTAATGAAGATACCAAAAAAATAGCTGAAGAAGGAAGAGAACTACTTACTAGAAAATTAAAGCACTTAAAAATCATATTAAGTGAAGCGGTAATCAATGAATTAGTTGTGTTCTTTAAACTTAAAACTAGTTTGGATTTGTTTTACCGTATAGGAATTGGAGCTATTGAAAACCAACAGTTGAAAGATTATGCTGCTCAAAAAAGCAACACGTTAATCAACTTTTTTAAAAACAAAATAAAACGTTCCCCAAGCTCAGCACCAGAAAATATTCATAAACAAGAGTTAAGTAGTAATTACGACTTGCTAGTTTTCGGAAAAGAGCAAGATCGATTAGACTATAAATTATCGGCTTGCTGCAATCCTATTCCGGGAGACGATGTTTTTGGATTTGTCACTATAAACGAAGGTATCAAAATACACAAAAAAGATTGTCCAAACGCAATTGCAATGCAATCTAACTATGCCTATAGAATTATGCAAGCGAAATGGATTGATTCATCGCAGCAAGAATTCAAAGCCATCTTAAAAATTACAGGAATGGATACATTAGGTTTAACTAACGAACTAACCAAAATAATTTCTAACCAAATGCATGTTAATATACAGAGTATAGCTCTAAGCGGTGATGCCGGAATTTTTTATGGTCAAGTAACCGTTGTAGTGCAAAACAATACTATCTTGAAAAAATTAATAGATAACATCAAAAAAATTGACGGAATTGAAAAAGTTACACGCGTATATAAAAATTAAATTTCAATGCCTTTTATTAACAAGTAGTTTATAACTTTAAACTCTTAAATTTCAATTCTTATAAACTAAAATTTATCTTTGCATAATATGACACTAATCGCGACCGATAACAGTAAAAATCAAGATATTGTAAAGAATGTTTTTACTAGTTATCTTGAAAATAAAGGCCACCGAAAAACACCGGAACGCTATGCTATTCTTCAAGAAATTTACGATAATGAAGAGCATTTTGATATTGAAAATTTATATATCAAAATGAAGAATAAAAATTATCGTGTAAGTCGAGCAACTCTTTATAATACAATTGAACTTTTGTTAGATTGTGGATTGGTTAGAAAACACCAATTTGGGCAAAACCAAGCACATTATGAAAAATCCTATTTTGATAAGCAACACGATCATATTATTATGACAGATTCAGGGGAGGTTATAGAATTTTGTGATCCTAGAATTCAAACCATAAAACAAACCATAGAGGAAATTTTCAATATTGAAATTACAAACCACTCTTTGTATTTTTATGCCAATAAAAAAGAATAATTAGATATTGCATAACTAATCAAAACAAATTAACTACAAACAATAATACAATGGCCGTAGATTTACTACTCGGATTACAATGGGGCGATGAAGGAAAAGGAAAAATAGTTGACGTTCTAACTTCTAAATATGACATTATTGCTCGTTTTCAAGGTGGCCCAAATGCAGGACATACGCTTGAATTTGATGGAATTAAACATGTCTTGAGAACTATTCCTTCAGGCATTTTTCATGATAACAATATTAATGTTATTGGTAATGGTGTAGTGATTGATCCGGTAGTTTTTAAAAGCGAAATAGATGGTTTAGCAAAATTTAATTTGGACATAAAATCTAAATTAATAATTTCTAGGAAAGCGCATTTAATACTTCCTACCCACCGATTATTAGATGCGGCATCAGAAGCATCAAAAGGAAAAGCAAAAATTGGTTCTACTTTAAAAGGAATTGGGCCAACCTATATGGACAAAACCGGCAGAAATGGAATCCGTGTTGGCGATATCGAGTTAGCAGATTTTAAAGAACGATATAGAGCATTAGCAGATAAACACGAAGCCATGATTGCATTTTACAATGTTGACATTCAATATAATTTAGCCGAACTAGAAGCCGAATTCTTTGACGCTATAAAAGAATTAAAAAAATTAACTTTTATAGATAGTGAAGAATATTTAGCACAAGCTCAAAAAGCAGGAAAATCTATTCTTTGTGAAGGAGCACAAGGTTCTTTATTGGATGTAGATTTCGGAACCTATCCATTTGTAACCTCATCTAATACAACCGCTGCTGGTGCTTGTACTGGATTGGGTATTGCACCTAATAAAATAAAAGAAGTATATGGGATTTTCAAGGCCTATACTACTCGTGTTGGTTCAGGACCTTTTCCTACAGAAGATTTTGAAGAAGCTGGAGATATGATGGCAAGCGTTGGAAACGAATTTGGTAGTGTTACTGGAAGAAAACGTCGTTGCGGTTGGTTGGATCTGGTAGCCTTAAAATATGCAATACAAGTAAACGGAGTAACGCAACTGATGATGATGAAGGGCGATGTACTTTCGGGGTTTGAAACATTAAAAGTAGGAACTTCTTATAATTACAAAGGGGATGTTATCCATCATTTACCCTACAACATCGAAGAGGAAAACGTAACTCCAATTTATACCGAGTTTAAAGGATGGCAAGCTGATTTAACAGGCTTAACTACTTTTGAAAGTTTACCTAAAGAATTAAAGGATTATATCGAATTTATTGAAAAAGAAGTCGAAGTGCCTATCAAAATAGTTTCGGTAGGACCAGATAGAAAACAAACAATTACAAGATAAAAATCTACAGATACTAAAAATCCCCAATAGAAAATTTCTGTTGGGGATTCTTTATTTTAGGAAATTGTGGTTTCTAATTATCTGGAAATATTTTACCAGGATTTAAAATATTATTTGGATCGAAAACATATTTAATTCTCTCCATTAACTCTAAATGAACTTTAGAAAAAGCAATGTCCATAAAGTTTTTCTGTACGTAACCAATTCCATGCTCACCAGAAAGTGTACCTTTTAGAGATACTGTTAATTCAAATATCTCACGAATTCCTTTAGGCACTTCAATCTCCCAATTTTTATGTGTCATTTCGCCTTTAATGATATTTACATGCAAATTCCCATCACCTGCATGCCCATAACAAACCGATTTGAAACCATATTTAGTTCCTATTTTTTTAATTCCGTTCAATAGTTCTGGTAAAACATATCTTGGCACTACAGTATCTTCTTCTTTATAAATGGAGTTCGCTTTAACGGCTTCAGCAACAGAACGACGCATTTTCCATAAGGCATTTTTTTGATCTTCAGTATCGGCAAAAAGAACTTCATCTATTTCAAATTGTTCTACAACACCCATTATTTTTTCTGCTTCTTGCATAAGAATTTCTGGATAATTTCCATCTACCTCAATAAGCAAATGCGCTTGAACAGTATCATCAACATTAATACTTATTGTATCATTATATTTCAAAGTCCAATCAATGGCATCACGCTCCATAAATTCCAAAGCACTAGGAATAATGCCAGCTCTAAAAATAGCAGAAACTGCTTCGCAGGCTTGACCTGCATTGTAAAAAGGCACTAACATCAAAATGTTGTGGGTATTTTTAGGTAATAATTTCAAAACCACTTTGGTAATCACACCTAAAGTTCCTTCACTACCAACCATCAATTGGGTTAAATTATATCCAGTAGTATTTTTTAGGGTATTGGCACCCGTCCAAATTATTTCACCGTTAGGAAGAACAACTTCTAAATTCAACACATAATCTTTGGTAACTCCATATTTTACAGCACGAGCACCACCAGAATTTTCGGCAACGTTCCCTCCTATCCAGCAACTGCCTTGACTACTAGGGTCTACAGGATAAAATAATCCTTTTTCGGCAACTGCTTCTCGTACTACTTGCGTAATAACTGCAGGCTCTACAATCACTTGAAGGTTTTGTTCGTCAATATCTATAATTTTATTAAGCCGTTCCATAGACAAACCAATTCCTTCATAAATACACAAGGCACCTCCACTTAAACCAGTGCGAGCACCAATAGGAGTAGTAGGTATTTTATATTCATTTGCAATTTTTAAGATAGAAGAAATCTCCTCGGCATTAGCAGGTTTAACTACAACACTTGGCGGAAAAACATAATTCTCGGTTTCATCATGACCGTAGTAATTACGGGTTTCTTGGTCTGTAAAAACATAAGAAGCACCAACAATGCCAGTTAATTTTTGGATGATTTCGGGGTGAATTTGCATCATAAATTATAGTAATAAATGTAAAATGAAAAATAACTGAAACAAAAAATTTAATTATTCTAATCAAATAAAATCTAAATCTTTTAATCTTTGATATCGCTATTGTGTAATTTGACTGCTTTACTGTTTTTTCTCATTTTTATATTCAAAAATTCTACAAATAACGAGAAGAAAATAGCGAAGTATAAATAGCCTTTGGGGATACTAGAAACTTCTACATCGTTACCAAAACGGAAGTGAGCCAGGTGTGAACCTTCGGCAAGCAACATAACTCCGATTAGAATTAAGAAGGACAAGCCAAGTATTTGAATGGTTGGGTGCTCGTTTACAAATTTAGAAACGGGACCAGCAAAAAGCATCATGATTCCGATGGAAATAACGATAGATAAAATCATTATTTCTATGGCGCCATCGGGACCAAAACCGCCTTGCGCTGGGCTTTTCATACTAATCATTCCTATTGCGGTTAATATACTATCAAAAGAAAAAACTATGTTTAGCAATGCAATTTGAAATATTGCACCTGTTAAACCAGATGCCGATTTGCCTTTTCCACCTTCTTCTTCACCTTCCATTTTATGGTGAATTTCAGAAACGGATTTATACAAAAGGAACAATCCACCTCCAAAAATAATAAGGCTTTGACCAGTTACATGTGCTTCGAAAAATCCAAAATCAACGTGAAATAAGGTTTCTTGCAAGCTTAAAACCCAAGTGATTCCAAATAGTAAAACAATACGGAAAACCATTGCAAGTGTTAAACCAATTCTTCGGGCTTTCGGTTGCTCCGATGCAGGAAGTTTACCAGAAACAATTGATAGAAAGACAATATTGTCAATTCCTAAAATAATTTCTAAAAAAGTTAGTGTTAGTAATGCTACCCATGCATTTGGATTGGAAATTAATTCGGTCATTAGATTTTGAAAATTTTATAATTTAAAATAGTTTTACGTAATTAGTTGGTTTTTGTTACAATTCCGATTTGTTTTTTGGATTCGCCAACAAAACAATATTCAAAGGTGTAAGTTTTGTCTTTAGTGGAGAGAATCCGCATACTAATTGCCTTTCTTTCGACCATATTTCTCGGATGTAATTTTTGAAGTATAAATTCATAATCGTTTACCCAACGCACAGAAGCACTGTCGGTTCTGCCTTTGTAGGTTTCAACTTGAAATTTATCGGTTCTTTCGAAAGATGTGATTTCTTTTTTGCCGTTAGTTTCTTGTGTAAATAAAAAAAATCCTGTTTTAAATTCTTTAGTAGTACACTCTAGCTGTTTTTGGCAAGAGAAAAGAGCAAAAGAAATTAAAACGTATTTTATTTTAGAAATAGAAATTGCCATTGAAATTGATTTTAGAGTTATTTTAGAGTTATTTTTTGTCATTAAAAAGTGCATCGGTCATAGTTTTCAAACCTTTAAATGCCAAAAAAACCGAAACCAAACAAATCGTGCATCCAATAGTAAGTACTAAATAATGCCAATTATTTTCTTTATTCATGAAAGCATTATACATTATGCTGGGGCCAATAAACATTAAAGGTAATGCTCCAAATAAGTATTTAACTCCTTTTGCTAATAAGTCTTTGTTGGTTGCCATTTTTTAATTTTTAAAACTAATTATTTAGATATAAAACTATCAACTGCTTTTCTAACACTTCCATACTCTTTAAGTAATTCGCTTGCTTTTTCATAAGATACTGGAATTTCTCCCATAATCATTTTCACTCCTCGATCAACCAATTTGTCATTGCTCAATTGCATATCCACCATTTTATTTCCTTTTACTTTTCCAAGTTGAATCATGGTAGCTGTTGAAATCATGTTCAAAACCAATTTTTGAGCAGTCCCAGCTTTCATTCTAGAACTTCCCGTTACAAATTCTGGTCCCACTACAACCACTATTGGAAATTTCGCGGTTAGTGCTAACGGACTTCCTTCGTTACACGTAATACAACCAGTAGCAATATTATTTTCGTTACAACGCTCCAATCCTGAGATTACATAAGGAGTTGTTCCAGATGCTGCAATGCCAATTACAACATCATTTTCATTTATATTGTATTCTAATAAGTCGCTCCAGGCATTGGTAGTACTATCTTCAGCATTTTCAACTGCTCTGCGAATGGCCATATCACCACCGGCAATAATTCCGTTTACCAAATCAAATGGAACTCCAAATGTGGGTGGACATTCAGAGGCATCTACAATTCCTAATCTGCCAGAGGTTCCTGCACCAATATAGAAAATTCTACCGCCTAATTTCATTTTCTCAACCACTTTAGAAACTAAGAGTTCTATTTGTGGCAAAGCTTTTTCAACAGCTAACGGAACTGTTTTGTCTTCTTTATTGATATTAAATAACAAATCGGCAACAGTCATTTTTTCTAAATGTTCGTAGTTGGAGGATTGTTCTGTGGTTTTAGTAAAGTTCATTTTAATGGACTATAATTCTATGCAACTAAGATATAAAGATTTTATTAATTTTTTATAAAAAACTCGCTAACACGATACCTAATACAATCATAGATATTTTAGCAATGTTAAATTTATGTCCTTCGCTACTTTCAAAAATAATAGTCGAAGAAATATGAAACAAAATTCCAATTACTACTGCGGTTATCTCAGTGTAGTAATAATTTAACATTGGGAAAATATCAGAAATTAATGTTCCTAAAGGTGTCATTATTGCAAAAGATAACATAAATAAAAACAGAGCAGTTTTATTCAATTGAGCATGAATAAAAAAAGTAGTTAAGATAATAGCAATTGGCAAATGATGAATGGCGATTCCTATGGCTAAATCATGGTGGTGTCCTACTGGAAAACCTTCTAGAAGTGCGTGAATACACAAACTGATAAAAAGCAACCAAGGCATTTGTGTCATTTTATCATGGCCATGAACGTGACCGTGTTCGGCTCCTTTGGAGAAAAATTCTAATATAATTTGAAACAATATTCCAACCATAATGAACATTCCTACCTTTGGATTTAAGCTTTTATAAACATCTGGAAGCAAATGCATCACGGTTAAAGAAAGCAAAAAAGAACCACTAAATGCCAATAGCAATTTTAGATTGTTTTTGTCCTGTGGTTTCAGCCAAAGCGCAATAAAAAATCCAATTAATACTGATAGTAATGGTAAAATATAGTTCATTATTTAAAAATCATAATTAAACGTTCGCTATCTTTTTTATGGTATTTTTTTAATTTATAATCGCCAAAAGTATCCAATAAATAAATTCCGGCTTCTTCCATCATTTGTGAAAAATCTTCAAGTGTAAGCGCTCTTACTTTTTCGGTATAATGAAATTTTTGACCTTGATCTTCAAAATCTATTTCCTTAATAATGTAACCATCCAACAAATAGCGTTTCAAATGAAAGTCAATTGCATCTACCGTTTTGGTTTCTTCGGCAACTAAATTATCCAGAACAAATGGCACATTCATGAAGTCAATAACTGCAAATCCATACTCGGAAAGGTTTTCTTTAATAGCTATTAAAGTTTTCAAATTGTCTTCTTCCTTATCAAAATATCCAAAACTAGTAAACAAATTAAAAACCGCATCAAATTTATCTCCTACAGGCTCTCGCATGTCATGCACCTCAAAATGTAAAGTTTCATTTGTGTTCTTATTAGCAACTTCAATACTATTTTCAGATAAATCTACTCCCAAAACAGTAAATCCTAATTGGTTTAAATAAATCGAATGGCGTCCTTTACCGCAAGCTAAATCCAAAACTTTGGCATTGTCTGGCAGGTTTAGATAATGCGTTAAATTATCCATGAAAATCTGTGCTTCACGGTAATTTCGATCTTTATATAGAATGTGATAATAGGGCGTATCAAACCAAGAGGCGAACCAAGATGATTGTTGGTTGTTGATTTGAGAATGTTGATTTGAGATTTTTGACATCAATTCTTGTACATAAAATTCTTAACGTGCAAATTTAGTGTATTTTTGCAGAAGTTATTCCAAGTTTGGAATTTAGTTAATTATTGAAATTGTAATTGATATTTGCAATTGATATTGATATTGAAAAATGGAAAATTTTAAAATGATTGCCAAAACCTTTTTTGGTTTTGAAGAAATATTAGCCAAAGAGCTGCAACAACTAGGCGCTCAAGAGGTAGAAATAGGGACTAGAATGGTGGGTTTTAAAGGGGATAAAGGATTTATGTATAAAGCCAATTTATCACTTCGAACTGCATTGAAAATATTAAAACCCATTTATTATTTCCGAGCAAAAACCGATGCATTGCTGTATAAAGGCATCCAAGGAATTGATTGGAGCAAGTATTTGAACGCCAATCAAACCTTTGTTATTGATACCACTATCCATTCGGATCATTTTAAACATTCGCAATTTGTTTCGCAAAAAGCAAAAGATGCTATTGTAGATCAGTTTCGCGATAAGACTGGTCAACGTCCTAGCGTAGATAAAGATTTTCCAGATTTAAGAATTAATATTCATATTGATAAAGATCAAATATCCGTAGCATTGGACACTTCGGGCGCATCGTTGCACCATAGAGGATACCGAACGGCAACTAATATTGCGCCGATAAACGAAGTTTTGGCAGCAGGAATGTTGATGCTTGCGGGCTGGGAAGGTAAAACCGATTTGCTAGATCCAATGTGTGGATCGGGAACTATTTTGGCGGAAGCCGCTATGATTGCTTGTAACATTCCAGCAAACATTAACCGAAAAGAATTCGCTTTCGAAAAATGGAACGATTGGGATAACGACCTTTTTGACCAAATTATTGATGCTTTGATGAAACGCACGCGTGAATTTCATTATTCAATAAAAGGTTTTGATAAAGCACCAAGTGCTGTAGAAAAAGCGAAAGCCAATATTAAAAATGCTAATTTGGATGATTATATATCCATTGAACAAAAGAATTTCTTTGATACTGAAAAAGAAACCTCAGGGCCTTTGCAAATGGTTTTCAATCCACCTTATGGCGAACGTTTGGATATTGATTTAGAACGTTTTTACAGAGAAATGGGTGACACCATGAAGCAACATTATCCAGGTACAAATGCTTGGTTTATAACAGCAAATTTGGAAGCCTTGAAATTTGTAGGATTAAAACCTTCTAGAAAAATAAAATTATTCAACGGAAGTTTGGAGGCACGTTTAGTGAAATACGAAATGTACGAAGGTAGTAAACGAACCAAATTTCAAGTCGAAAAAGAAGAAGAAACGGAAGAAGATACTAGTTTAGATTTCAAATAATACCTTATAATTATGTCTAAAAAAACAAAATCATTTGTATACAACCTTATAGGATTTGCATTGTTTTTCATTCCGTTGCAAGCA
The DNA here is from genome assembly GCA_947457615.1 of Flavobacteriaceae bacterium. Classification (GTDB taxonomy): domain Bacteria; phylum Bacteroidota; class Bacteroidia; order Flavobacteriales; family Flavobacteriaceae; genus Flavobacterium. The sequence goes on from CANGWK010000009.1 coordinate 58,980, forward strand.
GTTTTAACTCGTTTCACTAACTTAACTGGATTGTGGATTCCGATGACGGCTTTTGTTATTGGAACTATTTTAGCCCCAAAATTTCAAGCCGTTCGAACCAAAGACGGAGAGAAATTATTTATGAAATGGCTTTTTGTAAAAGGTGTGAAGGAGATTAAAAGTTAAATCCATTTCAACCCATCAATTAACGCATCAATATCTTCTTTGGTGTTATAATGACCAAAGGATATACGCAAACTGGGTTTTTTCAAATCTTCCTCTGCAAGGATTTCTGCTAAAACATGGGACGGTTTTACACTTCCGCTTTGGCAAGCACTTCCGCGAGAAACCGCAATGCCTTTCATATCCAAATTAAATAAAATCATGGCTGTTTTATCTTCCGAGAAAGGCAATAAAACATTCATGATATTGTAAAAAGTATTCGATCCATTGGTTTTTATTTCCGGAAAATTTGTTTGTAGTATCGTTGAACAATAATTTTTCAAATCGGCGATATACTCTCTTTCGGCATTCAAATGTTCGTAAGATAATTCCAAAGCCCTAGCCATCCCAGCCACTTGGTGCACTGCTTCGGTTCCGGCACGAAGTCCTTTTTCTTGTTCTCCTCCAAATAAAAATGGTTGTAAGAGTATTCCTTTTTTTACGTAAGCAAATCCAACTCCTTTCGGTCCGTGGAATTTATGGGCACTCGCCACAATAAAATCGACTGGTAATTCGTGCAAATTGAATTCTGTTTTACCTATAGATTGTACCGTATCACAATGGAAAACTGCGTGATGTTGGTGGCAAATTCTTCCTGTTTTTTCTATATCTAAAACGGTTCCAATTTCATTATTTACATGTATTAAGGAGACTAAAGTTTTCACATCCTTTGAAAGCAATGTTACCAAATTGGTAGTATCAATAGCTCCGGATGGAAGTATATTTACGTAATCAACTTCAATTCCATATTGCTTTTGCAAATGCATAACCGTGTATAAAGTAGCATGATGCTCTATTTTACTTGTAATTATGCGTTGTATATTTAAATCTTTTACAGCACTTTTGAGAATCCAATTGGTTGCTTCAGTAGCACTAGAAGTAAAAATAATTTCTTGTGCAGCGCAACCAAGAAGTTTGGCAATCGATTTACGAGAAGTCTCCATAATGTTTTTGGCGCCTCTGCCAAAACTATGTGTAGAAGATGGATTTCCAAAATCATTTTGGAGAACCAGCATCATTTCGGTAATTACTTCTTCCCGAAGAGGAGTAGTTGCTGCATTATCGAGATATATTTTTTTCATGTATGCTTTAATTTTTTTATTATAAAACCCAGAACCTATTTAACGTTCTGCTTAAAATAAACCTCAGTTGCACCCAAGCCATATTTTTGATAATTGGCATCTTGAAAGGAAATTCCTTCATAACGGTTTAACATAAAATCGAGTTCTGCTTTCAGAACACCTTCGCCAACACCATGAATAAAAACAATTTTCGGAATACGATTTTTGATCGCAAATTCGATATGTCTTTTGGCAGTTTCTGTCTGAATAGTTAGTATGTCATAGTTGCTCATTCCTCGGAAAATTTTTACTAATTTCTCAATATGTAAATCAAATTCCGGAACGCCTCTTTCTATTTTATCCGACTTAAAACTTGGTGCATTTTGTTTTTTTGATGGTTGGATATCAATACTTTTATTAACTAATGTTTCACTTCTAATAATGTAATTTAAATCATTGGAATTGTTGATTTTAACTAATTCTTTGACAAAATATGTCATCGTAAATTTATCGGTTGTTTCAATTGTAATTTCATTATTTTTTACCCCTACCACTACTCCGTCAATTGCTTCGTCTAACACTGAAACTATGTCGCCAATATTAAATTTGATTGCTGTCATCTTTGGTATCTTTAGGTGGAATTTTAGCAGATAATTTTATCATTCCGAAGATAAAAACTACAAGAGCTAAACAAGTAATTATTAGGTTCGGTTTTGCTGTATTTTGTTCATAAAAGGCAACAAAAATTGCGGCAATCATTATTAGAAAGAAAAACTTTTTCATACAAGTTGTTTTAAAAATCAAAAATAGAAAACTTAATTTAGATAGATGGATTTTAATAATTTATTTGTAAAATTGTAGATAATAATTTCAAAATGGAAAAATACATGTTACCCTGCATGTTCAAAAGAATATTTGGATTAGATTGCATTGGATGCGGAATACAGCGTTCTTGCAATTTTATCCTGCAAGGGGAATTTGTAAAAGCCTTAATTGTATTTCCAGCTATTTATACCACGATAATTTTCTTTTTAGCTAGTGCATTTTACTTAATAGATCCTAAGCACAGGAATTCTAAAATAGTTGTATTTTTAGCGATTAGCAACGCTTTTATTATGATAACTTCGTATGTTTACAAAATGAAATTTCTTTTCTAACTATAATCTTAAAAAAAATGGAAAATCAAAAATTACCCAATGCTACCGCAGTATTAGTGCTCGGTATTTTATCAATTTTAACTTGTTGCTGTTACGGATTGTTTGGACTAATATTAGCAATTGTTGGATTATATCTAACTCATAAAGATCTTATTATTTACAATGGATCTCCTGAAAAATTTATCAACTTCAAACAATTAAATACAGGTAAAATTCTCTGTATTATAGGAATAGTTATAAATGCAATTATGCTACTTTATTTTATTTGGATAATTAAAATGATTGGATTTGAAGCCTTACAGGATCCCGCTTTACTTCAAGAAAAACTAAAACAGTTACAAAGTATTGGCAGATAAAACCAAAAAAAACCGTCTTAATTTACTATAAATAAGACGGTTTTTTCATGCTTTTATTAAACCACTATTCAAATTGTTTTAAAGTTTTAATGATAATAGAAACACAATCTAATAACTGCTCTTCATTCATCACTAAAGGCGGAGCAAAACGGATGATGTTTCCGTGGGTTGGTTTTGCTAGTAAACCATTATCTCTTAATGCCATGCAGATATTCCAAGCGGTATCACTTTCTTCGGTATCGTTGATTACGATGGCGTTTAACAATCCTTTACCACGAACCAAAGTTGCAATGGTGGATGTTTTTATAAATTCTCCAATTTTCTCTCGGAATAAATTTCCTAATTTGCGAGCATTTTGCGATAAGTTCTCTTCATTCACAACGTCTAAAGCAGCAATTGCAACCGCTCCAGCAATTGGGTTACCCCCAAAAGTAGATCCGTGTTGTCCAGGCTTAATTACATTCATTATAGGGTCGTTTGCTAAAACCGCCGAAACTGGATAAGCACCTCCTGAAAGGGCTTTACCAAGAATTAAAATATCTGGAGCAACGTAGGAAGCCTGTTTTTCGCAAGCATTTTCACAAGTGCAATTTCCGCAAACAGCCAAAATAGAACCTGTTCTAGCAATTCCGGTTTGCACCTCATCTGCAATAAACAAAACGTTATGTTCCGCACAAAGTGCTTTGGCTTTCGCCAAATAATACTCAGCCGGAACATACACTCCAGCTTCTCCCTGAATTGGTTCTACAAGAAAACCTGCAATATTTTTAGTTGATTTAAGCGCGCTTTCTAAAGCATCAACGTCATCATAAGGTATTTTAATAAATCCTTCGGTGTAAGGACCAAAATTCTTTCTAGCATTTTCATCATTGGAAAACGAAATTATGGTAGTAGTTCTACCATGAAAGTTACCATCACAAACAATAATTTGAGCTTCATTTTCGGGAATCCCCTTTTTTTCATAAGCCCATTTTCTACATAGTTTTAAAGCCGTTTCAACCGCTTCAGCACCAGTATTCATTGGTAATACTTTGTCAAATCCAAAATAATTGGTTACGTATTCTTCATAAACACCCAATTTATCATTGTAAAATGCTCGAGAAGTTAAGGTCAAAGTTTGTGCTTGCTCCATCATGGCATTCACAATTTTTGGATGGCAATGCCCTTGATTTACAGCCGAATAAGCAGAAAGAAAATCGTAGTATTTCTTACCTTCAACATCCCACACATAAACTCCTTTTCCTTTGCTTAACACTACAGGAAGCGGGTGGTAATTGTGTGCTCCGTATTTGTCCTCTAAAGCAATAGCCTCTGCAGAACTCATTTTTTCTATAACTGACATATTTTTTTGTTTTTATCTGTAATGAAACAGATTTTTTAAGTAAAACAGGTATTCCTTCTTGTGGAGAGAAATCATCCAAGTAAGCAAAAATATAAAAATTTATTACGATAATCGAAAAAATAGGATCAAAAAAACATTAAATATTCAACAAAATCAAACTAATCACTTTTTAGTTGTAAGTAAATTAAAACCACTGAAGCAGCTGTCATTAAGATTAAAGTTGCAAATCCTAGAATATTAGATTTTCTACTATTTGTAAATTCTCCCATCACTTTTTTGTTATTAGAAATATGTAAAATAATAGCAATTAAAACTGGGGCAGTCAGACCATAAAGTATTGCTGTATAAATTAAAGCTTTAACTGGAGAAATACCAACATAGTTTAGAGACAAACCTAAAATTAAGGATATTGCCATGACAATATAAAATGCTTTAGCTTCGTGAAATTTCTTGTCCAAGCCTTGTTCCCAACCAAAGGTCTCAGTGATAATATAAGATAAGGAACCACTTAAAACCGGTATTGCTATCAGTCCCGTGCCAATTACACCAATTGCAAATAATAAATAGGCAAAATCACCGGCAATTGGTTTTAGTGCTAATGCAGCTTGCTCTACCGTATCAATTTGGTGAATTCCGGCTTTATATAAAACGGTTCCTGTAGTTAGAATAATAAAAAACATTACCACACCCGAAAAAGTCATTCCAAAATCAACATCTTTTTTCATATCGTGGATAATTTTTTTATTCACAATTAGATGCTTTTTTTTATGGCTCATTTCTTCAACTTCCATAGAAGCTTGCCAAAAGAAAAGATAAGGAGAAATAGTAGTTCCAAGAATTCCAACCAATACACTAATAAATTCTTTATTGAAATGAATAGTAGGGATAAAAGTATTTTTAGCAATATCCAACCAATCTTGATGGCATAAAAAAGGTACTATTAAATATACCAAAAGTACAATACACAAATATTTTAAAATTGCGGCAATCTTTTGATAAGGCAAATAAATAATTAAAAACAATAAAAGTATAGTGAAAATTACGCTAAAATAAGTGGCTTGGATTTTAGGAAAAAGTAAATTTCCAACTGCTCCCATGCCTGCAATGTCGGCTCCTATGTTCATGACAATAGCTGGAAAACTAAATAGTAACATTAAATACAGAATAGGTTTTGGATAGTTCTTTTTTAGCGCGCCAGTCAATCCTTGCGAAGTTACCAGTCCAATTTTGGCACACATTTGCTGAATAGCAGCCATGAGTGGGAATGCAATTATGGAAGTCCATAAAGTAGATAATCCGAAAGCAGCGCCCGCTTGTGAATAAGTTGCTATTCCAGATGGATCGTCATCGCTAGCTCCCGTTATTAAACCAGGACCTAGTATTTTCCAAAAGCGTTGTAAGGAATTTGTTTTTTTCAATTTATTTTATGAGACATTACCTACAATAAAGATACTAAATAGTTTCGTATATTTCTAATAATTTATTCACTGTATTCCAGTTGCGAATGGTAGAAATAACATTCAATTTCTTTTCAATATAATTATTATCCAATCGTGTTTTGGCTGGTGATATATCGTATTTTATGTAAATTCTGCTTTCGTCAATATGCACTTCATCAGGTTTTATATTGCTTATTTTTAAGTCATGAATTCGATCACTTTTTAAAACCATTGAAACAAAAGAAACATACAATTTCTTGGTGTCTACTTCTTTTTCATTCAAAAAAGGATTCGCTGTTAAACATGTTTCCAGATCTTCTTTACCAATTACCACCACGGGAACATCATGTCCGAAAGTTCTATAAATTTCTTGTTTTATAAGAAATCCAACTTTGCTTGGACTTTCTTCAGGAGTAGAAACAAAAACGTTTCCAGATTGAATATAAGTAACCACATTTACAAACCCAATGGCTTCTAGTGCGTTCTTCAAGGCTTCCATTTTAATCATATTATGACCTGATACATTTATGCCGCGAAGCAAAGCTAGGTGGATTTTCATTGGTTAAATGTTTTTTCAAAGATACTGTTTTCTTAAAATTTATCATACCATTTTGATTCTTAACTGATTTTGAAAATTAGGTGACTTCAAAAGATTTCTCATTTTTTTGTAAAACCCAATCTAAAAAACAATTCAAACGCTTATTTTTGCCTTATGGGAAAAAAGAAAACAGACAAAGTTATTTTTGAAAACGTTACCGTTTTGGATGCAGGTGCTAAAGGAGTTTCGGTAGCTAAAGCGCCAGAAGGTCAAGTAATTTTCATACCCAATGTGGTACCTGGTGATGTGGTGGATGTGCAAACATTAAAAAAACGCAAATCCTATTACGAAGGAAAAGCAATAAAATTTCATTCCTTTTCGGAAAATAGAATTGAGCCTGTATGCCAACATTTTGGGGCTTGTGGTGGTTGCAAATGGCAGAATATGAAGTACGATCAACAATTATTTTATAAAAATCAAGAAGTTTACAATAACCTAAAAAGGATAGGCAAAATTGAATTGCCTGCTTTTGAACCTATAATTGGATCAGAAAAACAATTCTTTTATAGAAACAAAATGGAATTTGGATTTTCTGATACCCGTTGGTTAAATGAAACTGAAATCCAATCGGAAGACCAAACCTTAAGTAAAAAACCTGCTTTAGGTTTTCATATTCCTAGAATGTGGGATAAGATTTTAGATATTGAAAAATGTCATTTGCAAGAGGATCCGTCTAACGAAATAAGAAATGCCATCAAAGAATTTGCAGTAGCCAACAACATGACTTTCTTTAACGCTAGAAATCACGAAGGTTTATTACGGACTTTAATGATTCGTACTGCTTCTACTGGTGAAATTATGGTATTGATTCAATTTTTTGAAAATGATAAAGCCAATCGAGAATTGTTGATGGATTTTATTCACGAGAAATTTACGAAAATTACGTCCTTGCAATATGTAATTAATAGCAAAGCCAACGATACTTTATACGATCAAGACATTAAACTATATAAAGGAAGAAATTACATTTTGGAAGAAATGGAAGGCTTGCAATTTAGCATTAACGCTAAGTCATTTTACCAAACCAATTCCGACCAAGCCTATGAATTATATAAAATAACAAGGGAATTCGCAGGTTTAACCGGTAACGAAGTGGTGTATGATTTGTATACCGGCACGGGGACTATAGCACAATTTGTATCTAAAAAAGCTAAGAAAGTTATTGGCGTAGAGGCGGTTCCAGAAGCGATTGCCGATGCTAAGGAAAATGCAAAACGAAATGCAATAACTAATTGTGAATTTTATGTTGGTGATATGAAAAACGTTTTCAATGAAGAATTCATTGCACAACATGGAACCCCAGATGTTATCATCACTGACCCTCCGCGAGACGGAATGCACAAAGATGTGGTAGAACAAATCATGAAAATTGCTCCTCAAAAAGTAGTATATGTAAGTTGTAACTCTGCAACACAAGCTAGAGATTTAGCCTTGATGGACGAAAAATATAAAGTAACTCGTGTGCGTCCTGTAGATATGTTTCCACAAACGCATCATGTTGAAAATGTTGTACTTTTGGAACTTCGCTAGTTATTAGTGTTAAATGTTGAAAAATGGAATAAATTAAATTTATGAAAAAGTTATTTTTATTATTATTTGTTACATTCGCTTTCTCATCCTGCGAGAAGGACGACATTTGCGATGCAGGCATTTCAACCACTCCAAGGTTAGTAATTGAGTTTTATGACAGTCTTATTGGAACACCAACTTTAAAAAATCTTACCGATATGAAAGCCGTTGCTAATGGTATATCCGACGGAATAGTTTTTAATAACTCTTTAGCAATTACAAATCCTTTGCGTTTTGTTACAAATTCAAGTAAAATCTATCTTCCATTAGACCCTTTTGCACCTTCTAGTACTTATGCATTGACAAATAATTTCGGTGCCTCTACAGCAAATGAAGATGTAGTAACTTTTAATTACACAAAAAATAAAGTTTATGTTTCAAGAGCATGTGGATATAAATATTTATTTAACTTAACGAATACTAATTCCAATATTTTAACTGCAGATTCAAACAATTGGATAAAAAATATTTTAATAGTAAAACCTAATCTCGAAACCGAAAATGAAGTCCACATTCAAATATACTTTTAGTTTTTGCTTGTTGTTGTGCTCGTTTTTAGTTACCGCACAGAAAACGATAGTAAAAGATTCAACCGTTATCAAAAAAGACAGTATTAAGCCTAAAACCGAACGCTATGGTTTGCGTCTTGGCGTTGACTTATTTAAAGTTTCACGTTCTTTTTATGATAAAAATTACAAAGGATTGGAGTTCGTTGGAGATTTTAAATTCTCGAGAAAACATTATTTAGCAGCTGAAATTGGGAACGAAAATAAAACGGTGGAGGACAATCAATTGAATTTCACAACTAAAGGAACTTACTTTAAAGTAGGTTTTGATTACAATTCGTATGAAAATTGGCTAGGCATGAATAATATGCTCTATGTTGGTATGCGTTATGGAGCAAGTTCTTTTAGCCAAACTTTAAATAATTATTCTATTTATTATGCTAATAATTATTTTCCGAAACCAATTATTGAGTCTGGAGAAAAATTTGATGGATTATCGGCCCAATGGATTGAAGTTATTGCAGGGGTTAAAGCCGAAATATATACAAATCTATATATTGGCTTTAGTTTTAGAATGAATAATTTAATTACAAATAAAGTTCCTGAAAATTTTGACAACCTGTATATTCCAGGGTTTAACAGGACTTATGGCGGCAACTTTGGTGCTGGATTTAATTACACAGTTTCCTATTTTGTACCTTTATATAAAACAATACTTAAAAATAAAGTGAAAGAAAAGTCTAAAAAATAATTTTTACTTCCCGTTTGCTCTTGCTTTCGCTTTTTCTTGTTTTCTAAAATATCCTCTAAACAAAAAATTGTGTTTCAGTGCTTCTAAATTTTCATTCAATCTACTACTTGCTTGATTAATATTGCTCATTGTTGAATCTATTTGTTTAACTAATTTTGGATCGTTAGATAAGTAATTTAATGCCCCTTTTCCGTCTTTCATATTGGTAATCGTTTTGTTAATTTGTTCACTAGATTTTTCTAAATTGGCAATAATTACTTTAATTTTTCTACCAACCATAGTGTCTTTTAAAGTACCAATAACATTATTTTTTTGATTTAGACCTACGATTATGTTATTTAAAGTAGCCATAGATTCCGATGTGGTTTTGGTAGTTATTTTTAAATTGTAAATGGTTTTCTTTAAATCTCCACTCATTACGGTGTCGTTAATTAACATGCCGATAGTCCCTTCTTTACTACTAATTTGATTTGTGATTTTAACTAAGTTATCTGTAATTACTTTTGCATTGAAACTTGTAGAATTAATAGTTTTTAATATTTCATCGGTGGTTGTTTTATTTTCTGAAAGGATAATATCTCCGGCAGAAACTACTTCGATAGATTTTTTTCCAGGAATAATATTTATAATCATATTTCCCACTAAACCATCCGATCCGATAGAGGCTAGAGCATCTTTTTTTATATGAGAAATAACCTTGTTTTCTAAAGCCATATCCACTCTAATTAACGAATCGTTTAGAATGACTATTTTTTTTACGGTGCCTATATTAATTCCTGAAAATCGAACATTATTTCCGGTTTGTAATCCATTAACGTTTTTAAAAATAGCACTAATTTGGATAGTTTGATTAAACATATCCTTCTTATTTCCAATAAAATATATAGTGGTAATGAATAATAAAGAACCTAAAATAACAAATATACCTAGATTAATTTTTTGTGATGTTGATTTTTCCATTTAACTATTTATTTAAAAAATGCTTCAATTTTAGGGTTTTTGGATGCTGCTAATTCTGTATAAGTTCCTTCAGCGTAATTTATACCGTCTATTAATAAAATCATTCTATTGGCAATTACTCTAGCACAATCTATATCGTGGGTGATAATTATAGAGGATGTTTTGTATTTTTCTTGTATTGTTTTCATTAGCAAAATAATTTCTTTGGATGTTATGGGGTCTAACCCAGTTGTTGGTTCATCATAAAGGATTATTTTAGGTTGCAAAATTAAAGTTCTTGCTAATGCAATTCTTCGTTTCATTCCGCCAGAGAGCTCATTAGGCATTAAGTTTATGGTGTTTTCTAGACCTACGTTTCTTAATGCATCTAAAACAACCGGGGTTGTGTCTTCTATAATACCAAATTTCTTAGTGTGTCGTCGTAAGGGAAATTCTAAATTTTCGCGAACCGACATCGAATCATAAAGAGCGCTTCCTTGAAAAAGAAAACCAACTTCAGTTCTAATTTCGTCTAGATCATCAGAGGAAATAGCATTCATGTCTTTTCCCATAATGAGTATAGAACCGCTGTCCACTTTTTCTAAACCGATAAGACATTTAATCATTACCGATTTACCTGAGCCTGATTTCCCCATAACAATTAGGTTTTCTCCTTCCATAAGTTTTAGATGAAATCCATCTAAAACGCGGTTAGTTCCATAGCTTTTGTGCAGGTCTTTGATTTCAATTATAGGTTTTATGTTTGTTTCGGCACTCATAAATCATAAAAAAATATTAGTTACAAAAACTGCTACAAAGTCAATTATAAATAGCAACATAGAGGTATAAACAACCGCAGTATTAGCGGCTTGACCAACACCTGCAGTTCCTTTTTTGCAATTATATCCTTTAAAACAACCTACAAGTCCAATGGCAAAACCAAAAAAGAAACTTTTGAAAGTTGCTGGTAAAACATCGCTGAATTCTAATATGTTTACTACTTGATTGAAATATAAAACAAAAGAGACATCTTCTTTCATACTCTCTACCAAATAAGATCCATAGATAGCGATAGCATCGCCAAAGAAAATAAGAATAGGCAACATGAAAGTTGTGGCTAATATTCTAGTTACTACCAAGTATTTAAATGGATTAGTACCCGAAACTTCCATGGCATCAATCTGCTCTGTAACCCGCATTGAACCTAATTCGGCGCCAATACCCGAACCTATTCTACCTGCACAAATTAATGCAGTTATTATTGGGCCAATTTCTCGAATGATAGAAACACTTACCATAGATGGAATCCAGGATTCAGCACCAAATTCTTCAAGGGTTGGGCGGGATTGCAAAGTGAAAACCAAACCAATAATGAATCCAGTAACCCCAACTAGCAGTAAGGAACGATTGCCTATATAATAACATTGATGTAAAAATTCCTTGGATTCATAAGGGGGCTTGAAAACTTCCTTAAAAAAATTACCTGTAAAGAAAGAAAGTTCTCCAACTTCTATAAAGAATGCTTTGAGTGGATCTACTATTTTGACACTAAGATTCATAGTTGGAAAATTATTAATAAAAAAATAACCTATACTAAATTTACGATTATTTATTTGATTAACAACATGTATTTAATATCAAAAAAACGTTTAAACAGAAGAGAATCTATATTTAATGTAACAATAAGTTAAAAATATTATATTAATAGGATCTAATTAATTGGAAATTGTTAAATACTATAACATTTTTGGAGTTCCATTATAGATATTAATATCTACATATTGATCAATCCCATTAATTTTAGCTTTTTAGGTAAACTGCCAAAATAACCAATCGTTTTTGATGTTTTCTACAAAAAAATTATAATTGGCAATTCGAAAAGTAAAAAAGTAATTAAAATTATTCTAAAAAGAAAAGCGGACTTCTTTTTTTAAAGAATTTTATGCGAAAAGTCAGTTTTCGAGTAGTATTTTTAGTCCTAATCAAATGCAAAAAAAATCTTAAATCAAAAATCTTATTATAAAATTTCCTGCTTAATTATAACTGCTTTTTCACTAGAATATTATTCACAACTGAAACTAAAATGTAAGTTATTATTATCATCGGAACAGCTAGAAATTGCAAAGTAGCAATCATAATAAGGGATACCACTAAAAATGCGATTTGTAATTTATATTTCTGGAAAGTAAAATTTTTAATTTTTAATGAAAATAACGGAATCTCAGCATTCATAATATAAGTGCTTAAAATAGTAATTGTTACTAATGCCCAAGGACTTTGTAGAAAAGGTACCACAAAAGAGTTTGTTATTAAAGGCAAACTAACTATAAATAAGGTGTTGGCGGGTGTAGGCAAGCCAATAAATGAATCCGATTGTCGCGGATCAATATTAAAATTCGCTAAACGAAAACAAGCACCTAAAGTAATGATAAAACCTAAATAAGGTAAGTATAAATTTGTAGAATATTTTCCGGAACTCAACAAACAGAACATTACAAAACCAGGTACAACACCACTGGTTACCATATCTGCCAAAGAATCTAATTGGACACCTAAAGACCCCGAAACATTAAATTTACGAGCAAAAAAACCATCAAAGAAATCAAAAAATATACCTAACGAAACAAAGAAAAATGCCATTTCGAATTTTAAATCGGCAACCATTACAATTGCAATACATCCGCAAAATAAATTAAGTAGAGTTATAAAATTCGGAATATGTTTTTTGATGTTCATGCTATTAATTTTTATAGGCTACAAATTTAGTACAATAAGTTAAAGGGAAGTGCGTTTTTTAGTAGAGAATTTTATATGATATTTGCAAAAACAATTGAATTGAAAAAAACAGCATTCTTTTTTCTTTTATTTACAATGCTTAGCTATAGCCAAGTGGTTAGAAAATATTCAAACGAATTTATGAATATTGGTGTAGATGCTGCTGCATTAGGAATGTCAAATAGTGTTGTAGCCAATACTAATGATGTGAACTCGGGCTACTGGAATCCAGCGGGTTTATTAGGCTTAGAAAATGGACAAATAGCAGTCATGCACGCTAATTACTTTTCAAATATTGCACAATATGATTATGCAGCTTATGCAAAACCAATTGATAATGAAAGTGCTTGGGGAATATCGATGATTCGTTTTGGTGTGGATGACATTTTAAATACTACCCAACTTATTGATGGAAGTGGAAATATTGATTATAATAGAATAAGCAAATTTTCTACTGCAGATTATGGCTTTACTTTTTCTTATGCCCGAAAATTAAAACTTACTGGTTTAAAATATGGTGTGAATTCAAAAATTATTCGACGTGTAATTGGAAATTTTGCTAATTCTTGGGGATTTGGTTTTGATGTTGGAGTACAATGGGAACGAAACGATTGGCATTTTGGATTAATGCTTCGTGATATTACTACAACCTATAATATTTGGAATATCAACGAAGATGAATACAAAAAAATAAAAAATACAGTTGCAGGACAAAACCAAGAATTACCTGAAAGCACAGAAATCACTATTCCAAAAGCGCAATTTGGTATGTCTAAAAAATTTGAATTTCACAATGAAACTAGTCTGTTAGCTTCCGGAAATTTAAATATGCAATTTGCTATGACCAACGATATTATATCTTCAAATGCTGTGAGTATTGATCCCGCATTAGGTTTTGAATATGGATATACTGATTTAGTTTTTTTAAGAGCGGGATTAGGAAATTTTCAAAATGTTACCCAAATAGATAATACCAAACGAATTGGTTTTCAACCTAATATCGGACTTGGATTCAAGTATAAAGGAATTCAAATTGATTATGCATTAACCGATTTGGGAGATCAAAGTGCTGCATTATATTCTAATATATTTTCGTTAAAAGTAGATTTAAGTATTTTTAGATAATTATCTTATGACAAAAAAATTACTTTCCGTAGTATTCCTTTTTCTATCTATTTTAAGTTTTTCTCAAAACATTACATTATCTAATAAAGCCACCGTTAGCATATTTACGTGCGGAAGAGGAAATGAATTATATACCACTTTTGGCCACACAGCTATCCGCATTAAAGACGAAAGCACCAATATGGATGTGGTTTATAATTATGGAGCCTTCGATTTTAATACCGATAATTTTTATTTGAAATTTGTAAAAGGTGATTTGCAGTATTTTATAAATGCTTCTTCTTACGACGATTTTATCTATGAATACCAAATGGAACAAAGAGAGGTAATTGAACAAACCTTGAACTTTTTGCCTACACAAAAACAAGAACTATTTGATTTATTGAATGCCTCTTTATATTCGGAAGAGCGAAGTTATACCTATAAATTTATTGATAGGAATTGTACTACTATGGTGGTGGAAAAAATCAATAAAATGATTGGAAAAGAGTTAATTCAAAAAGTCGATGGTACTTCAATCTCTTACAGAGAATTGTTGTATCCGTATTTTGCAAATCATTTTTATTACAAACTTGGCATCAACATTATTTTTGGTGCCAAAACAGATTCCAAAGCGGTAAAGCTTTTTCTTCCATCAGAATTAATGCATAGTTTAGATAAAGCAAGTATAGATGGAATCCCATTAGTAATAAAAAAAGAAACTCTTATTCAAGGAAACAAATTAGAATCGGGATTTCACTTCGTAGATAGCATTTATTTCATAGCCTTACTCCTATTACTTCTGGTTGTAACCAATAAGAAAAAAGTATATTTAACCTATCTATTTATTTCAGGATTATTAGGATTATTCTTATCTCTAGTAGGATTGTATTCGCTACACAAAGAATTATTATGGAACTACAATGCATTACTTTTTAACCCAATATTTTTACTATTACCTTTTTTAAAAGGAAAATGGCTTAAAAAATTAATACAAACTTGCTTCGTAATGATAGGAATTTATTTAGTATTATTATTTACAAAACCTCATATTTGGCTAATGTTACCATTTATTTTAGCAACTGCTTATATGCTTTGGAAACTACAAAAGATAGATAGAAAATAAATTATTGTCCTCTATAAAATAAAATGGTACTAATGGTTTTAATCACAATATCTATATCTAAAAATAAGCTTCTGTGCTTTATATAATATAAGTCGTACTGCAATTTCACTAAACTATCTTCAATAGAATCGCCATAAGTGTAGTTCACTTGTGCCCAGCCAGTAAGCCCGGGTTTCATAACATGACGGGTTTCGTAAAAAGGCATTACTTCTGCAATTTCAGACACAAAAATAGGGCGTTCAGGTCTTGGTCCAATAATTCCCATGTCACCTTTAAGGATATTTAAAAATTGTGGGAATTCATCCAATCTTGTTTTTCGGAGGAATTTTCCAAAAGAAGTAATTCTAGAATCGTTAATAGTGGTAAATACGGCACCATTAACTTCGGCGTTTTGCAGCATAGTTCGGTATTTGTATATTTTAAAAACAGAACCATTTTTACCTATTCTTTCTTGGCTGTAAAAAAGAGAGCCTCTATTACCTATTAAATTTCCAATATATATTAATGGCACAAAT
Organism: Flavobacteriaceae bacterium; assembly: GCA_947457615.1. Taxonomy (GTDB): domain Bacteria; phylum Bacteroidota; class Bacteroidia; order Flavobacteriales; family Flavobacteriaceae; genus Flavobacterium. The sequence continues at coordinate 74,419 of CANGWK010000009.1, forward strand.
AGCAATCCAACAGCTAATCCGATGAGGGAAAAAACAATTTCGGAAATCCGAACAAAGGAAAGATATAGTTTATTATGATTGCTTCTACTAAATGGAAAATACCTATAAAAATCTCTTGAAACATAATGTACGGGAATGCGGTGGGTTATTGCTTCATAGACCTGTGTATATTCTCTAATAATAAAACCGTTTTCAAGCAAATTAATTAATTGATTGTAAAGTTCTATAGTGATTGCTTCGGTTTTTTGGGAAGCGATTACAATTTCGGAAATATTATTATTTCTTACATAATTGTCTAATTCATTTAGTGGAATAGTATTAATTGCACTTACATTCACTAATTCTGAATTTACATCCGAATTAACAAAACCTATGATTTTATAATGTGGATCGGCATTTAAAAGTCCTAAAACGAGTTCATCAAGTTGGTCTTCATCACACACTAATATGGCTTTCTTAACAAATCGATGAGAGGCTAAAAATTTTAAATAAAATATTCTCCATGCTAATAATGAAAAGAAAATAGCTAAAAAAAACATAACTATTTGTAACCTATTAGATGGTAAAAATGGAGTGTAAACAGGAGTTAATAAATAAAATAAAACAGTAGTACATGTAGTTAGGATTATGCTACGTATTATTTGAAATTGACTACTAGCCACTTGAAGATTGTACATTTCAAATACAGAACCAAAAATATTAAGATACAAGACTAATACTAAGGTCCAATAATAGTTAGTAGTAGAGAATCTAAAATATTTGAATTCAAAGAAATAACTCACCAAAAATAGGGAAAGAAATACAAAAATAATATCAAAAACCTTGAGAAGAATTTTTCGTTCGGATACTTCGAAGTGAATTTTTTTATTCTTATACATTAAATTTCAAGTTTAAAATTGCAAGTTAGTAAAATATTAAAATAAACAAATTACATTAACATTTCTAACCACTGCAATTTAATTATTTGCCAATCATACAACTCAACTTTCTTTCTAGCATTAGTAATTAAAATTGTGGTTAAATCTTGATTTAAAAACAAGTTCTTTATTGCTAAATTCATTTCAATACAATTATTCTCTTCAACTAAAATGCCTTCTTTCTGATCTGAAATTAGAAAAGGAATCCCTCCAACATTAGTAGATATTATTGGTAAACCCAATGCCATTGCTTCAATAATAGAAACCGGCATATTATCAAAATTGGATGTATTAATAAAAACATTATGTTTATTGGAAAGTGAAATCCATTCCGCTTTGGATAGTTTTCCGGTAAAATTAACTTTAACCATTAGTTTACCAGCTAATAATTCACATTCTTTTCGGTAATCATTAGTGTCCGGACCAACCATAGTAAGTTCCGCCTTTGGGTATTCTTTTTGTAATTGTGCCAAAACTTGAATGGCCATTTTGGGATTGTAAATAGGTGAAAAAGAACGTACCCAAAGCAATTTTGGAACTTGCATCTCCCTGAGATAAAAATCATATTTTTCTATCTCAATAGTATTTGGAATAGAAACTAAACCTTTGAAATAGTTTACTTTAAAAGCATTAAATAAATAACCCGAGGGTGCAACATTACGATGCGCATTATTAAAGATTAAATCGCAACATTTAGGATTTTTTATAATTCTATTAGTCAAATTACCACCATGAAGAATTGTAATGTATTTTAATTTAAAAAGTCTGCACAATTGGCTTACAAAAAAAGCATACCAAAAATTAAGTGTGCTGTAAGTATCTATAATAACATAATCGATAGTTCTTGAATAGTAAGTTAGGGTAAAAATCATGTCTAAAAATCTTAGGACAATATTCTTTTTCGAAGAAGCATAAGAAACTGTAAACCCTTCATTGTCGAGCAAATCTCCTAAGGTTTCCATCATAGTAATAGAATACCCATGTTTGGATAATTTATTTCCAATATAAAGAATTTTTCTATTTTTCATCAAATCGGATATTCAACAAGGCGAGTGCATATATAAAACATGGAGATGCAGTTCGCATTGCTGCGTGATTAATGGTTAGTAACCAAAACATAAAAAAACAAAACATGAAAATATTTTGTTTGTTTCCAAAATAAAAAAGAATTGGAGTAATTAATAATATCAATAGAGCTACTATTCCGAGTGAACCATGTTCTGCTAACATACGAGTAATTTCATCATGAGAAGCAGTTAAATATCCATTTTTTTGGGTACGTATTTCAGTTCCTTTTCCCACCCCAATTCCAAAAAAAGGATTATCTAAAAACATTTCAATTTCATCTCCAGCTAACTCTGCTCGCCCAGAAAAAATATCTTTTTTTTCAATTCCTTTAGCATTTTGCCCAGCATATCTTTTATAAATTAACCCATCAGTTAAAAACGAAGTATACGACCAAGTAAGAAAGAAAAGCACACTCATTATTATAATTAAATAATTCAACTTAATCTTTCCTGAATGCCTAGAATGAAAATAAATTAAAAAAATAAAAATCCCAATCATTGCAAATCCAGTCATCATTCCTCCTCTTGAAAAAGTTAAAAAACCACGATAACTAAAATAAAAAGCAATCAATAAATTGAGTAGTAAAATAAGTTTTGAATTAGAAAATAGTAAACCTCGTACAAAAAAAACAAACATTCCAAGTCCCAAAATAGTTGCAACTTGATTAGGCCCAAAACCACCAGACAAATCCGAATTAGAACCAGTACCAATTAAAGCCGATTTTATATCAATAGTATATAAAGAAACAAAAACTGCCATTGAAATTATTGGCAAACCAATTAAGAGAAGTAAATCCCCAACTTCCGAAACAGTTATTTTTTTTCCTATTGCATAAATTGAAGCAATGCCCAAACAAACAGGACCCGAAATATTAAAGGCAATTTTATTACGAAAATCCAAATCATAAGCAATGGCATCAGTAGCAATAAAAATGGAAGGAATTAAAAGCACAAAAAATATCCAGTAAGGGGTAGCAAATTTGGAAAACCCAGAGTATATCATACCCAAGAGCATAAAAACAATAATTGAATATTTTCCAAATTCATGATTAGGACTTCCATCGGTCATTCTCAAAAAAACCTCACTACCAACTATATAGGAGCAAACATAGAGCACTTCGTTATTTTTATTTTTAGTCATCATAACAATAAAAATTCCTATTCCTAAAATAGCAAAGCCATAAATTTTAGCGAGAAATGGGACAAAAAAAATGAGTATCCCAAAAAGAATATGACTAAAAAGTAACGCCAAATAGTGTTTATTTTGCATTGGTGCTTATATTTTCATTTTGGAAACCCAAGAAATGTAGTTACTAATAACAACATTTTCTCTATAATTTTCTGTAATAGTTTTATGCAGTTCGTCTCCAAATTTAACTCTTAATTTTTCATCCATTTGAATTGTTGCTAAATTAGTTGAAAATGCTATCACATCCTTTGGTTCTGAAATAAATCCAGAAATATTTTGCTTAATCACAAAAGGTATTTGCCCAACATTTGTAGCAATAACTGGTTTTTTATACAAGCCAAACTCTAATAAAGCAAGAGGCAAACCCTCCGAATTAGAAGTGAAAACACCTATATCCGATTGCTTAATGACATTTTCGACATCCTTTTTAGCGCCATATAAAAAAATAACTTCCTCTAATTGGTAATCTTTTATTTGGGCTTTTATTGTTTCCGAATAATCATCTTTTAAGTCACTTCCAACCAAATGAAAAGTCCAATCTGGAAACTTTTTATAAATGCTATTAACAACTTCCACCAACATCAAATGATTTTTTTGTGGTCGTAAATTGGCCAAATACAAAACCCGTTTGCCATCAATTCCATGCAATATCGTTTCACGGCTATATTCTTTATTTTCAGAAATGTAATTTTGTAAATAAATGACATTTTTACAAAATAAATTCTTTTTAGACCATGCTTCTAAGTCAAAATCCACAGCAATTACCCCTTGAAATAGAACAGAGAAAATTCGAATAAAAAAAGAATTTTTACGCTTTGGCGGAACAAAATTTCCATAATGATCGTGCCAAATTACAGCAATTTTTGGAAGCATTAATTTCACCATACAAGCAAGAAAAAAAGAACTCGAGTGCGCTTGAATAATTTGCACTTTATTATTTTTACAGTAATTCCTTAATTTAAAAATGGCATTAAAATCTACACTTTTCTTTTTGTTTAAAAACAAATAAGAAACTCCAGAATCCATTTTATTTTTTAATTCACCTTCTTTTCTTGATGTAACTAAGCCCGAAAATTCAATACTTTTTACCAAAGAATTAGCATAACTAACAGCCATTATCTCGGCACCTCCAATATCTAATGAATCTATTAATTGTATTATTCGCATGGAGTCACAATTTTAGTTATCTCTTTTTCAAATTTTTCAAGAGTAAAGTTACTCGACCATTGCATTGCAGCAGTTCTTCTTTTTTCATATTCTAAAGGATTTACTAATAGTTCCTGAATCAACGGAATGTTTTGCTCAAAATTTTCATCCAAAACAATTCCTCTTTTTCCAAAATCCAACATATATGGAACACAAGAAACCGAACTAGCAATTGGAAAGCATCCCCAAAACATAGCTTCAGCAACTACTTTAGGCCAACCTTCACTTTTAGAAGGCAGCATTAAAAAATGACTGTTTTTATAGATTTCTTTCATCGTTTCGCGATCCTGATTTCCTTTTAAAAAAACCGAAGATTGCAACGAATGTAATGCAATATAATTTTCTAAAGCTTGGCGCTCCTCTCCTTCTCCATAAAATGATAATTCTAAATTTGGATAATCTTGTTGTATTTTTTCAAATAGTTGCAAAGCCAATAAAGGCTGTTTTCCTTTAACTAAAGTTCCTACAAAAATAAATTTTATTTTGGACTCTAAACTTTTTGGAGGCACTGCTATAGCCTCTTTTTCATAATAAGTTGCTGTAAAAAAAGACTTTATGTTTTTGGTTTGATTGTTCCAATCGCCATAAACTAGCACTTGCATATTATGTGTGAAAAAGGTATTTCGTAATACAAATTTTTGAAACTTATAACTCAAAGGTTGCTTTGCGTTTGGATCCCAGTTTCCTGCATATTTAGCACTTTTGGCTTTATAAGGAAAAAATATCTGAACCAAACTACCGAATAAGCCCATATTTCCTGGGCATCGCAAGTGGATGTGTTGCGAGGTGGCCATGGCTCGAAATAGTTTCCAAATAATAATTGGAAGTACCCCAATTGCCTTTATACTTTCTTTAAAATTAATAAATGAAAACTCCGGAACTGCAATAAAATTAATAGAACTAGAATTGTATTTTTGTTGTAACGATGCAACCTCTCCTTTTCGTAAAGGTGCTATAATAGTAACCGAATTTACATGACGCAACCAAATATTCATCTCATTTACATAAGGGGAATATGCAAAAAAGTCAGTGCCTTTTTGGGTATGAACAACATGGGTTACTATTAAAAATTTCACTAAAATTATTGAATTAATTTGGTATAAAAATCTATATTTTTTTGAACAATAAGTGCAGCAGAATATTTTTCTAGCACACTTTGTCGGGCATTTTTACAAATTACGGCAACTTTTTGTTCATTAGAAAATGCCCAAATAATTTGATTTGCAATGTCCTCCGTCATAAAAGGATTACATAACAAGCCGTTTTCTAAATTAGTTATAGTTTCAGGACCTGGACCTTCAATCGTGAAAATAACTAATTTCTCCATTGCCATTGCTTCGGGAGCTACTAAACCCTGAGTTTCTATGTGGGAAGGAAAAACACAAACTTGGGCTTTAGCATATATATCCGGAATGTTTTCATGATTCACACTACCATAAAAATGAATATCGTTGGCACTACTTCCAAGTTTTGGAATTTCTGTTTCTTTTAGCATCTCAATATAGGATTTTCCGTTTGGAAAGAACCAATCGCGACCATAAATTTCTAGTGTAGCATCTGGAAATTTTTCTTTAACTAATGGGAACGACAGAATTAATTGGCGAACTCCTTTTTTTTCACAAACACTACCTACAAAAACTATACTGTGTTTTATTACAACATTATTTTTTGGTTTAAAAAAATTGACATCTATGGGATAATTAATCATTACAATAGGCTTATCGTGAAAACTTAAAAACTCGTTGGTTTTTACTTTAACAAAATTGGAAACTGCAATAAATGCATCGGCTTTTTTAAAGGAACGTTTCTCTTGAAATCCTTTCCAGAAATCAATTTTTCGGCGTTCTGATTCCGAAAAAAAATGATGCCCACCGTGTAATCGAATAATATACTTTATACCCGGTAATTTAGTTAAAAAAGCCAATTCCAATTCGGCAGATTCTATAATTGAAATTGGATATTCATTATGAATGGCAGCAATTTTTTTATTCATGGCTTTTAATCCATAAAACCATCCTAAACGATTTACATTTTGATATCCTAACCGAAAAATTCGTACTCCTTGGTCTTCATCATAATCCTCTTGATAATCATAACTCAAGCCGACAACAGTTACCATAATGCCTTGCTCCACTAATTTTGGAGCAAGTGTTTTTAAAAAACTACCTATCCCGCCATGTGCAAAGCCAGATTTTGGATATTCGTGAGTGATTAAACAGAGGTGCATAGGATACTTATTTCTTTAACTAAATTTTTACTGTTATTTTGTAGCGGATATTTAACTATTTTTTGCATCCATTGTAATCTATCGGGTCCAATGATTTCCGAACTATCCAATGTCAGCTGTATTTTTTCTTTGAAATCCAATCGGTTATTTATCCATCCAACAGCGGCAATTCCTGACATACTCCTAAAATGTTGAAAACCATAAACATCTTTTACTTTTAAGCTAGAAGGTTCTATTGGATCGTAATTTAAATACAAGCAAGGTTTATTATAAACCGCAAAATCATGTGCCATCGTACTTCCTAAATTCACCACCACATCACTATGCAAAACGGTATTTACTAACAAACTTATATCCAAAAAACTTGGATAAATTTCAGTAAACGTATTCTCTAAAGCAGACGCAATACGCCAATCAGGGTCTATTGAAATTACCAATTTCGGATATTTATTTAAAACAACATCAAATCGATTCGATAAATCTACTGGACATTTTCTAAAGAGAATTTGGGCTCGATTTGGTTCATCTATAGTCAATAATGATTCACAAAGATCTTCCAAATAAATAGCTTCATATGGAGAAAAAGCATCATTTGCAGAGAAACAAATCGTTTTTTTACTGGGGTCTAAATTATAAGTTGCGAAAAATTCTTCCTTAGATAATTTAAATTGATCTTTAAAATAAAATTCAAATTGTGGAGTCCCTACAACTTTTATGGCAGCAGAATTAATTTCAGGATATACGGTTACCAATTCGGATTGCATCAAA
>CANGWK010000010.1 GCA_947457615.1 Flavobacteriaceae bacterium
GAAACTATAGATTATCCACATTATTTTACTCCAAATGGCGATGGCATTCACGATACATGGAATATTAGTGGATTACAAAATGATTTTAGCGCAAAAATTTATATATTTGACCGCTACGGAAAACTAGTGAAACAAATCAGTCCGCAAGGACAAGGATGGGATGGAACTTACAACGGAATTTTATTGCCATCTACCGATTACTGGTTCACTGTAGATTATAGCCAAGCGGCAGCTTACAAACAATTTAAAGCGCATTTCTCGCTTAAACGATAAAAAAATAAAAAAATGCTGGAGAAATCTAGCACTTTTCTAAAGATTTTCATTTAATCAACTTTTTTAAATTAAATTATATTTAACTTGTAAGTTTAAAAATATTTATCTATTTTTGAAAATCAAATAAACAACTCAAATGGCCACTATTATTAACATTATTATTAAAGTGAAAAATTCCTATTAGGAAGGCCATTTCTATTATATGTAAAGCCTCCTATTAATTTGGGAGGCTTTTTTATTTTAAAAAAATGAAGAATATAACATCTATTATTGTCGTAATTATTATTCGCACTATGTGACGAGTCAGGACAATTATATCTATAACAACCTTTCTCTAACACAATTGAGAAAGGTTTTTTTTTAACTAAAAATTATTGAAAATGTATTTTAACGAACAAACTATTATTTTATTAAACGGAAATTTTGTTAAAGCAGAAGAATCTAAAACAGATTTATATTCCCAAACACTTCATTACGGATATGGTGTTTTTGAAGGAATTAGAGCTTATGACACTATAAATGGAGTACGGATTTTTAAAGCAAAAGAACACTATGAAAGACTAAAAAAATCTTGTGAATTAATTAATATCCCTTTTAATTATTCTGTAGAAGAAATAATAGAACAAACATATAAATTACTAGAAATCAATAATTTTAAAGACGCCTATATTCGACCTTTAATTTTTTGTAGTCCAAATATGAGTCTTACAAAGCCAACTGGTGTTTCGTTAATGATTTGTGCTTGGGAATGGGGAGCCTACTTGGGAGATAATTTATTAAACCTATGTATTTCCTCTTATTGCAGACCCCATCCCCGTTCCACTAAAATTGAGGCCAAAGTTTGTGGGCATTATGTGAATTCTATTTTAGCAACTTCTGAAGCTAAATTTAAAGGTTTTGACGAAGCTCTTTTATTAGATTCCGATGGTTTTTTGGCAGAGGGTCCTGGTTCCAATTTATTTTTTGAAAAAAACGAAAAATTACATACCCCAAAAAGGGGAAATATCTTACCTGGTATTACAAGATCAACTGTTTTTGAATTATGTGGAAACCTAGGAATTCAAATAGAAGAGGGATCCTATCTTACAGAAGATTTACTAAAAGCGGATAGTGCTTTTTTATGTGGAACCGCTGCTGAAATTGTAGGAATTAACTCGGTAGCTTACAAAACGTTTCCGCTTAATTGGGAGAAATCACTTGGAAAAAAATTACAAACTGAATACAAAAATCTTGTCCTTGAAAAAGACTAAATCAAAACTATGGAATTAAATAAATACAGTAAAACCGTAACCCAAGACCCAACTCAGCCAGCTGCACAAGCAATGTTATATGGTATAGGTTTAGATGATAAAAAATTAGCTCAAGCCTTTGTAGGAATTGCGTCCATGGGATATGACGGCAACACCTGCAACATGCACCTCAACCATCTTGCCTCTTACATAAAAGAAGAGGTAAATGCATTAGAAATGACTGGTTTAATTTTTAACACAATCGGAATTAGCGATGGCATTACTAATGGAACAGATGGCATGCGCTACTCACTAGTAAGTCGGGAAATAATTGCTGATAGTATAGAAAGTGTTGTAGCAGGTCATTATTATGATGGCGTTATTGCAGTTCCTGGTTGTGACAAAAATATGCCCGGTTCTATAATTGCTATGGGGAGATTAAATCGCCCATCGATAATGGTTTATGGTGGAACTATTGCTCCAGGGAAATACCAAAATAAAGATTTAAACATTGTATCGGCTTTTGAAGCATTGGGCGAAAAAATTGCTGGGAAGATTTCGGAGGAAGATTTTAAAGGAATAATAAAAAATGCTTGTCCGGGAGCGGGAGCTTGTGGTGGAATGTACACCGCCAATACCATGGCAATAGCAATAGAAGCATTAGGAATGAGCCTTCCCTACTCTAGTTCCAATCCTGCAATTAGCAAGGAAAAAATTGAAGAATGCAGGGATGCCGCAAGTAAAATGAAAGTGCTTTTAGAAAAAAATATTTGCCCAAAAGACATCATGACCTTTGAAGCATTTGAAAATGCCGTAACAACCCTTATCGCCCTTGGAGGTAGCACCAATGCAGTCTTACACATTATTGCTATGGCAAAAAGTGTAGGGGTAAGTTTTAATCAAGAGGATTTTCAAAGAATTAGTAACAAAACTCCATTAATAGCCGATTTCAAACCCGGTGGGAATTATTTAATGCAAAATCTATTTGATGCAGGTGGCGTTCCAATGGTGTTGAAATATTTACTAAAAAAAGGAATGCTTCACGGAAATTGCCTTACCGTTACCGGAAAAACATTAGCAGAAAATTTAGAAAACGTAACTGAAATTGATTTCAATGTTCAAAATATAATTCGTCCTATAGAAAATCCATTAAAAGCAACGGGGCACCTTCAAATTTTGTACGGAAATTTAGCAGAAAAAGGATCGGTTGCCAAAATATCTGGGAAAGAAGGTGAAAAATTTACAGGCCCTGCCAAAGTATTTGACGGTGAAAAACAATTAATAAAAGGAATTGAGGATAAAAAAATTGCTGCTGGCGATGTAGTGGTAATTCGCTATGTTGGCCCTAAAGGTGGCCCTGGAATGCCCGAAATGTTAAAACCAACTTCGGCAATTATAGGAGCAGGTCTTGGCAAAAGTGTGGCTTTAATTACAGATGGAAGATTTAGCGGTGGCACCCACGGATTTGTTGTTGGGCATATCACTCCCGAAGCATTTGATGGCGGAACAATTGCATTAGTTAACGATGGCGATTCTATAGAAATTGATGCAGTTAACAACACTATTCACCTGGCTGTAACCGATGAAGAACTAGAAAAAAGAAGGAAAAATTTCATTGCTCCCAAACTGAACGTGACTAATGGTGTGCTTTATAAATATGCAAAATTAGTAAAAGATGCATCGGAAGGTTGTGTAACCGATGAAGACTAACTTTTTGGCAAAATTTACTATCTAAATAGATAAAAAAATATGGAAACAATTGAGAATTTGAAAAAACAACCCAAGGAAAATGCGGTTGTGAAAACGAGTGGCAGTTTAGCGGTAATTGATGTCTTGCTGTCAGAAAAAGTAGATACTCTTTTTGGGTATCCGGGAGGAGCAATTATGCCTATTTACGATGCTTTATACGATTATAAAGACAAACTTAATCATATTTTAGTACGCCATGAACAAGGTGCCATTCATGCTGCGCAAGGGTATGCAAGGGTTAGCGGAAAAACAGGAGTGGTATTTGCAACTAGTGGTCCTGGCGCAACCAATTTAGTTACTGGTTTGGCTGATGCCATGATTGACAGCACCCCTTTAGTATGTATCACCGGGCAGGTATTCGCACATTTATTGGGTACCGATGCTTTCCAAGAAACGGACATCATTAACATCACCACTCCAATAACTAAATGGAATTATCAAATAACCGATGCTACTGAAATTCCGGAGATATTAGCAAAAGCCTTTTTTATTGCTAAAACTGGTCGCCCGGGACCTGTGTTGATTGATATTACTAAAAATGCTCAGTTACAAATTTTTGATTATAAAGGGTATAGACCTTGTATTCACGTGAGAAGTTACAGAGCAGAACCTATCATTAGAAACGAATATATAGAAAAAGCAGCCGCAATAATCAATCAAGCAAAGAAACCTTTTGTAGTTTTTGGTCAAGGAGTATTGCTTGGAAATGCTGAAAAAGAATTTATTGAATTTATTGAAAAAGGGGGCTTCCCAACGGCTTGGACAATTATGGGAATGAGTGCTATTCCTACAGACCATCCGTTAGGAGTTGGAATGGTAGGAATGCACGGAAATTATGCTCCTAATTTTTTAACCAACGAATGCGATGTTTTAATTGCTGTCGGAATGCGTTTTGACGATAGAGTTACCGGAAGATTAGATAAATATGCCAAGCAAGCACAGATTATTCATTTGGATATTGACCCTTCAGAAATTGAAAAAAATGTACCTGTAGCAGTTCCGGTTTGGGGAAATTGCAAACAAACGCTTCCGTTATTAACTGCATTAATAGAAGAGAAAAAACATCCGGAATGGTTTAAAGAATTTGAAATTAGAAAAGAAAAAGAATACACTACTTTAATCGACAAAGAACTCCGCCCAACCGAAGGAGAACTTACTATGGGGGAAGTACTGCAAGTATTGAATGAATTAACCAATGGCGATGCCGTAATTGTAACCGATGTTGGGCAACACCAAATGGTGGCTTGCAGATATGCCAAGCAAAATAAATCTAGAAGCAACATAACTAGTGGTGGATTAGGCACTATGGGATATGCGCTTCCGGCAGCAATTGGAGCCAAGTATGGAGCGGCCGAAAGACAAGTGGTAGCCATTATGGGTGATGGTGGTGCGCAAATGAACATTCAGGAATTTGGAACTATTATGCAATTTAAGCCTAACGTGAAAATTATAATTTTAAACAATCGGTTCCTTGGGATGGTGCGCCAATGGCAAGAACTTTTTCATGAAAAGAGGTATTCCTTTACGGATATTCAAAGTCCCGATTTTGTTCAAGTTGCTAAAGGATATCATATCGATGGAAAACAAATTTCGAAACGAGAAGAGTTACGATCTAGTTTGAAAGAAATGTTGGACCACCCAAGTTCGTTTTTACTGGAAGTAGCCGTAGCACAAGAAGACAATGTATTTCCTATGGTGCCGCAAGGAAAAGGTGTGGCAGAAATAGTGTTAACTAAAGAAGAAATTTAAGATGAAACAAGAATATACGTTGACCATTTATACCGAAAACCAAGTTGGACTGATTAATAAAATAGCCATTATGTTTTCTAGAAGAAAGATTAGTTTGGAGAGTTTGAATACTTCTCCGAGTGAGATTGAAAACATTTATCGCTTTACGATTGTTGTTCGAGAAACCGAAGAAGTGGTGAAAAATTTAGTGCGACAACTAGAAAAAATTGTAGATGTTTTTAAGGTGTTTTACAATACTAATGAAGAGATTATTTGGCAACAAATTGCTCTATACAAATTGGCTACACCCGTAATTATGAAGGAAGTTAAAGTTGAACGATTGCTGAGAGAATATGGTGCAAAAGCAGTGGTTATTAGAAACGATTATACCGTATTTGAAGTAACTGGGCAAGACAATGAAATTAATAATTTGCTTAAAGAATTAGACCAATATGGGTTAATAGAATTTGTGAAAAGTTCTAGAATTGCCATTATAAAATCTAGTGATGGGATGCACCAACAAGTGTTGGACATGGAGAAAAATGATCCAACCAAGTTGCCTATTAATAATGAGTTTTTGAATTTAAAAAGTATGATTTTTGAAATGTAACTCAAAGATTGTAGCAAGCCTCATACCCTAGCCCAGATAGAAGTGGAAAGCCTTTGGAACTAAAATTGTATTTTTTCTAGATAAAAAAGAGCGACCAAAGAAGCTCCTTTTTTATTGTAGAAAAAAACAATTTTAGGAGAAAGCTTGTAACGGATAGCTGGAATAGCTTCTGAAAAAAATAAAAAATCGTCTGCAATGCGGACAGTAACTAAAAAAGAAAAAAGAAAATGGAAAATTATTTTAACGCACTTCCTCATAGATTAAAAGTTCAAGAGTTAGGAAAATGTGATTTTATGCAAAATAGTGCTTTTGTAAATGGAGTGCAACCACTTATTGGTAAAAAAATTGTGATTATTGGTTGTGGCGCGCAAGGATTGGCGCAAGGTCAAAACCTTAGAGATAGCGGATTGCATGTGGCGTATGCTTTAAGAGAAAGTGCAATTTTGGAGAAAAGGGCTTCGTATAGAAATGCCGTTGAAAACGGATTTGAAGTGGGAACGTTTGAAGAGATGGTTTCTGGTGCCGATTTGGTTTCTAATTTGTCTCCGGACAAGCAACACACTGGCGTGGTGAATAAAATTATGCCGTTGATGAAGGTTGGGTCTTGTTTATCGTATTCGCATGGGTTTAATATTGTGGAGGAAGGCATGCAAATAAGAAAGGATATTACGGTTATTATGGTGGCTCCTAAGTCGCCGGCATCGGAAGTTAGGGCAGAATATTTAAGAGGTTTTGGGGTGCCAACGCTTATAGCGGTTCATGCAGAAAATGATCCAAATGGAGAGGGACTCGAATTGGCTAAGGCCTATTGTGTTGGTACTGGTGGTCATAGGGCTGGGGTATTGCTTTCGTCGTTTGTAGCCGAAGTTAAATCGGATTTAATGGGAGAGCAAACTATTCTTTGTGGGTTGTTGCAAACTGGGTCTATCTTGAGTTTTAATAAAATGATTGCTAATGGAATTGATTCTGGATATGCCTCTAAATTGGTGCAATATGGTTGGGAAGTGATTACCGAAGCCTTGAAAATTGGGGGAATTACCAATATGATGGATCGACTTTCGAATCCTGCAAAAATTGAGGCTTTTAAATTGGCTGAAGAATTGAAGCAACTAATGACACCTTTGTTTAATAAGCATATAGACAATATATTGTCGGGAGAATTTTCTAAAACTATGATGGAAGATTGGGCTAATGGCGACAAAAATTTACTGACTTGGAGAGCAGCAACAGGAGAAACGGCATTTGAAAAAACGGCTGCCGGAAGTATTGAAATTAGTGAACAAGAGTATTTTGACCATGCTACTTTGCTGGTTGCATTTGTAAAATCGGGGGTGGAATTGGCTTATGAAACTATGACTTTGGCAGGTATAAAAAATGAATCTGCGTATTATGAATCGTTGCACGAGGCGCCACTTATTGCCAATACTATTGCTAGAAAAAAATTATTTGAAATGAATCGAGTGATTTCAGATACGGCCGAATATGGTTGCTATTTATTTGATCATGCTTGTAAACCGTTATTGGCTGATTTTATGGATAAGGTAGAGGTGAATTTAATTGGGGAAAACTTTAATTTGAATGCTACTGCTGTTGATAATTTTGAATTAGTTAGAATTAATGCGGCCATTAGAAATCATTCTATTGAACTATGCGGGGCTGAACTTAGGGAAGCCATGACTGCTATGAAAAAAATTGTTGCTTAACTTGAATACAAAATCCTAAATAGGATACAAAAAACGATGGATTTATTTAAACAAATACAAGAAGCAGCAAAGCAATTGGAGGCAGTAGTGCAAAAGACTCCCTTGATGGAAAATATTAATTTATCGGAAGAATTTAATGCAACTATTCTTTTAAAAAGAGAAGATTTGCAGGTGGTTCGTTCGTACAAAATTAGGGGTGCATATAATAAAATTAGTTCTCTTACAGAAGCCGAACGAATGCAAGGGATTGTTTGCGCAAGTGCCGGAAATCATGCGCAAGGCGTTGCTTATTCGTGCAATTTATTGCAAATAAAAGGGGTGATTTATATGCCGAAGACTACTCCGAATCAAAAGATAAAGCAAGTACAATTGTTTGGAAAAAAATATGTGGAGATTATTTTAACTGGCGATACTTTTGACGATGCTTTTTCTTCGGCGGTTACTGCTTGTAAAAAAGACAATTCTGTTTTTATTCATCCGTTTGATGATTTAAAAGTTATTGCCGGTCAAGGAACTGTTGCTTTAGAGATATTAGAATCTGCTAAAAAACCTATTGATTTTGTATTTATTCCTATTGGTGGTGGCGGATTGGCAGCAGGGCTTTCTACTGTTTTTAAGCAATTAAGTCCCGCAACTAAAATTATTGGTGTGGAACCAGAAGGAGCACCGTCTATGCAAACTTCTATTGCGAATAATAAAAACACGGCACTGGAAAGTATCAATAAATTTGTTGATGGCGCTGCAGTAAAACAGGTTGGCGACATTACTTTTTCTATTTGCAAAGAAAACCTAGACGACATTGTTCTCGTTCCCGAAGGAAAAGTATGCACTACTATTTTACGATTGTACAATGAAGAGGCTATGGTTGTGGAACCTGCAGGTGCATTAACTATTGCTGCATTGGATTTTTATAAAGATACAATTAAAGGCAAAAATGTTGTGTGTATTGTGAGCGGAAGTAATAATGACATAGAAAGAACCGAAGAAATAAAAGAACGTTCGTTGTTTTATGAAGGCTTGAAACATTATTTTATGATTCAGTTTCCGCAGCGACCTGGGGCGTTAAAAGAATTTGTCAATACCATTTTAGGAGAAGAGGATGATATTACTTATTTTCAGTTTGCCAAGAAAAATAGTCGGGAGGTTGGTTCGGTCATAGTGGGATTGGAATTAAAGAACAAAGAGGATATTCATGCTATAAAATCTAACATGACTACACATGGTTTTGAATACCGTTACCTCAACGAAAAAGAAGATTTATATGCGCAATTAATTGGATAAATCTCTTTTTAATTATTAGAATGCCCCTAAGAGCTAACTACTCTTAGAGGCATTATCTTTTTTTAGAAATAATTTTTTAATTATTCAACAACTATTCTTTTAACGATTTTTTGGTCACCGTCTTTTACAGTTACTAAATAAACACCAGATTCTAAATTGTTTAATTGAAGATTTTGATCAAATAAACCAGTATTTGAATATTTCTTTTCAAAAATAGATCTCCCTCTAATGTCATTCACTAGAATACTAATGTCGTTACTACTAGATGAATCAAATTTTATATTGAAATTTCCTTTATTAGGATTTGGGTAAATACTAAAATTAGTAAAACCAAATTCGTTAGTTGCTAAAGAAGGAGTAATCGTAAAGTTAATAGAGTTCACTGCTAAAAAAACATTTCCAACTGCTTTAACCATAAATCTACAAGTTGTTTTATTTGCAGTAACATCTGGTAAAGTAACTGCATAAGAACCATTATTTGGAACGCCAGCTGCAATTGTTGTCCAAACCGTTGAATTTGGTGAAGTTGGTGTTGTAGCATTATATGTTTCCGGTGTTGTAGAAACATTTGTAGATAATAAAATATCAACTGTAGGCGAATTAAACGGAGCTAAGTCTGTGCTTCCTTTAACCCATGTAACAGTTTGAGTAGATAAACCAGGGTAAGATATTGATGCTGTGTTTTGAGAAGAAACAGAAAAGGCTCCTCCTGTTGCATTCACACTAATTACAGTAGCATCTGTTGCGGTTTGTCCTCCTCCTGCATGATTATCTCTAGCGGTAAAAGTAAAATTTAAAGCTGATGAACCCGTTCTTGCTACTGTTGAAACACTTTCCCAATTACTAGTTCCAGCAGTCGTAATAGCTAATGTATTCCCTAATATTTTACCCATTTGTGGAAAATATCTAAAATTATTTGTGCTTGGTTTAAATGTTCTCCAGTTTGGACCAGAGGCTTTAGTAGCCAAAACTCTACTATTAGCTCCTGTTGCAGCTGTTCCAGTTCCTACGTCATTTTGCTCCCATAAATAAGTTAACACATCTGATGAATCTGCATCTGAAGCTGTTCCTGTTAACATAAAGGCTGTACCTACTGGAATTGTATAATTAGCTCCAGCATTTACTAAGGGAGTAGCATTAATTCCTGCTAATGAGGTAGAAACTGGACATGTTTTACCATTTAAATTCGTCTGGATTTGGTAAATTGATTTATAAGAAAAAATTGGATCAGAGTGTGCTTGTACGTTATAACTTGTAATTCCGGCATAACCCATAATAGTGGATCCACTTCCTGGCTCTGTTTGAGCAGTAGTTCCTTCACTATTATGAGTAAAAGTGTGATTACCACCTAGCTGGTGGCCCATTTCATGGGCTACATAATCAATGTCAAAAGTATCTCCCCGTGGCAATCCAGATCCCGGAGATGTGATGCCGCTTCCCTTGGTTCCAGCTACACAAACGCAACCAATACATCCTGCGTCACCACCACCACCAGTAGCACCAAACAAGTGGCCTATGTCATAATTTGCAGCAGTTATAACTGAAGTTAATTTAGCTTGCAATTCTGCATTCCAATTTGCCATACTTGCTGCATCAGAGTAAGGATCTGTTGCTGGATCATAGTAAATAATACTTGTATTGTCAATCATGTTAAAATGCAAAGACAAATCTTTTTCATAAACACCATTAACTCTTGTCATAGTTGCGTTCATAGCAGCAACAACAAGCGCAACATCTGCACTACTTGTTGCTCCAAAAACATTAGAGTATTCTGCAGTACAGGATAATGCCAAACGCATTGTTTTATAACTTCCAGCGCTTGACTTTGAATACAAAGCAGTAGTTTGCAATAAATCTGCCTCTAATTTTTCATTTGGGGTGTTGCAATTAAATATTTTTTTAGTTCTATTTTTAGAATTATAAACAACATAGATTGAGGCTTGTTTATCATAAGCTTCAATAAATTCTGTCTCACCATCTGGTTTAAAAAGTACGGTTTGAATCCCTTGAGGAGAAACACTAAAATTAATCATAGCTCCTGGGCTAGAAATTCCTTTTCCTACATAAGCTCTAATTTGTGGAAACTTAGCCTGAAAATCTGGAGTCATATTAGAATTTTCCCAAACTTGAAATTTCTCCATTTCTCCATCTTGGTTTGGAAACTCAATTAAAACCCCTTTGGAAGAGGAAAATTTTTCTTTTGCATTTACTAAAGTTAGTTTAAAAGCATTCAAATCTATAGAAAAATAATTCTCCCCTTCTGTATTATCATTTTGTTGAATTCTAGCAATTTTAGAAGCTGTAATTGAGGAAGCTTTATGCCAAACCGAACCTTTTTGTGCATTAGCTTGTCCAACTAACAATAGTATAGCTAAAAATAGTAGTGTTTTTTTCATCGTATTAGTAGTTTATTAAGACCTCAAATATATAATTATTTATTTTACTTCAAAAAAAATTAACATATGCTAATTAAATCTTAAGAAGATTATTCTAGTTTTAATATTGTATTAATTAATCATTAAGTAAATTTGCAAAAAAACGAAGTGAAGATATTTCATTCTCTATGCGACTTTTCAATAACTAAAAAAACTATTATCACCATTGGCACATTTGATGGCGTTCATATTGGGCATACAAAAATATTAGAAAAAATTATTCAAATTGCTAAAGAACTCGATTGTGAAAGTCTTGTTTTAACTTTTTTTCCCCATCCTCGAATGGTTTTGCAAGAAAAAACTTCTGTGAAATTACTTCATACTATGGAAGAAAAAAAGGCTATGTTGCAAAAAATTGGTATTGACAACCTTATCATCCATCCCTTTAACAAAGAATTCTCTCAACTTTCTGCTGAAGAATTTGTAAAAGAAATTCTCATAGACCAGCTTCAAATTCAAAAAATAATCATAGGCCATGATCACCGTTTTGGAAGAAACAGAACTGCAGACATTAATGACTTAATTAGTTTTGGAAAAAAATATGGATTTGAAGTAGAACAGATTTCTGCTCAAGAAATCGATGAAATTGCAGTAAGCTCCACTAAAATTCGTAATGCATTACTAGACGGAACCATTTCTTTAGCTAATGAATATTTAGGATATAATTATTTTTTCTCTGGAACTGTAGTTCAAGGACAACAACTAGGCAGTAAAATTGGGTTTCCAACTGCGAATATTCATATAAAAGAAGATTATAAATTAATACCGAAAAATGGGGTTTATATAGTTAAGAGTTACCTAAACGAAGAACTAATTTATGGTATAATGAATATCGGTAACCGACCAACCGTTAATGGATTAAACAAAACAATAGAGGTGCACTTTTTAGATTTTGACAAAGACCTTTACGGTCAAGAAATTACCATAGAAGTAGTAGAATTTATTCGTGAGGAACAAAAATTTGATTCTATAGATGCTTTAAAAAATCAAATACAAAAAGATAAGGAACAGTCTCTTTCTTTTATTTTAAAAAAATAGAGTCTATAAGTGAGTTTTAAGTTGTAAGAAAATTAAATTTTAAGATAGTTCATATAAATATTGTATATTTAGTAGTGAATTCACTTAAAATCAACAATTATGAAACTGTCAAAAGAGATTACTAATGGTTTAATTATTTTCTTCGGAATAGCCTTATACTTTTTTTTCATGAAACTAATAGAGCTTGAAAAATTGATTTATCCAAGATTTCTAAACATCTTCATAGTGTATTATGGGATGAGTAGAACACTTAAAGCAAACAAGGGTCAAAATCGATTGGGATTTGGGAAAAACTTGTTCGACATTATACAAACTGGATTAATAGGAGTGGTTCTTAGTGTTGTTGGATTGTATGTATACATTTATTACAATGGTGGTCAGCCGTTTCTAGACCATTTATCTCAAGGATACTTATCTGGAAAAAATCCAACCGTAGCTGAATATTGTTTTGCGGTTTTTTCTGAAGGAATTGGATCTATTGTTATTCTTGCTTTTGTCACTATGCAGCTATTGAAGTATAAATCTTCAGATAAAATTTAACAATATTGGTTCTTGCAAAATTGTTTGTTCAAAAGTATTTAACTACTTTTGAAACATTAAATTTGCATCTTATGAGCACTGTCAAACACAACTGGACCAAAGAAGAAATTATTGCAATTTACAACAAGCCTTTGATGGATTTGATGTACCAAGCAGCAACAATTCATAGAGAACAACACGATCCTAATGTAGTTCAGGTTTCTACTTTATTGTCTATAAAAACTGGTGGTTGCCCTGAAGACTGTGGTTATTGTCCACAGGCAGCTCGATACCATACCGATATTGAAGGCAACGATTTAATGAGTGTTAGTCAAGTTAAAGCACAAGCATTAAGAGCAAAATCTAACGGGTCTTCTCGAGTTTGTATGGGAGCAGCATGGCGAAATGTTAAGGACGGGGAAGAATTTGACCAAGTACTTGAAATGGTACGTACCATTAATAAATTAGAAATGGAAGTGTGTTGCACTCTTGGCATGCTTACTGAAAACCAAGCCCAACGATTGGCAGAAGCCGGATTATACGCCTACAATCATAATTTAGACACCTCAGAAGAATATTATAAAGAAGTTATTTCTACCCGTGGATTTGAAGACCGTTTGCAAACTATTAACAACGTTCGTAAAACCAATGTAACCGTTTGTAGTGGGGGAATTATCGGAATGGGGGAAAGTATAGAAGACCGTGCTGGAATGCTAGTAGCACTTTCAACCTTAAACCCACAGCCAGAATCGGTTCCTATTAATGCTCTAGTTGCTGTAGAGGGGACTCCGATGGAAAATGAAAAGCCAGTTGAAATTTGGGAAATGATTCGAATGGTTGCAACTGCTAGAATTGTGATGCCAGAAACTCAAGTACGCCTTTCGGCAGGTAGAAATGAAATGAGTCGTGAAGGCCAAGCAATGTGTTTTTTTGCTGGAGCAAATTCTATTTTTGCTGGAGACAAACTACTTACTACTCCGAATCCAGATGTTAATGACGACATGAAAATGTTTGAAACTTTGGGATTAAAAGCACAAAAGCCGTTTATTAAACTGATGCAACCTAAAACAATAGAAGCAGAAGATTCGCAATTTCAATCGTTGGGTGAAAAACCTAAATGGACTAGACCCGAACACAAAATTGAAAGAAATCTTGAAGCTTCAGTAAAAGGGAAATAAACTCATTTTACATTGAACTCAAAATCAAATAGTTCTGTTACAGAAGTAATTCAAAAGCTGGAAAGTTATTGTTCCTACCAAGAACGATGCCACACAGAAGTACAAGAAAAACTGCGCGGTTTTGATATTTCAACATTGGATAAAGAACGAGTTATTGTCCATTTAATTGATACTAATTTTTTAAATGAAGAACGATTTGCCTCTCTTTTCACAATCAGTAAATTCCATCAAAAGAAATGGGGGAAGATTCGTATTAAAAGCGAACTCAAAGCGCGAAGAATTTCTGATTTTTTAATTTCAAAATCGCTGAAGGAAATTCCGATTGAAGAATATAATACGACTTTTGATTCTTTATCAGAGAAACATTGGGAAACGCTACCAGAAAGAGATTCTTCTAAAAAAAGAAAGAAATTTTGTGATTTTCTTCTACGTAAAGGTTGGGAAAGCAATTCGGTTTATGAGAAACTAAAGCAACTAGAAAAATCTATTTAGAAAGGAGAATACTCACTGCATTACCTCCAAAACCAACTGCATTTATTAATACTTTACGGACATTTTTTCTAAGAGTTTGCCTTTCAGCAAATGGTACTTCCACGAATTTATTGTGACGCATCATAAGGATGGCTAATTCTAAATTCATCATTCCAGATGCGCCAAAAGTGTGGCCGATTTTCCATTTATTAGTAGTAAGCATTGGATGATTTTCTCCAAATACTTTTTGAATTGCTTTATATTCGGAATTGTCGCCTTTTAAAGTTCCAGGTGCATGCATAACAATAGCATCTACTTCCTCTAAATTAGTATTTTGCAAGGCCATTTTCATGGATTTTTGGAAGCAATTGGCTTCTTCTGAAATAGATATATTGTGTTCGATATCATCCGTAGCATATCCGATTCCTTCAATATATGCTAAAGCATTTTCTTGTTCTCCTAGTTCTAAACAAGCTACAGTAGCAGCTTCTCCAAGAACCATTGAGTTTTTAGTTTTATTCAAATCAAATGCCCTGCATGGAAATTCAGATTCTTCTTTGGCATAAATTTTCAAAGCTTGCATTTGTGCTAAAGTAAATGCCGTTAATGGCGCTTCACTACCCCCTACTAAGAATTTAGTTGCCAAACCCGATTGCAACCAAGCAACCGCATTTAAAATTGCATGCAAAGCGGTAGAACAAGTTATTGAATGAGAAATTTCAGGGCCATTGTTTTTTAAATCATGGGCTACCCAAGAGGATATATTTCCTAAAGTAGTAGTCGGCGAAGTTAAAGTAGATGTTCTACCAGTTTCAAGAAATTCTTTATGGTGTTTTTCAAATAATTGCGTGGCACCTCGTGAGGAACCAATATTAATTCCGAAATCATCGCCTATTCTCCAACCTGCATTTTTAATGGCTTTTCGCGATACTAAAATGGCTAATAAAACAGTTTCGTCTAATGCTTTATATTTAGTTTCGGATGATTTTAAAGATTCTAATTCCTTTCTTAATTCGGAAGAAATGGCAGCAACATACTGGGATTGTCCGTTGAAATCTTTTTTGGTTATTAAAGTTTTATTAGTCAAATAATTTTGCCAAATTGTCTCAGGATTGTTTCCTAGTGGGGAAATAGAAGCTAAAGAAGTTATGGCTATTTTTTGTTTCATGGAATTGTAACGCGGATGAAACCGATTTTCAAACGCAGATTTTGATAGATTTTTATTGCTGCAAAACTACACTATTTCTAATGCGTTTTCAATAGTTTGATATACTTTTTGCAATTGTCTATTGGTCATTATGTAGGGTGGTAAAACGTAGACTATGTTTCCTACTGGCCTAAGAATAACGCCGTTTTCAATAAAGAAATTATATAGCTTATTTCTTAGGGTGCCGTAATAACTTTCATCCGAACTGGTTTCTATTTCTAATGCAAATACCACTCCTAGGACCCTTGTGGTTTTTACTTTAGGATGGGATTTTATTTTATTTTCAAATTCCAAATGGTTCAGATTAACACGCCTTATGTTTTCTTGCATTTCGGGAGTTTGCAACAATTCCAAACTTGCTAGAGCCGCCGCGCATCCTGTAGGATTGGCAGTAAAAGTATGCCCATGGAACAAGGCTTTATTAATATCATCATCGTAAAATCCGTTATATATTTCTTGCGTAAAGGTGGTAATTGCCATTGGGATAGTTCCCCCAGTTAAGGCTTTTGACAAGCACATCATATCCGGTTTATTTACCAAATAATCAGTTGCAAATGTTTTTCCTGTTTTACCAAAGCCAGTCATAACCTCATCTGCAATGGTAAAAACAGAATGAACTTTGCATAAAGCAATCATTTTGTCTAAAATTTCAGGAGAATACATCACCATTCCGGCTGCACCTAAAACTAAAGGTTCAAAAATAAAGGCAGCACATTCGTTAGTTGCCAATAAGTCTTCAAGTACTTGCAAGGATTTTTCTTCGTTTCCTGCTCTAGGAATTGGTACTCGAACTACCTCTAAAAGTGATCCCTGAAATGCCTGGGTATAAAAGGAAATTCCACTGGCAGCCATTGCTCCAAAGGTATCTCCATGAAAAGCATCCTCTAATGCAATAATCTTAGTTTTGGTAATTCCTTTATTATAATTGTATTGTAATGCAACTTTTATGGCAACTTCTACAGCTGTAGAACCATTATCAGAATAGAATATTTTCTTTTGATTAGATGGTAAAATTTCCATTAATTTTTCGGAAAGAACTACTGCAGGTTCGTGTGTGAATCCGCCAAATAAAACATGCTCTAAAGATGTAAGCTGCTTGTAAATAGCATCGGCAATAAACTTATTGGAATGCCCATACGGATTTACCCACCACGATGCAATAGCGTCAATATACTCTTTCCCGTTTTCATCCCATAATAAAGCGCCTTCACCTTTTACAATTGCAGGAAAATCGGCTGCGATTTTATGTTGTGTGTATGGATGCCAGTTATGTTTTTTGTCTCTTTGTGATAAGTTCATGCTGAATAAATATTTCGTAAAGATACATAGAGAATAGCACAGAGGCTCACAATGGTTTTATAAATTTAATAGCTTTTCACGAAAATCCTCAGCGTATTGTTGAATTACATTGGCATTAAAGTAAGGTTCTTCTTCAATTCTTCCAATGAATTTTGCTTTAGTTTTATTCAAAATGATTTCTTCAGTAGCTTTGTTTTCATCTCCAGAAAATAGTATTCCAGCTAGTGGAATTTTTCTACTTTTTAAGGCTTCAAAAGTCAATAAGGTATGGTTTATACTTCCTAAATAATGACGAGAAACCAATATTACTTTATAATCTTTTTGAATTAAATCAATAATACAGTCGGTATTATTTAATGGAACCAAAAGCCCGCCAGCACCTTCAATCACTAAATGATTAGTAGTAACAGGTTCTTTTATTTGCTGTAAATAGATAGTAATTCCATCTATTGCTGCTGCCAAATGTGGACTTGCAGGTGTATGGAGTTTATAACTATTGGGATGAATTTTAGTTTTATCGTTGGATACATATCTTTGAATTTTATGACTATCGGAATTTTCCAAATCGCCAGCCTGGACGGGTTTCCAATAATCAGCTTCCAATGCTTGCGTGACAATAGCAGATGCAATGGTTTTACCAACGTCAGTTCCAATTCCTGTGATGAATAGTTTCATGTTTTTTTGTCGCGGATATTAGGGATAAAACCGATTACCGCTGATTTTTTAAATTAATTATATCTTAATTTCTCGAACCTCACCCCCGCCCCTCTCCAAAGGAGAGGGGAGCCAAAACGCTAGTATTATGTAGAGGTTTTGCGAAATTCAATGGAATTATATTTTGGTAATTTTTTTATTTCAAATATCAAAACACAAAGGTACTCAACAATTGCAACACATTAGAAATTTCTTCTTCGGAATTATACGAATGCAGACAAAATCGCAAACGTTCCTGCCCTTCGGGAACGGTTGGAGATAATATGGCTTTGACGTCAAATCCTTTTTCTTGTAACTTATTGGCAATAGATTTTACTTTTTCATTGCCCGGAATTATAGCGCATTGAATGGCCGATTTACTATAAACAAAAAGTGGTTTCAAACCCAGCTGCATTTCCTCTTGGTTGAAAAACTGAATATTGCGTTTTAGGTTTTGCATTGCTAGTTTTTCTGATTCCAAATGCTGGTAGGCAACTAAAATTGTAGCAACAGAATTTGGGGACAAACCTGTAGTATATATAAAACTACGTGCAAAGTTTACTAAATAACTTTTTAATTCTACACTGCCTAAAATAGCAGCACCATGACAACCCAATGCTTTGCCAAAGGTTATTATTCTTGCAAATACTTTGTCTTGTAAGTTGAAACTTTGCACTAATCCATGTCCGAAATCTCCAAAAACGCCTAAGGCATGCGCTTCATCCACAACTAAATTGCAATGGTACTTTTCAGATAGTCGAACTAATTCTTCTAGATTTGGACAATCGCCATCCATAGAAAAAACACTTTCGGTAACTACGTATATAATTCTAGGTTCTAGATTCTGGGTTTTGGGTATTGGGTTTTGAGTTATGAGTTTTAAAATTATTCGTTCCAAATCATCTGGATTATTATGTTGGAATTTGTAGGACTTGGCATTGCTCATTGTGATTCCGTCACGGATGGAGGCATGACATAATTCATCATACAAAATAACATCAGAGCGTTGCGGTACAGAACTAAAAAAACCTAAGTTGGCATCGTATCCCGAATTGAAAATCAGTGCTGATTGAGATTGGTGGAAATTGGCAATGAAATCTTCTGTAATTGGATATAAATTATGATTCCCCGAAATCAATCTGGATCCTTTAGCACCATTCACTTTTATATTGTTTTGCAAAAGATACTCGTGCGTTTCATTGAAAATAATTTCCGATTGACTAAGTCCCAAATAATCATTAGAAGCAAAATCGATTAAATCTTTAGAAACTGGTAACTTCCGCAATGCATTACTTGCTTCTCGTAGTTGTAGTTTTAGTTTTAATCGCTTTGGAAGTTGTTTCATGATATGCAAATGTAGAAAATCTGAAGGATATAATTATTTTAATAAAATAATTGTTTTTTAATGTTTAATTATTGTTTATCAATAATTTTTATATATTTGTACCGAATTAAAAAACAAAAATATGAGACAATTAAACATATTAAAAGCAATATTAGATTTGGTTTGGTTCTTTTCTCTGGTAGGAGCAATTGGAGTACTAATTTTTCTGCCTTTTTATTTATTTGAATCTGAAATTGATATTCCTATCAAAATTAAAGGACAAGTAATTGCTACTAACGACTCATTATCTAAAATTATTGTTTTTGTAAATATTGTAAGTGGTTTACTATTTTTATACAGCATTTATTTGTTACGAAAAGTGGTTGGTTTATTTCAAAAAAGAGAAATATTCAATGACCAAGTAATACATTTATTTAATCGGATTGGTCAATTAGTAATCGCTTCGACACTAATTAGTAATGTATCTTTATTTATTTATAAATTTGTAGTAAAAGATCATGTTGGTTTAAGTTTGGATTTAGGAAGTTATGATTCTTTTTTAATTTCAATAAGTTTGGGATTATTTTTTATGGTAATTAGTGTAGTTTTTAAAATTGCTACAAAAATGAAGGAAGAAAACGAATTAACAATTTAGATTATGCCAATTATTTTAAACCTAGATGTGATGTTGGCTAAACGCAAAATGCGATCCAACGAATTAGCAGAAAAAATTGGTATTACTACGGCAAATCTTTCCATATTAAAAACTGGAAAAGCCAAGGCAGTTCGATTCTCCACTCTAGAAGCAATCTGTGAAATATTAGAATGCCAGCCGGGAGATATATTAGAATATGTAAACGAAATAAAATAAGAACACATGAAAAAACATTTAATTCTTTTAATAATAGGAATGGTACTAGTTGTTGGTGGAGCTCTTTTAAAGATCAAAGGCAATAATTTATCCCAATACTTAATGATAACTGGTTTAGCTATTGAAGTGAATGCATTAGCTACATTGGTCATTCAATCTCTTAGAAAAATAAAATAAAAAACAATAGGGGGTTGTTTAGCTTTGGGTAGTTTAAAATAGCATCCAAAAAACCACCCCACCCTTCGGGCACCCCTCCAAAGGAGGGGAAATAAAAAAAGCCAAACATTACTGCTTGGCTTTTTAGTCTTATTTTGAAATTGTCTTAGTCGGCTAATACAATTACTTTATTATCTTTCATTTCAATAGTTCCAGATGCAATTTCTAGGTTGAAGTTTTGATCGTTTACTCTGGTAAATTTATCTTCTACTTCTTTTTGGAAATTAAAACTAGCTGCTGTAATTTTTACAGTTCCTTGTTTTAAAATGGAAACTATTGGTGCGTGGTTATTCAATATTTGAAAGGAACCGTCCACACCTGGTAAAGAAACCGAAGTAACTTCGCCTTTAAATAATGTAGCTTCTGGTGATACTATTTCTAAAATCATTTTTCTTAGTTATGAGTTATAAGTTATGAGTTTAAGTTGAGCCGAAACTCATAACTTATAACTCATAATTCATAATTATTTTATGCTTCTGCTAACATTTTTTCTCCTGCCTCGATAGCTTCTTCAATAGTTCCTTTAAGGTTGAAAGCTGCTTCTGGCAAGTGGTCTAATTCACCGTCAATGATCATGTTGAATCCTTTGATGGTATCTTTAATGTCAACTAAAACTCCTTTCAATCCAGTAAATTGCTCCGCTACGTGGAAAGGTTGTGACAAGAATCTTTGAACTCTACGAGCTCTAGATACCGATAATTTATCTTCTTCAGACAACTCTTCCATACCAAGGATAGCGATGATATCTTGTAGTTGTTTGTATTTTTGAAGGATTTCTTTTACTCTTTGTGCACAGTCGTAATGCTCATCTCCTAAAATTTGAGGCGTTAATATTCTAGAAGTAGAGTCCAATGGATCTACAGCAGGATAAATACCTAATTCTGCAATTTTACGAGACAATACTGTAGTTGCATCTAAGTGAGCAAATGTTGTTGCTGGTGCTGGATCTGTTAAATCATCCGCAGGAACGTAAACCGCTTGTACCGATGTAATAGATCCTTTTTTAGTTGAAGTAATACGTTCTTGCATCGCTCCCATTTCGGTTGCCAATGTAGGTTGGTATCCTACCGCAGATGGCATACGACCTAAAAGAGCCGAAACCTCAGAACCTGCTTGTGTAAAACGGAAGATATTATCAACAAAGAAAAGTACATCTTTACCTTGGTCAGAACCTGCTCCATCACGGAAGTATTCTGCGATAGATAATCCTGATAAAGCCACACGTGCTCTAGCTCCAGGAGGCTCATTCATTTGTCCGAAAACGAAAGTAGCTTTAGAATCTCTCATTCCTGGCTTGTCTACTTTAGATAAATCCCATCCTCCATTTTCCATAGAGTGCATAAAGTCATCCCCGTATTTTATAATTCCAGACTCCAACATCTCACGAAGTAAGTCATTTCCTTCACGTGTTCTTTCTCCTACTCCTGCGAATACAGAAAGACCACCGTGACCTTTAGCAATATTGTTAATTAACTCTTGAATCAATACTGTTTTACCTACTCCAGCACCACCAAACAATCCAATTTTACCCCCTTTAGAGTAAGGCTCAATTAAATCGATTACTTTGATTCCAGTGAATAAAACTTCAGAAGAAGTAGATAAATCTTCAAATCTTGGAGCAGTACGGTGAATTGACATTCCGTTTTCTCCAGTTTTTGGTAAATTTCCTAAACCATCAATTGCATCTCCAATTACGTTGAATAAACGTCCGTAAACATCTGCACCAATTGGCATTTGAATTGGATTTCCAGTAGAAACAACATCAGTACCTCTGCTTAATCCGTCTGTAGAATCCATAGAGATGGTACGAACAGTATCTTCACCAATATGCGATTGTACTTCTAAAACTAATAGAGTACCGTCTTTTTTAGTGATTTCTAATGAATCGTAAATTTTTGGTAATTCAGCGTCTTTGGTATTGAATACTACGTCAACTACTGGCCCGATGATTTGAGAAACTTTTCCTATTGCTTTTGACATTGCTTATGTATTTATTTAATAGCGTATTAGAAATGAAAAAATGATATCTTTTTTCAGAGTGCAAAGATAAATTTTATAAATAGAAAATCAATAGCAAAAAGATATTTTTTTTAAGAATTTTTTGACTTTTTTTACGAGCAGATTAGTTTTTATTAGGATATATATCGAAAATAAACACAAAGTACGCTTAAGATTAGAGAGAGTTAAATCTTTATGCTTCAATAATTTAATAGTATATTTTAATTTTAAATTTTTAGATTTTCCCAAAAAGGAATTTATTAAAAGTGTTTTGAAATATTTTTTTTATTTAAAATGTAAAACACGCTTCCTTTTTTTTACTTTTGCCGTGAATTTCACAATCGATTAACCCTATAAAAAGGATTTTGTAAACTTTATTCCCAAACGAAGGTTGATGAACCATAGCAAAAAAGTAATTACCTTAATCTTAGTAGTCACTAGCGTTTATTTGCTAATGTCAGTGTTCTCAAATGAGTTCATTGGTTATTATCCTAATTTTAAAAATGTGAATTTGCTTTCGGATATTTTGGTGAAGGAAAAAACCAAAAAAGGGGGGTCCAAAAGTAAAGAAGACGGCCATTCAGTTTTGGGGGATAATGTGCCTAAAAATGAATTTGAGGCTTACGAAAAAAAAGATGCGCTAATACGTTTTAACGCAGATACTGTTGCCCCTGCCCTACCTAAACTTACCCAAAAATTAATTGCTTTATCTGAAGGTAAAAATGTGAAAATACGAATTGCTTGGTTTGGCGATAGCCAGATTGAAGGCGATTTAATTACACAGGACGTTAGGGAGCAACTTCAAAATTACTTTGGACAACAAAAAGGTGTCGGATTTATTCCTATTTCTTGCGTTTCATCGGATTTTCGAATAACAGCCAAAGTTTCTACTACTGGGGATTTTAAAGTGGATAATTTTAAAAAACAAGAACATAATAGTAGCTTGTTTTTATCTGGTTATTCTTTTTATAGTAAAAACTTAGAAATTGTTTTTAGGGATAATGTAAACAAAAATAGCACTCAAATAACCCAAAAATGGTTGCTTTACGGAAAAGGAGATTCAATTTCAGTTAAAATAAATGATTCGGTTAAAAAATATCCTGCCAATTTAGAGTTTAACCGAATATTGGTAGGAAGTGACGTTTCTAATAAATCAAAGTTTACCGTTTTTGCGAAACAAACTCCTATATATGGCGTTAGTTCGGAACCGCAATCTGGAATAATTTTGGATAATTTTTCTTTTAGAGGGATTACTGGTGTGGAATTAAAGAAAATAAACAATGATTTATTGTCAGAAATTAACAGATCGGGGTATTATGATTTGATAGTTTTTCAATATGGGGTAAACTTGATGTTCCGGCCAAATGACACCAATTACGATTATTACTATAGCGCCATGCTGCCAGTGCTTAAAAAGTTTCAAAATAACATGCCTAATACTGAGTTTTTATTGTTTAGTTGTTCGGATAGAGCATTTAATTATGGTGGCGAATGGAAAACAGCTATTGGGATAGATTCATTAATTCACACACAAGCAAGAATGGCATACGATGCCGACATTCCTTTTTATAATTTCTATAAATCTAATGGCGGAAGTGGTACTATGGTAAAATGGGCTGACAGCACTGTTCAACATGCTAGTAAAGATTATATTCATTTTAATTTTAGAGGTGCTAAAGCGGTAAGTAAAATTATTTTTAAAGCGCTAATGCACGATTATCAAAAAACTGTGAAACTTAAAAAAGCAGGTAAACCAATTGTTGTAACACCAATACTAATTAATAAACCGGCAATAAAAGAACAGATACTTACTAAAAAAGACACTCCAAAACCCACAACCAAAAAAGCAGTAGCGCAAAAACAAAAAGTAGTAAAAGAAATAATTCCTAGAGAAGTGGTTCCAGAACCTCCAGTTAAAAAAGGCGATTCAATATGATACAATTAGATTGGAATAGCGTAAAAGAGCAGTTGTTGTATGATGCTCATAATCCATTGTTATTTAACAATGGGTTTTTCGTGTATTTTTTATCGGCTTTTATCTTATTCTATTATCTTTTAAGAAAAAACTACAAGCACAGAGCAATGGTTCTTACCTTGTTTTCGCTGTATTTTTTCTATAAAGCGAGTGGTAGTTTTGTATTAATTGTTATTCTTTCTGCATTTTTTAACTTTGGTATTTCCAATTGGATTTTCAAAGTCAAAAAGAAAATAGGTAAACAATTTTTACTTTTTTTAAGTGTTATTTTCAATCTCGGGTTGTTATTCTATTTCAAATACACCAATTTCTTTTTAGAGGTATTGAATAATTTTTCTACTTTAAAATTTGATGCTTTACATATTTTATTACCAATTGGAATATCGTTTTTTACTTTCGAAAATCTCAGTTACACAATAGATGTTTACCGTGGCGAAATAGAACCTGAAAAGGGCGTGGTAAATTACATGTTATTTCTTTCGTTCTTCCCTAAATTGGTAATGGGGCCAATAGTTCGAGCTAAAGATTTTATTCCGCAGTTAAAGAAAGATTATTTTGTAAGCGATACCGATTTCTCGAAAGGATTTTATCTTATAATTACTGGATTAATCAAGAAATTAATTATTTCCGATTATATTTCGGTAAATTTAGTAAACTATGTTTTTGACGGACCACACCTGCATAATGGGCTGGAATGTTTAGTTGCATTGTACGGATATGCCATAGTGATTTACTGCGATTTTAGTGGTTATAGTGATGTCGCAATTGGAATTTCTAAATGGATGGGGATTACCATTCCAACAAACTTTTTATCTCCTTATCAAAGTAAATCGGTGAGCGAATTCTGGCGCAGGTGGCATATTTCATTGTCGAGTTGGCTGCGCGATTACTTGTATATTTCTATGGGGGGTAACCGTAAAGGCAAATTCAGAACCAATTTGAATTTATTCTTAACCATGTTAATTGGAGGTTTTTGGCATGGTGCAAGTTGGAACTTCATTATTTGGGGAGCAATGCACGGTTTGGGTTTGATGGTTAACAAACTATGGGCATTTCTTTTCGGAAAAATTAAAATTTTCCCATCAGCAGTTAGCAACTTTTTCTTTGCTATTATTACCTTTCATTTTGTGTGTTTTTGTTGGATTTTCTTTAAAGCCAGCAATCTGGATACAGCTTTGCAATTCATCCATCAGATAGTATACCAATTCACTTTTGATGGAGCTTATGAATATGTAGAAAATTATAAATATGTTATTACCCTAATTATAATTGGCTATTTAATTCACCTTATTCCGGACAGTTTCCAAGAAAAGATTATTGAACGACAAAAACGTTTTCCATTGGTATACTTTGTTATGGTACTATTTTTATTCATTGCGCTGTATTCTTTCTTTAAAAGCGCACAGCCTGTATTGCCAATTTATTTGCAGTTTTAAAAATAAGTAGATTAATAATTTTTAAACAAAAATTCGTTCCAAACTTTTGTGAAAGCATCTACAAATAAATTCCCTTGCAAAACATACCCTTCTTTAGAGAAATGCACTAAATCTTGACGCAGGAGTTGTTTCTTCTTCCATATTTTTGCGCCTTCCAAACCTTTTGAAATAGTAAATAAATCCCAATACACAAGATTATTGGAATTGCAATACTCAGTTAAAGCACACGTAATTACTTCTAATGAAAAGTTAGGGTTACTTTTTTTAAAGTACGAAACGGGCGGAGTTGTAAGAATAATACAAGAATTTGGTGAAACCAATCTTAATTTAGCCACCATTATTTTCACTTCTTTTAGAAATTTATCGGCAGTTAAATTTGGATCCTGTGCTTCATTAGTTCCTAGGGAAACAATATAGCAATCGGCGTCCAACTTATTCAATTGTTTCCAAAACTGCTTCGTTTTGTTGTAATCCGAATATTTTGCGCCATTGGCACCAATGCTGTGGTAGATAATTCCGTAAGATGCACTTTTCTCAAGAGATGCCCCATAAAAACGGATAGTGTCAATAGTAGGGAAGGTCAAATGAAATCCAAATGCAGGTGATTTTAAATTGAAAACGGTGTAATCGGGAGACAAAGTATAACATCTATTTTCTACTTGGGTATCGTTATATTCCATATACAATTCGGAAACGGAGCCGCCCATAAATAAATGTACTTTATCAAAACTATCTCGAATTCCATTAATAGTTTTTAGTTCCAAATTAAATTCCGGATTACTACTTTGTGATTGCATCCCAAATGCTGAAACACCGCAAGTAATAAGCGTATCTATTCGCGCCAATCGATTACTTTTCCAACTGCTTTTAGAGCTTGAAACAACATCGTAAGGTGCATTGGATTTTCCAACTTGATAAGGAAAAACCAATCCGCGGCCAGCATTGCCAAAATAACTTTGTAATTCATTTCGGATTACAGAAGTTGCAACGTCAGCCTGAATATGCGAATCACCAATGTGAACAAAAACTGCATTTTCTTTGCTAAAATGTTTAATCTTATACAATTTAGCCAACAACGGATACATTGTATTAATATTTTCAAGAGTATTTTTAGAATAATCAATACAATTTAAAGCAGAAGAATCTGTTTTTTTAACCACCCAATCGTCAATTTTTTGTGCTTGCAGGGGCACCGCTAATAGCGTTGTCATAGCAAAAGCAAAAAGAAATTTAATTGAGGTCACAGATTAATAATTGGGCTTTAAATTTTTTAAAAACATTGCAGATTATTTTTTGTCAAATTTTCGAAAATAAAATAAAAAAAAGCCATTCTCTAAAGAACGGCTTTGAGAAAAATATAGTGCAAAATTATTTTCTATTTAGTTTAGATAGTAATCGTAAAAACTCAATATAAAGCCATACTAAAGTAATGATTAACCCCATTGCCCCGTACCATTCCATATATTTTGGTGCTTTTTGAGCAGCTCCTTTTTCTATCTGATCAAAATCTAAAAATAAATTTAAAGCTGCAATTACAATAACAAAAAGGCTAATACCAATACTCATCCAAGAATTACCATAATGCACCGGTTGGTAACTGATGAAAAAAGTCAAAACCCAAGAAAGTAAATAATAAATAGCAATAGCAGCGGTTGCGGCAATAACTATCGATCTGAATTTTTCGGTTACTTGTACAATTTTATATTTATACAATCCAAGGCAAACAAAGAAAGTAACAAAAGTGCAACTCACCGCTTGAATTACAATTCCAGGATACATTCTTTCAAAAATTGCAGAAACCCCTCCAATAAATAAACCTTCAGCAACTGCATAAGCAGGAGATAAATAAGTAGAAAGTTGTGGCTTAAAAGTAGTAATCAATACTAAAATCAATCCAACAATTGCGCCACCAATAGTAAAAACTATAGGATTCTCATCATTAGAAACCATATTCCAAGTACCAAAAGCACCTGCTACTAGCAACAATAATAATATAAAACTTTTGTTAATAGTACCCGCAACAGTCATCGTTTGATTATAATCCATTATTACCGCATCATGGGTAATAGAAGTATTATTAAAAGTGTCGGTTTTAAAAAACGGATTTTTAGACATAATAAAATTAATTTTTAGTTCTTCAAATATAATTCTTCTTTTTAAATGAAAAAATATTTAAGAAAAATTTTAACCTAATTTTTGATTTTTTTAGTAAATCACTAGTTCAATTTGGCAAGTATTTTTACTTTTAACGGAAACCTAATTTCACAAAAAACCTCGTTTTTATCAAGAAACGAGGTTTGTATAAAATTGAAATAGTAAACTATTCTATTTCAGAAATTCTTAAGGTATTTACCATTCCTTTATCTACAACGGGCATTGCTGCAAGGTTGATAAGAATATCGCCTTTTTTTACATAACCATTTTCTTTAGCAGTTAGGTTAATGTCATCTACGGTGTCATCTGTGCTTACAAATTTATCATAGAAAAAAGCATTAACTCCCCAAAGTAAATTTAATTGAGTTAAGATTCTTTTATTAGAGGTATAAACTAAAATGTGTGCCGCTGGTCTCCAAGCCGAAATTTGAAAAGCAGTATAACCACTATTTGTTAAAGTAGAAATTGCTTTTGCTTTAATATCGTTGGCCATAATAGCCGCGTGGTAACAAATTGATTTAGTAATAAAACGTTTAGTTCTCACAAGAGGTGGATTTTGAGGCACCATAATTAGCGGAGAATCTTCAACTGCTTCAATAATTTGAGTCATTTTTTCAATAACTTGAACCGGATAATTTCCTACAGAAGTTTCTCCCGATAGCATCACCGCATCTGCGCCATCCATTACCGAGTTGGCAACGTCGTTTACTTCGGCACGAGTTGGCGTTAAACTAGTAATCATAGTTTCCATCATTTGGGTAGCCACAATTACAGGAATACGAGCGGTTTTAGCTCTGTGTATTAATTTCTTCTGAATCAACGGAACTTCATGAGCTGGAATTTCAACCCCAAGATCGCCACGAGCAACCATTAAACCATCGCAAAAAGCAACAATTTTATCAATATTTTCTACAGCTTCTGGTTTTTCTATTTTTGCTATAATTGGAATTTTATGATCAGAATGTTTTGCAATTAAATCTTGTAATTCTTCTAAATCAGCAGGTGTTCTTACAAATGATAGCGCAATCCAGTCTACATCTTGTTCAATTGCAAATAGGGCATCTTTAATATCTTTTTGTGTTAAAGCAGGAAGCGAAACTTTGGTGTTAGGCAAGTTTACACCTTTTTTAGACTTCAAAGGTCCACCTTGAATTACTTTACAAACTACTTCGGTGGTTCCATTAGTTTCTAATGCTTCAAACATTAGTTTCCCATCGTCTAAAAGAATTTTTTCTCCTGGTTTTACATCTCTAGGAAACTCTTTATAGTTCATGTACACTCTTTCTGCAGTACCCGGAACGTCTTCGGCTGTTTGAAAAGTAATAATATCACCAGGATTTACTACTACATCTTCTTTCATTACTCCTACACGAAGTTTAGGTCCTTGTAAATCTGCTAAAATAGCGGTTGTATAACCGTATTCTTGGTTCAATTCTCGAATAATATCGATTCGTTCTTTTACGTCGACATAATCAGCGTGAGAGAAATTGATTCGAAATACATTAACTCCAGCATCAATCATGTCTTTAATTACTTCTTTTGAACTACAAGCAGGACCTAGCGTGGCTACAATTTTAGTCTTTTTTCTTGTTGACATTTTTATTAAAAAATTAAATTATTTTTTGATTTTATTTTATCTTTAACTAAGCTATATGCTAATTTTACAGCACCTATTTTGCTAATCTTTGCAATTACTTTATCTAGATCAATTTCATTTGCTGCGTTTTCAATTTTTACAAAGAAATCTACTTTTTTGTATTCCGGCAAAAGATAGACAGAGGAAGAAAATAAATTTTTAGAATTCGAAAATAAATCATTACTGTCAATGTTTTCAATATTCTCTACTTCATTTTTATTTTGTACTAAGTTCCATTGAATTACTTTTTTTTCATCTTCAAAAGTAAATCTGACAAAGGAGGTTTTCCCTTTTTTTACTTGAAACGGAATGTCAAACTTACATTTACACAAAGCGATACCAAGTTCTTTATTCAAAAAATAAGCCAATCTATAATCTTCTAATGAAGTATGAAGTGCAATTAGATGGTAATCATCCTCTTCAAAATCTTCAATATGTATTTTATGAATAGCCATTTATTGCCAAAGTAAGTTGTAAATATAGTGTTATTAAAAGTTCAATTAACCTATACCGTATTACATTAACGTTATTTTATCAACGAAAACGTTATAGGTTTTTATGGATTTATGTCAAATAGTGTTGATTTTTTCTTGGAATGCAAAATAAGCTCTTTTAGATGCAATTTCTTCTGCCTTCTTTTTGGAAGTTGCTCTAGATTTGGCAACTACTTTGTCGTCTATACTTAATTTTACTCCAAAAAAACGTTGCCCATCTATACCATTATCATCATAAACATCATAATAAAAATGTTTTTTCTCTTTTTGGCACCATTCAATAACTAAACTTTTATAACTTATTACTTTGCCTTCCAATCGTGCAATATCAACATAGGGAAGTATGACTCTTTTTTGAATAAAATTTTCACAACCATCATAACCTTTATCAAGAAAAATAGCTCCAACGAGTGCTTCAAAAAGATTCCCGTGAATATTTTCTCCAAAATGTTGTGGCGACACCTTACTTTCTACAAATTCAATAAGATTCAAATCCCTACCTAATTCATTCAAATGTTCACGGCTCACAATTTTAGAGCGCATTTTGGTTAAGTAACCTTCATCTCCAGTTGGAACAACTTTATATAAATGTGCCGCAATTACCGAGCTTAACATGGCGTCGCCAAGAAATTCTAATCGCTCATAATTTAACGGAAGCCCATCATCATCTAGGATATTGGAAGATCTATGGGTAAAAGCTTTTTTGTAGTATTTTAGATTGATTGGCTTAAATCCAACAATATTTTGAATAGTATCAAAAAAATTCCCGCCTTCTTTAGGACGGGAATTTTTATAAAATATGTTAGTGAAAATTCGCATTAGAGCTTAGTTCTCCAATTTTTTAAATAAGACACAAGCATTATGTCCTCCAAATCCAAATGTGTTACTCATGGCAACTTTTATATCTCTTTTTTGAGGAACATTTAGAGTTAAATTCAAGGATGGGTCTATGTTTTCATCTACAACCTTATGGTTAATAGTTGGTGGTACGATTCCGTTTTGCATAGCCAAAATTACTGCTATTGATTCTATTGCTCCAGCAGCGCCTAATAGGTGGCCGGTCATAGATTTAGTAGAATTTATGTTGATGTTTTTAGCGTGAGCACCAAAAACATGACTTATTGCTTTTAATTCAGCAACATCTCCAAGCGGAGTTGAAGTTCCGTGCGTATTAATATGATCTACCATTTCTGGAGACATTCCTGCATCCCGTAAGGTGTTTTCCATAACGGCTATAACACCAATTCCTTCAGGGTGTGGTGCAGTTAAGTGGTAAGCGTCTGATGACATTCCGCCACCTCCAATTTCACAATAAATTTTGGCACCACGTGCTTTGGCATGTTCATATTCTTCTAGAACAATAGCTCCTGATCCTTCACCAAGAACAAAACCGTCACGAGTTGCGTCAAAAGGTCTAGATGCAGTTTCTGGACTATCGTTTCTTGTTGATAAAGCATGCATTGAATTAAATCCGCCCATTCCTGCTATAGTTACAGCAGCTTCAGAACCGCCGGTAATAATAACGTCACACATACCTAATCGTATATAGTTAAAAGCGTCTATCATTGCATTAGCAGAGGATGCGCATGCTGAAACTGTAGTATAATTGGGCCCCATATATCCATTTCGCATCGAAATGTGAGCTGGTGCAATATCGGCAATCATTTTTGGGATAAAAAAGGGATTGAATTTTGGTGTTCCATCTCCTTTAGCATAATATAGAACTTCCTCTTGAAATGTTTCAAGACCGCCTATTCCTGCTCCCCAAATCACACCAACACGATGTTTGTTTACGTTGTCATGGGTAATTCCTGCATCTTTAATAGCCTCATCACTTGAAGCAATAGCATAATGCGAGAATTTATCTAATCGGCGCGATTCCTTGCGATCCATGTAATCTTCAATATTGAAGTTTTTTACTTCACAAGCAAATTTAGTTTTATGCTTTTCTGTATCATAGTAGGTTATTGGTGCAGCTCCACTTCTTCCATTAATCAATCCATCCCAGTATTCTTGAATGGAATTTCCAATAGGAGTTAATGCTCCGAGACCAGTTACAACAACACGCTTTAGTTGCATATATTTTTTTTTAAATAGTATTTAAATAAAAATACCCCGTTTTCTTTATAATAGTTAATTAAAGAGATAAGGGTATTTAATATCTGATGATTGAAATTCAATCAAAAATAGTTTAATTTTTAATAATAATAATAAAAACCCGCATACAATAAATGTATACGGGTTTTGGGTTACTATTTTTTTGCTTCTTCAATATACGAAATAGCTTGACCAACTGTAGCAATGTTTTCTGCTTGGTCGTCCGGAATCTGAATATCAAATTCTTTTTCGAACTCCATAATAAGCTCAACAGTGTCTAATGAATCAGCTCCTAAATCGTTAGTGAAGCTTGCTTCTGTTACAACTTCATTCTCGTCAACGCCTAATTTGTCTACGATAATCGCTTTAACTCTTGATGCAATGTCTGACATAATCTTTAATTTTAAAATTTAAATTGTTGGCAAAAATAAAAAACTTTATCTTAAAACCACCTTTTAGTTAATAAATATGACTACGAAATTAAAAAAATTATTTCACAAAGAGCTAATTTATATTATTTATTATTCTTTTTTTTGCTTTTTGAATTAATAACAATGTAAAAAATAGTGTGTTTTTTGAATGTTTAAGATGTTACTATATTATACTAAAAACTTCCTTATTTTTGTCTAACTTTTTTAATTGCTAAAATGAAAAAAATTATATTGTTTGCCTCTGGATCTGGATCAAATGCAGAAAAAATAATTAGAAAATGTCAAGAAACAAAAATTATACAAGTTGTTAAGATTTACACTAATAATCCATCTGCAAAAGTTATTGAGCGTGCAAAAAGTTTAAATGTTCCAGTAGAAATATTTAATCGTGAAGATTTAAATAATGGAATTGTTGCTGAAAAAATCCATCTAGATGCCCCTGATTTAATTGTTCTAGCTGGCTTTTTATGGAAATTTCCTGAAGCAATTATCAAAAATTTCGAAAATAAAATCATTAACATTCATCCGGCGCTTCTGCCTAAATATGGAGGAAAAGGCATGTATGGAATGAACGTGCACCAAGCTGTCCTTGATAGTAACGAAAAAGAAACAGGGATTACTATTCATTTTGTAAATGAACATTATGATGAAGGTGGTATTATTTTTCAAAAATCGGTCAATATTGAGGATTGCTCTTCCGTAGTTGAAATTGCAGATAAAATTCACGTATTAGAACACCGCTATTTTCCGGAAATTATTGAAAAACTTTTAATGTAATTTTAAAATGCCACATCAAGTCCATATATATACTGATGGTGCAGCCAAAGGAAATCCCGGAAACGGGGGGTATGGCGTGGTCATGGAGTTAATTGGAACACCGCATAAAAAAGAATTTTACGAAGGTTTTAGGTTAACTACTAACAACAGAATGGAACTTTTGGCTGTTATTGTAGGTTTAGAAAAACTAAAAAATCCGAAGATGAACGTTTTAGTCATTTCGGATTCTAAATATGTGGTAGACTCTGTTGAAAAAAAATGGATTTTAGGTTGGGAGAAAAAAGGATTCGCCAACCGTAAAAATTCCGATCTATGGAAACGCTTCCTGAAAATATACCGACAACACCATGTAGATTTTAAATGGATAAAAGGACACAACAACCATCCACAAAATGAACGTTGTGATGAACTTGCAGTATATGCCTCTGGCTTAGAAAATCTTTCTATAGATACTTTTTACGAAAAAGAAGGCGAAAAGTTATTTTAACTTGTAACATTCTAATTCTTAAAACTACCCTTAATTTTTCTATGAATTGAGTTTCTCTTTCAATAATACATTGTATTCCTCTAACAACTGTAAATATTTGTTTTTCCAGTTTTCGACAGAAAAATCGTCATTTTCAGATTTATTAGATTTATCAAATGCTTTTTTTATTGGTTCAAATTCTTCAATTTCTTTGGTAAAATTGTGATGTATGATAGTTCCTATTTGTAAAATAACATCTAAAGATACACTGTTATTTTCAAACATTAAATAAACCCATCTACGGCTTTTGCCAATTCGCTTTGCCAATTCTGTAATAGAAAGCCCGCTTTTATAAACTGCTTCCTTGATTATTTCTCCTCTGTGTTGCATACTGCAAATTTTAAATTAATTGTGCGAAACATAATATATGATAAATGCGCAAATCCGCGCCTATTCATATTCGTTTTTAAGTAACTAAAGGGGGGGTATAACAAATATAGTTAATTAATCGACTACAAAAAAATAAAATTAGATTTAAATTTCAAAATTATATTGCATAATTTAACGCTTTTTGGACAATTTTTATTCTTAATGTAGATAAAATTAATTTAAGAGTAAACTTTTAAACTTATAAACTAAAACATATCTTTGTTAACTTAATTTAATAAATTCATAATGAATAAACTATTAATAGTAGGTACTGTAGCATTTGACGCAATAGAAACACCATTTGGAAAAACGGAGAAAATCCTTGGTGGAGCTGCCACTTACATTGGGCTTTCGGCTTCACATTTTAATTTAAAATCTGGAATTGTTTCTGTGGTTGGTGAAGATTTTCCTCAAGAATACTTAGATATACTTACAGCACGAAACATAGATATTTCTGGAATTGAAATCGTAAAAGGAGGAAAAACTTTCTTTTGGAGTGGAAAATACCACAACGATTTAAATTCTCGTGATACTTTAATTACGGAACTTAATGTATTAGCAGATTTTAATCCTGTGGTTCCACAAGATTTTAAAGATGCCGATGTCGTAATGTTAGGGAACTTACATCCTTTGGTTCAAACAGGTGTATTAAATCAAATGCTGTCTACTCCTAAATTAGTAGTTTTAGATACTATGAACTTTTGGATGGATTGTGCATTACCAGAATTATTAGAAGTAATAAAACGAGTAGACGTTATTACTATTAATGATGAAGAAGCTCGTCAGTTATCGGGAGAATATTCTTTAGTAAAAGCTGCGGCTAAAATTCATACGATGGGTCCCAAATATGTAGTAATTAAAAAAGGAGAACATGGTGCTTTACTGTTCCATAACAAAGAAGTGTTCTTTG
The DNA here is from genome assembly GCA_947457615.1 of Flavobacteriaceae bacterium. Classification (GTDB taxonomy): domain Bacteria; phylum Bacteroidota; class Bacteroidia; order Flavobacteriales; family Flavobacteriaceae; genus Flavobacterium. Next base: position 34,628 of record CANGWK010000010.1, read on the forward strand.
CTCCTGCACTTCCATTAGAAGAAGTTTTTGATCCAACTGGAGCGGGCGATACATTTGCAGGTGGTTTTTCAGGATATATAACACAAAGTGAAAATATTTCTTTTAATAACATGAAAAATGCTATTATTCAAGGTTCAAACTTGGCTTCTTTTTGTGTAGAAAAATTCGGAACGGAAAGAATGGAGTCTTTGCAAAAAGAAGAAGTACAAGAAAGATTAAAACAATTCAAGTTATTAACACAATTTGATATATAATTATAATAAATTTATGCCTCGAAATTTCGGGGCATTTTTATTTAAAAATAGATATAGCCTGAGATTCACAGAATCATATTAATCTTTTTTAATCTGTAAGTCTGTGGCAAAATAAACACAACTAAATAACTACAAAAATGAGTGATGCAATAAAACACGAATGTGGAATTGCCCTTTTACGATTAAAAAAACCGTTAGAATTTTATAAAGAAAAATACGGATCTGCTTTTTACGGAATACAAAAAATGTATCTTCTAATGGAGAAGCAGCATAATCGTGGTCAAGACGGTGCTGGTTTTGCCTCTATTAAGTTGGATGTTGAAGCAGGTGAAAGATACATCAGTCGAGTTAGATCTAACGACGCACAACCCATCCAAGATGTATTTGCGCAAATTAACGAGCGTATTAATAATGAAATGGCTTCCCATCCAGAATATGCAGATGATGTAGCACTTCAAAAAGCTAAGATTCCTTACATTGGAGAATTGTTCCTTGGACATGTTCGTTACGGAACTTTTGGTAAAAATAATATTGAAAGCGTACATCCATTTTTGCGTCAAAACAATTGGATGCATAGAAATCTTATTGTTGCCGGCAACTTCAATATGACTAATGTTAAAGAACTTTTTAACAGTTTGGTTGAACTAGGTCAACACCCTAAAGAAATGGCAGATACAGTTACAGTCATGGAAAAAATAGGCCATTTCTTAGACGATGAAGTAACCGATTTATATTTGGAATGTAAGAATAATGGATTGTCTAAAAGAGAGGCCTCCCCTATTATTGCAGAAAAATTGGATATTGCTAAAATATTAAAGCGTGCATCTCGCGGATGGGATGGAGGATATGCTATGGCAGGATTGTTAGGCCATGGGGATGCCTTCGTCCTTAGAGATCCTGCAGGAATTAGACCTGCCTATTTTTATGAAGATGATGAAATTGTGGTAGTTGCCTCTGAAAGACCTGTTATACAGACAGTGTTTAATGTGCCGTTTGAGAAAGTAGAAGAATTACTTCCTGGTAATGCTTTGATTATCAAAAAAAACAATAGCGTTTCAGTTCAAGAAATTAATACGCCTACAATTAAAAAAGCTTGTTCTTTTGAAAGAATCTATTTTTCTCGTGGTAGCGATGCGGAAATTTATCAAGAACGAAAAAATCTAGGAAAATTAATCCTTCCTGCTGTCTTAGAAGCTATAGAAAATGATACCGACAATGCTGTTTTTTCTTATATCCCGAATACTGCTGAAACTTCTTTTTACGGAATGATTGAGGCGGCAAACGATTTTTTAAACCAAAGAAAAAATCATTTTATTTTAAATAATCGAAAAACACTTACTAAAGAAAAATTAGAGGAGATATTATCTGTAAAAATTAGAACGGAAAAAGTTGCCATTAAAGATGCAAAACTTAGAACCTTCATTACTGAAGACAGTAGCCGAGACGATTTGGTTGCCCACGTATATGATGTGACCTATGGCGTAATAAAACCCACAGATAATTTAGTGATTATTGACGATAGTATAGTAAGGGGAACTACTTTAAAAATGAGTATCCTTAAAATGATGGATCGCTTGCACCCAAAACGAATTGTTGTAGTTTCCTCGGCGCCACAAATTAGATATCCAGATTGTTATGGTATTGATATGGCTAAATTGGAAGGGCTTATTGCTTTTCAAGCTACAATGGCTTTATTGAAGGAACGGAATCTTTACCATATTGTTGATGATGTTTACACTAAATGTAAATTGCAAGAAAACAAGGAAGATAAGGAAGTAATAAACTATGTTACCGAAATATATGCGCCATTTACAGATACTGAAATATCTAATAAAATAGCCGAATTATTAACTTCCGAAACTATTCAAGCAGAAGTGAAAATTATCTTTCAAACTATAGGGAATTTGCACGAAGCGTGTCCTAAAAATTTAGGGGATTGGTATTTTACTGGTGATTATCCAACGCCAGGCGGAAACCGTGTCGTTAATCGAGCATTTATGAATTTTTATGAAGGAAAAAACGCAAGAGCATATTAAAATCATTCAAAAAGTGTATTTAATCGACTTTATCTGTAGTTGAACAATTTTATTTTGATGTAAGATTCCTGTGTACTTATATTTGTACCACCATGAGATTAGTAGGTTAAGTTTATGGTAGATTTGGGGCAAAAAGGGTGAAAGAAATTTCACCCTTTTTATTTTTAATACGTTCGCTTTCTTTTTTTTCAGATATTCTTCTAACTGCTATTATTTACTTTGATTTCAAATGCGAGATATTTAAACTTCGTTATCAATATATAATTACAATTCCAAATTTGAGTTTCTCTTTAACTTCAGATAATTTTGATTATAAAAGTCTTTTGAAAATAAATAAATATTCAATTCGTCGAAAATTATAAGAATAGAAAAAAGAAAAAGTATGTAATTGGAAGTAAAATTATAAAAATAGTGTATTTAAACGATTTTTACTGTCGTTGAACAATTTTATTTTGAGATAAGATTCCTACAGAGTTATATTTGTACCACCATGAGATTAGTAGGTTAAGTTTATGGTAGATTTGGGGCAAAAAGGGTGAAAGAAATTTCACCCTTTTTATTTTTAATACATTCGCTTTACTTTAGATAAAAAAACCTCTTCAATAGGCGTTTTTATTTTCACTACTTCATCTGTGTTTTTATTTGGAATGGTCATTGAAAGGACATACTGTTTAATCTTCCAACTATTATTAGTTAGTATTAAAACTCCAGACCCTCTGCAAATTTTCATTTGGGTATCTAATAATTCATCGAACCAAGCCGTTTTCCCATCCTCAGAAAAATAAATATGTCTTTCTATTGGAGTAAAAAACCATGCTTTCCCTTTGTCAAAATAGGGCCTAGCAAATGCTTCAAATGCGGTTTTGTTCCAGTTTTCTGTTGCATCAGTTCCAATAAAGATAGAGTCATCCGTTAAGTAGGAGAAATATTCTTTGAAATTTGCTGCTGCTGCTGCTTTGTGCCAATGATTTAAAGCAGAATTTATCTCTTTTTTTGCGCTTTCTTGTGCATTCAGATAACAGTGTGCTAAAATAAGTAATGTCAATACGAGTTTTTTTGTATTCATGAGAATAAATAAATTAAATTCTTGAGCATTTGTCTAGGTAAATGTAGTAACTTTAAGTAAAGTTAAGCTAAAGATGAAAAAAACCAATGCCACTAGTTTATTTTTTTTATCGTTTTTATTTTTGTTGGGTATCAGTAATGAATCTTGCCAAAACAAAAAGACAAATTTGAAGGGAATAAGGGACGACACTTTGAAAAAAGAAAAAGTCATAGCATTAAAACAATTCGACAGTACTTTAGTCGTAAGTTTTTATGATAAATATCCTGAATTATTACCTTACAAAAAACAAGCAGTTGAAATTTATCAGCAACAACATTACAATTATATTTGGTATGATGGCAATGGTATCAGAGAAAATGCGGCAGTAATTTGGAATAAAATAAATAATTTGCAAGACGACGGGATAAAAACCTCAGTGCCTTATGAAAAAGTTTTTAAATCTAAATACGCTACTAAAACTCAGGCAGCCGATTCAGATATAGAAATTGCTTTAACATCGTATTATTTATTTTATGTAGATAAGGTTTTTCATGGAATTGATATTACAAAATCGAAAGGATTAGGATGGTATTTACCAAGAAATAAACCTACCTACTTGAATTATTTAGATTCATTACTTATAGACGCTAAAAGTACTGATATGAGCTATTTAATACCTCAATATTATAAATTAAGAGAGTTATTGAAATACTATCGAAAGATTGAAAAAAAAGGAGGTTGGAATACTATTCCAGTTACACAAAAATTTACTTCCTTAAAATCTGGAGATACATCTTCATTCATCCCAGAAATACGAAAACGATTGTTTATAGAAGGCGACCTTTCCAATGACTCTAAAAGTCATTTTTATGACGAGGAACTGAAATTGGGTGTATTGAATTTTAAAAAACGAACTGGATTCAAGGCAGAGGTAGTGATTCTTCCTAAACACATTGCTGAAATGAATATTCCAATTAGCGATCGAATAAAAACAATTATGGTGAATATGGAGCGGTGCCGGTGGGTTTCTAGCGGACTAACTAATTCAAAAGAGTTTATTGTAATTAATATACCCTCTTTCCAACTCACCTTTTTTAAGGATAAGAAACCTGTTTTAATTTCGAATGTGGTAGTTGGAAAAATGATGAATGAAACGGTCATTTTTAGTGGAATGATGAGTAATATTGTGTTTAGCCCATATTGGAATGTTCCAAACAGTATACTAAGAAAAGAGATTCTCCCTGCTTTACAAAAAAACAAAAACTATCTTTCACTTCACCAAATGGAATGGCATAACGGTGGTGTCAGACAAAAACCAGGACCTAAAAATTCATTGGGGTTAATAAAGTTTTTATTTCCTAATAATAACAATATTTATTTACACGACACTCCCTCTAAGAATTTATTTAAAGAAGAAACAAGAGCATTTAGTCATGGGTGTATTCGTGTTGAAAAGCCGGTTGAATTAGCAAATATAATTTTAAAAGAAGACCCTAATTGGACTCCAAAAAAAACATACGAGGCAATGCATACTAATAAAGAATCTTGGTACACTTTAAAAACTAAAATACCTGTATATATAGGATATTTTACCGCTTGGGTAGACAATAAAGGGAGGCTTAATTTTTACAAAGACATTTACCAAAAGGATGGTAGATTATTTGAAATGTTAGCAAAGGACTAATTATGATTTATTGCTTTGATCTTTGTAAACAACTGCTGAAATTTCGCTAATAAGTTTTGAAAGGGTTGCGTTATCCTTTCCTTTAGTCATTACGGTAAGCATATAAGGCTTATCTTTAAGATAGACAATCGCAGATTCATGTAATTGTTTATCTACAGGGGTTCCTGATTCTCCAAATTTATGTGCAATTTTTACTGAACCTGGTACTCCTTTTCTAATTCCATCATTGAAATCACATTTGTTTAATAATTCTGCGGCGTACTCCGAGTTATCAATTGACAAATAAGATGCATTGTAAATAGCTCTCATAAATAAGGAATATTGCTTAACAGTAAAGAAATATTGTTTCGCATTAACATTAGGCAATTCTAATTCTAAATCCTTAAATAATTTCAATAAAACCTCTGGTTTTAAATTATTATTTAATAAAGCAGTAGCATTATTATCTGAATTAGCTATCATATATTTTAGCAAATCTCTAACTTTATAAGCATTGCCTAATTGTATACCAGAAGATTTGTAAGCCACATTTTTATCAATATTAAAGGATTGATTAAACAACAATTCTTTATCCAGAACTCCGGGGTGTTCTTCGTTCATTTTTAAATAGGCAATTAAAATTGGCACCTTAAAGAGCGAGCCCGGCTCGTAACTTTCCTCTTCATTAACTGTCATCCATTCATTATGTCTATATTCCTTTATGTAAACCGATGCTGAAGTTAGTCCTTGATAGGTCTTGTAATTTTGAATTAAATCTGAAATTTCCTTTTTAGTATTTGCTAACCCATCACCTTCGCATACGTCATCTACAAATAATAAAGGTCTTACAAAAGGATACCCTGCTAGTCGTTCAATTTTAGTGGTGCATGCATTTTTGGATTCTGAATACTCTAATATTTTATTTGCTTCTTTTTTATCAGAATAACTTGTTAAAGAATATGTAATTACTATAGCTAAAGCAACAGACACAATAGTGTAGACTAAAGATAATTTTTTTGAATATATTGAATTCATTTTATTCAGTACGTAATGATGTTAAAATGTAAAATTAAATATTATTTTTTTGTTAAAGTGTTAATTTTTCATAAAATCGAAGAAATTACAATTATTTAATATTGAGGATTGCTGTCTATTTTTTTATCTAATTGTAAAACAAATATTTAACATTAAAATAATTGGATGCATTAAAATCATTTAATAAAGACTACCTTTATGAAAACTTGTCTTTTCAAGTAATAATCTAGAATGGAAACAAGTTTTGAATCGCTAATAAACAGCTATATCACTAACAAAGTAGGAATATCGGAAGATTTTTTGAGTAAGGAACTTTGTCAAAACTTAGCAATCCATCTATTACAATTAAATGCTGCCGATTTATTGAAAAATGCTTCAATTGGTAATGAATTAAAAACAGTGCAAAATAATTTAATACGAAGTGATAAAATACATTGGTTAGATAAATCCCATAACAATGAATTTGAAAATGCGTTTTTTGTTAAAATAGATGCTTTTGTAGCTTATTTAAATCAAAGTTGCTATACCAATATAAGTGGTTATGAATTTCACTATTCACTTTACGAAAAGGGTAGTTTTTACAAACCCCATTTTGATCAATTTGAAAACGATAAACAACGTCAATTCTCAATGGTAAGTTATTTAAACCCTAATTGGCAACCTCAGGATGGCGGGGAATTGCATATCTATCAAAAGAATAATAATCAGATGATTTCTCCTACTGAAAGCAAAACGGTTTTCTTTAAAAGTGACGAACTAAAACACGAAGTTTTAGTAACCAATGAACAAAGACTAAGCGTTACTGGTTGGTTAAAAAGAGGTTGAAATACAAAAAACCACCTACCGAAGTAGGTGGTTTTGAAAATCTATAAGTTTCTTGTTTTATAAAGAGGCTGGAAAAAGTATTCTATAATTTCCTAGATCAACACCTTTCATATTTGACCCATATTTAGTATTTATCGCCTTAATAAATTCATTTGCAATTAATGCGTATCCTCTTGGGCTTGGATGTACCCCATCTAATGAAAATCCGCCACCAGTTACATATCCTGATGTTATAGTAAAGCCATTTGCAGTAATTCCTGTTGTGCTTATTTGTCTCATAGTTTCTTTAGCATCAAAAATTGCTAAATTGCTATTTGCCGCCGCTGTTGAAATTGTTACATTATAGGCATCTGTTGCAGTTTTAATTTTATCTGCCTCATCTATTGTTAACACTAAATTATCTTGAAGTGGATAAGAAACTCCTCTTGCATTAAATGGGCTTTGAGCCGAAGCTTCAATATTATTAGGAGGTTTAATCAAGGAGCTTGCTGTTAACAATATAAAGTCTCTTCCAGAAGAAGTGTTTTTTGCGTGTCTAGCCTTACCATATTGATTTCCTAAATAGGTAGCTAAAGGAACACCATAAGTAGGAGATAAAGCATTTTTTATATACACGCTTAAATCAACTAATGTTTCGTCAACAATTAATAATGGATTTGTAGCTTCTGTAGTTGCTGGATTATTATCATCGGTTGTAATTGTTACAAATCTTGAGGGTTGATTTGCTCCTGCAGCAATTTGATTAATTACAGAAAACAATTGATTTAATGGTCCAGATTGGGCAGCTGGTAAAGCAGGAATCGGATTTGTAGGTACAGTGGTAAACATTGGTAAAGTATTTACATAAGGTAAATTGGCAACAACTCCTTTTCTATCTCCAGCTGTTAGTTTAGTGATTAATCCATTATAAGCTGAATTAAAAGTAGCTGTTGGTGTTATATCTGCATCATTTAATCCACCTGAAGAGGCATATCCAAATACATCGTTTCCTCCAATCCATAAGGAGAAAAAAGTAGGTGTCTGTTCAACTGCATCATCAACGATTGTTTTCATTGGGTTAGAAGCAAATCTTGCAAAATAAGGATTACCCATAGAACTTCCATAACCTGGATAATCTAAATGAATACATTTAGCACCTGTAACACCCATGTTATTAAAATATCCAGTTAATATTGTAGTTGGATTTGTGCTTGAGGCTCCTGGAACTACTGCAGGTCCAGTTCCATCAAAATAGAATCTTGGAGTATAAGTAGAACTTCCTACAAAACCTCCAATATTATCTGCCATTAAAGGAGTTTTAAATTCTCCACCTCCAACAAGCGCAAATTGTTGAGCTAAAATATTAGGATATGCTCCTTTTTGTCCTTCTATAAATAATGCGTTATCGCTAAATCCAGCGGTAAAAGAGTCTCCAAGCGCAACATATTTAGAGAAATCAGCGCTTCCTGATGTTAATGGCAATCCATCTGATGAATTAGCATCTATAGTTACATCATCATTTTTACTACAAGCTACAAAGGTTAATGAAACCAGAAATAGCAATTTGAAATTTTTTATCATAATAGTATTATTATTAAGTTTTTATTGAAATTTAAGGATTGATAGTTAAAGAAGCAAAGTATTGTTGTCCAATTAATCCTGCTCCAAGCACTTGTTGGTATTCTTTTCCACCAATATTAGCAGCGCCTAATTTAAGCACTGATTTTAATTTTGGAATTGCATAATTTATTTGAGCATCAATTACAGTAGCTGCATCAATCATACCGTCAGCAAAAGTTGATTGCCATAAGTAACCTGTATTCCATCTTCCGCTAAGGTTGAAACCAAAGTTTTTAAATAATTTTTCGTTACCAAAAGAAGCTTTTACTCTATGTTTTGGAGTGTTAAAACCTGCTTCAAAACTTGGGTCTTTAGCTTGATCAAAATCAAATTGTGCGTAGTTATAATTAGCACTAACTTCAAAGTTTTTATACACTTTTTTTCCAACACCAATTCCAAAACCTAAAGACATTATTTCAATATTAGTATTAGTATATAATTGATACACTCTAGTATTTCCAGTAGTTAATGCATGGATAGATTGAAAACCAGCATCAGTTGGTCCGGCTGTAATGTTTGGAGAATCCATTGCTGTACCATACAAAGGGGCAACAACAGTTAAATTTCCTATAAAGTCGTTATAAATATTGTAATAACCATTTACATCATAGGAGAAGCCTTTAATTTGACCTCTATAACCTAATTCGATTGCTTTAACTGTTTCTGGTTTAACATAAGTTGCATTAGATTTTTTTAATAATGCTGCTGCTGCAACAGGATTTGAACCTGCAAGTGCAGCAAATGCTTGCGCAGAAGTTACAGTATAGGAATTATTATAAGCGTTTACACCCGTCATAAGTACAGATGTGCCTCCTGCAAAAGCTTGCCCTACAGCTGTAGCTACTGGTAAAGTTTCTGTATATCGAACTAAGTTATCCGGAGCTGAACCCACTAATACAGCACTACCTACATTAAATCCAATGTATTGGTCTTGCGTAGATGGATTGCGGAAACCGGTTTGTAAAGACCCTCTAAAAGTGTGGTTCTTTTCAGCTCCAGCTGAATATACAAATGATAATCTTGGAGAAATATTACCATTAAAATTTTTCGATTTATCATAACGCAAAGAATAGGTGAATTTTAATCTATCATCCATTGCTTTTTTTGTTAATTGAGAATAAAGTCCAAATTCGTTATAGTAAATAGGCCCAAAAGCGTCTGTATAAATTCTACCATGAGAGTTTAATTGGTATTGTCTAAATGATCCTCCTATTTGTAATTCATTAATTCCATAAATATTTTTAAAACTATAATTAGCATCCGAATGGTAAATTCTAGAATTATCAACTAATTTAGATCCTGAAAGTACATCTGGATTAGCAATTACCTTATTAAAAGCGTTTTTAAATGCATCTGTTCCTGGAACTAATCTTCCATTATCAGCAACTACTCTTGCGGCTGCATGTGCTTGATCCGGTGTAGCGCCTCCTAAAGTAGACTGAACAAATTTTCCTGCATATTCGCCAAACCAAACTGCATCACTTTTCCAAGCTCTATTTACATTAAGAGCTGTAAATAACATATCGTATGATTTTCCACCATCTTCTGTAGTGGTATATCCTCTTAAGAAGAAGTTTTTGCCTTTAAATTCTAATTTATGTTGTTCCATAAAGAAGTCATTTAAGTAATATCTGTTAGCACCTTGGTATACGGTATTTCCAAAACCATATTTACTTTGCCAAATAATCTCTAATTTTTCATTACCAAATGGCCTTGCATGTAAAGAGAAATCTATTTTAGCATTTCTAACTTTATTATCTGTCAAGTCTGTTTCGTTATAACCAGTTCTACTTACGTTATAATTTGGCAAGATAGAATTAAACACTGTAAATTGAGCAGGTGTTATTGCTCCAGCATCTCGCAATCCTGCGGCAACATTTCTGATATTTGTAGAAGCTTCATCTCCATAAACGTTAAGTCCATTATAGTTATAAAACGATCTGTCTTTTCCTGGATTACTTAAATCTCTATAATCAGTTGCATACCAATCGGTAGCTTTCAAGAATGAAAAGTTAGCTTTAGCAGCAAAATGATTGTCAAAAGCATGAGCAACTCGTACTCCATAATCAGAATAATCATTAGTCCCTGCAGCTTTTTGAGAAGTTTGACCATATTTTACATACGCACTAACTCCTTGACTTGTAAACGGACTTTTACTATTCATGAACAAGATACCGTTAAAAGCATTGGCACCATATAAAGCAGAAGACGCTCCAGGAAGTAACTCCACATTTTGCACATCAATTTCAGAAATACCAATCATATTTCCAATAACGAAATTCAATAATGGTGAAGAGTTATCCATCCCATCTACCAATTGCATAAAACGGGTGTTTGCAACTGTTGCAAAACCACGTGTATTGATAGATTTAAATGACATACTACTAGTATTCATTTGAACTTCTTTAAGATTTTCTAATCCATCATAAAATGTTGGAGATGCCGATTTTTTAATATCTTTAATCCCCATTCTCTCAATGGTAACTGGAGATTCTTTAATTCTCTCGGGGGTTCTAGAAGCAGATACTACGATGTCGTCTAACTTGGTATCTTCGGTTTGTAGAACAACTTCAAGTTTCTTACTAAGCGACGTAACTTGAAGTTTTTGTGGTGCAAATCCGATACTAGAAACTTCAATTGTAAACGGAAGTTTAGCAGGTGCCTTTAAAATAAACTTTCCAGTTGCATCGGAAATAGCGGATAAAGACTCCCCCGCAATTTTAATGTTTGCTCCCGGAATTGGTTCGTTTTTGGTGTCTTTTACGGAACCTGAAATTGAACTTTGAGCAAAAGATATGCTACAAAAAAACAATGTCAAAATAAAATAATAAATTTTCATTAGGTTAAATTTTGTTGGTTATAAGTAGCCAAAGTACAAATATTTTTTAAATTACTAAAAAAAGAGGTTGTTATTTTAATTATTTTCATTTTTTTTATTCAATTCTAAAATTGTTTTTATGTACCATAATTAAGATTCCCTAACAAAATAAAAAAGCGAAACTGGTGTTTCGCTTTAGTATACAACATAAAATAAAAGTAGAAACTATTCCACCGTTACCGATTTTGCTAAATTTCTTGGTTGGTCTACATTACAACCACGCATAACAGCGATATGGTAGGATAATAATTGTAATGGAATTGTAGTTAATAATGGAGATAAAGCATCAAATGTTTCTGGAATTTCTATAACATGATCTGCTAATTCCTTTACCTGGCTATCACCCTTAGTAACAATAGCAATTATTTTACCGCTTCTAGATTTAATTTCCTGAATATTACTCACCACTTTGTCATAATGTCCTTGTTTAGGTGCAATAACAATTACTGGCATTTTTTCATCTATCAAGGCAATTGGTCCGTGTTTCATTTCGGCAGCAGGGTATCCTTCTGCATGAATATAAGAAATTTCTTTAAGTTTCAAAGCTCCTTCTAATGCCACTGGAAAATTATAACCTCTACCTAAATAAAGACAATTTGGTGCATCTTTATAAATTGAAGCAATTGTTTTAGCTACATCATTTGTTTTTAATGCTTCGGCAACTTTTTCAGGAATTAACTCAAGTTCTTGTAAATATCTAAAATAATCAGAAGTAGAAAGTGATCCTTTTGCTTTAGCTAGACGCAAAGCAATCATTGTTAAAACCGTAATTTGAGTAGTAAATGCTTTAGTAGAAGCCACTCCAATTTCTGGCCCTGCATGGGTATAAGCTCCTGCATGAGTTTCTCTGGAAATAGAAGATCCTACTACGTTACAAACGCCAAATACAAATGCACCCTTTTCTTTCGCCAATTTTATAGCTGCTAAAGTATCGGCAGTTTCTCCCGATTGAGATATAGCAATTATAATATCTTTAGTGGTAATGATTGGATTTCTATATCTAAATTCAGAAGCATATTCTACCTCAACAGGTATTCTTGCAAATTCTTCAATAACATATTCTGCAACTAATCCTGCATGCCATGATGTTCCACAAGCAATAATAATTATTCTGTCTGCGTTTAAGAATTTTTCTAGGTTATCCTCCACGCCTGACATTTGGATGATTCCGGTATTGGCATGAAGTCTTCCTCTATAAGTGTCTTTAATAACATTTGGTTGCTCGTAAATTTCTTTAAGCATAAAGTGATCGTAACCCCCTTTTTCAATTTGCTCTAAGTTCATTTGCAATTCCTGTATATAAGGGTCTACCAAAGTATCGTCTTTTATTTTTCGAATTTTCAATGTTTTATCTAAACGAACAATTGCCATTTCTTCATCCTCCAAATAAATAGCATTCGAAGTATATTCTATAAATGGCGTAGCATCTGAAGCAATAAAAAACTCATTTTCTCCAACTCCTATTGCCAAAGGGCTTCCTAAACGAGCCACTATTATTTCATTTGGTTTTTTCTTGTCGAAAACACAAATTGCATAAGCACCAACTACTTGATTTAAAGCAATCTGTACTGCTTTCCCGAGTTTTAAATTTTCTTTTTTCTGTACTTCTTCAATAAGATTAACTAAAACCTCTGTATCCGTGTCTGAAGAAAATGTGTACCCTCTTTTTATCAATTCTTTTTTTAGAGGTTCGTAATTTTCAATGATGCCATTATGAACGATACAAATATCTCCTGAATTAGAAACGTGCGGATGCGAATTTACATCATTAGGGACTCCATGAGTTGCCCAACGAGTATGCCCAATACCAATAGTGCCATTTATTGTTATATCCAAAGCGGATCTTTCTTCAAGATCTGAAACTTTACCCTTGGTTTTAGAAATTTTTAAATTCTCTCCATCAAAAAGCATTAATCCAGCACTATCGTAACCTCTATATTCTAAACGTTTCAATCCTTTAATTACTATAGGGTATGCTTCTCTATGACCAATATATCCAACTATTCCACACATAAATTTGAGTTTATTTAATAAGGTTTAGTATAATAAATTTCTAATTTTAATCTTTTATTGTAATCTGGATCTCCCACAGGAATATTACTTCCATATAATATAGTTCCTAGTGGATTGGCAACAGACATCACAGGAATATATTTGGATTGAAATGAATTACTCCCACTTCCGCTTGAAAAAGGAGAGTTTAATGAATAATTAATGGCGTTATTAATGTTCTCGGAAACAACCAAACCTAAGCGAACATTTGTTGAATCTTTAGTTACGCCTACTCCGCCATATTTTATTAAGTTTCTAATATGGTTGGTAATATTAACTTTATAGAAAGTTCCTCTTTCGTTTACTTTAGCATTAACTATTTTTCCGTTCTCAGTTGATAAAATTCCACCATGAACAAACTTATTGAATTTCGGAGTAATCCCTGAAGAAAAATCCGTATAAAAATCTAATAATGGTCTTTTATTGTTTAAATCATACAGAAAAACTCGATTCGGTTCGGGAGCAGTTAACATAGCTGTTTTAGCAATATAAAATGTTAAGTTAGCTTCATTAATTAACCATTTTTGTTGTCCAACTGCTGGATTTCTTAAATCATCCAATTCATCGGAAATACCATTAGGTGTTGACGGTAGTTTAAGTCCAGTGATTTTATCATAACTATAAATATCCGCTTGATTAAATAAATCTATTACCGCCATAGAGCCATCGCCACCTTTTAAGAAAAGATTTCGGTCACCGTCTGTTGGATTAGGTGTAACATATCCTGGAAAAGTGTTTTCATTGTTTAACAAATTAACCGTATTTCCAGAAAGATTTAATAAAAGTGTTTTTCTGGTTGGCGCGGCAGTATCTGTTAAAGAAGCCTTATCGTGGTATACTATTGTTATTACTCCACTAGAAAAATTCATCATAGCAAGTGTTCCTCCATTTGGAGAAGAACTAGCATTTTCTACTTTAAAATAAAGACCTTTAAAATGATTTCTAAACGCATCATTGTTATATAAATTAGCCGGTGAAGTTTGAAGAATTTTAGTTTGAAAAAAATCTTTCTTTAAGTTAAGCAACATTCCTGGTGCTTTTCTTTCAGCTACATCTGTAGTCCCTGGAGTGCCATCGGCTTTATTTTTGTAAAACTTAATTTGTTTATCGCTAAATACAAATTCGTCATTTTGACTATTATCAACTGTTGTAATTTTTGGATCAATATTTTTGTCGTCATTATTCAATTTAACCCCACCGTTATTTGCTTCAAAATCTGGCTGTTGGTTGGAAAAGTATTTTTGTTGCTGTAATAATCCAGTTGTTGGATCTAAAGTTTCTAAAATCTTAGTCGATTCATAAACGCTCAACTTTATTTTTCCAGAACCCTTTAAAGAATCTAAAGTATATGAACTATCTCCCGTACCGGAATCTGTACTTACAAATGTACTGTAATAAGGGACATGTAAATATACCGAGTCAATAGTTGGACTATAAAAAGTAGGATTTACTGATGCTAATGCTACTTGTGTAACAAAACTCGCTTTGGTTTTACCAAAAACAGGATTAGTATAACATCCAAATTGGTTGATATTTAAATTATTAGTTTGAACTGGACCTAAATTTTGGTTGTATGCTACCACATCTTTGTAGGCAACATCCATTCCGTAATGACTATCACCCGTTATTTCAGAACCAATTTCATTAATGTCTTTGTCACAGGAGACAACAAGTACAATAATAAATAAGGCAATAATTGTTTTGAGAAAGAAATTAAATTTCATGTTTTGAAAATTATGTTATAACATTTTTTTATAAAAAGTGGTGTAAGCCTCTGCAAACGCATCTTTTGTTGCGAAAGGTAAAAAAGGTTTTTCCGAAGATTCTATAAATTTTGTTAAACTTGGGGAAAGATTTTCGGAGGCAATTATCACCGCATCCGAATGTCTAATGGAAGTCTTTATTAAATTTTCATAATTAGGAGTTTCCAAATCAGAGATAACTTCTTCCGAAATTCCATCAAATATTATTTTATTTTTCATCTCAACATCTAAAGCACCATCGAAAGATTGTCCGTAAACCGAAGTAACAATTTTAGTTTGAGAAAATAACGCTTCATCTTTATAAAAATGTTTCATATACACGGGAAGCATTGAAGCCATCCAGCCGTGAACATGAATAATATCAGGTACCCAGTTTAATTTTTTAACAGTTTCTACAACTCCTTTAGCAAAGAATATAGCACGCTCGTCATTATCTGGATACAAAACGCCATCTTCATCAGAAAATGTGGCTTTTCTCTTAAAATATTCATCATTGTCAATAAAATAGACCTGAATTCTCTCTTTTGGGATGGAAGCAACCTTTATTATTAAAGGCATATCTACATCGTTGACCACTAAATTCATCCCTGATAAGCGAATAACTTCGTGCAATTGATGTCTTCTTTCATTAATATTTCCATACCTTGGCATAAAAATTCTAATCTGTCCTCCCTGGTCATTAATCATTTTTGGCACGTCATAAGACATAAGAGAAACTTCATTCTCAGCCAGATACGGCACCACCTCAGATGACACATACAATATCCTCTTGTCTTCCATAAAAAACTTTTATTTACTTATTGGCAATAATAAACGTGCAAAATTACAAAAATTTATGCAGATATTTACTAAAGTAGTAAGTTTGTACCCTATTTTAATTAAAACGATATGCTCATTTTCAACAACAAAGCAGATTTAAACAAGTACTTACAAAGCATCTTTAATGCTAATTTTACTATCGGATTTGTGCCTACCATGGGAGCATTACACAACGGACATTTGTCGTTGTTGGAGAAATCTATTGAAAATAATACCCATACTGTTATTAGTATTTTTGTAAATCCAACGCAATTCAACAATCCTGAAGATCTTAAAAAATACCCAAGAACTTTCGAAAATGATCTTGAAAAAATAAAAACAGTTTCTGATAAAATCATAGTTTATGCGCCAACAGTAGAAGATATTTATGAGGGAGATACAGCATCTCAACGATATAATTTTGATGGTTTAGAAAATCAAATGGAGGGCAAATTTCGCCCTGGACATTTTGACGGTGTAGCTACCGTAGTAAAAAAACTCTTTAAAATTATAACCCCAACAAATGCCTATTTTGGAGAAAAAGATTTCCAGCAATTACAAATTGTAAAAAAATTAGTTGAAAAAGAAAAAATTCCTGTATCAATTATTGAATGTCCAATTTACAGAGAAGCTAACGGCTTGGCGATGAGTTCCAGAAACGAGCGACTTTCTGCTAAGGAACGCGAAAACGCTTCTGTTATTTTTGAAACATTAAAACAAGCAAAAACTCTTTTTGAAACAAATTCAGCAAAAAATGTGACGGATTTTGTTAGCAAAGAATTTAAAAAACTTCCTGATTTTGAATTAGAATATTTTGAAATTGCGGAGGAAGAAACCTTATTAACTTGCATAACTAAAAGTGAAAACAAAAATTATCGTGCCTTTATAGCCGTTTTTGTTAACAAAATAAGATTGATTGATACTATTTCACTAAAATAATTTAACTTTGCCCTATGCAAATTCAAGTTGTAAAATCAAAAATTCATCGCGTTAAAGTAACTGGAGCCGACTTAAACTATATTGGCAGTATTACTATTGACGAAGCTTTAATGAATGCCTCAAATCTAATTGAAGGCGAAAAAGTTTCTATTGTTAACATCAATAATGGCGAACGTTTTGAAACCTATGCTATTAAAGGTGCTTCCAATTCAGGTGAAATAACTCTTAATGGCCCAGCGGCAAGAAAAGTACATGCGGGAGATATTATTATCATTATATCGTATGCTACTTTAGATTTTGAAGAAGCTAAAACATTCAAACCTTGGCTCGTTTTCCCAAATGAAAACGACAATTCCTTGAAATAAATTTTGAAAAATCAGTTTAGTAAATGGCTTTCAATTTTTATTCCTATTCTTTTAGGAGTTGGAATTATAGCTTACCAATACAACCAGTTTACCCATGCGCAACTAAGCGAAATTGAAGGCTATTTTAAAAATGCAAATTATTATTATGTAATATTAGCTGTGTTTATTGGCTTCATTGGTAATGCCATCCGAGCCTATAGATGGAAATATATGTTAGACCATTTGGGTTACGAATCTTCTTTTGCAAATAATTTTATGGCGGTTAATATTGGTTATTTATTGAATTTAACTGTTCCGAAATCGGGTGAAATCTCTAGAGCAGTAATTGTAAAAAAATACAATAACGTTCCATTTGATAAAGGTTTTGGAACTATAGTTGCCGAGAGAATAGTAGATATTTTTTTCTTGCTATTTTTCATGTTGCTTGCTGTTATTTTGCAATATAAAATCGTGAAAGCTTTTATTTTAGATAAAATACCTTTGCATTTAATGACGCTAATTTTAATAGTTGGAATTATTTCTTTTATTACATTTATTCTAATCTACAAATATTCCAAACTAAGAATTGTTGCTTTTTTTAAAGAAAAAATTTCAGGGTTAAAAGAAGGGTTGTTGAGTGTTGTTCACATGAAAGAAAAGGGCAAGTATTTTTTTCAAACTATATTAATTTGGAGCTCATACATTCTTACTTATTATGTTGCTACTAAAGCGCTACCCGAAACTTCTGTACTAACAATTGGCGCAATCATGATTTCATTTGTAGTGGGAAGTATTGCAATAGCCTTTACTAACAGTGGTTTTGGAACATACCCCTTTCTTACTTCTAAAGTCTTACTATTTTATGCAATAGCAGAGCCAGTAGGGACTGCTTTTGGTTGGATTATTTGGACTTCACAAATGCTTCTAGTTTTAATTTTGGGATTGTTTTCCTTTTTATTTCTTCCTATTTATAATAGAAAATAATTCTTATATTGCTTGTTTTTAAACTCTTTTATAAGAACTTAAATTTCTAATACAATATGAAAAAAATTCTGCTTTTATTGTTAGTTTTTTTAAGCTTTAGTGGATATTCTCAAAAAGTAAAAGATAGTGTTTTATGCAAAAAACAAAAATCTTACAGAGAATTAACTATCTCGCTTCCCCCATCCTATTCTAAAGAAACTAAAAAAACGTATCCATTGTTATTTTTATTGGATGGCGACTATCTTTTTGATCCTTTTCAAGGTGCTTTAAGATTTGGCTATTATTGGGATGATTTACCCGAAGTTATTGTTGTTGGGATATCTCAAGGAAATGAGCGTAACGACGATTGTACTATTGACCAAATAACGGGGTTACCTGAGGGAACAGGTGCTGACTTTTTCGAATTTATTGGGGGTGAATTAATTCCATATATTCAAAATAAATACCGGATTTCACCCTTTAAAATTATTGCAGGTCACGATGTAACAGCTAGTTTTATGAATTTTTATTTATATAAAGATGCTCCATTATTTAATGCCTATATTTCACTAAGCCCAGAACTTGCTCCAAATATGGAAACCCTAATTCCTGAGAGATTGGCAACTTTTAAGCAGAATATTTTTTACTACCAATCGTCATCTGATGGGGATATTAAAAAAATGAAAACCAAAATAACAAAGTTGGATGAAAACATTAAGGCAGTTGTAAATCCTGCTTTGAATTACAAATATGATGATTTTAAAGAAGCCTCTCATTATTCGTTGGTGCTTTACTCAATTCCGAGTGCATTATACCAGTTTTTTGCTTCCTACCAACCTATTTCTACCACAGAATTTCAAGAAAAAATTGTCAAATTAGAATCTGGATATGTAACCTATTTGAAAAACAAATACGATGTTTTAGAAAAAGCACTAAGTATCAAAATGAACATTAGAATAAACGATTTTAAAGCTATTGAAGCTGCCATTTTAAAAAATAAAGCTTATCCTGAATTAGAGCAATTAGCCCAGCTTTCTCATAAAATGTATCCTAGAACCATGCTTGGAGATTATCAGATGGCACTCTTTTATGAAAATACTGGAGATATTAAAAATGCAGTTAAATATTATCAAAGTGGATTTCAACATGAGCCAATTGGAAATTTAACAAAAGACATGATGCTGGAGAAAGCAACACAACTTCGTACTCAAATAAAAAAATAATGGCCAAGCTAAAAACTTCTTTTTTCTGTCAGAATTGTGGGACCCAATATGCCAAATGGCAAGGACAATGTAATGCCTGTAAAGAATGGAATACCATAGTTGAAGAAGTAATTCAAAAAGAAGAAAAAACCAGTTGGAAAACTACTTCAGAAATTAAAAAAGTACCCAAACCATTAAAAATTGCCGAAATAGATTCCTCGCAAGAAGTGCGAATGGACACTTTAGATGGCGAATTAAATAGAGTATTAGGCGGAGGAATTGTTCCTGGATCATTAATCCTTTTGGGCGGTGAACCCGGAATTGGGAAAAGTACTTTGTTGCTTCAAATATCTTTGAAATTACCCTACAAAACCTTATATGTATCGGGCGAAGAAAGTCAGAAGCAAATAAAAATGCGCGCAGAAAGGATTACTCCCGAAGGCGATAATTGCTATATTCTTACCGAAACCAAAACTCAGAATATCTTTAGACAAATTGAAGAAATTGAGCCGGAAATTGTAATTATAGATTCCATTCAAACGTTACATACCGATTATATTGAATCTACTGCAGGTAGTATTTCTCAAATAAGAGAATGTACTGCCGAATTGATAAAATTTGCGAAAGAAACTAATGTCCCTGTAATTTTAATTGGTCATATTACTAAAGACGGAACCATTGCTGGACCAAAAATATTGGAACATATGGTTGACACCGTTTTACAATTTGAAGGGGATCGAAATCATGTGTATCGAATATTAAGAAGTTTAAAAAACCGATTTGGTTCTACAGCTGAATTGGGAATATACGAAATGCAAGGTTCGGGCTTGAGAGAAGTTTCTAATCCGTCGGAAATATTGCTTTCACATCGGGAAGAAGAACTTTCGGGAACTGCCATCGCCTCTACATTAGAAGGCATGCGCCCTTTAATGATAGAAATTCAAGCTTTAGTTTCCACAGCAGTTTATGGCACTCCACAACGCAGCACAACTGGTTATAATGCAAAAAGATTAAACATGCTATTGGCAGTTTTAGAAAAACGTTCCGGATTTAGATTAGGAACCAAAGACGTTTTTTTAAATATTACAGGTGGAATTTCTGTTGATGACCCTGCAATTGATTTAGCGGTTGTTGCAGCTATTTTATCTTCTAATGAAGATATTGCTGTTGGAAAAGACGTTTGTTTTGCTGGAGAAGTAGGCCTTTCTGGCGAAATTCGCCCTGTAAATAGAGTAGAACAACGTATTCAAGAAGCTGAAAAACTAGGATTTGCAACCATATTTGTATCCAAATACAATAAAATTTCTACAAAATTTCCAGGTATAAAAGTAGTTTTAGTCTCCAAAATTGAAGAAGTTGTAGAACATTTGTTTGGGTAAAAATACTATCTATAAAATTAGTTCGTTTGTACATAATTAATTGACATTAAAATCACATGAAAAAATTACTTCTTATATCAGTGCTGTTTTCGGCAATTAGTTTTGCTCAAAAACCGATTTTTGCTTCCGCAAAAGTAAAAGCTGCAACAGTATATTTTAATGCTGCAGAAATACAACAAACAACTTCGGTGAATCTTCCAGTAGGAACGAGCGAAATTGTTATTAAAAATGTAGCTGATTATTTGAATGAAAACACCGTGCAAATTGGCGCACCCAATTCGGTGACGGTTTTATCGGTCCAGTTTACCCAAAATTACATATCCGAATATGAAATAGACGAAAGCAATCCGGCCATAAAAAAAGTGCGGGATAGCATTACTATTGTAAACAAGGAAATTGCTAAAATTCAAATTGAAAAAGTTTCAAATTCTAAAACTGTTGATTTATTAGATAAAAATCAAATGGTTGCTGGAGCTAATACTGGACTGAATATTGCAGAACTGATAAAATTGGTTGATTTTTATAAAGCAAAAAGAAGTGAGCTGAACAATGCAATAACCCTGCTACAAGAAAAAGAAACAAAGTGGACTATTCAATTGCAAAATTTGAATAAAAAACTAGAAATCAATACCCAAAAAGAAGACAAATCATCCGACGGAAAATTAATCCTTCAGGTGATGAATGAAGTTGCTGGGAATGTAAATTTTGATATTAATTATATTACCAACAATGCCAATTGGAAGCCTTTTTATGACTTGCGTGCCGTAAGCGTTAAAGATCCAATTAATATGATGTATAAAGCACAAGTGACTCAAAGTACTGGAATCGATTGGAAAAAAGTGAAATTAACTTTATCTAGCGGAAACCCAAATCAGAATAATCAAGCACCAATATTGAGTCAATGGTTTTTGAGATATGGATATCAGGATGATTATCGTAATGGTGATGTTCTTAGCAATAAAATTCAGGGAAGAGCATCTGGCGTACAATTAGAAGAAGTTGTTGTTACAAGTTATGGCATAAAAAAAGACAAAGCAGTGCGCTCAATAAATGCAAACGATGTTGAAAACCAACTCAACGTTTCTTTTGATATTGATATTCCTTATGATATTTTATCCAACGGGAAAGTGCATTCGGTGGCTTTGAAAGAAATAAAATTACCTGCTACTTATAAATATTATGCAGCGCCACGTGTAGATAAAGAAGCGTTTTTATTAGCTGAAATTAATGATTATTCCAAATACAATTTATTGCCTGGAGAAGCCAATATTATTTTTGAAGGATTGTATGTAGGCAAAACCAATATCAACCCAAATCAAACAACTGATACATTAAACTTGAGTATGGGAAGAGACAAAAAAATCTCTATTCTAAGAGAAAAAGTGGTGGATAAATCGGGAACAAAATTCTTATCGTCTTATAAAGAACAAACTTTTACCTACGATTTAACCATTCGAAATAATAAAAAAGAAGATATTCAAATGTTGCTAAAAGACCAATATCCATTGAGTCCAGATAAAGAAATCACTATTGAACTATTAGAAGATGGCAACTCAAAAGTAAACTCTGAAACCGGAATTCTTACTTGGGAATTGAAAATGGCACCCAATGAAACTAAAAAAATCCGAATCAGTTATAAAGTGAAATATCCTAAGGATAAGGTTATTGATAACTTGTAAGTTTTAGTGATCAGTGATCACTGAATACTGACCACTAAAAACTAAGGCGCCGGATTCGGAATTAACTCCTGAATTTTATTAATTTCTGCTAAAACTTCCGGAGATAAAACAACTTCAAAAGCATCAATATTTACTTTCAATTGCTCTAAAGAAGTTGCCCCAATAATAGTAGATGTTACAAAATTTTGTTGGTTAACAAATGCTAATGCCATTTGTGTAATAGTCAAATTATTTGCTTCAGCTAAATCATTATACAATCTAGTGGCTTTCACTGCATTTTCTCCAGTATATCTTGTAAATTGTGGGAACATTGCCATTCTATATTCTGGATTAATTCCGTGTAAATATTTTCCTGAAAGAGTTCCAAAACCTAATGGTGAATAGGCTAACAATCCTACATTTTCTCGCATACAAACCTCAGAAAGTCCAACTTCAAACAGTCGATTTAATAACGAATATGGGTTTTGAATCGTAGCAATTCTTGGTAAATTATGCTTCTCGCTTTCCATTAAAAAACGCATCACACCATACGGATTTTCATTGGATACTCCTATATGCTTTATTTTTCCGTCTTTAATTAATTCGTTAAAAATTGTCAAAACTTCAAAAATATTATCTTCCCAATTCGTATCTATTTTGGTTAAACCACGTTGTCCAAACATGTTCATAACGCGCTCCGGCCAGTGCATTTGATATAAATCAATAGAATCAATTTGGAGATTTTTTAAACTTAATTCAACAGCATCCTGAATACTTTTCTTAGAGAAATCTAATGGTTGACGTATATAATCCAAGCCACGATTAGGACCTGCAATTTTGGTTGCTACTACCAATTTTTCTCTTTCTGAAGAACCAATTTTATGCAACCAACTTCCAATGTGTCTTTCAGTGCTTCCAAGAATTTGGGCGTTACCTCCTATCGGATACATCTCGGCAGTATCAATAAAATTAATACCTCTTTCAATTGCATAATCCAATTGTGCATGTGCTTCGTGTTCGGTATTTTGATTCCCAAAAGTCATCGTTCCTAAACAAATAGTGCTGACTTTTAATTCGGTAGTTGAGAGATTAGTATAATTCATTTTTATGGTATTGAATTGGAATAGCAAAAATACATTTTAGATAACATTTCGCACACTAACATTTGTTAAACAAATGAAAATTTAATGTAAGAGCCGAATCTTTCGATTCGGCTCTTAATAAATTTACTATTTCCAGCCACCACCTAGATTTCGGTAAATGTGAATAGCTGCATTTAATTGTTCTTTCTTAGTATCTACCAATTCTAATTTAGAATCTAGGGCATCACGTTGTGTCATTAAAACTTCAAAATAGTCTATACGTGCTGATTTAAACAAATCATTAGAAACTTCTATAGATCGGTTCAAAGCAATTACTTGTTTTGTTTTCAAATTAAAACTACTTTCAATATTACTGATTTTAGACAACTGATTAGAAACTTCTAAATAGGCATTTAAAATAGTTCTTTCATAATTATACAATATTTGAAGTTGGCGCGCATTAGCTTTGCTAAACTCTGCCTTAATAGCATTTCGGTTTATTAATGGCGCAGCTAAATCTCCCGCAAGAGAGTACAAAATAGATTGTGGTAAAGTAAGTAAATACGATGGTTTGAAAGCTTGTAACCCATAAGTTGCTGAAATATTTAACGAAGGATAAAATTCGGCACGAGCCACTTTTACATCCAGTTTAGCGGCAGACAATTCCAATTCGGCTTGCTTAATATCAGGGCGATTTGCCAACAATTGAGAAGGAATTCCCGAATTGACAATCGCGGCAGGCAAAGTTAAAAAATCAGATTTATTTCTTTTAATTTCTTGTGGATAACGAGCCAGCAAAAAGTTGATTCTGTTTTCGGTTTCTTTTATCTTTTGTAATATTTCAAATTCCATGCTTTGAGAAGCAAGCACTTCTGCTTGGAATTTTTGAACTCCTAGTTCAGTTGCTCTAGCGGCTTCTTTTTGAACTTTTACAATTTCTAGCGCATTATTTTGCAAAATAATAGTTTGTCGGATAATTTGAAGTTGGCTATCCAAAGCCAACAATTCATAATACGAATCAGAAACTTCTCCTATAAGATTTGTTATTACAAAGTTTTTACCTTCAATGGTAGATAAATATCTACTGATTGCAGCCTTTTTAGAATTACGCAATTTTTTCCAAATGTCTACTTCCCAATTAGCATAAGCAGCTATATTAAAATCGGTTAAAGCTTCAGGAACTTTATTGCCAGGGGTGATTTCTGCGGAAGCATCACCGGCACCTTGACTAGTGTAGGTGCCTACTTTTTCAATTCTAGAGCTGGCTCTAACGCCAACTGAGGGTAACATAGCTCCTTTACGAATTCGGATATCATTCTTGGCTATAACAATATCCTGAAGAGTAATCATTAGTTCTTGGTTGTTTTGTATTGCAATGTCAATCAAGTTTACTAAATCGGGATCCTTAAAAAAGGTTTTCCAAGGAAGCGATGCAGTATTGGAAGTATCCTTGCTCGTTGCATACGATTCTGGAACAGCTGCACCTGCTTTTGTAGGAGCAATTGCAGGTGTTTTACAACTTACCACCGCCAAGCAAATGCTTAGCGGTATAAGAAATTTGAATAATTTATTTGTATTCATTAGTGTCAATTTCTTGGGTTAATGGATTTTCTTCTTCATTTTTCACAAATTTTGTTCTTTCGGAAATTCTACCAAAAATATAATACAACCCAGGAATGATAATTACTCCTAAAATTGTTCCTAGGAGCATTCCTCCTGCGGCCGCAGAACCAATTGTTCTGTTTCCAATTTTACCTGGTCCAGAGGCAAATACTAAAGGAAGTAGTCCTGCTATAAAGGCAAAAGAAGTCATTAAAATTGGACGAAAACGCACTTTAGAACCTTCCAAAGCAGCTTCAAGAACTGTTGCTCCAGCTTTATGCTTTTGAATGGCAAACTCCACAATAAGTACCGCATTTTTACCTAAAAGACCAATTAACATAATGAATGCAACTTGAGCATAAATATTGTTTTCTAATCCGAAGAGTTTAAGCAATAAAAACGAACCAAATATTCCAACAGGAAGAGATAAAATTACTGCAAATGGGATAATGAAACTTTCGTATTGTGCGGCCAATACAAGGTAAACGAACAATAGACATATTAAGAATATGAAAATAGCTTCATTCCCACGACCTACCTCATCTGCAGAAATACCTGCCCAGTCTATACCATATCCTCTTGGCAAAGTTTTAGCGGCAACTTCTTGAATAGCTTTAATTGCTGCACCACTACTATATCCAGCACCTGCTTGTCCATTAATTTCGGCAGCATTATACATATTATGACGCGTAATATCGTTTAATCCGTATACCTTTTCCATGTGCATGAAGGCCGAAAATGGCACCATCTCATCTCTATTGTTTTTAACATAGAGTTTCATTATATCTTCTGGCAATGCTCTAGATTCAGGAGTCGCTTGAACTATAATCTTATATTGTCTGTCGTATTTGATAAAATTAGTTTCATAAGTACTACCTACTAATACTGAAAGAGTATTCATGGCATTATCTAAAGTTACGCCTTTTTGTTGGGCGATATCATTGTCAATTTTAATTAAATATTGCGGATAATTTGCATTATAAAAACTAAAAACAGAAGATAATTCAGGACGTTTAGTTAATTCTTTTACAAAATCATTACTTACTTCACCAAGTTTTCTGTAGTCACCACTACCTGCTTTATCTAATAAACGTAACTCAAAACCTCCTGCAGCTCCATAGCCTGGAACAGAAGGTGGTTGAAACATTTCTATAGTAGCTCCTGTAATTGATTTAGATTTTTCTTCAAGTTCTTGAATTACTTCCGACACAGAATGCTTACGATCTTCCCAACTTTTTAAATTTATAAGACATGTTCCAGCGTTAGATCCAGTTCCTTCGGTTAATATTTCATATCCTGCCAATGAAGAAACTGATTTAACCCCTTCAACCCCTTCAGCAATTTTTTGTAATCGCAGGGCAATATCATTAGTCCTCTCTAAGGAAGATCCTGGGGGTGTTTGAATAACTGCATAAAACATCCCTTGGTCTTCATTTGGAATAAATCCAGAAGGAAGACTGTTGTTTAAGAAAAATATTCCGACGCAAAAAGTAATCAAAACTCCAAATGTTAATGCTCTTTTGGTAATGATATTTTTAAGAATATTTTGGTATTTATCCGATAGTTTATTAAAACCATTATTAAACTTATCTAGAAATTTATCTAAAGGGGATTTTTTTCTTTCGATACCATGATTGTTTCTCAATATCATAGCACATAGAGCCGGAGTAAGCGTTAAGGCTACAATTCCAGATAGGATAATTGAAGTTGCCATTGTAATAGAGAACTGACGGAAAAATATTCCCACAGGTCCCGACATAAATGCAACTGGAATAAACACTGCGGCCATTAAGAATGTAATTGCTATAATAGCACCACTAATTTCACTCATGGCTTTCTTTGTTGCCTTTATTGGCGACAGATGGTGCTCTTCCATATTGGCGTGGACGGCTTCAATTACCACAATGGCATCATCGACGACGACTCCAATAGAAAGTACTAGAGCAAATAAAGTAACTAGATTTATGGTAATTCCGAAGAATTGCATGAAAGCAAATGTTCCGATAAGGGAAACAGGAACTGCAATTGCAGGAATTAATGTAGAACGCCAATCACCAAGGAATAAGAACACAACTAAACCTACTAAAATAAATGCCTCTAGAAGGGTATGCAATACTTTTTCTATAGATGCATCCAAAAATTTAGAAACGTCATAACTAATTTCATAGTCCATTCCTTTTGGAAAAGTAGTTTTCTTGAGCTCTTCCATTTTAGCTTTAACATCCTTGATAACTTTACTAGCATTACTGCCATAAGATTGTTTTATTGTAATTGCCGCTGACGATTTTCCGTTTAAGCTTGAATAAATATCGTACATTGAACTTCCAAGTTCAATATCGGCAACATCCTTAAGACGTAAAATTTCGCCATTTGGATTGGAACGAACTATAATGTTTTCATATCCTTCTTTTGTTGTGAATCTACCAGAATACTTTAATATGTATTCGAAAGTTTGTGATCTTTTACCTGAGCTTTCTCCTGTTTTACCAGGTGAAGCTTCCAAACTTTGTTGGTTTAAGGATTCCATCACTTCATCGGCAGAAATTTTATAAGCCAACATTCTATCTGGTTTTAACCAAATACGCATGGCATATTCTCTGTTTCCCAATATATCAGCTACTCCAACTCCATCAATTCGTTTGATTTCTGAAAGAAGATTAATATCTGCAAAATTGAATAAAAACTTTTGATTTAGGGATTCCGATTTACTATATAAATTGATGTACATCAACATATTAGGCTCTTCTCTTGTGATTTTAACTCCTTCTCTAACTACAATTGGAGGTAATTTATTTACTACGGATGCTACTCTATTTTGTACATTAATAGAGGCTTGATTGGCATCAGTACCTAAATTAAAAATAACATTAATACTTGCTTCACCGTCATTTCCTGCTGTAGAGGACATGTATTTCATTCCTGGAACTCCATTAATTGCTCTTTCTAGAGGAATGATAACCGATTTAATCATCAACTCGTTATTTGCACCAGGATAATCAGCTACTATGTTAACTTTTGGGGGGGAAATAGTAGGAAATTGTGTAATTGGCAAACTGGTCATAGCCAATACACCTAGTAAGACTATCATAAGCGATATTACTATCGACAAAACGGGTCTTTGTATGAATTTATTAAACATTTTTTACTAATTAAGTTTTTGGACTATTCGGCTTTTAATTTCAAATGACTAAGAACATCTTGTGGTTTTTGATAATCAAATTTAATTTTGTCATCCTCTTTTACCTTCTGAACTCCTTCAAGTACAATTTTATCGTTGGCATTTAACCCACTTTTCACAACATACAAATCAGGAACTTCCCCAGTGATAGTGATTTCTCTTGACTTAACTACATTATTTTTATCTACAACAAAAACATATTTTTTATCTTGAATTTCATAAGTAGCCTTTTGAGGAATTATCAATGCATTTATAACAGGTACTAACATAACAATCTTACCAGTTTGTCCGTTTTTCAATAGTTTATCTGTATTTGGAAAACTTGCTCTAAAAGCTATATTACCTGTTTCACTATCAAACTCACTTTCAATAACTTCAACTTTCCCATTGTATTTTAAAAGTTGATTGTTTGCAAGAAGTAAATTAACAGTGCTGTTTCCTCTTCCTTTAATATTATTTTGATAATCTAAATATTCTGTTTCAGAAACATTAAAATAAGCATACATTTTACTATTATCGGAGAGGCTTGTTAGTAGTTCGCCTTCATCAATTAGGCTCCCAAGTTTTTTAGGGATTCTATCAATACTTCCGGCAAATGGCGCTCTAATTTCTGTAAAAGACAAATGTAATTTTGCTAAAGATACTTCTGCTTGAGCCTCGGTTAACTTGGCTTGTGCCATTGCTTGTTCACTTTTAGAAACGATATTTTTATCGGCTAATGTTTTAGCATTTTGCAATTCTATTTGAGCAGATTGAACTTCTGCTTGTGCTTTTAGTAATTCAGCCTCGTAAATTTTAGGCATAATTTTAAATAACAACTGTCCAGCTGCTACATATTGGCCTTCATCAACATAAATGTTTTGAAGGTATCCTTTTTCTTGAGCGCGTAACTCAATGTTTCTAACAGAACGAATTTGTGAAACATATTCTTTAGTAAATGAGGTATCCATTACTACTGGATTAGTAACTATATATTTGTCTTCTTCTACTTTTTCTTCTTTTTTAGTATTACAACTAGTAAGACATAAAAAGGCAATGAAGCCTGCTAATAAAACTTTTGTATTCATGGTTTGAAATAAATTAAAATCTGAATTATATGTATAATCTTATTGAAATATTGAAAATTTCAATATTTAATTAATTGTTTTGAGCAAACTATTAAATCAAATTCTGAGAACCCCTTGAGAAAGATATAGAGGCGAATTGTTACAATATAAAATTATTGTAAATGGAGTTTTAATATAGTGATAATTAAAAAAATTACTACTGTATAAAAAATTAATTTTGCTATAAAAACTGGTATTGGATGAATAACATTTTAGTTCATCCTTATTTTCTTCATTAGTACTAAACTCTTCTTCGCTATCAATATCTGTATTTTCAATAAAAGAAAAAAATGAGTTACTACTTACTTGCTTAATATTTTTACCTTGGGAATAATTTGAAATAAATAAATTATTATTGGTTGAAGTATTTGCATAAAAAGACCGTCCTCCACATAATAGAAGAAAAAACATAAAAATAATAAAATCTCTAGTATTCATTAGGGTGCAAAAGTAATGAAATATTAAAAACAAAAAAGTAAAATTATAGTTAAGAAAAGTATAAACTATATAAAAACGATTGCTTAGAATGATACTCTTAGCTTTGAATAAAATGCAATAAACAAAAAAAGACCCTAAAAAATTTTAGAGTCTTGTGTAATTCAATAATTGAACTTTTACAAATCGTTCAACATTTTAGAAATTTCATCTAACTTTGGAGTTAAGATGATTTCAATTCTTCTGTTTTTAGATTTACCTTCAGGAGTGTCATTACTCATTAGTGGGGCGAATTCTCCTCTTCCTGCAGCAGTTAAGTTTTGTTTATTTACTCCTTTATTTTCCGAAAGGATATTTACAATTGCAGTTGCTCTTTTTGTTGATAGATCCCAATTGTTTTCAATTCCACCTCCAAGATTTCCTGTAATTCTATCGTCATCAGTATGTCCTTCAATTAATATTGAAAGGTCTGAATTTTGAGCCAATACTTTACCTACTTCTACTACTGCAGTTTTACCTTCGCCGTTTACTGCCCAACTTCCGGTTTGAAATAACAATTTGTTTTCCATTGACACGTATACTTTTCCGTCTTTTTCATGAACCGTTAATCCTTTTCCGTCAAAAGCTTTTAAAGATTTCATTAAAGTTTCTTTCAGTTTTTTCATGCTCGCATCTTTAGCAGCTATATAAGACTCTAATTCGCTTAATCGTTTAGAACTGGCATCTAAATCCGCTTTAAGTTTATTTAATCTAGCCTGTTCTGCTGCCAATGATTTTTCTTTAGCTTCTAACTGTGCCAATAATTCTCGGTTTTTATTAATGTTTGCCGTTAGGGCTTCGTTGCTATCTTTCTCTAGTGCATTATAAGAAGCTTGTAATGTTTTCAAACTCTTATCGGTAGCAGCATAACTAGCTTGTAATTTGTCGTTATCGGATTTCAACTTGTCATAATCTGCTTTTAATTTAGAGCCATCCAATTCCAATTGGTTTTTAACTTTAGTTAACTCTTCATTGTCATCGGCAAATTTTCGGTTTTCTTTCTTCAAATCGGCAAATTTGTTTTCTAAATCTTGGTATATTTTTTTTGATACACAAGAGGTAGAAAGTGCTACTACTAATAATCCTAAGGAAATTTTCTTTATCATGTTTTTATAATTTATGTTAGTATTTGGGGTATTATTTTTTTAATCTACTTCTACCATAATTGGGCAGTGGTCGGAGTGTTTTGCTTCAGGCAAAATAACAGCACGACTCATTCTTTCTTTCAGATTTTCACTTACTAAGTTGTAATCAATACGCCACCCTTTATTGTTGCCTCTCGCACCAGCTCTATAACTCCACCAAGAATAATTGTGTGGATCTTTGTTAAAATGGCGAAAACTATCTACAAAACCCGATTTCATAAAAGCATCTAGCCAAGCTCGTTCTTCTGGCAAAAATCCTGAAACTGTTTTATTACGAATTGGATCATGAATATCTATTTCTTGATGACAAATGTTGTAATCGCCACAAATTACTAGGTTAGGAGTTTCCTTTTTTAAGCCATTAATATAATTTTGAAAATCGTCCATATACTTAAACTTATGATCCAATCGATCTAAATTAGTTCCCGAAGGGAGATACAAACTCATCACAGATAAATTTTCAAAATCGGCACGAAGGTTACGCCCCTCAAAATCCATATGCTCAATACCGGTTCCATAAACAATTTTTTTAGGCTCTATTTTTGATAAAATAGCAACTCCGCTATACCCTTTTTTATTTGCCGAAAAATAATATTGAAACGGATATCCTGCAGCTGTTATGTCCTGCGTCGGAATTTGATCCTCAATAGCTTTAATTTCTTGCAAGCAAATAATATCGGGGTTGGCTTGTTGCAACCAATCTAAAAACCCTTTAGTAATAGCTGCTCGAATACCATTAACATTATAAGAAATGATTTTCATATTCATTTTTAGTTTTTCAAAAGTAAATAAAAACGTTAAAACTAATCCTATATATATAAAATTATTAAGTTTTTTTTACCATTTATGTAATTCTTATTTTTTTAAAATTCTGTCTCAATAGATTTACTATATTTGTTTCTTGTTCAAAAAATAAAAAAATAAATGGGTTTAGTCACAGCCAAAGAAGTTGCAAAATCAATAAATGCTGATAAATATGGAGTTTTAGGAACTTTCGCAGGTTGGATATTAATGAAAGTGCTTAAAATTTCTACTTTAAATAAATTTTATGACAGAAACAAACATTTAAAAGATGTTGAATTCCTTAATGCTATACTAGAAGACTTAGAAATAAAGTTTGAAATTCCAAAAGAAGATTTAAAACGTTTGCCAAAAGATGGTGCCTATATTACAATTTCCAACCATCCACTAGGTGGAATTGATGGCGTATTACTATTAAAATTGATGCTTGAAAAAGAGCCTAATTTTAAAATAATTGCTAATTTTTTATTGCATCGAATTGAGCCTGTAAAAAAATACATAATGCCCGTTAATCCATTTGAAAATCACAAAGACATAAAATCAAGTGTAATTGGATTAAAAGAAACTTTTCGCCATTTAAGTGACGGCAAACCTCTTGGAATGTTTCCTGCCGGTGAAGTATCAACCTACAAAGACGGAAAATTAGTTGTAGACAAGCCTTGGGAAGAAGGAGCTATTAAGGTTATTAGAAAAGCTCAAGTACCTGTTGTTCCTATATATTTTCATGCTAAAAATAGTCGTTTGTTTTATTTATTATCTAAAATTAATAGCACATTAAGAACTGCAAAGTTACCATCGGAATTATTCTCTCAAAAAGACAGAGTTATTAAAGTCCGAATTGGAAAGCCTATTTCGGTTGTGGAGCAAAATGAGTACGAAACAATTGAAGAATATTCGGAATTTTTGAGAAAGAAAACGTATATGTTGGCAAATTCCTTCAACAAGGAAAATAAATTGTTATCGGTTCCAAATTTAATACAACCTAAAAGTCCGAAAAAAATTGTAACCCCTGCAAGTCAAGATGAAATGAATGCCGAGGTCACTAAATTAAGAGCCGATGATTGCCGTTTATTGCAAAGTAAAAATTATGAAGTTTTTTTTACTAAGGCAGATAAAATTCCTAATATATTGCATGAATTAGGACGTTTACGCGAAATTACCTTTAGAGAGGTTGGCGAGGGGACTAATGAATCCATAGATTTAGATAAATTTGATAAATACTACCACCACATGTTTCTTTGGGATGATGAAGCAAAACAAATAGCAGGGGCCTATAGAATGGGACTGGGTTCAGAGATTTTTCCTAAGTATGGTATGGCAGGTTTTTACTTGAACGATTTATTCCGATTTGAAAGTGAATTGCACGAGATGATGCAAAACTCAATTGAGATGGGCCGTGCCTTTATTAGAAAAGAATACCAACAAAAACCAATGCCGTTATTCTTGCTTTGGCGAGGTATTATTCATACAACGCTACGTTATCCTGAACATAAATTCTTGCTTGGTGGGGTAAGCATAAGCAACCAATTTTCTGATTTTTCAAAGTCGTTGATGATTGAATTTATGAAATCTAATTATTACGATCCTTATATTGCCCAATATGTGCATCCAAAAAAGGAGTTTAAAGTAAAATTAAAAGACGCCGATAAGGATTTTATATTTGATGAAACAGAAGCCGATTTAAATAAATTCGACAAAATTATTGACGAACTAGAGCCAGGTAGTTTAAGGCTTCCAGTATTAATAAAAAAGTACATCAAGCAAAATGCTCGCTTAGTGGCCTTTAATGTTGACCCATTATTTAATAATGCAATTGATGGGTTAATGTACATTCGAATTGCGGATATCCCTGAAAGTACTATGAAGCCCGTAATGGAAGAATTTCAGGCAGAATTGGAGCGGAAACTTGGGGAAAAATAGTGATTAGTGTTCAGTAATCAAAATTAAAAAATTGATGTTAATGTGCTGCAGCAAAAATAGTTGCTAATGCACCTCCAATAATTACAATATAAAACAAAATATAAAGAATATAAATACTTCCTAATACTGTTCCTATAATTGACATTATAAATCCTGCATTTAACATTCCGAATCCCTCATAGGCGTTTGGTGATTCTTTATAAAGTTTTCTTCCGTTACTAGAAAGAACTAATCCAATGATTCCAAAAATTAGTCCAATTCCTAAACAAGAAAAAACTATTGAACAAATTCCTAAAACTAAAACAGCGATTGCATTCGGTAATGTTTTTTTGATTTCCATAATCTGTAGTTATTTTGATTTACTAAAATAGAAAATTATTTATATAAACTAACAATTTTATCAACTATCGTTTGCGCTAATTTTTCATGACTTTCAAAGGTCCATCCTGCAATGTGGGGAGTAAGCACAACATTTTCAGCTTCTAATAAATATTGAAATGCTTCTGGTTTTTCAGAATCTATGAATAAATTTTCAAAAGATAATTTTTCATATTCTAAAACATCCAATCCTGCACCCAAAATTTTACCCGTTTTTAATGCATCGACTAAATCTGAAGTAACAACATTATTCCCACGGGAAGTATTTATGAACCAAAAAGGCTTTGCAAAAGAATTAATGAATTTAGAGTTTACCATCTTATCGGTTTCAGGAGTCCAAGGTATATGCAAACTCAAAACATCTGATTTTCTTTGCAATTCTATAAGTGAAACCTGACTTGCATTAGCATCTCCTACATTTTCTTTAATGTCATAACATAAAACTTGTGCATCAAAACCACGCAGTTTTTTAGCAAAAGATTTACCCATATTACCATAACCTATAATTCCAACTGTTTTATTTTCTAGCTCAAAACCTCGATTGCCTTCGCGCATCCATTTGCCTTCACGCACTAATTTATCCGCACGATTTAGTTTGTTCATCAAAGATAACAACATACCTAGGGTATGTTCACCAACTGCATTTTTATTACCTTCTGGGGCTGCAATTAATTTTATTCCTTTAGCAATTGCACAATCACAATCGATGCTTTCTAGCCCAGCACCAACACGAGCAATGAATTGTAAATTGATAGCTTTATCTAAAAAGGTTTTATCTATTTTAAACCTACTCCGAATAACGATTCCTTGATAGTTTTGTATTTTTTTTTCGACCTCTTCTTTAGTAGAGATAAAATCTTCTTCGTTTTGAAAACCGGCATCTTCAAGTTGTTGCCACAACAAAGCATGGTTGCTGTCTAGATGGAGAATTTTTATTGCTTGTAGAGACATAATTTATTTAAAGCATAAAATTACTTATTTTTAAAATACTATCGGTTTTTATTCTAATAATTACTTATTTATATAAAACAAAAAAGTTCGCATGAAGCGAACTTTAATGAGTTTTTTATAATTTATTTCTTTATAAACTTATCAGAAGAAGTATCTCCATTTTCGTTAACAAAATTTATTAAATATAAACCAGGAGTTAATTTAGATACATCTATCGTTTGAGTTCCGTAGTCTAAATTATTTTCTAAAACTAATCTTCCGCTCAAATCATAGATTGAAAAATCTGATTTTGAATTTACTTCTAAATCTAAATTATTATTTACTGATGTAGATTTTAGAATAACACTTTTAGAATTTTGCCCAACAACTATCGTATTAGAAAGAGTAGCATCATAACGATAGGTAAAAATAAATGGAGTTCCTATTTGTGAGCCAAGATCACCTATTTGGTATATTTTAAACACATAATCTACTGGTACACTTGTAGAAATTCCAAGGTCACTATTGAACATATGACAAGAATTATCTACTACTCCAGTAAGAATATTCACAGATCCAGAAGACGGGAAAACATCTCCAACCGCTGTTGTACCATAACAATCTGGTCCAAAACATACTTCCATCAATTGCCCATTAGTGTTGGTCATGCTTTGGCATGTAATTCTCATATTGATAGAATTAGGAGCAGTATTTGTAATTTTCAAAGCTAAGGAAGACTGAGCGTAAACAATAGAGTTAAAAGTTAGAATTTGACCATTTGTAAGCGGAGTTCCATCTGCTTTAGATACTGTAAACTGTGCTTCAGAGCTAACAGAAAAAACCAAAATTACTATTACAGAAAGTAGAATTTTTTTCATAATAATTACTATTTATAAAGGCATTTACTTTCTAATTGTAAATGCCTTTAGTATTTTTTATTTTACCAACAAATGCAAACTAGTAGAGCTAGCTGCAGAGGCTATGTTTACAATATATTGTCCAGTAGAAATTCCTTTAACAGGAATAGTTACAGTTTCATTTTCAATAACATTTTTAGATTCAACAGTTTGAACTACTTTACCTAACATGTCATAAATAGTAATTGTATAATCACCCCCTTTTAAATTATTTATATTAAAATAATCACTTGCAGGATTTGGATTTATTTGAACTTGATCTTTATTATAAGAATTACTATCAACAGCTAGTGTATTTAAAACAACTGATTTAGCATTTACAACTTCTCCAGTAGCCTGATCAATTAACACTAATACTGCATGCATATTTGCTACAACACTTGTAGCTGGAACTGTATAATTAAATGTGTAATATGCAGTTTGACCGTCGGTAATTGCTGCAGGAACAGAACCCGTTTGACCAGAATAACCTCCTAGCAAAGCTCTCCCAACGTGATTATAGATCATTTGAGCTGCTGGAACTGGATTTGGCAAAGATTCATAACCACCCATTGGTCCATTAGCATTTGCCGCATAATAATTTGTTTGTCTGTATCCAGTGGCAGTTCCTTGAACACCATCTTCTGAAATTATAACTCCTAATCTAAAATTAGATGCTGCAAATACAGTTCTAAAAGTTGCACTTGCAGTTATAGTAATTGCAGAGCCTGCAACGCTTCCTGTTGCATCTATATTAACTGGAGTTGCTAGTACTTTTCTTTCATTAAAACGAGATACCATTATAGACTGAGTAACTCCTGAATTTTTTACAACTCTATCCACATTCATTCCCGGGAAACCTGTCAATCCTGCTGCTGTGTCGTATGCAGCAAGCTTCATTGGGTCACTAGCGCCATTATGCACAGCAACTCCAATAAATTGATTTGGGTAAGTAGTTGTCATATAATTCATAGCAACCGCTCCTCTTGGGCACCATCCGCACCAAGTTCCAGTGCCTTCTTCAAACAATACATTTTTAACTGATGCTTGACTAATGGTATTAAATTTATTAGTACTTGAATTATTACTTGGATTGCTATCTACATTTCCATTTACTTGAGTTGCAGTTACTGATAGAGTTTTTTCTATAACTGATGCATATTGAACTGCTGTTGGATGGTTTATAGTTACTGTTTCACCAAGTCCTATTGTAGTAGGTATAGTGGTTGTATGATCAGTTCCATCATTCCAATTAACAGTAACATTATTAATAATATTACTTCCTTTATTTTTTAAAGTTAGAGAAATAGTATTGGCGGCATTCATTAAGCTATATCTATTAACAACTGAAGATACTAGTTGAACATCGTTTAATGGTAAAGTTTTTACCTCCATATTATCTAATATTAAATAATAAAAATCGGTACAATTGAAATGTCTAAAACTAATATAAACGGTTTGACCTATAAAACTTGATAAATCAAACACTTTATTAGTAAGAACAACTTCAGTAACATCTGTTTCATAAAAAGGCGTAGCTGCGGTGATTACCGCTGGATCATTAGAAGTAGTTATGTATATTGCATAATGTTCTTCTGGATAACTTGAGGAGGTAACTTGGTCATATAAAAAATATACGTTAGAAGCCGTAACTGCAGTTAAATCAATAGCTGGAGAAATTGCTAAATTATCGGGAGTTAGTGGTCCTAGAGCACTGGTATAAGAAAACGAAACCAAAGAACCCAAACCAAGGTTACTGTTAATTGAGGAAGCATCTAATGATGCCCATTCATTTGTGTCACCGTCTAAGTCGGATGTAGTCCAGCCGTTAAGACCAGTCTCAAAGTTTTCAGAATAATAAGTTTGCGCCTGACCTTGAAGAGCAAACATAAATAAAAATAGTAAAGTAATTTTTTTCATAATGTTAATATTTTTTGTAATTTATTGAATCATAGTGCAATTATAAGTATTATTTTTTAGATATTTATAATACTGAGTCTTAAACTTTTAAAAATACTATATATTATATTATATTAATAATAAAAAAATCTACATTTGCCAAACATAAGGGGGGATTAGCTCATTTGGCTAGAGCGCTTGCCTGGCAGGCAAGAGGTGGTCGGTTCGAATCCGATATTCTCCACAAAATAGCCTCTAAATAAAAATTTAGAGGCTATTTTTTTTATTTAAAAGTTGCAAATCTGACATAAAATAGTTCGAAACTAATCCCCTCTTCTCCACTAGTTCTACTAAGCCTTACAGCAATGTGAGGCTTTTTTTATTTAAACGCTATAAACGGAAATAAAAAAATACCTAATTTTAAACACTTTATATTAAGAGTACAATTCCTAAATTATTAATAATCAAACAAAAAAATAAATTTACAACCCAAACAATAACTTACTATCATGAATTCTAAAATAAAATTAATAATTGTTTTTGCATTATTTTCTACACCTTTATTTTCACAAATTTTAAATTCAGATAGATTAGTTTCCGAGGACACTATCTATAAAAAATGGAGGGGTTTTGTAGATCTCTCTTTTAGTTCAGATAAGATAAAGAAAAGCCTTGTGGATGGAAGTTCAAAAATTGAGATCGATCGATTTTTTAAAAATGACTATTTATTAGTGACTTCAATTAATAATGATTTTACATTTAATGGTAAAGATGCAATTCAAAATGATGGCTTTGCTCAAATACGTTTTAGAGACAATGACAAACATGAATGGAGTAATGAATCCTTTGTTCAATACCAATGGAATAGTGCTTTAGGAATGGATTTTAGAAAAGTAATAGGTTCTAATGTAAGGAAAAGACTTTTTGAAAAAAAGAAAATTGATTTGTATACAGGTCTAGGTATTTTTTATGAAACTGAACAATGGAACTGGAACGGAGTTGAAAATCCCGACCAATACAATGAAAATCCAACTCTTAATCGTTCATTAATTCGAATAAATAATTATTGGAAAATGGCATATAAATTAAATGACAATATGGACATTTCCGCAGTTTCTTATTTTCAATTGCCTTTTAATAAAGAAATCATTAACCTAAGATGGTTCTTTGAGTTAAACACATATATTAAAATGACTAAAAGCGCCGGTTTTGTTATTCATTGGGAACATACCTATGATAATTACAGATTAGTACCTATATCCAACTACTATTATTCTCTAAATTTTGGAGTTCAATTAAAATGGTAATTAATTACCATTTTAATTGAATATTTAATACAAAAAACTATAATTTCTTTATAGAGTAACTATTAAAATAGTTTTTTATTTCTGATCTAACTTCTGAAGAAAATTCCTCAATAGTATTTATGGTCACTACTTTTTGGTTAAACTCTAAGTTCACATTTCCTTTTTTTAGTCGAACAAATAGGAAAGTCCTTGCTCTTGATGTGGGATATTTACATGCTAAAGTTAAAAAATTAGGTGTATAATTAAATTGTATTAAATCTTCATATTCGGTTTCTAAATAATCATGCATTTCTTTTAATGTTGGAATAAAGGAAGTAATGTTTTTATTTGTTTTCAACATTTGTTCAAATCCAACCCACCCTTCAAATCTAACTTTTTCACCTTTTTTAGATTGTTTAGGGACATAATCTATACTAACGCTTGTTACAGCACTTGTCCCTATTATTTTAGATATTTCTTCTCCAAAATCCAGTTCAACAGGAATGATTTCGCTTAAATAGTTTAATAAGAGTGATATTTGAAAAGCTCTTGAAGCTAAATAAGGCTCTTTTTGGCAAATTCTAAATAAGATAGTTTCCCATTCTTCATCAAATTCTGTTGTTTCTTTAAGGGCAATAGCTTGACCTTCTAATAATTCAGGAAGGCGTAATTTTTTTGCTGTTTTTTCATCCCATCCCTTATAGTCTGGTTCCTCTATGAGTATTTGATATACTTTTGGATAAGCAATTTGAATACAAACCAATCCAAAATTTACTACTAATTCATATTGTTCCTTCTCCTCATTGTTTTTTACGTTTCCAATAATATTGAGAAGCGATAAGGTATTTATTAATCGCTTTAAGGACCTCGGATTCGTCCCAACAGATAACATGGCAAAATCGGTAAGTTTGTCTTTTAAAGAGTCGTTTTCGGAAAATTGAGCGTCTATATACCCAATATCTTCTAAAGACTGCAATAGAAAATGATTTACATCATACATAGCTACCGGCATTGAAAATGGTAATTGAATTATCTTATCAAAAAAGGAACGGAACTCTCTTTCATTTTTATCAGTCAATGGTCCAAATTTAGGAATTAACCCTTTAACTACTACTTCATAATCAATAGCTAAAACAAAAATGCAATTATCAACTTCAAATATATTCTTTATTAATTCTAAAATTTCTACTGCAACAGGTGGGTCAATTCTATCTAAATCATCAATGAAGAAAATAAATCCTCTATTATTATTTCCTTGTTTTATATCTAATTCAAGGCATTGATTAATGGCGTCTTGAAGAGAATTTTTAAAGTTTAATAAATCAACCGTCTCTTCATTTCCTTGAAAAAAACTATCTATTGAATCTCCTTCTAAGCCTATTTGGTTTCCCGCTACTTTTGCACCTGCTTTAGCAATTTTGCCAAATAAACTAGATACTTTATTAAGTACTGCTTGAGATTGTGACTCGTGCTTTCTTTTAATTATTCTAGAAATCTCATTTGTTAGCCCACCAATTATAGCCATAAGGGTTTCGTCCCTAGATTTCATAATAGAATATTGCCAAGTATTTATCCAAACTCCATAGTATGGCAACTCATTATCTAACTCTTTGTCTACACCGGTTTCACATAGCTGATGCTTTATTTGATTTAGCATGGATGTTTTACCGCTACCCCATTCTCCTTGAACAGCTATTGTAGTTGGCATATTGCAAGTTTGAATAAACTTTATTAAGGCATGCATATAATCGTCTACCCCTAGTAAATCTGGAGCTCCTGCTTTACGAGGCTTGTCTATAATATTTGAATTTATCATGTTTTTTAATTATTTTATTTGTAGTATTAGTCATTGTTTAATATTTCATACTTCTTTATTATTTCAAAAAATAAATTCCCAAAATCATCCGATTCTGTTCTGCCTAAATTTGAAAAGATAAAGTCAACTAAATTTTTTTTATAAGTTCCTCTGCCTGGGTGCATAAATGGATAAATAGGAATATGTTTGAATTCCTTAAAAATTTCTTCTTTAAAAAAACAAGAATTTTTAACAATGTCGTTTTTACTTAAACTAACATTATTTAAAGTCAATTTATTAAAACTTATACCTCCGAAAGTTATTATAATTGTTGGATTTACTAATCTGATTTCCTTCAAGAGCGAAGCTAATATAGTATTTCTAATATTTTCAAATTTCCCATAGTAATCATAACTTCTAATGAAGTTATTTTCTTTATTGATGTCCGTATAAAAGAAGGTTTTATAAATATCTGTTAGATAAACAAAATTATTATCTAGTATTAAACTATTTATAAATTGTGTATAATTTTTATTTTGAAAATTTTCTCTAACTGCCTTTATATGAAAAGCATATGGAGTTCCTATAATTAATTCTTCTGTTTTATTTGCGTTTGCTTTAACAAAGTCTTTTTCTCCTCTCATTGGATCTATTCCAATAATCATAATTTTATTTTTGCTTTTAAAATCACCATACCAAGAAGGTAAATCAACACCTAAAAGTTTTACTTTCTCAATTGGTATATTTTGATTTTTATACCTCAATAAATCTTTTTTTCTAATTACTGGTATTGAATTAGAATGATTTATTTTATTTTCAAGGTTCCAATTTTTATAAATATTTTGAAGGTCATTATTTATGTTTTTTATTACTTCTTTATCTAAAATACTTATTAATTCATTGAAAAAAGGGATGTCTGTATTTATCAAAGTATATTTTTTTGTTTCTATTTTATTTTATAAAGCAATTTAATAATCCAGTACCAAAAGGCAATTAATATTATCATCCCTAATATGATTCCAAAAAAACCAACTATTTTAATTAGTAACATTGAAAAACTATTCAAATACTTTTCATCGTTTAAAGTAGATCTTTCTCTGATTTTTTTGGCGTTTTTTGAAAAGCGAATCATTTTAAATAATATTTAATTTCAATCTTAATAATGCAGAAAGCATTACCCCTAATGTTGTTTCTCCCAAAAACAAATCATAAAAAGAACAATATATATTTACAGCATAAAAAAAAATTAAGTGCTTGGTAAACAGAGAAAATGGATGAAAAATCCAAATAATAAAAACAGCGTTAAACTAATTAAATTTATTAAGTAGTAACCTGTAAGTATAAAAAGGAATTATTACAATCAATAATTTGAAAAAAGTATTTATAAACTCATAACTTAAATTATATTCATAAATAATGTATTCCGCTTTAGGATTAAATTCTATTTCAAATTGATTCGGGAATTCTATTGTTTCCGAAAATAATTCTCTAATTAAGCCCGTTATCAGATTTTTTTGAAATAATTAATGTACTAATCAATATAAAAACAGCTAAAACATTTGCAATTAATGTACTTAAACCTAAA
>CANGWK010000011.1 GCA_947457615.1 Flavobacteriaceae bacterium
AGAAGCCGTTGAGCATATCTACAGACAATTGCGTAATGCAGAACCGCCTGATGAAGAAACTGCTCGTGGTATTATAGATAAATTATTCTTCTCTGACCAACGTTACAACTTAGGTGAAGTAGGTCGTTATAGAATGAACAAAAAGTTAAATCTTGATATTCCAATGGAAAAACAAGTTTTAACTAAAGAAGATATCATTACCATCATAAAATATTTAATCGAATTAATTAATGCGAAAGCAGATATTGATGATATTGACCACTTGTCAAACCGTCGTGTAAGAACTGTTGGAGAACAACTTTCACAACAATTTGGAGTTGGTTTAGCTCGTATGGCTAGAACTATTCGTGAGAGAATGAACGTTAGAGATAATGAGGTGTTTACACCAATCGATTTGATTAATGCTAAAACATTATCATCGGTTATCAACTCTTTCTTTGGTACTAACCAGTTATCTCAATTTATGGATCAAACTAATCCATTAGCTGAGATTACACACAAAAGAAGATTATCAGCCCTAGGACCAGGCGGACTTTCTCGTGAAAGAGCAGGGTTTGAGGTGCGTGATGTTCACTATACGCACTACGGAAGACTTTGTCCAATTGAAACTCCTGAGGGACCAAACATTGGATTAATATCTTCTCTTGGTGTATATGCTAAAGTTAACGGAATGGGTTTCATCGAAACGCCATACCGAAAAGTTAACAATGGTGTTGTCGATTTAGTTTCCACTCCTGTATATTTGAGTGCAGAAGAAGAAGAAGGTAAAATGATTGCACAGGCAAACATTGAAATGGATGCTAATGGTAAAATTACTGCTGATAAAGTTATTGCCCGTGAAGAGGGTGATTTCCCAGTAGTAGACCCATCTGCTGTTCATTATACAGATGTTGCGCCTAATCAAATTGCTTCTATTTCGGCTTCTTTAATTCCTTTCTTGGAACATGATGATGCGAATAGAGCCTTGATGGGATCTAACATGATGCGTCAAGCAGTGCCATTATTACGTCCGGAAGCACCAATTGTAGGTACTGGATTAGAGCGCCAAGTAGCATCTGATTCTAGAGTATTGATTAATGCGGAAGGAAATGGGACTGTTGAGTATGTAGATGCTAATAAAATTACCATCAAATACGACAGAACTGAAGAAGAGAGAATGGTAAGTTTTGACACAGATGAAAAATCATACCAATTAATTAAATTCAGAAAAACGAATCAAAGTACTTCTATTAACTTAAAACCTATTGTAAGAAAAGGGGATAGAGTTCAAACAGGTCAAGTTCTTTGTGAAGGATACGCTACTCAAAACGGAGAATTAGCAATCGGAAGAAACCTTAAAGTTGCTTTTATGCCATGGAAAGGATACAATTTCGAGGATGCAATTGTAATCTCTGAAAAAGTAGTTCGTGATGATATTTTTACCTCTATCCATGTAGATGATTATTCATTAGAAGTTAGAGATACTAAATTAGGAAACGAAGAGTTAACTAATGATATTCCTAACGTTTCTGAAGAAGCTACTAAAGATTTAGATGAAAACGGAATGATTAGAATTGGTGCCGAAGTTAAAC
This sequence comes from Flavobacteriaceae bacterium, assembly GCA_947457615.1. Classification (GTDB taxonomy): domain Bacteria; phylum Bacteroidota; class Bacteroidia; order Flavobacteriales; family Flavobacteriaceae; genus Flavobacterium. The sequence continues at coordinate 1,572 of CANGWK010000011.1, forward strand.
CAGGCGACATTCTTATCGGTAAAATTACTCCAAAAGGAGAATCAGATCCAACTCCAGAAGAGAAATTGCTTCGTGCAATCTTCGGGGATAAAGCGGGTGATGTGAAAGATGCTTCATTGAAAGCTTCCCCTTCTTTACATGGTGTAGTTTTAGACAAAAAATTATTCGCAAGAGCGGTAAAAGACAAGCGCAAGCGTACTCAAGATAAAGATGCATTAACTGCATTGGAAATGGAATTCGAAACTAAATTTGTCGAATTAAAAGAAAAATTAATTGAGAAATTGTTCGTAATCGTTAACGGAAAAACTTCACAAGGAGTAATGAATGATTTGGGTGAAGAAGTATTACCAAAAGGTAAAAAATACACTCAAAAAATGCTTTACGCTGTTGAGGATTTCGCTCACTTAACTAAAGGACAATGGGTTGCAGATGATGACACCAATCGTTTGGTAAATGACTTGATACACAATTACAAAATTAAATTAAACGATTTACAAGGTGCATTGCGTAGAGAGAAATTCACCATTACTGTTGGAGATGAATTGCCAGCAGGAATCTTGAAACTTGCAAAAGTATACATCGCTAAAAAACGTAAATTAAAGGTTGGTGATAAAATGGCAGGACGTCACGGTAACAAAGGTATTGTTGCTCGTATCGTTCGTCATGAAGATATGCCTTTCCTTGAAGATGGAACTCCAGTTGATATCGTATTGAATCCACTAGGTGTACCTTCTCGTATGAATATCGGTCAAATTTATGAAACTGTTCTTGGTTGGGCAGGTCAAAAATTAGGTAGAAAATATGCAACACCAATCTTTGATGGTGCAACTTTAGACCAAATTAATGAACTAACTGACGAAGCAGGAATCCCAAGATTTGGTCACACGTATTTGTATGATGGAGGAACAGGAGAACGTTTCCACCAAGCAGCAACTGTTGGAGTTATCTACATGTTGAAACTTGGGCACATGGTGGATGATAAGATGCACGCACGTTCAATAGGACCGTACTCTCTTATCACACAACAACCACTTGGAGGTAAAGCTCAATTTGGAGGTCAACGTTTTGGTGAGATGGAGGTTTGGGCATTAGAAGCTTATGGAGCATCTAGTACTTTACGTGAAATCTTAACAGTAAAATCAGATGATGTTATTGGTAGAGCCAAAACTTACGAAGCTATCGTTAAAGGTGAAACAATGCCAGAACCAGGTTTGCCTGAATCATTCAATGTATTAATGCATGAATTGAAAGGTCTTGGTTTAGACATCCGATTAGAAGAATAGTATTCAGTGGTCTGTATTCAGTGATTAGTTAACATATTGAACACTGAATACGGAACACTTTTTAAATTAGTTTTTTAGGATTTATACCCGTAAACCGTTCCGATTTTTTATATAAACTTATATAATTAGCACTTCAAAAAATGTTTGAAGTTTAGAGAAGTAACTCGAGGTAGTGTTTTAAGTCCAAAGTTTAAAAGTCCAAAGCCAAAGTCATTCGAGACTACATAACTTTAAGACATTTGAAATTTGACTAATAACAAGAATCAATTTTTAATTGCAAATAAATCAATAGTAGAAACTATGATGAATAATAGAAACAAAGATAAAAATGCTCCTAAAAGATTTGAAAAAATCTCAATTGGTTTGGCTTCTCCAGAGTCAATTTTAGCAGAGTCAAGAGGTGAGGTTTTAAAACCAGAAACAATTAATTACAGAACCCACAAACCAGAACGTGATGGTCTTTTCTGTGAACGAATTTTCGGTCCAGTTAAAGATTTTGAATGTGCTTGTGGTAAATATAAAAGAATCCGATACAAAGGAATCGTTTGTGACCGTTGTGGAGTTGAAGTAACTGAGAAAAAAGTACGTAGAGACAGAGTAGGACACATCAACTTAGTAGTGCCAATTGCTCATATTTGGTATTTCCGTTCCCTTCCAAACAAAATAGGATACATCCTTGGATTGCCATCTAAGAAATTAGATATGATCATTTACTACGAAAGATATGTAGTAATCCAAGCAGGTATTGCACAAAATGCTGAAGGTGAGCCATTACAACGTTTAGACTTTTTAACTGAAGAAGAATATTTGAATATCTTAGATACTCTTCCTGCAGATAATCAATATTTAGATGATTTTGATCCAAATAAATTTGTTGCCAAAATGGGAGCAGAGTGTATTATGGATTTATTGGCTAGAACCGATTTAGATGCACTTTCTTATTCGTTAAGACACAGTGCTAATAATGAAACTTCTAAACAAAGAAAAACAGAAGCATTAAAAAGACTTCAAGTAGTAGAATCTTTCAGAGATTCTAATATCAATAGAGAAAATCGTCCGGAATGGATGATTATGAAAGTAGTTCCAGTTATTCCACCAGAATTGCGTCCGTTAGTACCACTTGATGGTGGTCGTTTCGCAACTTCCGATTTGAATGACTTGTACCGTAGAGTTATCATACGTAACAACCGTTTGAAAAGATTAATGGAGATTAAAGCTCCAGAAGTTATCTTAAGAAATGAAAAACGTATGTTGCAAGAATCAGTAGATTCACTTTTCGATAACACAAGAAAAGCTTCTGCTGTTAAAACAGAATCTAACAGACCACTTAAATCTTTATCGGATTCCCTTAAAGGAAAACAAGGTCGTTTCCGTCAAAATTTATTAGGAAAACGTGTGGATTATTCTGCTCGTTCGGTAATTGTTGTTGGACCAGAAATGAAATTGTTCGAATGTGGTATCCCTAAAGATATGGCTGCTGAACTATACAAACCATTCGTTATTCGTAAATTAATCGAAAGAGGAATTGTTAAAACAGTTAAATCTGCAAAGAAAATAATAGACAAAAAAGAGCCAGTAGTTTGGGATATCCTTGAAAATGTAATTAAAGGACATCCAATCTTACTGAATCGTGCTCCTACTTTGCACAGACTAGGTATTCAAGCTTTCCAACCAAAATTAATTGAAGGAAAAGCAATCCAATTACACCCATTAGTTTGTACTGCATTTAATGCGGATTTTGATGGGGATCAAATGGCAGTTCACTTGCCGCTAGGACCAGAGGCTATTTTGGAAGCACAATTATTAATGTTGGCTTCTCACAATATCTTGAATCCTGCAAACGGTGCGCCAATTACGGTACCTTCTCAAGACATGGTACTTGGTCTTTATTATATGACCAAAGAACGTTTATCTACTCCAGAGCACCCAATTTTAGGTCAAGATTTGACTTTCTATTCTGCCGAAGAAGTAAATATTGCTTTAAATGAAGGTAGATTAGAATTAAATGCACGTGTTAGAATTAGAGCGAAAGATTTTAATGAAACTGGAGAGCAAGTATTCAAAATTATTCAAACTACTGCCGGTAGAGTATTATTTAATGAAGTAGTACCTGAAGCAGCTGGATATATTAATGAGGTATTGACTAAAAAATCTTTACGTGATATTATTGGAAAAATCTTGTCAGTAACTAACGTTCCTACAACTGCAGCTTTCCTTGATGAAATGAAAAATATGGGGTATAAATTTGCCTTTAAAGGTGGTTTATCTTTCTCATTAGGTGATATTAGAATTCCAGAGCAAAAAACTAAATTAATTGCTGATGCTAGAGAGCAAGTTGAAGGTATTTCCTTAAACTACAACATGGGACTTATTACCAATAACGAACGTTACAACCAAGTTATTGATATTTGGACTTCTGCAAATGCTCAATTAACAGAATTAGCAATGAAGAACATTAGAGAAGACCAACAAGGTTTTAACTCAGTGTACATGATGCTTGATTCTGGAGCGAGGGGTTCTAAAGAACAAATTCGTCAGTTAACTGGTATGCGTGGATTGATGGCTAAGCCAAAAAAATCAACTGCTGGTGGTGGTGAAATTATCGAAAACCCAATTCTTTCTAACTTTAAAGAAGGTCTTTCTATCTTAGAATATTTCATTTCTACTCACGGTGCTCGTAAAGGTCTTGCAGATACGGCTCTTAAAACTGCCGATGCTGGATACCTAACAAGAAGATTACATGATGTTTCTCAAGACGTTATTGTAAACTCTGTAGATTGTGGTACATTAAGAGGAATTGAAGTTTCGGCTTTAAAGAAAAATGAAGAAATTGTTGAAACTTTAGGAGAAAGAATTTTAGGACGTGTGGCTTTGCAAGATGTTATCAATCCTCTAGATTCTAAAGTTGTAATTCATGCAGGTGAGCAAATTACCGAAGCTATCGTTAAAATAATTGAAGAATCTCCTATTGAAAAAGTAGAAGTTCGTTCTCCATTAGTTTGCGAAGCTAAAAAAGGTATTTGTGCTAAATGTTACGGAAGAAACTTAGCAACTGGAAAAATGACTCAAAAAGGAGAAGCTGTTGGTGTTATCGCTGCACAGTCTATTGGAGAGCCAGGTACTCAGTTAACACTTAGAACATTCCACGTTGGTGGGGTTGCGGGTGGAGTTTCTGAAGAATCATCAGTAATAGCAAGATTTGGAGGTAAACTAGAAATTGACGATTTAAAAACGGTTATTGGTGAAGATGCTGATGGTAACAAAGTAAATATCGTTGTTTCTCGTTCTACTGAATTAAAATTAATTGATGTTAAAACAGGAATTCTTTTAAGCACACATTACATTCCTTATGGTTCTGTAATTAGTGTAAAAGATGGTGATGTTGTTGAAAAAGGCGCTGCTATCTGTAAATGGGATCCATATAATGGAGTTATAGTTTCTGAATTTACCGGAAAAATTGCTTACGAAGATTTAGAGCAAGGACAATCGTTCATGGTTGAAATTGATGAGCAAACCGGTTTCCAAGAAAAAGTAATTTCTGAAGGAAGAAATAAAAAATTAATTCCAACCTTATTGGTTTATGGTAAAGACGGAGAGTTAATTCGTTCGTACAACTTGCCAGTTGGAGCGCACCTTATGGTAGAAGATGGAGAGAAAATTAAAGCAGGTAAAATCCTTGTTAAAATTCCTCGTCGTTCTTCTAAAGCTGGTGATATTACAGGAGGTCTACCAAGAATTACAGAGCTTTTAGAAGCACGTAATCCTTCTAACCCAGCTGTAGTTTCTGAGATTGATGGAGTTGTTTCTTTTGGAAAAATCAAAAGAGGTAACCGTGAAATCATCATAGAATCTAAATTTGGAGAAATAAAAAAATACCTAGTAAAATTATCTAGTCAAATCTTAGTTCAAGAAAATGACTTCGTAAAAGCTGGTGTACCTTTGTCTGATGGAGCAATTACTCCGGAAGATATTTTAAGAATTCAAGGGCCATCTGCTGTACAACAGTATTTAGTTAATGAAATTCAAGAGGTATACCGACTTCAAGGGGTAAAAATTAATGACAAACACTTTGAGGTTGTAATTCGTCAGATGATGCGTAAAGTTAGAGTTGAAGATCCAGGAGATACTTTGTTCTTAGAAGAACAATTAATCCACACTTCTGACTTTATTCTTGAAAACGATAAGTTGTACGGAATGAAAGTGGTTGAAGATGCAGGCGATTCGGATGCCCTTAAACCAGGTCAAATTGTTTCTCCAAGAGTTCTTAGAGATGAAAATTCTTTATTGAAACGTAATGATAAAAATTTAGTTGTCGCTCGTGATGTTATTACAGCTACTGCAACTCCAGTATTACAAGGTATTACAAGAGCATCGCTTCAAACTAAATCGTTTATTTCTGCGGCATCGTTCCAAGAGACTACCAAAGTATTGAATGAAGCAGCAGTTGCTGGTAAAGTGGATACTTTAGAAGGTCTTAAAGAAAATGTTATTGTAGGACATAGAATTCCTGCAGGAACTGGTATGAGAGATTATGATGATATTATTGTAGGTTCTAAAGAAGATTACAACGATATTATGGCTAGTAAAGAAGAATATATTTATTAATTATGAGCGAGAACGATCAACTACAGCCAGGGCAAATTAATATAGAATTGGATGAGAAAGTAGCTGAAGGAATTTATTCCAACTTGGCAATAATTAACCATTCACCATCTGAATTTGTATTAGATTATGTTGCTATTATGCCAGGTGTTCCAAAATCGAAAGTAAAAGCGAGAATTATTCTAACGCCACAACACGCTAAACGTTTGTTGAAAGCACTAGGAGAAAATATTCATAGATTCGAGCAAGCTCACGGTGAAATAAAAGATTCTGAACAACCAGTAATTCCTTTAAATTTTGGCCCAACAGGACAAGCTTAATTTATATTTATTAAAGGATACTCTTTACTTTTAAGTTAGATATGTAAATGAGCTCGATATTTATCGAGCTCATTTTTTTTATTTTTAAATATGTTTTACACAGCAATACATTATTTTATAATATATTTCTCAAGAAACTTTCTTTTAATAATAGGTGATTAATTGGCAATAATATGTGATTTTGATAATAATACTATTGCAAAAATCGATTTTTAATAAATTATTTAAATTAAGAAACATATTTGACTAAAAATTTTTTAGTAGTGGGTCGATTTCGTAAATTTGCTATGCAAACAAATAAACCTATATTATTATGGCTTTCGATATACAAATGATTGAAAAAGTATATGCGTCTATGGCTGCCCGTGTGGACAAAGCAAGGGAATTAGTTGGTCGTCCGCTTACTTTAACTGAGAAAATTTTATATAACCACCTTTGGGATGGTTCACCAAGTACTGTTTTTAAGAGAGGAACGGACTATGTGGATTTTGCACCAGATAGAGTTGCTTGCCAAGATGCAACTGCTCAAATGGCATTATTGCAATTTATGCATGCCGGAAAAAAAACAGTCGCGGTGCCTACAACCGTTCACTGCGACCATCTTATTCAAGCTAAAGTAGGTGCTAAAACCGATTTAGCTGTTGCAACTTCCCAATCAAAAGAAGTTTTTGATTTTTTATCTTCAGTTTCTAACAAATACGGAATTGGTTTTTGGAAACCAGGAGCGGGAATTATTCACCAAGTGGTTTTAGAAAATTATGCTTTCCCAGGTGGAATGATGATAGGAACCGATTCACACACGGTAAATGCAGGTGGATTAGGTATGCTTGCTATTGGTGTTGGTGGTGCTGATGCTGTTGACGTAATGTCGGGTATGGCTTGGGAATTAAAATTCCCAAAATTAATCGGAGTAAAATTAACAGGAAAATTAAATGGTTGGACTGCTCCAAAAGACGTTATTCTTAGAGTTGCCGATATTCTTACTGTAAAAGGTGGAACGGGAGCAATTGTAGAATATTTTGGTGAAGGTGCAATCAATATGTCTTGTACTGGAAAAGGAACTATTTGTAATATGGGTGCCGAAATTGGTGCAACCACTTCTACTTTTGGTTACGATGATTCTATGAGAAGATATTTAGCTTCTACAGGTCGTCAAGATGTTGTGGCTGCTGCAGACAAAGTAGCGTCCTACTTAACCGGAGATGAGGAAGTTTATTCTAATCCAGAAACGTATTTTGATCAAGTTATCGAAATTAACTTATCGGAATTAGAACCTTATATCAACGGACCTTTTACGCCGGATAGAGGAACTCCAGTTTCTAAAATGAAAGAAGAAGCAGCTAAAAATGGTTGGCCTCTTAAAGTTGAATGGGGATTAATAGGTTCTTGTACTAACTCTTCTTATGAAGATATGGCTCGTGCAGCCTCTATCGTAGAGCAAGCAGTGGCACACGGAATTACTCCTAAAGCTGAATTCGGAATCAATCCTGGTTCAGAGCAAGTGCGTTACACTATTGAAAGAGACGGAATTATTGCTACTTTCGAAAAAATGGGAACTAAAGTATTTACAAACGCTTGCGGTCCTTGTATTGGACAATGGGATAGAGAAGGTGCAGACAAGGGAGAAAAAAATACTATTGTGCACTCGTTTAACAGAAACTTTTCTAAACGTGCCGATGGAAATCCAAATACACATGCTTTTGTAACGTCACCAGAAATGGTTGCTGCACTAGCAATTTCAGGAGATTTATCTTTTAATCCAATAACGGATACTTTATTAAATGATAAAGGAGAAGCAGTTAAATTCAATCCACCAGCTGGAGACGAATTGCCATCAAAAGGTTTTGCTGTAGAAGACGCAGGTTTTCAAGCACCAGCTGAAGATGGTTCAGGGGTTCAAATTTTGGTAAGCGAAACTTCAGATAGACTTCAATTATTGGCACCTTTTGATGCTTGGGATGGTAAAAATTATACGGGAGTAAAATTATTAATTAAAGCTTTTGGAAAATGTACTACCGATCACATCTCTATGGCTGGTCCATGGTTACGCTTCCGCGGACATTTAGACAATATTTCTAACAATATGTTGATTGGTGCTGTAAATGCTTTTAACCAAGAAGCAAACAAAGTTAAAAATCAATTAACAGGTGAATATGGCGCGGTTCCTGCAGTTGCAAGAGCTTACAAAGCTGCCGGTGTTGCTACTATGGTTGTGGGAGATCAAAATTATGGTGAAGGATCTTCTAGAGAACATGCTGCTATGGAGCCTCGTTTCCTTGGAGTGAAAGCAGTTTTAGTAAAATCTTTCGCACGTATTCACGAAACAAATTTGAAAAAACAAGGTATGTTAGCATTAACATTTGCTAACGAAGCAGATTACGATAAAATTCAAGAAAACGATACGTTTGATTTTATTGATTTAACAAGTTTTGCTCCTGGAAAACCTTTAACTATTGAAATTATGCATGCTGATGGTTCTAAAGAATCAATCTTAGCAAACCATACTTATAACGACAGTCAAATAGGTTGGTTTAAAGCGGGCTCAGCTTTGAACTTAATAGCTGCTGCAGGTAATGCATAATAATATTATTATATTTTTGTAAATAGGAACTCCCAAGGATACTTGGGAGTTTTTTTGTGATTTATAGGGATTCAATATAGATTATAAAACCGTGCACTTTCAGTGTATTTCTTTTAAGGTTCTAATTTTTTTTGCCACAGATTCACAGACTTTTAAATCATTTTTAATCTGTGAATCTGTGGCTATTTTTATCGATTAGCAATTTAACCTTGTAGATTTTTTGTCGCTAAATCAAATCTATAGACTCTGATTCTGTAGTAGTTTAGTAATATCAAAAATAGTTAAAAGACTTAATGAAATTATTGGTTTAGAAATAAAAAACCCTTCCAAAATAATAACTTCGAAAGGGCTGAATTAACAATTAAATTTAATCTATTAGTAATAAGTAAATCTTCTAACTTTAGAAATGTATTTTGCCAATCGAATTACTTGGTGGCTGTAACCATATTCGTTATCATACCAAACGTAAAGCACAATATTTTTTCCGTCGGCAGAAACAATAGTTGCATTACTATCAAATATAGACGGTGCCGAAGTACCAACAATATCAGAAGAAACTAATTCGTTACTCAAAGAATATTTAATTTGCTCCACCAGTTCACCTTCTAAAGCATATTGTTTCATGATGTTGTTCACTTCATTAATTGAAGTAGTTTTTCCAACTTCTAAATTCAATATTACCAAAGAACCATTTGGAACCGGAACCCTAATAGCATTAGAGGTTAATTTTCCTGTTAAACTTGGTAATGCTTTTGCAACAGCACTTCCTGCACCTGTTTCAGTTATTACCATATTTAATGCTGCAGCTCTACCACGACGGTATTTTTTATGCATATTATCCACTAAATTTTGGTCGTTTGTATAGGCATGAATAGTTTCAAGATGTCCCTTTACTACTCCAAGTGTATCTTCTACAACTTTTAAAATGGGAGTAATGGCATTTGTAGTGCACGATGCCGCTGAGAATATGGATACCTCTTCTGGATTAAATTCGGTATGATTTACACCATAAACAATATTCGGAACTCCTCTTCCTGGCGCTGTTAATAAAACTTTATCCACCCCTTTAGAAGCTAAATGGCGTTGCAGTGCTTCCTCGTTGGTGAATGCTCCTGTGTTATCAATCACTAATGCATTATCTATTCCGAATTGTGTATAATCAATTTCTTCAGGAGAATTTGCAGTAATCACGCGCACTGTAGTTCCGTTTATTATTAAGGAATTATTTTCGATATCTGCCGAAACCGAGCCTTTAAAATCACCATGAACCGAATCGTATCGCAATAATGAAGCTCTTTTCTCTAAAGATTGTGCGTCATTTCTGTCGCGTGTTACAATTGCACGAAGTCGAAGTTGTTGCCCTTTTCCAATTTTGATCATCATTTCTCGAGCTAAAAGACGACCAATTCTTCCAAAGCCATAAAGTACAACATCTTTCGGAGTTATATCTTCAGAATTTTTAGCATCTATTAATTTATCAATTACAAAAGCACGTGCATTGTTGTATTTATTATCTTCCAAATGATATTCATAGGTTAATTTGCCAATATCAATTCTGGATGGAGGTAAGTCTAAATTTAAAATGGCGCGGGCAATCTCTACTGTGTCAAAAACATTAATAGGCTTTTGTACAAATTCTCCAGCATATTCATGCAAGTTAATTATGTCGCTAACAGCGGTGTCTATTAATTGGTTTCTAAAGAAAATCAATTCAATGGATTTATCGTACCATAAATCGCTGATAATTTTGATAAATTCTACTCCAGCTTTTCGTCGGTCTGCTTGAAGAGCGAGTTCTTTTTCGTACAAAGTGTTTTTGTTCATGAGTATACTATTTAGTACTATTTGATGATTATTTCAATAATTTGTGCAAAAGTAAGTAACTATAACGTTTTCGTAAAATCATTTAGCACTTTTTTATATAAAAAAACCACCAACGATAAAGCTGGTGGTTGGCAATCTGAATTAAAAATTATTTTAAATGATGATTCTTATTATTTGCCCTAATTTATTAATCATTTCAATACTCACTCCTTGATTTTCACTTTTATCATTAGCTAATTTGGAAACAGTTTCCACATCAATTGCTTTTGCGCCATCAATAGTTAGAATAATACTTCCGCTAAGTTCATTTTCATAAGGTTTCAATCGGTCGTTTGTGACTTCTTTAATTTTTACACCATAATCTATTTTGAACCTTTTCTTATCCGATGTATCAATGTTTTCCAATTCTAAACCTTTAAAATCTGTATTAATAATATCATTTTTTACCAAAGTAACAGGAATTATTTGATTCTTTCCATCCCTAATAACTGTAACATTTATTCTGTCGTTTGGTCTTTTGGTACTAATATACCCAGTCAATTCAGGGTAAGTTGTTATTGGCTGGTTATCCAATTTAATTATTACATCTCCTTTTTGTAAACCAGATTTTTCAGCGCCTGAATTTTTCAAAACCTTAGAAATATAGTACCCTTGAGTTTCTTTAATTCCTAATTCTTTAGAAGTTTGCCCATTTATTTCATTACCAACAATTCCTAAAGCGCCACGTTGCACATTTCCAAATTCCATGATATCCTCAATAATTTTTCGAGTAATATTGGATGGAATTGCAAAAGAATATCCTGCATAACTTCCCGTTGGTGACGAAATCATAGTGTTAATTCCAATTAATTCCCCACGATTGTTTACTAAGGCGCCACCTGAATTACCTGGGTTTACCGCGGCATCCGTTTGAAGGAAGGATTGAATTCCGTTGGTGTCTAAATTTCTGGCTTTCGCCGAAACGATGCCCGCGGTAACCGTGGAAGTTAAATTATATGGATTTCCAACTGCCAAAACCCATTCGCCAACTTTTACCTGATCTGAATCTGCAAATGTAGAATAAGGTAATTTATCTTCGGTGTCAATTTTCAACAATGCAATATCCATTTTGGCATCGGTACCAATCAATTTGGCTTTGTAAACTTTTTTATTATTTAAAGTTACTTCCAACTCGGTTGCATCTTTAATTACGTGGTTATTGGTAACAATATAACCATCTTCCGAAATAATTACCCCAGAGCCAGTTCCTATTTGTTCTTGTTGCTGAGCTCCACCATTGGAACCATAAAAAAATTGCATAATAGGGTTGTAAACAGTTCTAATGGATACATTTTTCACGTGTACTACAGTATGAACAGTATTTTCGGCAGCTAAAGTAAAATCAATATTTTCAGGACCCATGCCAACCGTTCTACTATAATTTTCAGATGCTTGTGTGATTATAGATTTTTTTCCAAAATCTTTTTCTACAAATAACTTATAGCCACCAAGTGTAGTGGCGCCACTTAATAATGCTACTAAAAACAAACTTGCGTATCGTTTCATATATTTGGGATTTTATTATTTGAAAGTAAAATTATACTTTTTTTATTTTCAAAAAAATGCTTTAACGCTCGTTTAACAATCTTTAACGTATCATTAATAATTGTAACTTTGCGAAACACGAAGTAAATTATGCTTTTTTATTTAATAATCGAAGAATGAAATTTCACAAATACCAAGGAACCGGAAATGACTTTATAATGATTGATAATAGGAATCAATTTTTCCTGAAAGAATCGGTGCAATTAATTGAGAATCTATGCGATCGTCGCTTCGGAATAGGAGCCGATGGTTTGATTTTATTAGAGAATGATACTAATTCCGATTTCCGAATGGTATATTTTAATTCCGATGGAAACCAAAGTTCTATGTGTGGCAATGGTGGAAGATGCTTGGTTGCTTTCGCAAAAAGCCTAGGGATTATTAAAGATACAACTACTTTCATTGCTATAGATGGTTTGCACCATGCTACAATTTTAGAAAACGGAATTGTTTCTCTTCAAATGAAAGATGTAAAAGAAGTGAAAATAGAGGAGGAATACGTGTTTTTAAATACTGGTTCGCCCCACCATGTAACTTTAGTAGACGAAGTTGAAAATATAGATATTAAAACTAAAGGAGCAACCATTCGCTATTCCGATTTATATGGAAAAGCAGGTAGTAATGTGAATTTTGTAAGCCAAATAAGCGAAAATAATTTCCGTTTACGAACCTACGAACGTGGCGTTGAAGACGAAACTCTTTCCTGCGGAACTGGAGCCACAGCCACAGCAATTGCCATGTATGCCATCGGAAAAACAAATTCTAACAATATTGCGATTGATGTTGAAGGCGGAAAACTCAAAGTTTCTTTTGATAAAACCGACAATGGTTTTGAAAATGTTTTTTTAGAAGGACCTGCAACTTTTGTTTTTGAGGGAGAAATTGAAATCTAAACTTTTATGATATTATCTGGAACCAACTTATACCTCCGCGCACTAGAACCCGAAGATTTGGATTTTATTTATCAAATAGAAAACGACGAGAACGTTTGGGAAGTAAGTAACACGCAAACTCCTTACAGTAAATTTTTAATTCGGCAATATTTAGAAAATGCCCACAAAGATATATATGAAGCTAAACAATTGCGCTTAGCAATTTGTATAAAAAATTCTCGAACTCCCATTGGTTTAATTGATTTATTCGATTTTGATCCAAAAAATAATCGTGCTGGAATAGGAATTGTAATTCAAAAAGAAACCGACAGGAGCAAAGGCTATGGTAAAGAAGCATTAGGAATTGTAATTGCTTATTCCTTTAAGCAATTACAATTACACCAACTTTTCGTAAATATTGCAGTGCATAATGTTTCTAGTTTAAACCTTTTTACTACTTTTGGATTTGAAAAAATTGGCATCAAAAAAGATTGGAATTATACTAATAATTCTTACCACGATGAAGTTCTTTTTCAGTTGATTAACCCATATATCATTAGTTAACTAATATTTTTTTTATTTTGAACACAAAGTTTAAAACTATACTAATTGCCATAGCAGGACTTTTTTTAGTCTTTGTAATTGTTGTGTCCAGCAAATATTTCACCAATAATACTAAAAACGTTTCTAAAGAGTTTTATGTTGAAATTCCAACAGGTTCCAACTACAATAAAGTTTTGGAGATTATTTCTCCTTTTGTTTCAAACATAAATGATTTTAAATTTATTGCAAGTATTAGTTCCTACGATAAGAATATAAATCCAGGTCGATTTTTATTTAAAAAAGGACTAAGTAGTTTTGGTTTAGTCTCTACTTTAAAAAGAAACGTTCCTGTTAATTTGGCTTTCAATAACCAAGAACGTATGGAAAATTTATGCGTTCGAATTAGTTCGCAGATAGAACCTGACACTACTAAATTACTTTCTGTTTTCAGAGATTCTCTTTTTTTAAAACAAAACGGATTCACTAAAGACAATGTAATTGCAATGTTTATTCCAAATTCTTATGAGTTTTATTGGAATGTATCTGCCGAAAAATTTAGAGATAAAATGCTTAAAGAGTATCAAAATTTTTGGAATTTAGAGCGTTTAATGAAGGCCAAGAAACTAGGTCTTTCTCCGGTAGAAGTTATGACATTGGCCTCCATCGTTAACAAAGAAACCGTAAAAAAAGACGAACGACCAAAAGTTGCCAAGGTGTATTTGAATAGGTTAGCTTTAGGAATGCCACTACAAGCAGATCCAACTATAATATATGCATTAAAATTAAGACATAATAATTTTGATCAAATCATAAAACGAGTTTTATACAGCGATCTAGCTATCCGTTCCCCATACAATACTTATATAAAATTAGGTTTGCCTCCAGGACCAATTTCAATGCCTGATATTACTGCAATTGATGCCGTTTTAAATCCAGACACTAATGATTATATTTATTTCTGTGCCAGTGTGGAACGTTTTGGATACCATGAGTTTGCTTCTACTTATGAGCAACATCAATTAAATGCTAAAAAATATGCCGATTGGTTAAACGTTATAGGAACAAAAAGATAACCCTTGAGAAGAATAACCTTACTATTTATTATTCTCTACAGTATAAATTCCACCTTTGGATTAGCACAAACTAATCTCCATTCTTTTTTAAAACCCTCCGACACTATAAACCCTAAAAGGTTGAAAGTAGTAATTGGTACCGAAGCCATTATGACCTCGAGCGCATTAATTGGATTGAACCAACTTTGGTATGCCGATTATGCTCATTCTAGTTTGCATTCAGTGAACGATAATGACGAATGGCTACAAATGGACAAAGCAGGACATTTATTTTCCTCCTACCACCTTAGTGCTTTTGGAACTAATGCTTTGCAATGGAGTGGCTGCTCTAAAAAAAACAAACTAATTTATGGCTCCACTATTGGTTTAGCATTTTTAAGTGCCGTTGAGGTTATGGATGGGTATTCTGCCGAATGGGGTTTTTCCTGGGGCGATATGGCTGCTAACACTAGTGGAATTGCTCTTTACGTTTCGCAAGAATTACTATGGAAAGAACAACGAATTGTGCCAAAATTTTCATTTCACACCACCCAATATGCAGGTCTTCGTCCAAATGTTTTAGGTAGCAATTTATCGCAACAAATTTTGAAAGATTATAATGGGCAAACTTATTGGCTTTCTGCTAATGTAAATTCATTTTTTAAACCATCGAAATTGCCAAAATGGATGAATATAGCTATTGGCTTTGGTGCCGATGGAATGACCAATGGAAGAAACGAAAATAACTCGCTTTTTTCCTCTATAGAAACCAAAAAATCGCGACAATTTTACCTTAGTTTCGATGCCGATTTAACTAAAATTCACACAAAATCACACTTTTTGAAAACTTTTTTTACAGTTTTTAATTCTATTAAAATCCCTGCTCCAACGTTAGAAATCAACGGTTCACAAGGAATTAAATTTTATTATTTATACTTCTAAAACGCATAACTACTTGATTCTCAATTTTATTTAAAATAAAGTTGTATATTTGCACCCTTAATATCAAGATGGTGACAGCGCTTGGAAATCAAAATTTATGATAAATAGATGGTCGTTTTACATTGGAATCGTGTTGATAGTTAGTTTTATAAGTTCTGCTTTTAAACCTTCTGAAAATTCAAATAATAAGCGATTTTATGTAAGCGAAAAGGAGGAATTGTTATACCAATTTCCATCCGAAAAACCTTCTGATTATATTGGTCAATCTCTACCTTTTATCGGAAAACACTTCATTGGCTTTAAAGAAGCAATCGGATTTAGAGAATCTCAGGGGCAATACCATTTGGTAAATTCATTTGGATATATGGGTAAATACCAATTTGGATCTTCAGCATTACGCTTTTTTGGAATAAAAAGTAATTCTACTTTTCTTAATTCTCCTCAATTACAAGAAAAGGCATTCGTTGCTTTGGTTAAATTCAACAAATATAAATTGCAGGATGTAATAGAACAATTTAGAGGAAAAACCATAGATGGAGTGCGTGTTACTGAGTCTGGCATTTTAGCAGCAGCCCATCTTGGAGGTGCAGGGTCTATTAGAAAATACCTAAAGTCTAACGGGAAAAAGATATGTAAAGATGGATACGGAACTACGGTTAAAAGTTATTTGAAACAGTTTGGAGGTTATGAAACTCACAACATTATAGCCGATAGTTCTCCAAAGGTTTACTAATTTTTTATGAAGCAGATAGCTTTTGCGTTTTAGTACGAGTTTCCCGCTTTCCGTTTCAATCTATAATTGAAGATAATAAGTATTATCATGCAACATTCGATTATCGCAATTACAGGATTTTCTCTTCAAATGAAATTCATCGAACTGAATTAAAATAAAAATTAAAGTGAGATAATCGGTTTTAAAATATAATTTGTTTTGTGAAATTCCTATTAAGAGACTAAATTTAGTTCACTACAATTTAAATTTTGTGAACAATAAAAATAGTGGGTCTATTGTGTAAATCAATTATTACTTTTTTCCAATCTGCAACTTGAAAAGTTTTGATATATTCTGTTGGAAGTGTAATATCTGCCGCAATGCATAACAGTGTATTAGGCTGTAAAGTTTGCACTAAATCTTCCAATAATTTATTGTTTCTATAAGGAGTTTCTATGAAGATTTGCGATTGGTTTTTATCTTGCGATAATTTTTCGTAAGTCTTTAATGCCGATTTTTTATCCGATTTATCAATAGGTAAATATCCATTAAAAGCAAAACTTTGACCATTCATGCCAGAACCCATCATCGCTAGTAATATTGACGATGGACCAACTAAAGGTACTACTTGAATTCCTTTTTCGTGTGCTAATTTCGCAATAGCGGCACCAGGATCGGCTATACCAGGGCATCCAGCTTCACTCATGAGTCCAATATTTATTCCTTGAAAACAAGGTTTAAGCATTTCGCTATGTTCAGCAATTTCGGTGTATTTATTTAAAGTGCTTAAGATTAAAGAGGACTGTAACTTATCTGGCTTAATGCTTTTGATGCATTTTCTAGCAGTTTTTTCGTTTTCAACAATGTAGTGATCAATGAATTCGATGGCTCTTTTTACCGTTTGTGGTAAAACATCATCAGGATTACTTTCGCCAAGTGTTGTTGGAATTAAATAAAGTTTTCCTATTAAGTTTTTTGTATTCATTAGGGATGTTTCTCTATTAATTTTTTAGATACTAAATCGGTTGCCTCGTCCAGCATTTTAAACACCATATCAAAGCCATTTTGCAGACCATAGAAGGGATCTGGAACGTCTACATTGTCGCCAGGAAAAAGTTCATCAAGAATTAATTTTACTTTTTCTTTATGTATTTCTGTTTTTGCTAATGAAGTAACATTCGCATAATTGGAGGCATCCATAACATAAATATAATCAAATTCTTCAAAAAAGCTAGATGTAAAGTGTTTCCCTTTTTGCTTTGAAATATCTAGTCCGTTTTTTTTGGCAGTAGCAATGGATCGCTCATCAGGATGTTTTCCAATATGCCAAGATCCTGTACCAGCAGATTCAACCATAAATTTGTCTTTGGGTAATTTAGACGCTAGGAGTCCTTCTGCCAATGGTGATCGGCATATATTTCCTAAACACACCATTACTATTTTGATTGGCATAGTTATTAATTCCATATCGAAAAAAAAGGAAAAATTAGATATTTAAAAAAAATTATAGAGATAATTTTTTATGAATATCTTCTACAAATTTTTTGAATTGCTTGTCCGTAGAAACCAAGTTGTCCACGGTTTTACAAGCATGTAATACAGTTGCATGGTCTCTGTCTCCAATTTGTGATCCAATATTTGCCAATGATGCTTTAGTGAATTTTTTTGCAAAAAACATAGCTAATTGTCTTGCTTGAACTACATGTCGTTTTCTTGTTTTAGATTGTAAAGTGTCTAAATCCAATTGAAAGTAATCAGAAACTACTTTTTGTATGTAATCTATAGAAATTTCACGTTTAACATTTTTAACAAATTTCTCTACAATGTTTTTGGCAAGTTCAAGAGTAACTTCTTTTTTATTGAAAGACGATTGGGCAATTAATGAAATTATAGCACCTTCAAGTTCTCTTACATTAGATTTTATGTTTTGAGCAACATATTCTATAATTTCGTCTGGCATTTCTACTCCATCACGATACAATATATTGTTCAAAATAGAAACTCTAGTTTCGTAATCTGGTTGGTGTAATTCTGCGGATAGTCCCCATTTGAAACGAGATAATAAACGTTGTTCAATATCCTGCATATCTACAGGGGCTTTGTCGGAAGTAAGAATTACTTGTTTGCCATTTTGGTGCAAATAGTTGAAAATATGGAAAAATACATCTTGTGTTCCAGTTTTGCCAGAAAGAAATTGTACATCGTCTATTATTAAAACGTCTATTAATTGATAAAAATGTATAAAGTCGTTACGATTATTTTTCTTAACCGAATCAATATATTGTTGCGTGAAAACTTCAGCAGAAATATACAATACTGTTTTTTCTGGGTATTTATCTTTAATCTCTACGCCAATAGCATGTGCCAGGTGCGTTTTTCCCAGACCAACACCGCCAAAAATAAGTAATGGATTAAAAGAAGTTCCTCCTGGCTTGTTAGCTACAGCCATTCCTGCAGAACGAGCTAAACGGTTAGAGTCTCCTTCAAGGAAGTTATCAAAACTATAGTTTGCATTTAGTTGCGATTCAATCTTTAAATTTCTAATACCAGGAATCACAAACGGATTTTTAAGTTCTGGATTTAGGTTTTTAAAGGGGGCATCTACATCTTGAGCTTTTATAGAGCTTCTGTGTGCGCTTGGTAATTGTTCTGTAAATGGTTGTTTATTGCCATAAGTGTTCTCCATTTTGATTTTATAGAGTAACTTTGCATTTTTTCCAAGTTCTTTAGTTAGTGCAACTTTTAGTAATTTAACATAGTGCTCTTCTAGCCATTCATAAAAGAATTTGCTTGGCACTTGAATATATAAAGCATTGTCGGATAACTCAACTGATTTGATTGGTTCAAACCAAGTTTTAAAAGCTTGTTCTTGAATATTGTCTTTGATGAAAAGTAGACAGTTTTCCCAAACTGATTGCGCAGTTTTGTTCATATACGTGTTAAAATTACTAATTTAAAATAATGGTTTTCTAAACAGAAGAAATACGATTTCTTGGCCGTTTTTTCGGGCTAACAAATATGTGGATAAAAAATATTTAAAAAAAATTATTAGCTATGGTTTTTTTAAAAAAAAAGTTGTATAGTAGATTTTAAAAATAGATTAAAAGCAATTAAATATAGATGAACGAAAATAAGATAGAGTTTAGAGTAAGATATAGTGAAACAGACCAAATGGGAGTAGTTTATCATGGCAGTTATGTTCCTTATTTTGAAATAGGAAGAGTCGAATGGCTAAGAAACAAAGGAGTGTCTTATAAATTTATGGAAGAAAGTGGAATAGCCTTGCCAATTGTGTCTATGCATATTAATTATAAGAAACCTGCACGATATGATGACTTACTAACAGTTCATACAAAACTTCGCAAATATAGTGGGGTTAAGATAGAATTTGATTGCGAAATATTTAATAAAAATCAAGAGTTATTAACAAATGCTCATTTTATACTTGTTTTTATTGATCTTAAAACCGGGAAACCTACCCCGCCACCTGAGTACATTTTGGATATTATTAACGAATAGGTTTAATCAATTAGTTTAATCTTTATTTCATACATAGAATTAAAAATATTGAATATTGTTTCGGCATTTTTTTTTCTTATTGCAATTTCAATCTCGCAACTTATTTCCATCCTTTGAGAAATTATATCTAATTTTTTTTCTTTTATAACCCGCATTACTTTGTTTATATTTATGTAATTAAAGGCGATGGAATAATTTATATTAATTGTTTTTTCTATTATTTCTGATGCTTCTAATGCCATTTGAGCAGAAGTTCTATAAGCAGAAATCAAGCCGCTAACTCCTAATTTAATTCCTCCATAATATCGAACAACTACAATTAGGATATTTGTAACCCCAAAAGACTGAATTTGACCGTAAATAGGTGCTCCAGCAGTATTGCTTGGCTCACCATCATCATTAATTCTGAAATGAACTCTATTGGTTCCAATTTGAAAAGCATAACAAAAATGAACAGCGTTATGATGTTGCTTCCGCAAATTTTCTAAACGTTCTTTAATATCTTCTTCGGAAGTTATTGGAAAAGCATATCCGAAAAATTTGCTGTTTTTTTCTTTATAAAGAATTCCTTCTGAAGGTTTCGAAATGGTTTTATAAGTGTCTTCCAATTTTTTTATTCAGAAAAGGTAATTCTAAAATAATAAATGTTTTTGGTTAAATAAATCAACCACATCTTCTTGTCCCACTTGCAAATTCCATACTTGCATGCCAAGTTTTTCGGCAGCATCCGTATTCGTTTTTTTATCATCAACGAATAAGGTCTTTCTTGGATTCAAATTGTGTTTTGTCAATATAAAGGAATAAATTGCTTGTTCAGGTTTTCGCATCCCCATTTCATAGGAATAATACACTTTTTCAAAACATTGGTAAAAGTCACTAAAAAAAGAAATTCCAACATTATGTTCAAATCGTTTGATGTGAATTTCATCTGTATTAGTAAGTAAAAATAATTTGTATTTATAGGATAGCAATTGTAAGAATTCTAATCTACGTAGGGGAAAGTCACCAATTATTTTATTCCAAGCATCTTTAATTTCTTTTAAACTAGCATTGGGTAAATATTTTTGAAATGATTCTAAGAAATCTTGCGACGAGATTTGTCCTTTTTCAAATAAATCATTTTTTTTTATCAATTCTTCATTAGGAGAAGATAATCCAAGTTTTTGAAAAGCTTCTATTTGAGCATCTTTTTCTAAATTGATAAAAATATCTCCAAAATCAAAAATGATGGTTGTAATCATAATTAATAAAAGTTAAAAGTTCGTCTTCTAATAGTTGTTTTTTTCTAGTGTTCAATGCTGTTATAATAGGAGCTTTAATTCCATTTTGCAATGATAAAGATCCTCTAAAAACTCTAGCTTCATCCCAAAAATTAGAATCAATAAAGGTTTGTAATGTTTTACTACCTCCTTCAATTATAACCGATTGAATTTCATTCTTAAATAAAAAATTCACAATTTCGCTTGCGATATTATTTTTGAAATTTATAATGTCTTTTGAAATGGAAAGAGTTTTCGCCTGATTATCAAATATATGAAATTCTTTTGTAATTCTATTATTTTGATCCAAAACTATTCTAATTGGATTTGTACCAATCCAATCTCTAACGGTTAAGGTTGGATTATCTTCCATAACAGTATTAGTTCCAACTAAAATTGACTCTTCTTCGCTGCGCCATTTATGCACTAATTGACGCGAAAATTCATTAGTCATCCAAACAGGCTCTTTTTTTTCTTTGGTTAAAGGTGCAATAAACCCATCTTGGCTTTCAGCCCATTTTAATATAATATAGGGACGTTTTTTAGTGTGAAAAGTAAAAAACCTTTTGTTCAATTCATTGCATTCCTCTTCAAGAACTCCAACAGTAACTTTTTTTCCTGCTTCTAAAAGATTTTTTATGCCTTTGCCTGCCACTTTTGCAAACGGATCTATGGTGCCAATAACCACATTCGGAATTTTATTTGCAACAATTAAATCACAACACGGAGGGGTTTTTCCAAAATGACTGCAAGGTTCTAAACTAACATAAATCGTTGCTTTAGAAAGAAGTGATTTATCTTTAACTGAATGAATAGCATTTACTTCTGCATGGGGTTCACCAGCTTTTTGATGCCAACCCTCGCCAATTATTTCGTTATTAAATACAATTATACTTCCAACTAACGGGTTTGGATAAGTAGTTCCTAATCCATTTTTGGCCAATTCAATACAGCGTTTTATGTATTTTTCATGTATCTTCACACCACAAAAATAAGTTTTTTGAGTTTATAAAGTTTAGAAGTTTCGTTTTTATGATACTAAGAGAAATCCAAAAAGAAGATAACGAACAAATTGCAAAGGTTATTCGAGACGTTTTTATTGCCGATGGTTATCCAAAAACCGGAACTGCTTTTGCAGATACCCAATTGGATTTTATGTATGAAGTCTATCAAAATCCTAAATCAATTTATTTTGTTGTGGAAGAAAACGGAAAAATTATAGGTGGAGCAGGAGTGAGCCAACTAGAAAATTCTTCCGAAAACATTTGTGAATTGCAAAAAATGTATTTCTTGCAAGAGGCTCGTGGCATGGGAGTTGGTATGGAAATGATTCAAAAATGCTTGGCAAAAGCAACTGAATTTGGTTATGACAAATGCTATTTAGAAACGCTTCCAGTAATGCTAAATGCTCAAAAATTATATAAAAAAGTGGGATTTGAATA
Organism: Flavobacteriaceae bacterium; assembly: GCA_947457615.1. GTDB lineage: Bacteria > Bacteroidota > Bacteroidia > Flavobacteriales > Flavobacteriaceae > Flavobacterium. The sequence continues at coordinate 24,107 of CANGWK010000011.1, forward strand.
TTTAACCGAAGCCCTTGGAGGAACTGGTCATACTAGTTGCCCGGTGTGGATGATTAAGGAATTGAAAATTGAAAATGAATAATTGATGATGCTTCTCAAAAACTATAAAACCATACTCTTACAAGAACTTTCTTCCTTATATGATGCGCAAGAAATTGAAAGTTTCTTTTACCTAATATTAGAATGTTTTCATAACAAAAAACGAATTGATTTGGCTTTGGATCCTAATATGGAAATGGATGCCATGCAATTACTTCGTTGGGAAAGTGTATTAGCCGAATTGAAAAAAGAAAAACCAATACAATACATACTAGGTAAAACAGAATTCTACAGCTTACCATTTTTAGTAAATGAGAACACTCTAATTCCAAGGCCCGAAACTGAGGAATTAGTAGAATGGATTATTAAGAGTACAAATAGCAAAATACAAAATAAGAAGTTGCGAATTCTGGATATTGGAACGGGGAGTGGCTGCATAGCAATTTCGTTGGCCAAAAGTATTTCAAATGCAGAAGTTTTTGCTATTGATATATCTGAAGAAGCACTGGCTACAGCCAAAAAAAATGCAGAGATTAATGAAGTAAATGTAGATTTTATTTTGAAAAATGTTCTTGAAACAGAAAACTTAGGAAATACCTTTGATATTATAGTTTCCAATCCACCTTATGTTCGAAATCTAGAAAAAGCAGAAATCAAACGTAATGTATTGGAATACGAGCCACATATAGCTTTGTTTGTTGATGAAAACGATGCGTTACTTTTTTATAGAAAAATAGCAGGATTAGCAAAAGTAAATCTCTCGGAAAATGGGATTTTATTTTTTGAAATCAATCAGTACCTTGGTAAAGAAACCTGTAAATTGCTTGAGAATTTAGGTTTTAAAAATATTATTTTAAAGAAAGATATTTACGGAAATAACCGAATGATTAGTTGTTGTTTATGAATAAATTACTTATTCGTAACGCAGCGCTTCAATAGGATCTAACTTAGACGCTTTAATTGCTGGATATAAACCAGAAACAAGTGCGACAAGAAAACTAGTAATCACAGCGGCAAGGATAGCGCCCCATGGAATTACAAAGCCAAATTCCATTACGGATGCCATAAGATATCCCACTAAAATACCGAAGATAATTCCAACAAAACCTCCAATTTGACCTATAATTAAAGTCTCCATAAAAAACTGCCAAGCAATAGTTTTGCGTTTTGCTCCTAACGATTTTCGAACGCCAATTTCTCGTGTTCTTTCGGTTACCGAAACAATCATAATGTTCATTAATGCAATAGAAGAACCTAATATTGTAATAATTCCAATTATCCAAGCAGAAGCGCTCAATACTCCGGTCATTTCGGCAATTCGATTCACCAAATCATCACTTCTAGAAATTCCAAAATTGCTTTCTTCTACAGGATTTAGTTTTCTTATTTTTCGCATAGTAACGGTTGCATTATCTACAGCGGCTTCAAATAATTCCTTCTTGTCCACCATAGAACTAATGGTGTAATTAATGCTTGGTGCCGAAAATAAGGATCGCGCCACTTGAATAGGAATTAAAACACGTAAATCTTGATTATTTCCAAAAGTGGACCCTTTTTCTTTTAATACCCCAATAACTTTAAATTTTGCTCCACGAATGGATATCGTTTTATCTATAGGATTAACATTTTTTAGAAGCCCTTTAGAAGCAAAATCACTTCCTACAATACAGGAATAGGTGTTGTTAGAAACATCAAACCCATTAAAATTTCTTCCTTGCACCACTTCAAAACCATTGTTGGCAGTAAAATATTCGTCTACACCTAAAACAGCAATTTCGGGATCGGTTTTTTCATTTTCAAATTTTACTTCGGCAGTTCCAGTGGCAGTAAAAGAAAGGGAGGTTCTCGTAAAAGGATAATCGTATTTTTCTTTGTAGGCTTTAGCTTCGGGATAAGATATAATAGGATTAACCTTTTCAATTTCGCCACCACCCTGATTTCTTGTTTTGAATTCGTATTGGTTGATGCTAAAAGTGTTTGAACCCATAGAAGCAAACTTTGAATTTAGGGTATAATCAATTGCCGAAACAACTGTAAGAATACCTACCAAAGCAGTAATTCCTATAGCGATAATGATAATTGTTAGAATCGTACGAAGCAGTTGGGCCTTAATAGAACCTAGTGCAATCTTTATATTTTCTTTAAATACTCCTTTCATAATCTTAATTTGACACGAATTTACGATTTTTGTTACAAGTTTGTTCTACAAGAATTATAAAATAGTTGAAAAAGTTGGATATTTGCAAAGACAATTGCAATATCAATTGCAATATCAAAAATCAAAATTAAAAAAGCAATGGCAACAAAACCAAGTATTCCAAAGGGAACAAGAGATTTTTCACCAATTGAGGTTTCAAAACGGAACTATATTATTTCGATAATGCGCAATCATTTTGAAAAATATGGTTACCAACCTATTGAAACTCCAAGTTTTGAAAACTCCGACACCCTTATGGGAAAATACGGAGAAGAAGGCGATCGCTTGATTTTTAAAATATTGAATTCTGGGGATTATTTAGATAAAGTTGCTTCAGATGAACTACAAGATATAAATTATAAAAAATTAACAACTAAAATTTCCGAAAAAGCACTGCGATATGATTTAACCGTGCCGTTTGCTAGATACGTGGTGCAACATCAAAATGAAATTGAATTTCCGTTCAAGCGATACCAAATACAACCTGTTTGGCGTGCTGATCGACCACAAAAAGGAAGGTTTAGAGAATTTTTTCAATGCGATGCTGATGTGGTGGGTTCTACTTCCTTATGGCAAGAAGTGGAGTTGATACAATTATATGACTCAGTTTTTGCTGAATTAGGATTGAACGGTGTTACTATTAAAATTAACAACCGTAAAATTTTATCTGGAATTGCGGAAGTTATTGGCGCTTCCGATAAATTAATTGATTTTACAGTTGCCCTTGATAAACTAGATAAAATAGGGGAGGATGGTGTGAAAAAAGAAATGCTCGAAAAAGGAATTTCCGAAGAAGCATTGCTCAAAGTAAAGCTGTTATTCAACTTTACAGGAACAATTCAGGAAAAAATAGAGAAACTTTCGGCATTGCTTTCGGTGTCCGAAGAAGGAAAAAAAGGAATTGAAGAACTGCGATTCATTTGTGAAAACGTAACTAATCTTGGATTGCAAAAAGCAATTTTAGATCTTGATGTTACCCTAGCACGTGGATTAAATTATTATACTGGAGCAATTTTTGAAGTATCTGCGCCTCAAGAAGTAGCCATGGGCTCTATTGGTGGTGGCGGTAGATACGATGATCTTACTGGAATTTTCGGATTAAAAAACATGAGTGGTGTTGGAATTTCGTTTGGTTTAGATCGTATTTATTTAGTTCTGGAAGAATTAAATTTATTTCCTCAAACAGTTACTACTTCTACTAAAGTTATGTTTTTAAATTATAATGATGCACAGGCATTTAAGGCTCTTCAGGCTATTAAAAAATTGCGAAGCCAAAATATTAAAGCGGAACTATATCCAGACGATGCTAAAATTGACAAACAATTTAAACATGCAGAAAAAAGAGGAATTCCGTTTGTGGTTAAAGAGATATCAGGAGATTTATTTACTTTGAAAGATATAGTTTCAGGTGATCAAACTCAGGTTAACTTTAAAGAATTAAAGCTAAAGGTAACATTATAAACGGCACTATTTATCTATGATTACTTTATAAGTTTTAGCGGCGTTTTCATTAGAAATTTTAACGAAATAAGTTCCGTTATACACCGTTTGAATATCGATAACACTCAGTGTGCTTCCTTTGAAAATAGCACTATTTGAAATGACTTTGCCCAATGCATCTATAAGTTCAATTTTGTAATCTGAATAGGACATTTGAGATTGTATGGCGATAAAATCTTGAGCAGGATTAGGTGCAATAGTTATCGAAAAGTCATTTTTTTTAAAAGCCATAGCGTCTAAATAGTGTGTTGTTGGTTCTGTAATTGCAGTTACTTTTACTACATTTTTCACCCCATAATAAGTCGGCCCAACACAATATGGGTAAGTTGAATTATAATTACTATCTACAGTTGTAAAATAACAATAAATTCCATTTGGATATTCTGGAGTGATGCAAAATCTGCCATTGTGTTCGTCTAAATAAGTTGGATCAGACGGATGTGCGTTATATTCATAATCTTCCCGATACCATCCTAAAGGAAAGGTAGTACTGATTGGTGGTCCATCTACGACATCTGTTCCATTGGCATAAGTCGTTCTAGTTGTAATATTTCGCAATTGATAACTAGATTTCATTCTAGAAATGCCTCCAGTTCCATTTACATTGGTATAACCAAAAGCACCATAAATAGGGAATCCATCATAAGCAAACCCTATAAGAGGTGAATGAATTATAGGATTAATAGTATATAATCCATCAGAAGGATAAAGGTTGCAAATTGTAGAAAGTTGCAGTAAATCTAAATTAAAAGCACTTGGGTTTTGGTGGTGGTGGTAATTTCCTTGGGCAGCTGGGTGCGCTTTAACACAATCAAAACCAATTATTTCGGCCTTCACGGCATCACGTCGCCAAACTCCATTAGGAGCCGGTGTATCTGAATTGGATGCTGGTGTATATGAAAAACCATCGCCATAACTAAAAAGCCCTACACCATTTACAAAAACACCAATATTACCAGCTCCAGTTGCAGTTAATATTCCGGTATTTTGAATAGGATTTAATGGAATTTTGTAAATAGAATTGGTTGCAGTAATAACAGTATTTGGGTTTGCAGTAAATGGTCCCGTTATAAAGGATGGAACTCCTTGAGTGGTTACGTAAGACCAATTGGCAGAATATTGTACATCTTGTATATTGGCCAATGCCACATCATTAATTATAGTAGAATTTCCAGAAAGGTAATGGCGACCTGTAATATTATTAGTGTTTTGTATCCAAGCGGTGATTGCAGGATTATTTTGTGAATGTATCTTTAAACCAAAGAATAACAAACCGATAGAAAATAATATTTTATACATTTTGTGTTTATTTCAAAAAAACAAAAATACATAAATATGGTATATCTTAATTTTTTTTCTTCTCTTCAATCCACTTGCTCATATATTTAGTACTTGAAAGGGAATTATGTTGCAATATAGAACCGATAAAGTTTTTTTTTCGGTGTTGTTTTAAATTTTCTAAAAGCGAATTAATCATATTAGAAAAATTTTTATCAAATAATATTTTTTTGTAGCGTTTTTCTAATAATTCAAAGCCGTTATTTTGACATTGTTTCCAAATATTTTCTTCTTGATAGAGAGAAACTGCAGCATTAACAAAATCATCCGGAGTATCCATAATAAATCCATTCCAATCTAAATTTCCTTTCATATCCTCAGCACCTATAGAAGAAGTTACACTGGGAGTTCCGCATTTCATAGCTTCAATTAGTTTACCTTTAATTCCTGCTCCAAATCGAATTGGAGCTAAAACAACTTTAGCTTTTTTTACAACATTCAAAGCGTTTTCTGCTCTTCCCATTATATAGAAATTTTGTTTAGGCTTATGTAATTCTAAAACTTTCTGTGAGGCATACGCGCCATAAATTAATAGTTTAGCATTTGGTAATTTCAAATGCAACTTTGGCCAAATTACTTCATCCAAATATTTTACACAATCCCAATTTGGTTCGTGAAGGAAATTTCCAATAAAAACAAAATCACTTCGTTCCGAATAAGTTGGAATAGGATCTAGCTTCTGATCAAAAATTGGTAAATAATACAAAATATCTTTAGAAATTTTAAACTCAGACTGAAGTAAATCGATTTCAAATTCGGAAACCATTAGCGACAAATCACATCTTAAAATACTTGCTATTTCCCTTTTTGCTGTATCCGAAAATAAATCTTCTAAAATAAAATCTCGTTTTTCTTTCACTGCCAATTGTCGCGCTTGACGCAAACAATGTAAATCCTCGGTATCTAGAATTTTCAGAGCATCAGGACAGTTTTCTGTAACACGCCACCCAAATTGCTCTTCCACCATAAATCGATCAAACAATACAATATCTGGATTTAGATCTTTTACAAAAGCATCAAAAGTTGAGGAATTTAATTCAATAGTTTTTGCTTTAACTCCCATTATCGTTACATCTTCAGAGAATTCTATATTTTGTGCAGTGCTTGCAAAGGTTATTTGATAACCCTTTTCTAGAAAAAATTCAATTAATTGCAACATTCGTTTGCCTGCGGCCGAAGATTTAGGCTCGGGCCAAACAAAACCAATAATCAATAAACTTTTAGATTTTAGCATAATATCGAATTCATTTACAAAGAAAAGACATAATTTTGCATTTATCTAAAATACTAAATAAATGTTAGGTCTAAAATTAGTCACTGACCCTAGATGGGTTACTATAGTTGAATCGAATATTGAAGAAATACTTACCGATCATGCATGGTGTGAACAAAAAGCAGCAACCAATATTATTACAATAATCACTTATAATTCAGAACATGAAGATTTAGTAACCGATTTATTAGAAATTGCTAAAGAAGAAATTGAGCATTTTCAAATGGTTCATAATGTCATCAAAAAGCGAGGATTGAAATTAGGAAGAGAACGCAAGGATCATTATGTTAATGAGCTTTTTAAATTTATGAAAAAAGATGGAAGCCGTAATGATGCGTTTGTAGATAGATTACTTTTCTCTGCAATGATTGAGGCAAGAAGTTGTGAACGATTTAAAGTTTTATCACAAAATATTGAAGATAAAGAATTGGCAGAATTCTATAGAGTTTTGATGATAAGTGAAGCAGGACATTATACCACCTTTTTGAAATTTGCTAGAAAATATACTGAAAAAGTAGATGTCGACAAACGATGGAAAGAATGGTTGGACTTTGAGGGAGAACTAATCACAAACTATGGAAAGTCAGAGACTGTACATGGTTAAACAAAGAATACGCTTTTTTACTAAACAAAGTTAGTAAAAAAGCGTATCTTAATTTTGGATTATAAGTGTTTATTTTTTAGAAAAAACCTTATAAAACTTCCTGAAAAATTTCCATCCAATTCGTCCTAAAATTCCTCGTTGGTGCCATTTTTTTCTTGCTTCGTCTAAACCATAGCCATACCCATATCCATAGTTATACCCATACCCATAACCATAGCTGTAACTATAATTGTAACCATAAATACCCTTGAAGTTAATTCCGTTTAGAACAAAAGCAGTATTATTAATTTTTTCATCCTCACTTAATTTCACTGCATATTGAACTAACTGCTTCTCAGTAACATCTGATCTTACCACAAATAGAGTTGTATCTGCATTTTTAGAAATAATTAACGAATCAGAAACTAATAGAGATGGAGCCGTATCAAAAATTATAATTTCATATTCTTTTTTAAATTCAGCTATTGCATCTTTAAATCTTTCAGAAGATAATAATAGTGTAGGATTTGGCGGTATATCACCTGCCAACAATATGTCAAATTCACACTCATTTTCCGTTTGTCTATATAACAAATCTCTCCAATTAGAAGAACTTTTATGCAAATAATTAGAAAGTCCTTTTATCTCATTTCTATTTTTTTGCAAATGTTTATGTAGTTGTGGATTTCTAAAATCGGTACCAATTAATATTGTTTTTTTCTCTAAACTAGCATATGAAGATGCCAAATTATAAGCCACAAAGGTCTTTCCTTCTCCTTTTTTTGCAGAAGTAACAAATATTAGTTTACCTTCTATATCGTCAAATGGTGTTATGAAATTAGTGTTGTTTACTAATGTTCTAAATGCTTCTACTTTTTGCTGTAAACCTTCTTTAGTATCTGAAACATCTGGTATTTCAGCCAAAACTGGAATTCCTTTTGATAATTTCTCAACGTCTCCAACTCTGTGTATTTTATCATCTAAAGAGAAAATAATAAATATTATTCCGAATGGAATAAATAAACCTAATAAAATTGCTGAAAGATAGGTTGTTTGTGTTTTTGGTGAAATAGCATTAGAATCGGATATAGCATAATCTATAATTTTTAGATTAGAAGTTGTTACTGCGTAATTTATTGCAGCTTCTTCTCTTTTTTGTAATAACAATAAATATAAGCTTTCTTTGAGATTTTGTTGTCTTTCTATGCTACGCAATATTTTTTCTTTTTCTGGTATTGTAGAAAAATCATTTTGTGCATTTTTATCGGCTTCTTCACTTTTGTTAATAGTGGATTGTAATTGCTGTATATATCCATTAACAGACTTATTAATATTAGATTTTAAATTATTTAGTGTGTTTGTAAAACCCTGTACTGCAGGATTGTTTATTCCGGCTGAAGTATTCATTTTTTGATATTGTAATACTATTGTATTGTATTTATCTACAAAGCCATTTATGGTTCCATTTTGTATACCAATGTTATCGGGTAATAAATTATTAACAGTTTGCTTGGCTAAATCTTCTTTAAGCATATTTGCTAATGATAATTGCATTTGCACATCGTATACGACCTGATCTTTTGTAGTCTTAAGTCCTAAGCTAGAAGCTGCATCTGATTCTAAAAAACTTAAATTATTTTTAGTTTTATATACTTTCTTGGCTTCTTCAATTGAATCTAAATCTCTTTTTATTTTAACAAAACGATCATCAACAAATGAGATAGTTTTTTTATACACTTCTTGTTTATCTTTAATTCCATCTTCTTCATAAATTTTAACCAACTCATTTAAGACATTTTCCGAATGTGTTTGATTTGTTCCAGATATCGATAATTTGATGATATCACTCTCTTTTGATAGTAATTCTACTCCTATAGAATTAATTAAATTAAGTGCTGTAGCTTTAGTAGGATTTAAAGAAACACCATAATTTTTACCAATACTATTTACAATATTATTATTTGCTGCAGGATGTATTGTTATCGGAAAGTTCTTAATAGTATTGTTAAACCAAAAGCTATTTGTTTGAATGGTTTTTTTAGAATTTTCATCTATTATAGTGTAGCCGTTTTTAGTAATTTTAATTGAATATTGTAGATTATTTTTAATGCTATCATTTCCGTATTTATATTTTACAATAAACGGAGGGGAATATACATTACTTTCTTTAATAGTACCTTTAAATACATAATTAATATTTAAATTCAAATTTTTAACTAACTTTTCAGAAAGGCGATAGGATTTAAAAATTGCTTTTTCATTATCTAAATTTATAGAAGATTTTGTAAATACTTTCGACAAATCAATTGAAACGTTTTGATTGTTGTCTTGTATAATTTTTATCGATGCTTCTGTTTTATAGATGTTATTTGTATATCGCAAATAGTTTATTGCAAAAAATAAAGAAACCAATACGCTTAATACAAACCAAGGCCAAAATTGCATGTATTTTCCTATTATTTCTTTTATAGAAATAGGTTTATTGACTTCATCACTTTGGGAAAAATTATTTTTATTTGGATTCATTTTTTATTACTTTTTAAATAAAAATATTAAACTTATTAAGAAAGACGATATACTCAATAAAGTTCCTAAATCTCCAATATTATAACCACCTGTTTGTGTTTTTTTCGTATTTGGATTTACGATAATAACATCATTAGGTTGTATGGTATATTTAGAATCATTCATCCAATTGGCGGTTGTTAAATCGATGTGCGTTACTGTTCTCATCCCTTCAGATTCTCTAATAAGCAAAATATCCTTTCTTTTACCACTTATTGTTAAATCTCCTGCATAACCTAAAGCCTGCGGCAAAGAGATATATTGTTCGGTGAACGAATAAGTTCCTGGAGAATTTACCTCCCCCAAAATAGTGACTTTTGAATTTAACACTCTAATAGTAATCCCTGGTTTTTCTATATGTCCACCCTGTTCTAGAAGATTTTTTATTTCCTTGGTTAATTGAAATATAGTTTTATTTTTTACTGTAATAGTTCCTAATACTGGCATTTCTATATTACCAATGTTAGACACTAAATAGCCTCTCAATTTCATTGATTCAATATTAACGTTATTGGAGGATCCAGTGTTACCAGCAATTGAATTATAAGGCTCAGCAGTTTCAGGAATTAATGAAGTTATTGTTATGCTTAAAATGTCATTAGCTTGAATTTTATATTCTAATTTGGTTATATTTTGGGAAGAATACTTATCGGCATCTTGAAAATAGAGAATATTTTTTTTGGACACGCAAGAGGATAAAGTAAGTAGTATTATACTTAGACAAAAAATTGACTTATTCATAAATTTATGTAGGAGTAGTTTTAATGCAAATTTAATAATTTAATATTTATATTTATTTTAAATTTATCAAAAATGGAAATAAATTATAATAACTTTAATTAAATATGCAAATTATTTTACAGTAGATTGGATTATTTAATATATAAATTTTAAATAATAAAATATCTATCTGATATTATATTATTTAAGTTTTTTTGTTATTTGTCTTAATAGTTTTAAACGCTCAATTTGTTTATTCTGAATTTTATTTCTAAGATAATACCTGTATAATTCTTTTCCAATAAAAAAAGTTGCTATAGAAAATCCAGATAGTATTCCAAGTATAAAATTTAATAGCATTAAGGTATATTTTTTTGGTTTAAAATACTTTTTTGTTAGTAAAATGATTGTTATAAAGGATAATAAACGATTTTTAGTTTAATTTTTATTTTAAGTATTGACTTATTGTTTTAAATTTTTTTAGAAAAACTAATTTATACGCAGGTAACCCTAAACTTTTATATACTTTAATATCTTCTAATAATATTTGAATAAATCTTTTATAATCTGTACTTAACCCCCCCATACGCATTTTAACAAAATACATATTTAAATAGGTCATATCAATTTGGTGAATATATAAATAGCGTAGTAATAACTCAGAATCGGAAGCAATCTTATAATCTAAATTATAATAGCCGTACTTTTCAAATATTTCTCTTTTTAAACAAACTGTAGTATGTAATGGCAGCCAACCCGATTTTAATTTTTCAAGACTATTTTCTCCCCCAATACGTGCCCTTACAACCCGTTGATTATCATTACAATTTGAAACATAGATTCCATCGCCATAAACTCCATCAGTTTTGGGGTTTTCATGAAATGCCGCTACAATTTTAGAAACTACAGAACTATCATAATATTCATCATCGGAATGTAATAACCCAATAACATTTCCAGTTGCAAATTGAATGCCTTTGTTCAGGGCATAGTATAAACCATTATCTGGCTCTGATACAAAGGTGCTAATTTTATCACCGTAGGATTCAATTATTTCTTTTGTTCCATCATTTGAATTTCCATCAATTATTATGTATTCAATATCTGTATAGTCTTGTAGAAGAACACTTTCTATTGTTTTGGAAATGGTAGCTTTACGATTAAAGCAAATGGTAATGATGGAAATTCGCATTTTTTATTTATTAGCGTTCAAATGTAGAATAAATTTATTTATATTAATTATTACAGTTATTAAAAGAAAGTTATGTTATTTTATGATTTTAAAGCACGAATCTTTACTTGAATTTGAAAAAAATAATGTGCTTTAAATTTTGCCAAATATAAACCTTCTTTTCCATCTAAAAACCCAAAATTTAAAAAATAGGCACCTAAAAAATAAAATAAAGGAAGCAAACCAGTATTTACTAAGTTGTATTTAACTTTTTGATTTATCGACAAGTTTTTATTTTTATTTTGTTTGAGTTGTAAGTACCTGTGTGCTTCCCAACTTGAGTAGGCATTGTGTTTTTCAATGTAGTGTTCTAAGTTTTTAAAATCTTTGTGAATTACTTTTGCTTTAATTATATCTACTTTACCATCAATTATTGGATGTTCATGTATTTCCATATCAAAATGACTCCAAAAGTCTTCTTCTATTTTTTCATAAGCTCCTTTAGTTTTCTTAAAAAGTGCTGTTTTTTTAAAACCATATCCATAACGAAGTTTTTTATCCATAAAATAGTTTTCAAACTGTATTGTGTAACCGTTATAGTTTGAATCTTTTATTTTAATCTCTACTTCATTAATAAAAGCCTCTGTTAAGAACTCATCAGCATCTAAGAATAAGACCCATTCGTTATTTATAGTTGCATTTTGAAGTGTCCAATTTCTTTTTTTCGGAAATTTACCATTCCACTTAAATTGTAAAACTTCAGCTCCCATAGAAGTAGCTATATTTGTTGTAGAATCTGTACTTCCAGAATCTACAACAATAATTTGATTGAATCGTTTAAGTTCCCTTAAACAAGAAGGTAAATTTAGTTCCTCATTCTTAACCGAAATAATAACTGTGATAGGAATATTATTCAATATTTCTGTATTTTATAAATTTTGCAGGATTTCCCCCTACAATAGTATTTTCATCTACATTTTTTATTACAACCGCTCTTGCAGCAATAACTACATGATTTCCAATATGTATACCAGGGCCGATAAAAGCTTCAGATGCAATCCAGACACCATCTCCTATAGAAATTGGTTTAAGAATTAAAGGGAAATTCTTAAGTTTATAGTCATGAGAAGAGGCACATAAAGAGGTCTTTTGAGAAATTATACTATTACTACCAATTACTATCTTTCCTTGGTTGTAACAATTTACTTTAGGACCAATACTTGAGTTAACACCAATTTCTAAATTCCATGGAGCCCAAATTTTAACTGAGGCATATACATGAGACGACCATTTTATTTTAGCACCAAAACACTTTAAAACCAAGACCCTCCATTTTTTGAATAATCTAGAAGCAAAAAGATTAAACAAAATTGGAGAGGTAATATTCCATAAAAATCTTCCAATTTTATTTTTAAAACTAAAAGAATGGTTGTAAGTTGATAAATCCAAGGGTTTATATTTTATTTATTATACTTAGAAAGTAGTGGCTACTTACTATTAATTTTATTGAATTACTTCTTTTAATCTTTTTGCTGCATTATTAACATTAAAATTGGTTTTATATACTAAGGAGGCATTTTGTGCCATTTTTTCTTTACCATCGTTGTTTAAGGTTAACCATTTTTTTAAATTTAAAATAGTTCCTTCTAAGTTGTTATCATTAATTATTCCTGCTCCTCCTTTTTCAATTTCTCTGTAAATATTTATTTTATTTGTTATTAGGACTGGTTTACTGCATGCCAAAGCTTCTGCCACAGCAATCCCAAAATTTTCTTGATGACTTGGTAAAATAAAAGCATCACAACCATAAATAGCACCCCATTTTGCATCTCCAGATAAATGCCCAACAAATTGAACTTTTGCTTTGACTATTGGATTTTCTTCTAAATAATTTAACATTTTTGTTCCATATTCGGTTTCAATTCCTGGCCCAGCTATTACTAAGTTTGGAAGTTTGCTAGAAAAATCAATATTATTTAATAATTCGTAATAAGCTATTAACAACAAATTTAGACCTTTTTTTGGATGAATGCGACTTAAAAAAAGTAAATAGGGATCTTTATTTTCTAAATTATAACGCTCTTTAAAAGAAATTTTTAATGCTTCTGAATAGGAAGGAGGTGCTTCAATTCCATATCCAATATTTATTTCTTTTTTTGGGTTATAGCCAATAAATGTTGTCTTAGCTAAAAACAATTCTTCTTCACAAGTAAATAATAAGCCATCAGCGTTATTAATCACTTTTTTCTCAATAAGATGCCAATAAAAGTAATTTCTTATAGCTTTCAAACGGCGACTTTTATCTTTTTGAAACCAAGGGTCCAACATGCCATGTGGCATAATATATACTTTTGGTAACTTGATATTTGAATGCTTTTTTTTTAGATTTATAACTGCTTTTTTTACAGCATAACTGTGATAAGTCCATAATCCATTTATAATAAGAACGTCAAAATTACATGCTTCTTTTTTTAAAAAGGGAATCAATTTTTCATTGTACTGCCAGGAAGTTTTGGGTTTGCCTAGCGCATGAATTTTTAATGTATCTGGAAACTCCCAGAGCGCTATATCATTTGTCTCTTCAAATGTAACAATATGTCTTTCTACACCTAAAGTAACTAACTCGTTTTGGTAGTTTCTTATGCCTTGAATAGGCCCTCCGTTTTTAGGATTAACACCTGAAATAATATGTAAAATTTTCAAAGATTATTTTTTTAAAATAGATTTATAAACCTTTTCTATATTATTTATTGCAACAATAGTATTAAATCTTTTTACAGATTCAAAACCTGTATTCAAGTAAATTTCTTTTTCATTATCTGAAAGTTCTTTAACTTCAACTAATTTTTCAGAAGCTCTATATGCCCAATCTGAAACTAATTTTTCATTATATGGCATTCTTGAAATTAAAAAATTATTTGCTTTTCCAACGACTTCGTTCATTGGTGCTTCATCAGTAGTAACTACCAAACAACCGCTTGCCATCGCTTCTGCTATAGGCCAACCGAAACCTTCATCTAAAGATGGAAACAATAAACAGGTTGCACCACAATATGCCGCATTAATATATTCATCTTGCAAATCTGTAATAAAATGAATATCTTCTTTGTATTTAGATTTATTATAAAGGTTCTTTAATTTATCTGTTGGTTTCGGGCCAATGAGTAATAATGGTATTCCGTCATTATTTCTTACTCTAAATGCTTCGTAAATTTCTATTACACCTTTTCGATTTTTATAATATTGATTTCCTCCAATGTGAAGTATATAACCTGAAGATAAATTTATTTTGAGTCTATTTTCTAATTCTTTTCTAGCTTTATAAGAATCAATGATTTTAAATTCTCGATTTAGACCATTATAGCAAACCTCTGAACTAGATATGTCACCAAAATGGAATTCATGTAAATCGCCTTTTGTTTTTTGAGATATTGAAATAAAATATTTCCCTTTAGAAAATCCTTTTCTAATGAAATTTTGATAGATTTTGCCTGAAAAACTTGTAGGGTTTTCAGGAACTTTACCTAAAGCTGATTTGAGAGATAAGAAGTCATGGCAATGAATAACGTGAGGTCTATTTTTAATTAGAGGAACCCATGGCCCCAGAGCCTGATCTGCAAATACGAATAATGTGTCTGAAGGATATTTTTTTAATTTTATTTTTACTTCTAATGGAAAAACAAAGAATTGATCTATATATCCTAACCATTTTTTTAAAGTGGGTACATTTAGTAAGTTATAAAAGCGAGCTTTTGGTTGCCAAACTTCTATTTCATGTCCTCTTTTTTCTAATTCATTAATCAACAAGTTAGCATAGCGTGGCATACTTTGAGAAATCAAGAAATTAGGATGAACAAATAGAATTATTTTCATTGTAATGTTTCTTTTTCTTCCTTATTGAAGGAGGCTAAAACCAATCCCCCTATTAGAACATAAAAACCGAGGTTTGTGGGTTGTGATAATTGTTGTTGTAGTAGAATTATAAATCCAATACTCATAAGCATCCATGGCAAAGGATCACCATTTCTCAGAAATTTAAAGCTTAAATATAAATAATTAAAACTCATATAAATTCTAATTAATACGAGAGTTAAGCCTAAAATCATTCCATTCTCACCTAATAATCTTCCCCATTCTCCCTCTGAAATAAGATATTTTACATCACCTGTTAATAACTTAGAGCCTACACTAGTTCCTGTGCCTGAACCAAATCCGAATAATATGTGATTATCGTCTAATACTTGAAATGAATTAATTAGTCCACCTAAAAAACGATTACTAATTGTACCCCCAATTCCACCTTCTGCGTTTTCTGCATTATCAAATCTTTGAATTAAAGTATCTACTTGTGTATCTAGAAAATTTACATTTATTGATATAATTAGTATTGTCAAAATAGCAATTAATAACTGTGAAATATTTTTTAGAAATCCAGGTTGACTTAATTTTACTAAAATAAAAAATGAAATTGAAATTATGAATTGAAAAACTAATGAACGACTAATAGAAGTCGGAATAGCAATAATCAATGCTAAACTACTTGCAATTAATAAATATTTATTTATCAATTGGGGTTTTAACCAAAAATATAAAACAAAACTACTTACAATGCAAAAAAAAGCAACATTACCAGATGTAAATGAAAAAGTTCCAGGAGGTCTAAAATAACCATTTGCTCCAGAAAACCCTGCCCCTTTAATATTTTCACCAACTCCTTTGTTAACCCATGCACTTTGTGGACTATAAAATTGTAAAGTAATTAATACTGCCATTGGAATCGCTAACCATAAAATTATCTTTCCCATATTTATAATATCTTGTTTATTAAATATGTGGCCAATTAAAAAAAGCATTGGAAACTGAATTATCAATATTCGTGCTCCAAAAAGCGCAACTAATAAATTTCTATGTCCAAAAAAAAGAGAGGTAAAAATACTGATTATTCCTATCCAAAAAACTATGGTAACTATTTGATTATATGGATAGTAATTATTTCTGACAGCTATAATTAGTAAATAAACGGCTAAAACATCCCTTATTAATAATAAAGGTTCAGAAAAACTTGGTATTACCCATCTTCTTAATGCTCCTTCAAAAATCAATAGGAAAAAATAAATCCATATTCCATTTTTTAGAACAGAGAGAGTTGAATTATTCATTATTTTGTGATGGTATTGTAATAATTTTCATTATTTAATTCGTCATATATCGTCTCAGCGTAATTTTCCCAGGTGTATTTTGCTGCATGTATTTTTGCTTTTTCACCCATTTCAGGTAGGTAGGATTTGTTTTCATAAAACCAATTAATTTTTTCAGCAATTGCTTTAGGAGATCTTATAGGAATTAAAAAACCTGTTTTTCCTTCTATTACCAAATCTTCACCACCAGTATTTGCTGTTATGATTATTGGTAGGCCTTGACTCATAGCTTCTTGCATAACCAAAGCCCTTCCCTCTACTATAGAAGGCAAACAAAATACATCACAACTCTGCATTAAAGTTAATACTTCAGAATGAGCTCTCCCAACTTCAAATTTAAAATCGGCAAATTCACTTTTATAAAATTCTAGAGGAGCCAATAAAGAGCCTAAGACAATTAATTCAATATTAGGATTGTTTACTAATTTCATAGCTTCAAATAGATCTCCTAAACCTTTTCGTTGTCCCATGGAACCAACAAATAATATTCGTAATGATTTTGAAATTCCCTTTAAATTTGTCTCTTTTTTATAATTAGGTTCTATAAACACAGGAGATCCAAAAGGAGATTGAATTGTTTTTTTATTTTTAGCCCATTCTGGTAATGAACTTAACACAAAAGAGCCTGGACCTACAACTATGTCTGCTAATTCTAACTCTTCCCGTTTACGTTCTAGTTTTTTTGGAGAATCTTTAATGCCGCCACCTAGTGTTTTTGCCCAATTTGGTAATCGAATAGCTTCTTCAAGCATTAATTTCCTCCCTATTTCCCAGTAAGCAATTGGTAAGTCATAAATACAGATTAATCCTAGTTTCTTAGCTTCTTTAAAAGTCTCCAAAGCTCCATCTTCATAGGCATAAACTGCAGTTACGCCATTTTTTTTTGCGCTCAATAGTTTCTTAGCTACATGTTTATCAAAACGAATATATATTTGATCAACACTAAATTTTCCGTTTTCATGTTGAACTAAACTTTTTAATTTAAGTTTTTTTGCTAATATTCTTCCTAGTTCATCCCACGGATAGGATTTAGTTAATGGTTGTAAAATTCTATCAAAATTTCGCCTTCTAAATTTCGCCAATGGCCTAAATCCTCCCAATGTAAACCAAATGTTCCCTGGGAAAGCTGCAATGGTAGTGTTAAATTGGTATAGAACCCCTTTTGAAGCTAAGCCTTCAGCAATTGCTCTAACATTAGCATTTCCTGTAGGATGTGAAATTAGAATTTTCATTAATTATATGCTTTTACTATAACATCGAAATAACGTAGTCCTACCTTTTTTTCTGTATGATTTGCTAAATGAGCTTCTGAATTATCTAATAGTGACTTTTGTTGCATTGAATTAGTTAATAATTCGTAAGTTTTATCTGTCAAATCTTCAATAGAATTTCGTTTAAATATAATACCTGCATTACCAACTGCATCAGGTAAACCACCACCGTCAGATGTTATAGGAATACAGCCACATGCCATACCCTCCAATACTACGTTGCCAAAAGGCTCTTCCCAGCGGGAAGGGACAAGTATATATTTATGTTTGTTTAATTCATTTACTAAATCCTGTCCTTTTAAAAACCCTGAAAAGTAAATATTTTTTTCAAGTTTATATTTTATGGAATTGTTTTTCAGAGATTCCATTTCAGGTCCTTCTCCAATGATGCTTAAATTACATTCAATATTGTATTTAGTTTTTAATTGGTTTAATAATTCAACACACATATCTGCTCCTTTATCAGAAACTAACCGACCTAAGAATATAAAATCTTTTACTCTTAAATTTCTATCTGTATTAGATTTAAATAATTCAGAACGATAAGGATTTCCTATTACAATACCTTTATTACTAGTATCTCTTTTAATTGCTTCGCTAATAGCGATAACTTGAGTTGCATTATTTACCCATTTTTTTTTAAATAAATGTACAAATGTTATTTTAGAATTATTTTGTCTTATCCATGTTCGAATAGCAACTACACGTGGTTTTTTAAAAAAAACATTTAACCAAGACAATCTTACTGTTGGGTTGTTTTCATATATTAAATCCGACCATCTGAATAATTTCAATAATTCTCTTAAGGATGGTTTTCGTATGACTTCATATTCAAATTTCTTTTCTCCCAGGTTTTTTGACCAAGTAACTATTTTAATCTCTGCTCCTAATGCTATAAATTGATTGGCTAAAAGCTCCGAATTAACCTCGATACCTCCAATATCAGGGTAAAATTTATGACTAATAAAAAGTATTTTCATTTTTTGTTTTACCATTAACTTTTTATAGTTAGAAATTTACAAATTTCATTTTTTTTGAAATTAATGTTTATTAGGTTGGGCTTTAATTTTTTTTAAATTTATTAAAGAAAGTTAAACAAAAAATTAACGTTCCAAATTTAAAAATAAATATAAAATAAATATGGAAAACTAATTATTTATATTTTTAACTTATCAGATTTACTAACTATCATTTTAATTGCTTTTTCAAATAATTTTGACCAGAGTGGTCTAAACTTTTTTTAAAAAAACTACCAAGTAATATTGATACAAACAATGAAACAATAATAGATAAATAAAATTGATAATTAATATTTAGTTTATTTACCATTACTAATTTTAATAGATTTAGTATAGGAAAATGAAATACATAAATAGGAAATGTAAAGTCTGCAATTTTTCGAAATTGCTTAATAAATATATCAGAAATTCCAAAAGATTTATTTTCTGGTAAAAATAGTATAGATATTGAAAACCAAATTCCGATTATTGTGTCAGTTAAAAATTGATTTGCAAAATAAAATGGTTTAATTCCGAGTAAAAATGGATAAGGTTTAATATAAATGTAGGATAAATAAGTAATACATAGGAAGACTATAAATAAAAAATAATTTTTATATTTTTTTAGCTTATCATTATATATGAAAGCCAATTAGCCCGAAATCCATATTGAAACATAAGTAGAATTTTAGGACCAGCAAACAAGCAAGCCATAACTGTAAAAAGTACTTTTTTGACTACTCCTTTAGTGAAAAAACATACAGCAAATATAAAGTAAAAAAAGAATTCAAAACTTACTGACCATAATACTCCATTTATTCTTGGGGCACTATTGAACATCCAAAATTCATTCATAAATAACGAAGCTACACCATATCTAATAACGTTTAAAAATTTCTAGAGTGAAATTATTAGATGTATAATAATTTATTATACATTTTATAAAAAATGAAAAAATTAGTGCTGGAAAAACCATCGAATAAAGGCGACTTAATCTAGCAACAGCAAATTGTATTAGACCTCTATTATTTAATTTTGTTGTATATCCGATTACATAACCAGAGAGTACAAAAAATAAAACCACTGCAAAATGTTTCATATTGGAAACAGCAAATGGATTATTATTTACATCATCATAAAAAATTATAACTGCATGTCCATATAATACTAGTAAAGCAGCTGTAATTCTGATAAAATCAAGAAAAAAACTTTTTTGTGCTTCCATAATTAATTTTCAGGCACTAATTTTTTTAATACTTGACAAGGATTTCCAGTGGCAATTACATTATCTGGTATATCTTTTGTAACCAAACTATTAGCTCCTATTACTACATTATCTCCTATTGTTACTCCATTAAGAATAATTGCATTCAAACCCAGCCTTACATTATCTCCAATAGTAACTACTTTTGGTTGTCCGCTTCTCAAATCTTCAGGGTGCAAATCAAAATCTGTAATAAAAGTATTAGCTCCTCCTTTAAAATTATTTTCTATTTTGATAGATTTATAAGAACCTATTACAGTTCCGCTAAATCCGCAATTATTTCCAATTTTTATGTTTGCTGAACTAGAATGGGTGCTAATAATACATGGTCTATTAATTCCAATAAGATTAATATTATCCGCCTCTGATACAAAAAGGCAATTATCACCAATTTCCACCAATCCCCTTTTTGTTTTAAACAAGTATAGTTTTACCAATTAATTAACAATTTTTTCCAAGTATTACTTTATTTATATATTTGGCATTAAAATAAAATATATAAGTTTAGAAGCCAGTGCTTAATTTAATGCGTAAGCGTCTTAATTCTATATAGTTAAGCTTCATTTTATTTTAAATTTTGTAAAAAAATACTATTTACATAATCAATATCAAACTTATGTTTGTTATTTTCTGCTGCTATTTTAGCTTTAGATATATTACATAGTTTTGCTTTTGTAATGATAGAATTAATGACAGAACTATCAAAAAAACCAATATTTTCTTCAGTATATCCTTTACTAATAACCGGCACTGCTATAGGTATTCCATGAGCTAGAAATGCTGCCGTGGTTCCGCTTTTCCCCAAAGCATGTAATGGGATAGGGGTAATCCCTATGTCACAATGTTGCATTAATGTTGAAATTTCTTTTTCATCTAAAAAACCTGTAATTGTTATAGTTTTAAACAAAGGGCATAGTTTTTTATAAATCTCTTTGTATTTTAAATTTTTTGTTTTTTCTCCTCCAATTATTATTAATTCTGAAATTATTCCTTTCTCATGAAGTTCTATATTTATTTTATTAATAAAATTAATTATTTTGGGAGTAATATTTATTTGACTAAAAAACGCCCATATAAATGTATTTTCTTTTTTATTTAAAATAATATCTTTTGTTGGTGATATGTTTGAAAAAAGTGGAAGTTTGAAGGGTTTATATCCTAACTTTTCTATGTTTGAAAAATAAACTGGAAGGTGAGTATGGATTACTTTAGGTTTATTTTTTCTTAATAAATTTTTGATATTTGTTTCTTGAAGAAAAGAAACTAATTTGTTTTTAATGCCTATTTTTCTTCCTATCCACAATTCATGAAACATGATCTCCAAACAGAATTCTCCTTCAAGTTTATTAATGAAATTTGGTAACCAAAACGGAATTCCTTTCTTATTAAAGCCGAAAGGGACAAATTGTAAACTTATCCAATCTGGATTGAATTCATTAATTATTTTTTGAGTGTAAATAAATCTTTTTTTTAATTTTACTTTATTTGAAATACAACTAATTGATAATGAATTATTTTCTGTACTTTTAATTTCTTTATATAACTCATTACAATATTTATCTCTTATAGCAATAATATTAATTTCATGGCCTTTTTTTGTTAATGCGTGACTCATTTTATTAATATAATCGCCTACACCATCTTTTCCGGGTGAAAAGGTGCCACAAATAAAAAGTATTTTCATTATTCTTTTATGAGTTTTGAATTTATGAAAATAGGGGTGCAAATAATATGACAACTATTGGAATCAATTTCTTTCATTTTATTAATATCAATTCGTTGATTTTGATTCCATAATTCAAGAAGCTTTTCAGGGCTATAATCTTCACCACAAGCAAAATCAGTATTTTCAGTATTTACTCGATTAAGTGCAAAATTTAATATAACTGGATTCTCAAGACAAATTCCTTTTCTCCTTTTGTAAATGAATCTATAAGGACCAAAAGCCTTTTCCAAACTATTAGGTGCTTTAAAATCAGTTTTTTTCAAAAGGAATAAAATTTCGCTTTTGTCAAAAATATTTCCATCAACTGATAGTGGCATAGACCAATAACCATTAGATTCAGTCCAGGAAAATAATCGCCAAGGGTTAATGGAAAATGGAACAATGACTGGAGGTGGACTATATGTTTCACTTGGTTGCGTATAATTTATACCTGGCCATAAACGAATACTTGGAACAACTTTTTTTAAATTAATTGTATTTAGCCACGAAATATTAAATTTATTAACAAATAATATATCATCTACCAAAAACATTAAATTTGCAAATTCAGTTTCTTCAATACTATTTATCAAGTCTGCTTTAAATTGTTTTTCCTTTATATTTTTATAAATTATATTATTATAATTTTCGAAAATTTCG
Organism: Flavobacteriaceae bacterium; assembly: GCA_947457615.1. GTDB lineage: Bacteria > Bacteroidota > Bacteroidia > Flavobacteriales > Flavobacteriaceae > Flavobacterium. The sequence continues at coordinate 46,589 of CANGWK010000011.1, forward strand.
TAATATGCTTTATCAAATTCTTTTGAAGTAGAATTCCATTGAATTATTAATTGATAATTTCCTTCAATATTTTCTAAAACAGAACGCAATAATCCATCTAGTTGCAAAGGGCGATCTTTACTGAATATTATTATGCTAAGACCATTTAACTTGTTTTTATTTGTCTTAATGAATTTCAACCATAGAAAATGTAATATTCTTTTATAAATAGGTATCATTAAATTATTTTTCTTTTCCAAATTTTAATTTATTTAAGATAGCCACAAAAGAAAATTTGTAAATTTTTATGGTATTAATTTTTTGATATAACAACGTCAATACACTTATTAATTATTTCAAAACAATTATTTTCCCATTGTTCTACGATATTAGCATCAAAATTTAAATATTTCCCCGACAATTTACATCCATTTGCTAAATCTGTGGAGGATATGAAATTTTCAGGTGAAAATCCAAGTTCTTCTAGTAATATTTCATTTTTTTTAGCATAAGCCATTGGCATTATTTGAGCTCCTAATTTTATTCCAAAGATGGTTGCATGATAACGTGTTGCAAATATTTTTTCAGCAGAAGCCATTTTTTTTAATACTTTGTAAGGATTATCAGAGTACTTATTATGTTTAATTGTTAAATTTTTCCCTATTATTTTAGCCATAGAAACATCAGCTGGTGTAAATGATATTGATTCAACTTTATATCCTTGATTTAGAGCATCTTTAATAATAGATCTTACACCCTCAATATAATTATTGATCATTTCATTATAAGTTTCATATAATTCTGGCCTTTCATCTTTATATTGAAAATTAGGAATTAAAGATTCTCCGTCAATACTTCCGTAAAGAGGTACCACATTAAATAATAGAATTTTTTTCTTATTTCTTAAAGTTCTTTGTTTTTTGCAATATTCTTTTTTGTAAGAAAAAACTAAATCTGGATGATAAATTATATCTTCTCGCTCAATTAATTTCTGCATTTGAATAGATTGTTTTTCATTTCTACAGCTTAGCCAAGTTACTTTTTTAAAGAGATTCATTATTTCATTAGATTGCTCATAGTTAGCATCATTAAAGTCAACTCCCAATAAAGCTAAATTATTTAAAGAAGAATTAAATCGATTGGCAACTTTAATCAAGCAATTTTTATATCCAATTGCGCCACCTCCAATTATTGCATATTTAGTTTTTGCCCATGGGTACTTATTTATAGTATATATAGTTTGAAGACCACTTTTAATTCCTTTTGTATTTAATATTTCCTTTACGGAATAGCCTAATGCCATGTCACCGAGGTTTACACCATGATAACCGCCAATAATGGCAATTTTTATTCCTGTTATTTTTTGCGATATTAAACGAATAGCTTGTTTTATTCTTACAAACATTAGCATATTTAAAAATTTTAATTAACAAAGACAAATTATCTTTGTCCTATTTTTTTTGCAGGTACTCCTCCCCAAATTTCAAATGGCGGAATTGATTCAACCACTATTGCTCCTGCGGCCACTATAGCTCCTTCTCCAATTTCAATTCCCATAAGTACGACAACATTAACACCAAGCCAAACATTTGGTCCTATATGAATTTGTTTTTTTGTACTCTTTTGTTTTCTAATGATTTCTGTAACAGAACTAAAACTATGATTATGATCAATAAATTTACAGCCAGAAGCAATTAGACAGTCTTTTTCAATTATTATTTTATCTGTTATATTAAATTCACAATTATTTCCTATAAAAACGTTGTCTTTAATAATTATAGATGGCCCAACTTTCCAAATACCATCATAATGAAAATAAATATTATGTTCTAATCTACAATAATTTCCAATTGAGACTTGGTGAGGCCAAGTAACATAGCATTTTGACATGTGTGTGCCTTTGCCAATTTTCATACCATTAAATTTCAGCCAAATATTATTTAACATAATGATCCATTTCTTTACATAACGAAAACGAATAACAAATAGCGATTGATTAAGAAAATAATTAATGTTCATTTAAATTATTAAATTTTATAAAACCGGCCAACAATTTTAGCTATTGTCATACTCACTATATTAGTTGCTTTTTGTAGTTTAGTATGCACTATTATTGGAAAATTAGTATTTTTCCAATAATAGATATCAACAGGTCTTGGCATCTTACCATTTATTGATCTCAGTAAATGATTTGCCTTCCAAGGCTTTGGACTTCCCAATGCATGAAACATAATTGGATTGTGAGTCCCACAACCAAAACCCATTCCTTTTTCTTTACCAAAATAACTAATTTCACTTTTATAAACTTCTATAGTAGCGTTAAGGGCATCTTGATCAGATTTAGAAAAAATCTGGAAACCTTCGGTTATTTTTATTGTTGATTTATAAGTCTGATCAGAAAAAATAGAATTTTTTAGACCTCCTATAGCTTCTCCCATGGCTTCTTGAAGTTCAATCCAAAGGGTTAAGAACGAGATGTCTTTTTTAACAAGTCCAATAAAGCCCCCATTAACATAAATTGCATTTTTAAATTTCAACTCAAGATTGTAATTTTTAAAATAACTTCTCCAGCCAACCCTAATAGGATGAAATTCTTGAATAGGAGAATTCAAATCTTCGCAAAGAGCGACTCCGCAATTTATCCATTGTTCAAAAAATGTCCAGGATTTATATACAACAATATCTGGATCAAAATAAAACATATTATCTGCATCTTTAGCAGGTCCTTGCCATAAACTCAACATGAAGTCGGGCTTGTAGTTGGTTAAACTATAGTTAGTATCTAAGGGTAAAAATACAAGTTGCAGTCCTTGGGCAGGTTTTAAAGTAATTGCATTGTCCCATTTATATATAGATTCTTTATATCCTTTTAAAGCCCAATTTGGTAATTCGCCTCTATAGCCAACATATATAGTCCCTTTATAACCATTGTTATACAAAGAATTACATAAGGCTGCAACGCCGTTGTGGTAATGACCTTCAAATAAGGTGCAAATCACTGATTTCATAAATTTTTATTTTAGATATTTGTGCGTTTTTAATATCTTTTTATTCGCTTTATTTGATTATTCATAGTAGTAAAATAGAATAATTATACTATTTGAACTTTTAAAAAAAGCATTCTTCTTTTTACATTGTAGGGATTCCAAATCTTTTAATTATTTTCATTTTGAATGTAATAGACATTTCTAATTATTTATTTTGCATATTATACTTTTTTTATTTTTAATATTTTATGTACAGAAAATAGGGATGTTTGTAATAAAGAAATTAAGCCTACTGCAATATTTAAATACATGACACCTTTTAGGGTGCTTAGGTCTAAAATACTTGCGAAAACAATTACTGATAATAAATTGGTAATTATTAAAAATACCGGAGGTAAAGACCATCCTCTTGATGTATATATAGAAAAAACTATGCCTCCCAATAAACTTATGCAACTTCCTGCAACACTTAAAAATAATTCAAAATCCAGTCCTTTGTACCCATTACCAAGTAGCCAAAGAATTTGTGTTGGAAATAGATAGGCTCCAACAATAATAAAACTTAAAATTAAGTTAAGAATTCCCATTATTAGTATAAATCGCGATAATAATAGCAATCTATTAGTTGCTAATTTAGCAAAACGCGGAATTATTAAAGTGCTAATAATTGCACTAAATAGAGACAGTATCATCCCCAATCTGCTTAAAGCCCCTAATTGTGCTATAGATGAAGTGTTACCAAATATAGAAATCAACCAAATAGTAATTTGCCCTGATACGCAATAATAAATAGACGTAGGCATTATCCGTTTTACTAAAGTCAAAATTTCATTACGAACTTTTTTGTCTGGTTGCTGTTTTTTATCGGTAATGCCATATACTATTTTTTTTAATTGAAAATTTCCCCAAATTCTTGGTATTCCTGCCGTTAAAACTGCTATAAATGCCCAAGGAAAAACAAACATGGTTAGGGCAGTCAAGAACAGGCGTCCTAATCCTACTGCCACTTGGTTTTTTTGTAATGGCAATATGTTTTGGTGTAATTTTGGAACTATTCCTAACAAGGAGTCTGACAAAGTTGCATAAAATGCGGGTATTAATGCTATTACTATAAGAGTTGCAGTTAAAATGCTTGCTTCGTTGTGTACTAAAAGATAAAATAAAATTGGTACTGTTATTAATAAACTTACAATTGCAAATTTTCTTCTTAAATCTAACCCGGTAGCCAAAACAACTCCCAATTTTTGTTTATCCTGCCATACCTTTCCACCTTGTGCCATTACTCCAGCTGAAATACCGCCATCTGAAAGAATTGTCATCGTGCCCAACATAGTATTTGTGATTGTGTAAAGTGCATACTCATGAACGGGTAATAATCGTATTATTAAAATGCCACAAGCAAATCCCACTGCTTGAACAACAAGTTGTGCGCTTCCGGTAATAGAAATTAATTTCCCCCAATGAATAAAAGTTTTGTATTTAGGATGCCTTTTTAATAGGGCTATTTTGTTTTTCATTAATTTTTACACATAAATTAACTTTTATTTTCTTCTTTAAAACTTTAAAAGCTTTTAATTTAATAATAGTTAATACTATTTTATAAGTAATTTAAATTCAATTATTTGGGTGCAATTTTTTAATAACTTTCGCTTTTTTTTTTACGGGTTCCCCATGGTTAGTCACTAAAATGCTAACCTAGTTAATATAAAAAAAACATACTTTTAACCCAATTTTTTTGTCAATCTTAAATTCTTATTCAGATTGATCGCAAATATATTGAATAAATAACAAAAATTATATGAAATTAGTTACAAAAAATTATAGAATAGATCAATTGAAACAGGTTAAATATTGCCTTTTTAAATCAAAATTTATTTTATATTTGTATAAAATATAATATTTATTAAAATATCCAGAAATGCATTGGCATGTACTATATACCAAACCAAAGTGGGAAAAAAAAGTAGCGGATCAACTAAATTCATTTGGAGTAACCTGCTATTGTCCTAATGTTGTTAAAGTTCAACAATGGTCAGACCGAAAAAAAAAAGTTGTAGTTCCATTATTTAATCATTATGTATTTGTACAAGTGCCTGAAAAGGATAGAAATTCTGTTTTTATTTCTCCAGGAGTTATAAGATATTTATTTTGGCTTGGCAAACATGCAATTGTTAAAGAAGAAGAAATAACGATTATAAAGCAATGGCTTGAAGGAGATGAAACTAATAGTATTGATGTTTTACCATATACCGTAGGAGAAACTATCAAAATAGAAAATGGTCCTTTCACAAATCATAATGCCACAATAAAACAAGTTACTAACACCCATTATGTTTTGGTCTTAGAATCTTTAGGGTGTATTTTAAAAATGAAACTTTTGTAACTGAAATAATTTTAAAGAAATCCACTTTTAAAATCCAATAATTTTAATAAAGATTTAAAGTTTATTATTTTGAAACTCTTTTTTGGTGTGCCCCTTCGGGTAGGGCTGTACGCTATATCTTTTATTTTTAATCGCTCCGTTCCTCTGCATTAAAAATAAAAGGATGCCGCTTCCATCCCTCACACATAGGTTTACACAACTAATTTCTAATTAAAATCCAAAAAAAATATCCCGATGGAGAGTCGGGATATTAATTAGTTATAATTTTATTATAGAATCATTTGGAATTATTAGTTGCAATAACAAACTTTAACTTGTTCTTCACTCCAATTTGTAAAACATCTACTAAATCTTGCACTTGCAAATTAAACGGAATTCGCACCACCACAGTTTGATCCTTAGTTGCTCCCATTTTAGATAATAAAGTAGTTTCCAATTGGTCAAAAGCAACCTCTTCTTTATCTAAATAAAATCGTTTGTCTTCGGTTACCGATAAACTAATGAGTTGCTTGTTGGTTTTTTCATTTGTTTTTGATTTTGGTAACGTCATTTTAATCACATTCGGATTTGCTAATGTGGATATTATTAAGAAAAACAAAAGCAAAAAAAACATGATATCACTTAAAGACGAAGTAGCTACTTCGGCATGAAATCGTTTATTTCGTTTTACCATTTGGTCGCTGAATTATATTAACAAAATCTAAAACTTGTTTTTGAATGCTTAAAGCAAAACTATCAATTTTTCCATTAAATAAATGGTAAGCCGAGTAAGCAATAATTCCTACCACCAGCCCTGAACCAGAACTTATCATTTTTTCATATAATCCACCAGATATATTACCAATGCTAATATCCTCCGTTTGAGAAATACTATAAAAAATTTTAATAACTCCTGCAATAGTCCCAATAAATCCGAAGGTAGGTGCTATTCCGGCAATTAAACCTAATTGACCAAGTTTGCGTTCCATTTCGCCAATTTCAATATTAGCGGCACGCTCCATATTCGATTCAATTTCAGAAATAGGCCTGCCTATGGTTAAAATTCCTTCACGAAGAACATATCCAGAGGCTGTACCGTTGCGTTCTGCAATAGAAACTGCACCGTCTAAATTTCCAGAGTTTAGGTTATCACGAATATCTCGAATTAAATTAAGATCCATTTTAGCGCGTTTATGAATATATAAATAGCGTTCAATTATCAAATAAAAAGTATAAAACAACAAAAGTGAAATCGGTATAAGAAAAAATCCTCCTTTTAGAATAAATCCTAAAACCGAAATCTCATTTGTTTTCACAGTACCTTCAATTACTGCGCCTGTGGCTTTAGCAATTGTGTCGTTTTGAACTTGTAGAAAAAAATTAATCATATAAATTTAATTTTTGAATTAGTTATTAAAAATATTCTCAAATTTGCAATAAAGATAAATTCTAATATAATAGTAAACTACAAAATTGGAAAATTATTTTGTCTAATAGTTTTTTTATTCCTAAAGAAATGAATTACCAACAAACATTGCAATGGCTTTTTAGCCAACTACCTGTTTATCAATTACAAGGGGCAACGGCCTATAAAGAAGATTTAACTAATACGCTTTTATTGGCAGAGCATTTAAAAAATCCAGAAAATCTTTTGCAATTTATTCATGTTGGTGGAACTAATGGTAAAGGCTCAACATCACATTTTTTAGCTTCTGTCTTGCATGATGCTGGTTATAAAGTTGGACTTTACACCTCACCACATCTCAAGGATTTTAGAGAACGTATTAAAGTAAATGGCAAAGAAATTCCAGAAGAATATGTGTGTGATTTTGTAGAAAAAAATAAAACTTTCTTTGAGAAGAATGAGCTCAGTTTTTTTGAAATGACTGTTGGATTGGCGTTTGATTATTTTGTTTCACAAAAAACAGATATCAATATTATAGAAGTTGGAATGGGGGGTAGGCTAGATGCAACTAATATTATAACTCCATTAGTTTCTGTAATAACTAATATTAGCAAAGACCACACCCAGTTCTTGGGTACAACAATGCAGAGTATAGCAACTGAGAAAGCGGGTATTATCAAAAAAAATATTCCTGTTGTAATTGGAGAATATACTCCAGAAACTAAAGATATATTTACTGCTAAAGCAAATGCAATGCAGGCGGATATTTATTTTGCCTCGGAGTTAATATTACAATCTTATCCTTCGCCTTTAGCAGGTGATTACCAAGTTCATAATAAAAAAACTGCTTTGCAAACTATTCGGATTTTGCAAAAACTGCCTTATTTTGTAATCTCCGAAGAAAATATTAAAAATGGTTTTAGTGGTGTAATTGCCAATACTGGCCTTCAAGGCAGGTGGCAACAATTGGAGGAACATCCAAAAGTTATTGCAGATACAGCACACAACAAAAGTGGATTAGAGATTGTATTGAATCAAATACAAAATGAAAATTTTGAGCATTTGCATATTGTTTTAGGGGTAGTAAACGATAAAGATCTTGATGAAATACTGCCATTATTTCCAAAAAAAGCTACATATTATTTTTGCAAACCGGCAATTCCTCGTGGTTTAGACGCTGCTATTTTACAGCAAAAAGCATTGTATTTTCATTTAAAGGGGGAAGTATATAATTCTGTTTCAAATGCTTATAAAGCTGCAATTGATAATGCTACTAAAAGTGATTTTATATATATAGGCGGAAGTACTTTTGTAGTTGCAGAAGTTTTATAAAAAATGTTTGCAGAATAAAATAATAACTCTATATTTGCACCCTGATTAATGAGAAATTGAAAATCTCAGCAACATCGGGCGATTAGCTCAGCTGGTTCAGAGCACCTCGTTTACACCGAGGGGGTCGGGGGTTCGAACCCCTCATCGCCCACAAAAAGGACAAATTCATTTTTTTTGAATTTGTCCTTTTTTTTTGTCCTCTACGAAAGGCTGTTAATGCTGTGTATATTAAAATATCAAACTTTCTATTCTTAATTTACCTTCTACTTCCAATTAGTTTATCGAAATTAATAAATAATGGAGATTCTCACTGTCCATAAATAATTATATAAATTTAAAAAATAAATATAATAATTTAACATTTTTTTAGTTATATTAATATAAATAATATTTAAATGTTGTAAAATGATTTAAAATTACGTTAAAAAATTAAATTTTATTACAAGTAATTTTCTACAAGAAAACTGTAGTATATAAAATGACGTTTTATTAACTAAATAATTTTTAATCATGAAAAAACTTCTATTACTTGGTGTATTTTTCATCTCAAATTTAGCTTTTAGTCAAATTCCTTTAAAAAAAGCTGGAAACTTTTACGAGTTAAATGATTTATGGAAACGGGATTCTGTTTCCATAAAAAAAATACTGAAAAAATTTGATTTGAATATTAGTAAATTGGATACGGTCCAATTTTTTGGTCAATTTGATTTTAATAAAGAATTACATGATAATTACTCTTACACATCCTATGTTTATAAATTATATAAAGATACTGGCGCTGTTGAAATGAAAACATACTATCATTCAGGTGGAAAACCAATGTTGAATAAATATGTTATGATTGTATGTTTTGATGCTTTTTCAGGTGTAAAAACTATTACGATGAAGGTTTTTTAATAAACAAACTTAATTACTTAAATAATTCATTAACCTAAATCTATTTACCATGAAAAAGCTACTTTTTTTTAGTTTAATTCTTGTCTCAAATATTACCTTAAGTCAAATTAGAAAAGCTGGTGACTTCTATGAATTGAAAGATTTATGGAAAAAAGATTCTGTTTCTGTTAAACAACTTCTCAATAAATATGACTTGAAGATAACTAAATTAGATACCGTTCAATTTTTTGATCAATTTGACTTTAATTTAGAATTACATGAAAAATATTCTTACACAAGTTATGTTTATGTTTTATACAAAAAAACAGGCTTAGTTACTATGAAATGCATTACTGATAAAAGGAATTTGCCACAACCTAATAAATACATTATGTATTATTGTTTTGATGATTATACAGATAAAAAAATTATCAATATCAAGGTATTTTAATTAACAATAGGATTCTAAAAAACCATTAATCTAAACCGATTTACCATGAAAAAGCTTCTATTACTTAGTATAATTCTTGTCTCTAATATAGCTTTTAGTCAAATCCCTTTAAAAAAAGCTGGAAACTTTTACGAGTTGAATGATTTATGGAAACGGGATTCAGTTTCTGTAAATCAATTAATAAATAAGTTTGATTTACATATAAGTAAATTAGATACGATTCAATTTTTTAAACAATTTAACTTCAATAAACAATTACACGACGAATACTCTCACACATCATATATTTATACTTTATACAAAACAAGTAATGAAGTAACAATGGAATCATTTTACGACCAACGTGGTAAACCAGCATTAAATAAATATGTTATGATTATTTGTATGGATGAAAACACGGATAGAAAAATTATCAATATCAAGGTGTTTTAATTTTTATATTATTACCTACTAATTATAAAAACACTTTAAATAATTAAACAAAAAACTATGAAAAAGATATTATTATTAGCAGCATTATTCATTGGAACGTTAAATTCTTTTGCACAGAATAAAACAAAAACAAAAGATATCGACAAAGATGCAAATGTCTTGTTAGATTCTTTATCTAAAGTCTATCATGTAAGAGTTAACTCAATTATGGTTGAAACATACAATGGGTTAAAGACAACATCTATTTCTTATGTTAAAAACAAAGAATTAGTTTATAAAGCAATTAAAACAGAACCCATTAAATAGTATTAGACTTTTAGCAAAACCTTTTCTCTTAACTAATTAAATTATTAAAACAATGAATAAACTATTCTCCCTTATAACATTCATTATGTTGTTGACTTCTTGTGTATCTACAAAAGAGTTTCAAGTTCCTATGACTGAAAAAATGTATCAGGAAAGTAAATTAGAAGCTAAACTAATTAGAAAAGCAAAGAAAAAAAATTATGTAAAAAAATTCACTAGAGATTTTGTTAACTCTATACCTGATGACGATCTTAAATTAATGACAAAAGACACTATAATAGTTGTTTACGACACCACTTCAGTTCTTGATAAAAACAAAAAATAACACTTTAAATTTTAGAAGCACCCACTTATATAATTCAAGTAACACACTTTTTAATTCACGGTAATATGCAAACAGCCATTACGTTCATATTTCACAAAACAACGTTTTTTGTTTCTAAGCTCTGAAAGTGCTGCAATAAAACAATTAATTTGTTTTTTATTTTTGTTAAAAGCACGATAATTTACATCAAATGTCTTTCCTTTTAGGTGGGAACTGTTAGAAATTGCATTTTTATTACTAATCATCAATTCCTTTACGTTAGTTTTTGTTCGAGTTAAACTAGATATCCTAAAGGGAATGAATGTAATAGTTTTTTTAGCACACTTATTAGAATATATTTTAGATAAATCTTCCAAGAACACAACTGCTTTCGGCAAAAGATAAGGGCTTGAGTGCTTCAGGTAATCAATAATATAATATTCATTGCTTTTAACAGCTTTAAGTTTCCCTATGCGTAAAAGTTTTTTTAAACCGCTATTTGTTTCCTGAGGTTTAATTCCTTCCTTTTGGTAAGCTTCTTCTTGCTTTTTTACATTATCCACAAAAATAACTTGACAATCGGGACAATCTCCTTTATTGCTCCGTTTTCTTGGAGAATAATGCTCGACTTTACCTTTGATAATTTTTATAATAATCTTTCGATATGGATATGCAATACAGAGTAATGCCATTACAATCAAAATAATTATTGCTATGTGTTTTTTATATTTCAAAATATTATTAGTAAGAGTTACTTTCAACTATTAGAATCGATGGCAATTATTTAATATACAGCAATTGTTATTTGTAAGCATAAACTAAACAACCACCCTTAATCTTATCTATTATTTTTTTTGTATTTTTTTCAGGTAATGCAAAACATCCCCACGACCATTTTGTAGACATTTTTTTTGCTGAATGAAAAATTATTTTTCTTAGTTTAGCGTTAGAATTAGTTTTGTCTAACCCTTTTAAATGTAAGGAATATCCAAATTGCCCATAATAGGTTTTTTCAGTTAGATATGCTCCAAGACTTGATTTTTTTGACTCATTAACATTGCTAAAATCAGATGCATATAACGACCCACTATTCCATGCGTGGCTTACAATGGATGTCATTTCAACTTGGGCAGTTTTGGTATTTACTATATAAAGTCTTTCTTCAAGAATTGATTTTGAATAATCTACCATTACTACATATTTGTCGTTGGTAACTTTGTATTGTTTTTGAATGGCAATTGCTTTATCTACAATGCTATTTGAAGGAGGTGTTCCTAAAAACAATAAATTAAAAAATAATATAATTAGTTTCATATTTTTTTATTTTTTCTTTACCTGTTTCTTACATTTTTCACAAAACCACAATTTTTCATTATCTACTTGTTTAATGGTTCCATTGGCGTCGTTCATCATGCATTCTTTATTATTGGTGCAGTGGTCTAAACCTAAATTATGCCCAATTTCGTGAAGAGCTACTTTTTCTAATCGTTCAAATGTTTTTTGTTTAGAAACATTTTTTTTCAACCTGAATGTAGATATAATACAAGTTTTACCTGGTCTTAAACCCAATCCGAAAATACCCCACTCTGTATTGTTTTTATCTTTAGAATAGCAAATATCTGTTTCGGTAAGAATTAAAAGATTGTCAAATGATAATTTATTTTTAAGAATCTTGTCAGCATCAACACGTTTTTTTATTGGGCTCAACATATCTTTGGTTATTTCTTTTTTAGGCAATACCACACAGTCATATCCATAAAAAGATTTAACAGATTTCTTTACCAAATTGATATATTCAGGGGATACATCCCCAAGAGGTTGAATATTAATTTTGGATACCGGTTTTAAATAATAAAAACTGGTTAGTGCAATTAATGCAATTGGAATAATTAATAATATTTTTTTCATGAATATAAAATTTTTAAATTATCCTACTTCTTTATTTTAATTGGCTTTTCGGATTATTCCCAATTTAGTAGATATTAAATTAATTTATTTACAGTCTTTACCTATATCCTGCAAATACTCAAAAATGTAGCTCATTGATTCTTTCTTCATATCCATTTTCAAGTTGGAGTTGTTCTTTAATGTTTGAAACAATTTACTTGCATAACAATGTTCATCATAAGCCGTTAAACCTTGTGCTTTAATCAGATTATAAATCATAGTAACTGCAAAACTATCCGGATATTTTCTCACAGCTTCTGCTGCAATCTCAAAAGCATCAGTAACATCAAAATAATTATCCATTGCTTTCATATAGCTAAAGCAAATTAATTCATCTCTGGAGGCATACCATTTGAAAGCCATAAAATCACCACCAAATTCGGTTTTGTATTTTTTCTTGTTCATCACAAACATAAAATACATCTTGCTCACCATCATTCCTTTATGTTCCCATCCAATAGCATTAATGATTGCCAACTTTATCTCTAAAGGATTAGTATCATTATCAATATAATCCATCATTTCGGTAGTTATTTTCCCTTTAGATATAGAAGCTTCTTGAACCATTGGAATATCCATATAAGCTTTGTAGAAATCAGTAGAAGTTAATGGGCTATCTGCAAAAACGAAGTTGATGGAGAAAGTTAAGAATAGGAGCAGGAGCAGGTTTTTCATTTTTATATTAATTACAACTAGTTCCGTCAGAGTAATGCACCTTTGTTATTTTAACAATAACGGCAGAAGCTCCCTTAATTCTTGGGCTACGTGCTAAAGTTTTTGTAAAACCCGAAGCAATAGGGCTAATTATACTAGTTGAATTAAAAGAAGAGTTATCAGACTTAATTAGTTCATTAGCATTGTTATAATAATTTACATCCCAATAAATTCCATCTACCGTTTTTTTGGAGTTATTTTTAAACGTTACACTATACCCTAATAAATACCCAAAGCTGGTTGCTTTTGAAACATCACTAACATCTACTTTGCACAAACCCTTGTTTGATTGTGCGTTAATAGAATTGCCAAATAAAATAATCATTGTAATAATAAGTAGGTTTTTCATAATTTTTTGTTTTTAATTAATTTTTAGGATTTACATTATGCATTTTTAGTATTTCGAGTTTTAATAATTCTAGTAGTTTTTGTGTTAATCTATTTTTTTGCTATTACAATAATCGCGATTATAATAACAATTATTATTAAAAATATTGTACCGCAACCAGAGCTTAGTGTATCTAAAAAATTATCTCCTTTTTTCCTTGATAATAGTCCAATTATAAAGGCTACGATTATTATTCCAATAAGTGTTCCCATAGTATTGTTTTTAATCTATTCCTTTGTTTGTGTCTTTTTTCATTTTTAACTATTTTAATCAATAACAATTAAGGACCTATTCGTGTTAATTGCAAAGTGACTAATTGATTAGGTCCAACATTGGCGTTTGGCCATAACCCTGTAGTTCTTAAGGTTAAACTTTCTAAGCCATCCGATATAATTTTAAAAATTCTAACACTTCCATTTACTTGAAATTTAATGTAACCTAAATCATAAATAGAATTATGATTGATTACTTCATAAAAATATTGGCGTTGCCAATGTGTCGCTCCTGTGCCTGTTGGTATAGGAAAAAAAGAAATTACACTATAATCTAAATGCCATCTGGTAAATCCAACATATATATCATCAATTGGAAAAATGTCATTAGTATTAATATAATGATCTCCAGGATTATATATTATTTCCGTTGCGCTAGAAATGTTTTCTGTAGATTGTAATGTAATTTTATCAATTACATATTCCCCACTCAAACTAAGTAATTTTGGTTCTTGATAAACTTCACAAGAATAAAACAAAGAACTGATTATAAGAACAAGGATTATTTTTTTCATAATTTAAATTCTATTCATCCATAAATAATATTCTGTTGTGTTGGAAGATCCTGAGGATATATCCATAAATTTTATTCCATATATTTTACCATTTGTTATGTTGTTGGAAAGTATGGAGCCACTTAAATTTCCCCAAGGAGTCTCATAAAGGCTTAAATTGAATCCAGAACCTGTAGTGTATAAATGGTAAGTGTATTCAGTGCCATTATACTTATATTTAGTAGCGGTAATGAACTCTAAACTATCATTAGCCGACATTACTTGTCCCATTGGGCCCACACGATAGTAAAATATTTTCCAAGTTTGCCCAATCAAATTTTGAGTAGTGTTTGTTCCAGCATTAATTGGCGTTGTTACAATTATTGGAGCAGTATTATCTATGGGTCCTTCATGCAGTTCAGGAATGTAACAAGATACTAGTAAAAGAAGAAATATATATATTAAATGTTTCATACTGTGTAAATAATTTTTTAATAATAACGAAATTAATTATTAATTAGTATTTTTTATTGCTAAAAACTGAATTTAGACATTACATAAAACAATGTAAAACATTAAAAAAATGAATTAATAATATCGAATTTTAACACCACTTGTGTCAAAATGTATCATGTGTCTAGAGAAATATCCTTTAGAAATATAGGTTCCAAAAGCACCAACTAATTCAGGATGATTTAATTCTATTAAATCATTTGCGTCCTCAATAATTTTAATGTCTTTAGAATTAAAAATGCCATCTCCATTAATGTCAAATACATAAATATCAATTGCTATGCCTTTTAAATGGTTAGAATTTTTAACGGAATTAGTCAAAATCATATTGTACCATTTGAACCTTTTTCTGCTAATTACAAACCAATAATTTGAATACCCTTTCTTTGAGATTTCTTGCTTTATTAAATCAACTTTTTTATTAATTTCACTATTAGCAGGGAAAAAAAATAAAAATTTAATTAGGATAATAAACAAAACTATTACTAATACTTTTTTTTTCATTTAATTATTATATCCTTTTCCATAACAACTGTTGCATTGGTACCACCCACCACTACAAGAAGATACATGACAAGCAGATGAAACTGGGCAGCTCCCATCGTAATTCCAATTTAACCCATAACCGGAACATCCAGAACATTTAATATATCCTGGTCTTGAATTTTCTTCATCTTTCCACCCGCCATAACAATTACCAGAATCATATTGCCCTCCTTCCCAAATTCTGAATTTAAATTTTCTATTACAGCTCGAACATAAATTACCATTTTCACTTGAAGTTGTATTTTCACTTGAATAAGAATCTTGTTCATTAGATTCATAGCTTGTTGAATTCGAAACTGGATTGCCATATCTAGGATCTGCGACTGGCTCTTTGTCAAAAAGAGAATAATGAAGAATTGGTTCCCCAGCCTCATCTAATAATCTTTCAACAATAATAAAGTCCCTTTTTGTATTTGAGGAAGCATCATAATTAGTAGGAGGTAGTTTAAATGAATTCCCATTAAAATCAGATATTATAAGTTCATTAAAAAGAACACAATTAGAAACAATTACTTTACTATCTTGAATTTGCCAGTTACCAACTTCTAAAACTTCACCTTCATCATTAAAAAATACCTTTATTACTCCTGCAACTTCAAATTGAACAAACACTTTTCCATAATAAGAGTCTTCATATTTCCATGCCCCGATAAGACTAGATTCACTTAATGATTCTTGCCCATCAGAAGTATTCCCAATTCCATTAGAAGATATTTTTCCATTGCAACTAGTAATAATTAAAATTAGGATAGTTAATAATATTGATATTAATTTTTTCATAAAAAAATATTTTAAAGTATTAATATTAACCACAAAACTATTAAAAAAATAACATTTTAAACATTTAAGCGAAAAAATAGTGTCAATAAATTTCTAACTAGTGCACAATTAAAAATAATTCATTACGTTTTTAAAAAATAAATTTAGTTATAAAATATGTTGTCCATAAAAATAATCCTATTGGGTATTTCTCCATTTTGGAAATGGTGGTCTGTTTATATGGTCTCACTTGTAGTTATTTATTTAGTAGGAGTAATTATTGAGGAAAATAAAAAAACTACTACTAAATCAAAAAAAATAAACTTTAAGAAAGGTTATTCCTTAAACGTTGCAAAAGCAAGATTTGTTAATTTGGTAATTGAATGGTGCCAAAAGAATATGGAATTTCCTGCTCACCATAAGTATTATCCTACTGTTGAAATAAAATATTATAAAAGCAAAAAAAAATCTGGAGATTATTCATCTAGAAGTCGTGTAATAAGAATTTTTGTAAACAACCGCCAAACAATTGAAGAACTTGTAGATACTTGTATTCATGAGTACGCCCATTACCTTCAAATGCCTAAGGAAATAAACCAATTAGAATATACAAAATATAATAAAACAAAGGGCTATTACAATAATCCTTATGAAGTGGATGCCAGAAAAAAAGCAGCGTTTTACACTCCAAAATGCGTCAAAGACCTTCGAAAATTAGGTTATATTTCGTAAAATATTATTATATTATTAAATAAAATTATAATAAACTAACAATTTTTACAATAATTTATATGTATTGTTAGTTATATATTAATATAATTCTTAAAAAAAATGTATTTATGAAAAATTTCACATTCATTTTATTTCTTTTATTTGTTAACTTAATTGCAGCGCATGGTGCCAATAGTAGTATTTATACTTTAACCGTTGTTGATAATCATTCCAATCCGGTTAGCAATTTACCTGTTACAATCATTGAAAAATTTTCGAAAGATAAAATCACAAAAAATACTAATGGAAATGGAAAAGTAGTTTTCGAAATAAGCTACGGTGAAGAATGGTCAATTAGTGTTGGTGAGATGAAAAATTGCCGAAATATTGAAATTCCTAAAAACGGAATTTTCACAGGTTCTGGAACTATTACTTATGATTTGGAAGATTATAAACGAAGACACAGACAATTATTTGACAGAAAACAAATTACTTTTATTGTAGAAGATCAAACTAAATTTTTTAAACCAAGCTATGATCCAACTCAAGCTGCAGTCCAAATAAAAATTGTAGGTGAAGACGGGAAAGGGTTGCCGTTTTTTTTGGTTAATTTAACCTGTATTAAACTTTTTAAAACTTTTTTAGGAAAAACAGATGAAAATGGTATTGCTTATTTTTTAGTGCCATCTAAAAACGAATATGAAGTTGATATCGATGGAATTGAAAGTTACGAATATCTAGATGCCAAAAAATCAGGACAATATGCACTTAAAACTATTTATCAGCCAAACAATGTAAAAGAAACAGAGGTGCGTGATACCATTGTTCAGAATATTACAAAAGATTCAAAAGGGTCTACTAATAGGGTTTATTTAAAATTGAAAGTGAAGCAAGTAAATACGGATAAACTTGGTAATGAAGATGTTTATCTTCAGATGCTTAAATCAAATAAAGTATATAGAGCAAAAACTAATTCTAAAGGGGAAGCCTTTTTTTTACTGCCAAATAAGAGAAAATACATGGTTCATTTTAGATACCAAAAAGATGTAGATGTATTGAACTATACCGATATGCAAGGGATAGCATCTGCTGAGGGTAATTTTACTTACTTGCCAAACCCAAAACTTCAATTTCCTGAAAGATATATTCCTACAACAAAAGATTTATTTGTAAAAAACTTTTTGGAATTTATAACAAAGCAATTTCCAGAACCAATAAATGATGATGCAGTGGCAATGAAATTAGATTGGGGAAATGAGGAGGTTAATGATAATTCAAAAGAGTCAATTTTACAAATAGGATTTAAAGCCAAAAATGATAAAGAAGGATTATATGGTCCGCCTTTAAATGTTTCTCTAGTGATTGATAAAAGTGGCTCTATGGAAGGTCATGATCGTTTAGATGCTTTGAAAATTGCTTTAATAAATTATGTCAGCAAGCTACGTCCAACGGATATTGTTTCTTTAGTTGCATTTAATAGTAGCTCTACTATAATGATTCCGGCACGAAAAGTAGGGGATGGAATTTATTTTAAAGAACGAATTGCAGACATTACTTCTGACGGTGGAACAGATATTTATAAAGGAATAGTTGATGGTTATGAGCAAGTTTTAAAAAATTATATTCCTAATGGAACCAATCGTGTGATTTTATTAACAGATGGTTATGACAGCACACCAACTGATGTATTGGTGACAAAATCAAAAGAATACAACAATAAAGGTATTGAACTATCGGCTATTGGCGTTGGTGAGGACTATAATCAGTCGTTACTTTCTCTGTTGGCAACAGTAGGGGGAGGGCTCATAAATTTTGTTGGAGATTCAAAAGACATTAATAGCGTATTTGAAAAAGAACTATCCAGTGTTTTAAGCCCTTGTGCTAAAGATTTATCTGTTGAAATTATTCACAATAATAAAATTATCTTCAAGCAATTATATGGATATCCTTCCCATAAAAATGCAAATAATACTGTAACAATGGATATTAAAAATGTTTACAGCGGATTAAATACATTGGCATTAGTAAAATTCGACTTGAACAAACCAGATAAATCTATTGAAGATGCTCCAGTAATTATCAAAATGAATTACTACGATTTTAAAAAACAACAAACTGTTACTAAAGAGGAGAAAGCTTATTTAAAATGGACACCCTCAACTGGTAAATTTGAACTAATTCTTGAAGCACAACATAAAAAATTATATGCAATAGCTATTTTAAATCAATCTTTAAAAGTGATGGCTGAAGCATTTGAAAAAAAGGATTACAAAAAGGCTTTATCTGAAATTCTAAATACAATTAATCAAGTGAAAGTACTATATCCAAATTCTAAAGACTCAGATGTTGAAGAACTTGTTAATTCCGCTTCTAATTATAGTTTGAGTTTATCTAAAGTAATTAAAAACTGTAGAGTAAAAGCTTAAATTAGTCAAAAAAATAAAAGAGTATTTATAGTAAAAGAGCTAATATGCCAACAAAAAGGGGAATAAAAAAGTTTGCAGAATAAAATAATAGCTCTATATTTGCCATCTGGTTAATGAGAAATAATAATCTCACTGATATCGGGCGATTAGCTCAGCTGGTTCAGAGCACCTCGTTTACACCGAGGGGGTCGGGGGTTCGAACCCCTCATCGCCCACAAAAAGGACAAATTCAATTTTTTTGAATTTGTCCTTTTTTTTGTCCTCTGCGAAAGGCTGTTAATGTGGTTGATTTTACAATCTTCCATTTACAATTCAGATTTAAATTTTAGTTAAGTATTGCAAAATGTTTTTTAGGCATTTATTAGTATTTTGCCAAAAAAAATATTTGTAAGTAAAAAAAATAGAAACCCTATATTTTTATTAGATTATTTAATGTTTCAGCCTGGCTTTATGATTTTCGTGATTAATTTTATTGATTAATATGTAAAAAAAAGGAATATATTTTGTGAAATATAAAAAAATATTTTAAATTTGCTGTTCGTGTACGAGCACGAAAAATAATTAACTATTATAACCCTCAAATTATGAATCAAAAATTACCTTTATTTTTAACTAAACAGAAAGTTACTTTCTTATGTTTAGTTACGTTATTGCTAACAGCAAGTTATAGCAATGCACAAACTACTTTATTTAGTGACTACTTTAATAGAGATGTATTATCTCCGGGTGGTACCCCAGCTGTTACTTACACCTCTACTGTTAGTGCAACAGGAGCAATCGCAACTGCTATGACTGCAGCTGCTGGCACAACTCTTAATGACATTAATGGTGAAAACGATTATAGATTGAAAATTGCTGGAGGTGCAGGTGTCGGAATCGAAACTATGATGTCTTCAATGTCTGGTATTTCAGGATATAATTCTGTTTTAAATCAAAATTCAATGCCAGTTACTTGGTCATTTAATATTAGACATAATAGAAACCAAACTACAATGTCTGGTTTTATCCCTGGTAAATATGCTGTGGCTGCTGTAATTGCTTGTGATAAAACAGATCCACAAGATCTCTCTGCTAAAGGATACGCTTTGGTTATGGGGGATGTTGGCGGGATTGCTGGTAGCACTTATGATTTAGTAAGTTTTACAGGTGGTATTATGGATTTAGGAACTGTTGCTCCTTATACTTCTACATTAACATCAATTATTCCAGGTGTTTCTTTAGGCGGTAATATTAGAAATGTGTTAAGTGTACAAATTACATACAACCCAACTACAAATAGTTGGAGTATGCTGCAAAAAGTTGACGCATCACCTGCGACTGGTACGGCTGCTGTTTACGCAGATCCAGCATTAGCCGCTACTGTTTGTGGTGTGGGTGCTACTGCAGATACTGCTGGATATGTAAGCACATCTCTTCCTAATTTTGGATTTATGTTAAACCATGGTGCTTTTGCTACTGGGACTAATTTAAATTTTGATCATTATAAAGTAGCAATGGGTTCAGTAACTGCATCTGTTTATTATGTAGCAGCTAATGCTGATTGTTCTAACTTATCTAGTTGGGGTACTAATATGGATGGTTCAGGAACGCATCCTACGAGCTTTACAGCGGATTATCAAACCTTTAAAATTGTTAACGTTGGAGCTACAATTAGTGCTCCATGGACCGTATCTGGTTCTGCTAGTTTAGTTCAATTAGGAGATGGAACAACTGCAAATAGTTTAATTATTCCTGCAACTGCATCCTACACTGGAGTACTTAACATTAGTGCAAATTCGACATTAATTGATTCTAGTTTGACTTCTAATTATACTATTAATACTATAGACGCAAACTCTACAGTAACTTACAATGGTTCTGATTCTCAAAATGTTGCTGCCGCTACTTATGGAAATTTAAGTATAGAAACACAAGGAACAAACGGCGCTGATGCTGCAGGACAAATTTCAGTTACCGGTAATTTTAATATTGCTGCTGGCTCTATATTAAATATGGGATCTGGTAAATTGGCTGGAGTTAATACATTAACGGGTGCTGGAGCTTTAAAAACTAAAAATCCAAATTCAACAGCAATACCTGCTGGTATTACTTGGCCTTTTGATATTTATTATAATTATACTAGTGCTAATTCTACTCAAACTATTGCACTTGGAACTTACACTAATTTAGATACTACAGGAGCAAGTACTGGTTCGCCAAGAAACTTCCCAAATGATTTTTCTGTTTCAGGAAATTTCGCAACAGGTTTAGGGACTTTAACTGCTCAAAACGGTATTGCTAATCCAGTTCCAGCTCCAACAAGAATTACATTTAATGGAACTGTAGCTCAATCAATACCAAACTTCCCTCCAGCTGCGGCTTTAATTATTGCAAACACAAGTGTACCTGGTGTATCTCTTTCTGCTCAAGAAGTTGTTCCAGACACTACTAATCTAGAGTTAGCTGGTAACTTAGTAGCAGATTACACAGAAAACATGGGAACTTTGTCTTTAATAGATAATTCTTCAATTTCGTTAGGTGCTACACCACATGCTTTAGTTTTTGCAAATAGCAGTGCTAGCAATCCAGGACCAGCAGATTTTTGGATTGCTGGAAAAACGTTAACTATTAAAGGATGGTCTGGTAATGCGGGCGCTTCTGGAACTAACGGAAAAGTATTTTTTGGTACAGATAACACAGGTTTAACAGCACCGCAATTAGCTCAAATTACTTTTGAAGGCTTTGGTCCAGCTATTTTGTTGACAACTGGAGAAGTAGTTCCTGCTGCTCAGGCAACTTCAGCTAGTAATGAATTAGTAAACTTTAAGTATGCTCCAAACCCAGTTAATGACAGAATTACTTTATCAAACTCTGAGGAAATTTCTAATGTAACAGTTTACAATTTATTAGGACAAAAAGTGATTTCAATTTCGCCTAATCAAATGATGACTACTATTGATATGAGTAGCTTAAATCCATCAGCTTATTTTGTAGAAGTTGTTTCTCAAGGTAAAACTGCTACCGTTAAAGTTATCAAACAATAATTTTTTATTACACAAATTAAAACCTCGGATTTATTCGAGGTTTTTTTATAGTTTTTTTAAATGAAATTTTATTTTTTTTACTTTTGAATAAAATAAAATTCCATTTTAACCCTTTAAAATCGCAACACATGAAAAATAGTTCATCCATTAAATTATTTTGTATAATGGTTATGTTTATTTCAAACATTTGTATTGGAGCAACTTATTATATTGATTCAGTAGCTGGTTTAGATTCTAATAATGGTACTACTACGGCAACACCTTGGAAAAATATAGCCAAAATAAATACGATGACTTTTGGAGCAAACGATAAGATTTTGCTAAAATGTGGAAGTGTATGGTACGGACAACAATTAAAATTTTCAGGGTCAGGATTGGCAAATTTTCCAATAGTTATAGATCAATATGGTACTGGCGCTAAGCCAATATTAAATGGAAGTGGCCCTACAAAACCTAATGGAATAACAACTGTAGATCAAGGTGTTGTTTATTTGTATAACCAAGATTATATAGAAATTAATAATTTAGAAATTACAAATTATCCAATTACTGCTGCATCCACTGCCAATCCGAGTAGTATATTTTTTATAGGAATTTCTGATGGAACACTAAATAATAATCCGTTGGGTGCTGATAGGAGAGGGGTTATGATTGCTCTTAAAGACAAGGTTACAACTACAAATACAGCAAGTTCCGTTTGTAATCATATTTATTTAAAAAACCTTTATATTCATCATATTAAAGGGCAATTAGGAAATGGAAGTAGCGCAGTAAATGGGGCAATACCTAAAAAAACAGGAGGGATATATTTAACCGTTTTAAATGAATCTTCTTCTAGTAATTCTAGGTTTAATGACATACTAATTGACGGTTGTGAAATTGCTTATTCGGAAAACATAGGATTGGCTTTTGATAACGAAGATAATGTTTATTATCCGGGAGGCAATGAAATTGCACAATGGACCGCTAGAAAATTCACAAATATGAAAGTAAGCAATAATACTATTCATCATATAGGTAAAAATGCCATGATTATTCGCTGTACGGACGAAACAGGATTAATAGAACGTAATGTATGTTACGAAACGGCACTAGGAACTACTGGAAACACAATGTTTACTGCAAGAGCAAAAGGAACTGTTTTTCAATACAATGAAGGATATTTTAATAGAGCGGCAACTCAAAATATAGATTCAGGAAATATAGATGGTAGCATGTATGATCCTGATTTTGGTAGTGTAGGTGTAATTTTTCAATATAGCTATAGTCACGATAATTCCCATGGTATTTATTGGGGATGTAATACAAGGTCCTCTACTAACAATACTTCTGGCATTCCTGACCCCGAAGATGTTGGTTGTACTTTAAGATATTGTATCAGTCAAAATGATCGTGGTGGAATAGTCTATTTTAATTACTCCTCTGCAGGAAACGAAATTTATAATAATGTTTTTTATATTAAATCAGGAATCAGTCCAACAATAATTAAAGAAAATTCTGGAAATCAGCACGCTTATCGTTTTTACAATAATATTATTTATAATTTAAGCAACGCTGGCTCTGGGGCAAGCTATTCTTTTGGAAGCACTGGTCAATCCAGAGACATCAAGAACAACATTTTTTATGGCAACCACCCTTCGGGAGAGCCTCAAGATCCGGCTAAATTAACTACCGATCCTAAATTTGTTAATCCGGGCGCGGGAGTTGTTGGTATCAATGCAATCTTAGATGGGTATAAACTATTACCTGGTTCTCCTGCAATTAGTAGCGGTAAATTAATAACTTCTAACGGCGGATTTGATTTTTACGGTTCTGTTTTATCTGCTTCAGCAATTCCAAATAGAGGAGTCTATGAAGGAACAGGAACAATGTCAAATACTGTTTGGAGTGATGATTCAATAGCAATTTATCCAAATCCAATAAAAGATAATAAAGTTACTATTTCATTTAATAAATCAATTTCCGGTCCAGTTTCAATAGGTCTTTACAACTTGTCTGGCCAATTAGTATATAAAACTAATTTAGTAGTAGTAGATAGTAAAATAGAAATACAGCCGGATACTAATTTAAATTCTGGAGTTTATTTAATTAGAATAGAAAATGATGCTTCAATTAGTAACTCGAAGCTAGTTGTAGAATAGATTTTTAAAAAAAATAAAGCCTTATTTGAGGCTTTATTTTTTTATATCGAAATTTTCTTTTACAATTATTTCTAACGGCATGTAGTTTTCAATGTCAATTTCTTCTTTTAGAACTAATTTTTTATACAAGTAACTCACTCCTAAATAGCCCTGATGTTCGGGGTTTTGATTTATTAAAAAGTTTATTACTCCTTTATTTAAATGTTCAATATTTTTTTCAAGCAAATCATATCCTACAATAGTTACACCTTTGATGTTGTTTTTCTTAATAAATTCGGCAATTATATAAGCTCTAGAATTTGGAATAAATATAGCATCAATTCCTTCAAACATTTGCTTGGTGATCTTGCCATTTCCAAATTCTTCAACATTAACTTCAGTAAAGGTAAAATTATCGAAAACTTTATTATTTTCGAAAAACGAATAAAAGCCCTTTATTCTTTGAAGATAAATAGATGTAATATCAATTTCTCTAGTTATTTTAACGATTAAAATGTTTGCCTTTTTGTTAGATATCCCTAAGCTTACTAGTTTTCCAGAAAGAACACCTCCTTGGAAGGCGTCTTGTCCTATATAGGTTTTATTTGGAATATCTTCAACATTGGAGTCAATTAATATTACGGGTATATTTTTTTTCTTGAATTCGTTTAAGAAAAATAAAGATTCATTATAAAAGATAGGAGCAATTAGCAAGCCATCGAAATTTTCTTTTAAAAGTTTACCACAAGTCTTCATAAACGATAATGAGGTGTAGTCGTAATAAAAATAGTCAATTGAAAAACCAACCTTTTCAAATTCTTTAGCTGCTTTTTCAATACCAATTACTGGGAGCTTCCAATATTCTAGATTTTTGTTTTTAGGAAGGCAAACTGCAATTTTATATTTTTTATTTAAAGCTAGATTACTTGCGTGAATGTTTATTTTATAATCATACTTTTCAATAATTTCATTAACCTTATCAATATTTTCTTGGGTTACTTGTCCTCTATTATGTATAACTCTATCCACTGTGCCCGTTGATACATTAGCTAATTTAGCAATTTTTTTTATTGTAATCATAGATCTTTTATTCAAGTATAAATAAACTAATTATTTATTTCAATTAATTTTAAGTAAATAATTAGATTTCGCTGTATATGTTTTTTTTGATTAATATGAGTATGTTCGTGTCCTAGCAGGTATCATAAAAACAACCATGAATTTAATTATAAAATTTCAAAGTTAATTAATATTAGAAGTTTTAATAAAATTAAAATTAACAAAAAAAAATATATTATCTAGTAATTTTAAGTTTTTTTTTAAATAATTTTTATATTTTTGTTTTTTCGTGTCCGTACACGTACTCTTGCTTTCAAAAAATGAAATAAATCTAAATAAATTTTAAATTAATAATTAGTAAAAACAATGTCTAAAAAAGTAGTAACATTTGGTGAGATAATGTTAAGATTAGCACCACAAGGATTTTTAAGATTTTCACAAGCAGACAATTTTGATGTAGTTTACGGAGGAGGAGAATCTAATGTAGCAGTTTCATTAGCAAATTATGGAATTCCTGTTGATTTTGTAACCCGTTTACCAAAAAACGACATTGGAGAATGCGCAATGATGGAAATGCGTAAAAGAGGAGTTGGAGTAGATAAAATTGTTTGGGGTGGCGATCGTTTAGGGATTTATTTTCTTGAAACAGGAGCTGTATCTAGAGGAAGTAAAGTGGTTTACGACCGCTCACATTCTTCTATGTCGGATATTCAACCAGGAATGGTGAATTGGGAAGAAGTTTTTAAAGGAGTAAATTGGTTCCACTGGACTGGTATAACACCAGCAATTTCTCAAAGTTCTGCCGATGCTTGTCTAGAGGCTGTTAAAGTGGCTAGCAAATTGGGAGTTACTATTTCTACCGATTTAAATTACCGTGCTAAACTTTGGAAATATGGCGGTGATCGTGAGGCTATAATGACCGAATTAACTTCGTATTGTGATGTAATTTTAGGAAATGAAGAAGATGCAGAAATGCACTTTGGAATCAAACCAGAAGGAGCTGCTGTGCAAACACATGGTCATGATGTAAAAGCAGAAGCTTTTTTATCTGTGTGCCAACAAATGATGAAAAAATTCCCAAGAGCTAAAAAAGTAATTACAACTTTAAGAGGTTCTATTTCAGCATCTCACAACACTTGGGCTGGCGTTTTATACGATGGAAAAGAAATGTTGCAAACCCGTCAATACCAAATTACAGATATCGTAGATAGAGTTGGTGGTGGCGATTCATTCATGGGAGGATTAATCTACGGATTATTAACCTATCCAGATAACGATCAAAATGCATTAGATTTTGCAGTTGCAGCTTCTTGCTTGAAACATACTATTAAAGGCGATGCCAATTTAGTTACTGTTGATGAAGTTAACAAACTTATGGGAGGCGATGCTTCTGGTAGAGTTGCAAGATAATAATCATGGTAGTAGATACATTAAATAACGCACACAAATACTATAATTTACATCCTTCTTTTGCAAAAGCATTTGAGTTTTTACATCAAAATGATTTAGCAAATCTTACTGAAGGAGTTACAGAAACTCCAGAGGGATTAAAAGTAATTGTGAATACTGCTAACGGTAAAACTGAAGAACTAAGTCTTTCTAAATTTGAATGTCATGATAAAAACATCGACATACAAGTTTGTGTAAAAGGTCTAGAAACCTATGGCTGGAAACCAAGAGAAAAATGCGCAACTCCAAATGGCGATTACAATCCAGATAAAGATGTTCGTTTTTTTAGCGATGCTCCCGATATGTTTTTTCAATTAACCGATGGACAATTTGCAGTTTTCTTTCCAGAAGACGTGCATGCTCCAATGATTGGCGAAGGCGAAATAAAAAAAGTAGTAATTAAAGTTAAAATATAAATTATGAGTTCTATCCAAAAAGTATCGGATGCTATAGTTGCACAAGGAATGCTTCCTTTGTATTTCAATGCA
>CANGWK010000012.1 GCA_947457615.1 Flavobacteriaceae bacterium
AGTAACTACAGTTACAGCAATCCCTACAGCAAGTGTAGTTATTGCCTCAAGTGATTCAGACAATAGTATATGTGCTGAAAGCACCGTTATCTTTACAGCTACTCCGTCAAATGGAGGAGATGAACCAACCTACCAATGGAAGAAAAACGGAGAGAATGTTGAAGGAGCAACTAGTGCAACTTATGAAACTAGTACACTATCAGATTTAGATTCAGTAACAGTAGTAATGACATCTAATGCTACATGTGTTAGTTCAACCCCAGTTACTTCAAATGCTGTAGTAACTACAGTTACAGCAATCCCTACAGCAAGTGTAGTTATTGCTTCTAGCGATTCTGATAATAGTATATGTACTGGAACAAGCGTAACCTATACTGCTACTCCATCAAATGGAGGAGCAGCACCAACCTACCAATGGAAGAAAAACGGAGAGAATGTTGAAGGAGCAACTAGTGCAACTTATGAAACTAGTACACTATCAGATTCTGATTCAGTAACAGTAGTAATGACATCTAATGCTGCATGTGTTAGCGCAACCCCAGTTACTTCAAATGCTATAGTAACTGAAGTAAATCAAATCTTTTCTGCAAGTGTAGTTATTGCTTCAAGTGCTTCTGATAATACAATATGTTCAGGAACAAGTATAACTTTTACAGCTACTCCAACAAATGGCGGAGATGCACCTGTAAACCAATGGAAAATAAATGGAACTGATGTTGATGGCGCAACTGAAGCTACTTTTACTCCTTCAAACATAACTAATGGTCAAATTGTTTCAGTTGTTATGACTTCAAGCGAAACAAGTTCCTGCTTGACTAGTCCTACTGCAACATCAAATAGTGAAACAGTTATTGTTAAGCCAATACTTGCGATAGTAACGCAACCAGTACCTACAAATATTTGTATTTCATCTGGTACAGCAACTATCTCTGTTATTGCAAGTGGAGCTTCTACTTCTGGATTGTCTTACCAGTGGGAAGTAAAAACAAGTGCAGACGATGCAACATGGAACGCAATTACCGATGATTCTGTTTATAATAATTCAAATACCGCGAATTTAGCAATTACAAATGAAGAAGGTTCATTAGTTTTGAATGGAAATTCATATAGAGTAATTATTACTGATTTAATTGAAGTTGCGTGCGTTCAAACTGTTACTTCAGAAGAAGTTGCTTTAACAGTTAATACTTTACCAGTATCAGGATATATTTATGGTAAATATGGTGAAATTTGCACTAATTCAACCAAAGAACTTTATTTAGTTGGAGGAAATGGTTCAATTCAATGGAAAGAATCTTTAGACAATATTACTTATACACCAATAGACGGCGCTAACCTTGCATTATATTCAACACTGTATTCAGTCAGTAAGTATATTAAAGTAGAACG
This sequence comes from Flavobacteriaceae bacterium, assembly GCA_947457615.1. Classification (GTDB taxonomy): domain Bacteria; phylum Bacteroidota; class Bacteroidia; order Flavobacteriales; family Flavobacteriaceae; genus Flavobacterium. The sequence goes on from CANGWK010000012.1 coordinate 1,390, forward strand.
AACAAGTGGCGCTTGTTCTTCTGTAACTACAAGTTCATTTTTAGTCGGTGTTAGTGATACAACTGTTGCAGGAACAATTTCTGGTGGTAATATTACGGGCTGTTCGGGCGAAGTATTTTCTCTAACTATAAATAATTCTTCTGGAGTTGTTGAATGGGAAAAAGCTTTAGTAACTAATCAAGTTACAGGGAATTATTTGTCAATGAATAATTTTAAAAAGACAGTTTCTTTTTCTATAAGTGCGGCAAACCAAACTGTTTGGAGTTATAGAGCAAAAGTAACCGTTGGTGATTGTTCTACAATAGAATATACAGAACCTGTAACAATTACTATTTTAAAATCAGTAGTTGGATCAATCGCTGGAGCTGGAACTATATGTTCAGGAGATTCAAAATTATTAACATTAGCAACTTCTAGTGGAACTGTACAATGGCAGATTTTGGTAGGTGAAGATTTCATTGACATTGATCAAGCAATTGGAAATAGTTATTCTGCCCATCCAATTACAGATACCTATTACAGAGTAAAAGTCACTAACAGTAGTTGTTCGCCTGTATATAGCAAAGCTGTAAAAATAACTGTTAATTCTCAAGTTAATGCAGGGACTATTACTGAAGGTAATTTCTCAGTTTGTTCAGGAGTAACCTCATCCTTACATTTACAAGACAATACTAACAACAACATTACTTGGTATAAATCAGTTAATGGATCTGTTACAAGTCCAGTTTGGTCAAAAATTTCAAACACAACTGCATTAACACTAATTACGGATGGAGGAACTACTTTAAATACTGGTAATTTGACAGTTTCTACATGGTATAAAGCAATCATTATTAATGGATTGTGTAATGCAACTACTCCAATAATAAAAGTTACAGTTACACCTATTGCTAAAGCTGGTACTATTTCTACAAATACTACTTCAGTATGTTTAGGAAATGATATTACTTTTATTTTAAGTGATAATGTAGGTTCCATTCAATGGCAGTCTGCGCCAACCGCGGCAGGAACTTTTTCTGATATTGAAGGAGCAAACGCTTCTATATATACTTTATCAAATGCAGTTGCAACGTCGAATAAAAGCTATAAAGCTATTGTAACTAGTTCAAACGAAAATAGTGTTTGTTCAACGGCATCAGTGGTTAAGACAATAGTTATTAATCCATTGTCAGTCGGAGGAAATGTTACAGGTGGAGGAACAACTTGTTCAGGTGGCTCGAGTACTTTAAAAATAGCAGGATATGTAGGGACCATTCACTGGGAATATTCCACAACGGGTGAGGATAATAGTTATCTTCCTGCTCCTGTAGGAATAGACACAGCAGCATCCACTTTTACTTCTAATTCATTGAATAGATCTGGCAGTTCTTATTTGATAAAAAATATTATGGGTACAACTTATTTTAGAGCCAGACTTACTAGTGGTGTTTGTGATGTTTCTTATTCTAATGCGGTTCATTATACTATAGGTGAAGCTACAATAGGAGAATTAACGACTGCATCTTCTACAGTTTGTACTAAAACAGGAACTACACTTACTTTAGGAGACTCAACAGGAACTGTTGCTTGGTATAAATCTACAAATTATGTAAATGCAACTTCTGCAGCAGCAGTTTGGACATTAGTTCCAGCCACTGCAACTATAACAAGTACATCATTAGCCACAGGAAATTTAACATATGCAGCTGCTACACCAACAACATGGTATAAAGCAGTAGTTATTAGCGGTTCTTGTACTGCAACTTCAAACGTTGTTTCGGTAACCGTGAGTCCAGCAGCAGTAGCTAAAGCTATTACTGCAAGTCCAGCAACAATTTGTGCTGGATCAAGTACAAATTTATCTTTAGCTACAACATCAGTTGGAAGTATTCAATGGCAAAAATCAACTACTTCAGCATTAGAAGGATTTAATAATGTGGGTGATATTATTGCAGCTACAACAGCTACAAACGGAGTTGTGACTATGCCAACAGGATCTTTAACACAAGATACTTGGTATAGAATTGAATTCACCAATGGAGCATGTTCTGTAAATTCAGCAGCAGTTAAAGTTACTACAGGTGAAGCATCAATAGGAGAATTAACAACTGCTGCAGCTACAGTTTGTACTGCAAACGGAACTAATCTTACATTAGGAACTTCAACAGGAACTATTTCTTGGTATAAATCTACAAATTATGTAAATGCAACTGGAGTAGGAACATGGACATTAGTGACATCATCAGCCACTGCAACTGTAACAAATACATCTTTAGCTACAGGAAATTTAACTTATTCAGCAACTAAACCAACGACATGGTATAAAGCTGTAGCTACGAGCGGTTCTTGTATTTTCACTTCTAACGTTGTTTCGGTTACAGTTAGTCCTGCTGCCTTTGCTACAAAGGTTAGTGGTAATTCAGGAGCCACTACTTTTGCAACAGCTGTATGTAATGGTGCTAAAACGTTATTATTAGCTACAGGATATAAAGGTTCAATACAATGGCAATATAGCAACGGAGGAACTAGTACTACAGCAGTTACAAATTCAAGTATAGTTACTTGGAACGATATTAATGATGCTACAGATTTTTCTTATATTGCAACTAGCACTACAGCTGAAAACGTTTGGTTTCGTGTTAAATTAACAAGTAGTCCATGTACTGCATCAGTATATAGTACACCAGTAAATGTTTGGTTTAAAACTTGTACTACTAAAATTAATGATTTTACTACAGAGTTTAAAGCTATAGCTTATCCAAATCCTTTTTCTGAGAACTTCAAAATTGATGTTAAAACTAATAGTGAAGAAGCATTACAAGTAAAAGTATACGATATGCTTGGCAAATTGGTTGAAAACAGAATAGTTCAACCTATAGAAGTTGATGGATTAGAAATAGGGACAAATTATTCATCAGGGGTTTATAATGTTATTGTAAGCCAAGGAGATGAAGTAAAATCTTTAAGAGTGATTAAGAGATAATTATTAAATAATAATCCCTAAAACTTATATAGATTATTTGTAAAAGATTATATAAATAAAACAGTATCAAAAACTTTTTTGGTGCTGTTTTATTTTTTTTATTAGTTGTCAATAATAGTTTGTATTGCTTATAGAAATTTTGCTGCAATCATATCCCCTTAGAAGAGAGAGATAAAATATTTCACAATCTTTTGCTTTCTATATTTCCTCTGGAACAAAATAAAATGATTATTAGGATATTAAGTAAAAAAAAGAGACTCTAATTAAAGAATCTCATTTTTTTTAATTTAGTGAGGATATTACAACAAAGAATGTCTTGTCATTGCTTCTGGTTTTGGAACTCCCATTAATTCTAAAATAGTTGGAGCAATATCACCAAGTACACCATCGTGAATAGTTTTCAATTCTTTATCTATTAAAATAATTGGTACAGGGTTTGTAGTATGGGCCGTATTTGGTGATCCATCTGGGTTAATCATCGTTTCGCAATTTCCGTGGTCAGCAATGATTATTGTGGTGTAATTGTTTTCTATTGCTGCTTCCACAACATTTTTTACACAAGTATCTACCGTTTCACATGCTTTTATTGCAGCAGCCATTACGCCGGTATGTCCCACCATATCGCCATTGGCAAAATTAAGACATACAAAATCTACTTCGCCTTTTTTAAGTTCGGGAACTAAAGCATCTTTCAGTTCAAAGGCACTCATTTCGGGTTGTAAATCGTAGGTGGCTACTTTTGGAGAATTGCGTAAAATTCGGTTTTCTCCTACAAATGGTATCTCTCTTCCTCCAGAAAAGAAAAAAGTAACGTGTGGGTATTTTTCGGTTTCGGCAATACGAATTTGAGTTTTCCCAGCTTTTTCTAAAATCTCACCTAGTGTTTCGGTAAGGTTATCTTTATCATAAATTACATGAACGTTATGGTACGTATCATCATAATTAGTCATGGTAACATAATACAAATTCATTTTGTGCATGTTGAACTCGTGAAGGTCTTTTTGCGAAAGTACTTCAGTCAATTCACGTCCTCTATCGGTTCGGAAATTAAAGAAAATTACTACATCTCCTTCTTCTATTTTTGCAAATGGAACGCCAATGGCGTCCACCATAACAATAGGCTGCAAAAATTCATCGGTTACATTTTCGGAATAACTTTTTAGGATGCTTTCTACGGCATTTGTAGAAGGAGTCCCTTCATTTTCTACTAATACATTGTATGCAAGTTTAACTCTTTCCCAACGTTTATCACGATCCATAGCATAATAACGACCAATTATGGTAGCAATTTTAGCGTTGGAATCTTTCATGTGATTTTCTAAATTAGCAATATCTGTGGCCGCCGATTTAGGATCTACATCGCGTCCATCTGTAAAGGCATGCACAAATACTTTTTGCAAGCCAAAGTCTTTCGCGGCATCCAATAATCCGTACAGATGGGAAGTATGAGAGTGCACTCCACCATTAGAAACTAATCCTAAAAAATGAACTTTTTTATTGTGGTCTTTGGCATATTGAAAAGCATCTAAAAGCGGTTTTTCTTGGTTCATAGTTTTATTTTGAACCGCCAAATTTATCTTAGCCAAATCTTGGTACACAATTCTTCCAGCACCCAAATTCATGTGTCCAACTTCTGAATTTCCCATTTGTCCTTCGGGTAAACCAACATTTAAACCGTCGGTTCTAAGCTGGGCGCTAGGATATTTGGTATATAAACTATTTATAAAAGGAATATTGGCATTATCAATAGCAGACACTTTTGGATCAGGCGATTTACCCCAACCGTCTAGAATCATCAAAATTACTTTCTTATTCATGATATATAAATTTTCACAAAGGTAATCATTTGCAAAAGCGCAATTCAAAAGAAGAGTCTAATTTTAATCAAAAAAAACTAAAACATTGTAGTTATATAAACCTATTCACAAAGACATTAGTTAGGAAACCAGTGTTTTGCACTGTTGTAATCTATAAAATATCGAATACTAATGGACAGCACATTATTCAGGTTTTCGGGGCGAAATACATTCTTAAAATTTTGTGCGTAATTTTGACTAAAATCTGCATCAGGATGATAAGAAGAACTATTTCGATACAAAACTGAAATTTGACTTCCCGGTGCAAACCACCACGAATACGATAAATCGAGATTCCAGGAGTTATAATAGCGGTCTTGGTTTGTAATATAGTTCGTATTATCGGTCAAGTTGCCATTATCTTGGAGGCTCATAAATTTATTGTTAATAGCATAACTCCAATAATGACGCACAGATAAATTAATGTTCATGACATTATTGATAGAGTATTTTCCTTGTAAAGTGTTGCTATAAGTAGTTCGGTTTCTTCTAGCAAAAATAGTGTTACTGTTATTGTCAAATGCTACCCAACCTACATTGTTGTTCTGGTATCCATAGGAAAATGAATAATTTAAAGAAAATTTATCACTAAAACGGTATCTTGGTGTAACCGAAACGTTAAAATTATACCGTTCTTTTTCATTAATAATAGCAAATGACGGATTGAAATCGAGTGCGAATTTTCTGTTGTAATTGGTTGAAAGATAAAACCACGGATTAACAAATTCTCTCTGCTGGACGTATTTCATTTCAAAATCGGATCTAGGCTCGTAAAAATCGTATATTTTCATTGGTCTAAAATTAAAGCCGCATCCGTAATAATCATTTTTCTTATTGGTAGTATTAATATTTAGAGAAAAATTAGCACTTTGTAGGCGGTCCGTTCGATTATCAAATTCTAGGTATTCGTTCATTTCAAGATTAAAACTATTAAATCGTTTGGTTGGATTTAATATTCGGTAGCTTTGGTTGGTATATAAATTATAGTAATGGGTTTGGTAATTAATGCCCAAATCATTCGGGTCAAAATCTTTCGAATAATATTCAGATCCTATTGAATATCTATATTTGCCACTAGTTTCAGCTAAATTGATAGACATTTTATGTCCTTTTTTATTTTCTGAAGCGCCAAAGTCATTTATATAACTGTATTTGTAATCTCCCGAAATATTGAAGGTGTTTTTTTTAGTATTCAAATCGAAAACCAAGGCAGAAACATTAGCATCCCTAAACTTGCCATCTCGAGTTACATTAGTATTTACAAAAGAAAAAGAGGAGTTTTTTCTAAAACGTTGGTTCAAAACTAAAACATTATAATTAGCTAAAGGTTCTACTAATTCTATTCGTTCTGCACCAGTAACTGTATTTTTTATTTCGGCAAAAGTTTTATCAGTAACAGCATTTAACACTCCAATTCCCAATCCGCTTTTAGTTCTTCCTGAAATTTTCAATGCATTTAATAGGTTAACTGTTGCAGGATTTTTAGTAAAAACTTCATCGGTGCCAAGATTAGCATTTGTGGATGGGCTGCCACCAATTCGTCGGGAATAAAAAATTCCACCTTTATTAAATAGGTCGGTTCCTTCGGTAAAAAAAGGTCGGTTTTCACCAAATTGTTGCTCAAACGGGCTTAAGTTTAAAACAACATTATCATAGACTGTTTGTCCAAAATCGGGAACTAGGATGGCATCCAAAGTAAAGGCATCATTAATGCCATATTTTATGTCTAATCCTCCTTTTAGTTTTCCTGTGGTTTGTAGCTTTGTACTATTTAAATAATAAGAGGAATACGGAATTAAAAACAATCGAGTGGGGGTTTCTATATCTTCAATGCCATCTAAAACTCCAGCTTGAACACTTTCATTATTGATTTTATTATCAATTAAATTCCAACTGAATTGTTGTCGATCTCGACTTACATCTCTAAAAAAATTCAACCCCCAAGTTTGTATTTTATCTGAAGAAAAACGTAAAGCGGCATATGGAATTTTCATTTCAACCACCCAACCATAATTAGTTATTTCTACATGACTATCCCAAATGGCATTCCAAGAATAATCTTCACCATTGTTGTTTGTATAAATACAATCTAGTTGAACTCCAGCTGCACTAACTATAAATCGAGATTCTTGTTGGCTGTCATTATACCCATTTAGATAAACAGCAAACATATCTGCAGTAGCCCAATTGTCTCTTGCGGTTAATTCTTTTCTGATTTTAGTTGGTTCGTTGTCGTATAAAACGGCTCCAATATAAATAGCATCGTTATCATAAAGTACTTTAACTTCCGTTTTACGCTCTTTTGACTCTGGCTTTCCGTTGTCGGGGTTAGTCATGGTGAAATTAGTTGCGATTTCTGAAGTTGCCCAAATTTCTTCATTCAGTTTGCCGTCTAAAGTTATTTTTTCTGTGCAAAATTTAGTATGCAAACTTTTCTTTGTGGTTTGTGAAAACCCCAAACAGCACATTAATAAAAGAAAAAGCAATAAAATGGACTGTAATTTCTGCATGTTTTGTATTTCAATTTGTAAATTTAAAATGTCCGTCAGTAAAATAGACTATAATATTTGTTAATTGTTACAATTTTTGAACTATATCAAAGAAAATAATGTTTATAAGTAAATTTAATAAATAAAATAAACATAGATTTTATATCGGTGAACACCAAATAATATATTAAATAATAACACTTGGTCGAATTATTGATCGTTTAATCGTTAAATATAACACAATTAACTTGATGTGCCCTAACTGAACTTTTACCTTTGCAATAATTGAAAAATTAATTACATCAAATTAAATTTATGAAACGAGCTACTTTTCTTTTAATTTTTGTGGGACTATTTTTTATTTCTCCGAAAATTAAGAAAGAAATTCATCCCAAAAATTATGCAGTCAATTCAGCTATAAATTCTAGGAAATTAGTTTCCACTTATAATGCTTTAAATGCTAATCATTTTCAGCTTCCGAATTTGGAAAGTTTCTCCGAGGCGTTAAATGGTTTTTATTTTTTTAAAGAAAAAGGGTTTTTCAAAAAGGATTTCCTAACTATTATTGATTTTAGTTTAAGTTCTAGAGTGAAACGATTGTGGATTATAGATATGATTCAAAATAAAATTGTCCTCAATTCGTTGGTGGCCCATGGGAAAAATTCCGGGGAGGAATATGCTACTCAATTTTCTAATGCTAATGAATCTAAAGAAAGCAGTCTTGGTTTTTATGCAACAGGGGAAATATACCAAGGAAAACACGGAACATCTTTAAAGCTTGATGGATTAGAAAAAGGGATCAATGATAATGCACGAAAAAGAGCTATTGTAATTCATGGTGCAGATTATGTTTCAGAAAAATTTCTTAAAAATTACAGCCGACTTGGCAAAAGCTATGGTTGTCCAGCAGTACCAAATGATTTAAGTAAAAAAATTATAGAATTAATAAAAGAAAAATCGTGTATTTTTATTTATCATTCTTCTAGTGTTAGGGCAAGTACAAAATTTTTATCTTAATTTTTCAAATAAATTGGCATCCAAAGAATAAATATCTTCTCTAAAATTGAGTATTCCTTTCGATTCCCAGGCTGTCCAATAAAGTTGATGAAGTTGAATATCCTCTTTAATTTTAATTACAATAGTTTTTAGTTCAGAATTCGGTAACGGTTTATTTTCTATAATTAATGTTGGATTATTAGCTAATAATTTTGCGTTATTTGAATCAATTTTCTGTTGCTTTATTTTTAGTAATTTTCTATAATTTTCAATATCCGTTGTGTCTTTGATTTTTTTAAGAGGCCAGTTAATAGTGTCATTTAAAATGTAAGCAGCCATTTCTAAGGGCTTCTCCAAACGAACACAACCGGAACTTAAAGACCTAAAAGATAAGCCAAAAAAGTTACGATGGTTAGTGTCATGAAGATAAACAGAAAAACGATTTGGAAAATTTATTTTCATTAAACCTAATGCATTATTTCTACTTGGTTTTTGCACATATTTGTATTTATTTGCATCTTCCCTCTTCCATGTATATGGATCTATTTCATTATTTTCCCAATCAAAAATATGCAATCCTTTTCTTCTAAAAACTCCACGGTCATGCATGGCTTTAGGATAAATATCTTCCCTTAAAATGGTTGGCGGAACGGTCCAATTGGGATTTAAATTTATGTTGGATATTTTTGACTCTAATACGGGAGTCTTTCGAGATTTCCTGCCAACTACCACGTTTTGCGATTGTAGAGTGTCATTGTTTTTTACGGCTACTATTGTATAATCAGGAATATTAACTAATAAATAATTATTCCCAAAATCATTGACAAACCATTTCCATCGCTCCAAGTTTACTATGACTTGATTTATTCTTTGGCCTTTACTAATGTTAAGTGCATTGATTGTTCTTTTTTCAATTATAGCATCTGGTTTAAGTCCGTGTCTTTCTTGAAAAAACTTTATGGCTTCTTGTGTTTTTTTGTCATAAAGAGTTGTTAAATGTGTGTCTTTTTTAGTCAAATCACCCCAATAAAGGAGTCTTTTTTTTATTAATGGCACATATTTATTATTCACGTTTGGAACTATTAGTTCTTTTGAATCAATAAGTTCGGTACTATTATCTTCAGGGAATTGTTTTAAAATTTTTAAGCTTGCTTTTAATTTTTTATAAATCAAATGTTTTGGTTTACACTTTTCTAAAGCAGGTTTTAATTTTTGATTATTTAATGCATCACTTAAGATAAAATTTACAGGAACCTTTTTCTCTTCTAAATCCCAATTAGAATAGAGTTCTTTTGGATTTAGTTTCCCTTTGCTGATATGGTTAATGTATAGTTGTGCACTTTGCGTGAGAAGAATATCATATTTTGTAATAATAGAATCAGATAATTTTTCTCTACTTTTTTCAAAAGCAATAAGTTTCTTGTAGTTGTAATCTTCCGGTTTCAATCCTTCATTTTCGGCACTTGCAATTTCAGTTAAGAAATATTTTCGATTGGATTGCAAATCCCAAGCGGTATTAAATTTATTACTACGATAAAAATCTACAAGTGTAGAATCTTTATAATTTATTATTGTTAGCGAATCTATTTGGATACTATTTTTAGAAAAAAGAGTTAAATCAAAAATTGACGTCTTAGAATCTGATTTTTTATTACAACTTGACAAAACAAGAATAAAGGCTAATATGAAGATTTTATTCATTGGAAATCATTTTTTTCATTAAATAATGAACTCCTATGTCTGCAATAACAAATGGCTGCCCAATTTTTATAAAATGTAATTTTTCATAAAAAGAAACTGCATTTTCACGAGCGTTAAACCAGATTAAAGAATCTTTTTTATTTTGAAGGAATTCCTGGCAATGATTTACTAATTTTTTACCGATTCCTTTTTTTTGAAATAGTGGTAGTATTGCCATTCCTCTAATTTGAAATTGATTTTCTGAAATAAAATTAGTGTTTTTAGAATTAAAAAGAGAAACAACTCCAATTAAATTTCTGTCTACAAAATATCCGAAGTGTAACGTTGTTTCTAGATCATCACCATTAAACTGACAACTTTTTATTGGTTTTCCTTCTCTTAAAACAGGGTGCCGAACCAAAAAGGTTTCCTTTGCATTGATATTTTTAATGAATTCCATATATTTTATACACAAAAAATAATTGGTAACAATTTAATAATAAAACCTTTAGACTTTGGAAAGTTACAAAATATTTACATAAATAAATAAATTTTTAAAAATATTTGCATCCAATGAAACAAATCCTTTATATTTGCAATCACAATGCGGAAGTAGCTCAGTTGGTAGAGCTCCAGCCTTCCAAGCTGGTTGTCGCGAGTTCGAGCCTCGTCTTCCGCTCTTCAAAAACCCCTAATTTATTAGGGGTTTTTTTATATGTAAAAGTGATTTTTCGGGAAATAATGAGTAAAATTCTATAGTTTAATCTAAATCTTAATTATAATTTTCAATGCAGATTAAGAAAAACAAAGCTTGTCATTTCAATTAATTATACACTCTGATAATATCGCCATTTATTTCTATCCGATATTGTTTTAAAGAATATTGCTTTCCGGCGCTTTGGCCTGTAAACAGATTGTAATTTTCATTTCCGCAGGTACAATTAGCATTAGAGCCACTTATAATTAAGGTAGAACAAGTAGTTAAATCTTGGTTAGGACATGCCCCGTCCCAAGCATTATAAGTTCCTCCTGTATTAAAAATAATAATTCCTCTTGAAGGACCGTTAGCCGGATAGGCTTTAACAGCATTGCCAGCAAAATTCAAACCGCTGTAACTAGGTAAATTCTTATTTATATCAATAGAAAAATTATAATTTGGCAAAAAAGGATTAGTGTTGTTAAACTTGTCTTTGCTGCATCCAAATAGTAACCCAGAAAGTAAAATAAGGAAAAGTATTTTTTTCATTTTAAAAAATGTATCAAAAGATTCGTTTAAAAAATTAATTTAATTAACTTTGTATAATAATACAAAAATAGGAATTTAATATATTAAATAGTTATCTTTGAAAAACAATCCCGTCTTGATGGGATTTTTTCTATTTTAGGGTAGCGTTTGAAAATTTGTTTGGTTTGCAAATTACAAAATAATAACTTCATTTAAACATAAGTTGGCTTGAAGTAAATAAAGAAATAAAATTATGAGCACTTTATCTTATTACACCGCAGAAGGACTAAAAAAATTAAAAGAAGAACTAGATCACTTAAAAAGTGTGATGCGCCCCAAAGCATCTGCAGATATTGCTGAGGCTCGAGATAAAGGAGATTTATCCGAAAATGCCGAATACGACGCTGCAAAAGAAGCTCAAGGGATGTTAGAAATGCGAATTGCAAAGCTAGAAGGAGTATATTCCAATGCTAGGCTAATTGATGAAAGTCATTTGGATACATCTAAAGTTTTAGTTTTATCTAATGTTAAAATTAAAAACCAAACTAACGGAATGGAGATTATCTATACCTTGGTTGCGGAAAGTGAAGCTGATTTAAAAACTGGTAAAATATCTGTGACCTCTCCAATTGGAAAAGGCTTACTAGGTAAATCGGTTGGTGAAATTGCTGAAATCACAGTTCCCAATGGCACATTGAAATTTGAAATTTTAGAAATTTCTAGAGACTAGTCATGTCTAGTATTTTCACTAAAATAGTTCAAGGAGAAATCCCATGTTATAAAATAGCTGAAGACGAAAACTTTTTGGCTTTTTTAGATGTAAATCCAAATGCAAAAGGACATACTTTATGTATTCCTAAGCAGGAAATAGACAAGATTTTTGATTTAGAAGACGATTTGTACCTTGGATTGATGCAGTTTTCTAAAAAAATTGCATTTGCACTAGAAAAAGCAATTCCCTGCAAACGTATCGGAATGGCAGTAATTGGTCTTGAGGTACCTCACGCACACGTACACTTAATTCCTTTAACCGAAATGAACGAAATGCGGTTTCAAGATAAAGTTTCTCTAACAAAATTAGAATTTGAATCTATTGTAAAATTGGTTCAAGCAAATTTATAAGGCCTCAAATTCATTATTAATTCCATTAATTTAAAAAATTAATGGAATTTCTTTTTAAAACTAAAGTCACTTATTCATGAAAAATTATTGTTTGCTTTTTATGTTTCTTTCTAGCTTTAGCTACGGACAATACGAAGTTGTGGACAATAAAATGTCACAAATTCCGGATAGTCTTACCATTTCTACGACTAAAATAGCAGATTTTATTTCTAATAATTTTCAAACTCCAAATGATAAAATTAGAGCAGTTTTCATTTGGACTGTTAACAATATTAGTTATGATGTTGTAAATATGTTAAACCAAGACCCAACTAAATCTGTGGAGTTTAGAATTAAAACTGCACTAGAAACTAAAAAAGGGGTATGCATGCACTATGCTGCGGTTTTTAACGATATAGCTAATAAAATTGGGGTTCGGACCTATGTTATAGAGGGATATACCAAACAATACGGAAAAATCGCAACATTAGGTCATGCCTGGTGCGCTTCACAAATAGACGGTAAATGGTTTTTATTCGATCCAACATGGGGTTCAGGATATGTGTTAAATGAAATATATGTCAAAAAAATAAATAACTCCTTTTTCAAGGCAGAACCTAGTAAATTCATTCTTGAACACATGCCTTTTGATTATTTATGGCAATTTCTTTCGCCTCCAGTTACTAATATCGAGTTTAACGGAGGTAAAAATGATCCAAAAAAACCAAATATAATTTGTGACTTCCAAGTTGAAATAGACCGCTGGGAGGAATTATCTGAATCGGATAAAGATTTTGAAGCTGCTGAAAGAATAGAAAAAAACGGGTTGTATAATAAGTTGATTGTAGAACAATACAACCTTAAAAAGAAAAATTTCTCGATTTTAATTCAAAATAAAAACATCAATAAATTAAATTCAGTAGTTTTTAATTATAACGAAGCTATTGGATTGTTAAATGATTTTTCTCGATTTCGTTTTAATAAGTTTAAACCTGAACAATCGGACGAATTGATGCAAAAAAACATGCAGGATTTATTGGATAAAATAAATAAATGCAAAGAAGAAGTTTACAACATTGGATCTGTTGGCCCTGAAAACACTTCGAATTTAGTGAAACTTAAAAAATCGATTTTAGATGCTGTGGATCAATCCGAAAAGCAAAAAACGTTTTTGGACACGTATCTGAGTAAAGAATCTGTTGGCAGAAAATTGATGATGAGTAAGTATCGATAATGATTTAAATATAAGATTTCAGCAGATTTTCAAGTAAAAATTAACTTAATTTATAAGAAATCTGCATGGTAGTTCCCGTCCCAATTTCAGAGTATGCTACTTTTATTTTACCTGCGTGGTATTCTTCAACAATGCGTTTGGTTAAAGATAAACCTAATCCCCAGCCCCGTTTTTTGGTTGTAAATCCTGGTTCGAAAACACTTTTAAATTGATTTTTTGGAATCCCCTTTCCAGAGTCAGTTATATTTATTCTAATATATTGTCCTTCTTTTTTAATTCCTAGAGTTAATTCTCCTTTGCCTTTCATAGCGTCAATGGCATTTTTCATTAAATTTTCTATCGTCCAACTGTGTAATTCAGGATTTAAAGAAATATAAATTGGCTCTTTAGGAGCTTCAAAATAAAAGTCAACTTGGCTCGAAAATCTGGATTTCATATAATCAAAAGAGTTAAGAGTTTCCTCAATAATATCCTTTTTTTCTAATGCTGGTTCGGATCCAATTTTAGAAAATCGGTCGGTAATTGTTTGCAGTCGATTGATGTCTTTTTCAATTTCTACAAGTATAGATTCTGATACGTTATTGGCTTTCATAATTTCGAGCCAACCAATCAATGACGATAAAGGAGTTCCAATTTGGTGCGCAGTTTCTTTTGCCATTCCAGCCCAAAGTTTGTTTTGGGTTGCCATTTTGGTACTTTTATAAAAATTATAAACCAAGGCTCCAAATAGAAAAATAATTAGTAATAAGGCAATTGGATAGTATTTTAACTTATTCAATAAGGAAGAGTCGCCATAGTATAATTTATGAATTTTGCCTTCTGAAATGTTAATAATAATAGGGTCATTTTGACTTTTTAATTTTTGCAGAAAAGCATTTAATTTAACTTTGTTTTTTTCAATATCAGAATCAATATTTCTGGTGTTTATAATAGAGTCTTTTTCTGTAACAATTATTGAAATACTGGCATTTTGAATTATTTTTAATGGAAGCTCTACATCTGCATTAGGATCTTCACTATTCATCTTTATTTGAGCCATAGCCCATTGTTGCATTTTTACCCGTTCTTCATTTTTAAATATTTGAAAAAATGAATAGGTATTCCATAAGATAAGGCTCACTATAAAAAAGGAAGCGAAAATAATAATCCAACGTGTATTATTTCTTTTATCGGAAAACTGCATGATTTTTTTTGTTTAAAAGTAAGAAGAAATAATTTAATTCATTCAAAATAGTCCATTAACACACTGAATTCCCTTTAAAATAAGTAAAGTTATTCAGAAAAAGTAGATAAAATCACCGTAACGGATATCCAAACTACCCCATGAATAAGGAGGCATTTGGCATAACTTTGATTTCCGTAAAGTTGTTTTATTAAATGTACCATAAAATAAATGATACTAATTGGTATAAACAAGTACAATAACATTACACCGCCATTAGGCGTATTGCCATGGCTTGGAAAAAGTTCATAACACAAACCAGCAATTAAAATATATATAGTATAAAAAGCGATTGCTATATTTTCTTTAGAGAATTTGTTGAAGTTCATTGGTTTTGAAATTACAATTGAATTTGTCGTTCTATTTGTTGGTCTAAAGATATGAAGGTTTCAGTTCTAGAAACGCCCTCAATGGGTTGGATTTTAGTATTTAAAAGTTGCATTAAATGTTCGTTGTCTTTGCAGATAATTTTGATTAAAATGCTCCAGTTTCCAGTAGTATAATGGCATTCTAGCACCTCTGGAATTTTACGTAATTCTTTTACAGCCTCTGAATTGCTTGCTGCTTTCTCTAGATATACGCCAATAAATGCCATGGTTTTATATCCTAAAACTTTATTGTTGATGATGAATTTTGACCCTGAAATAACACCTGCTTCTTCTAGTTTTTTTAAACGTTGGTGTATGGCAGCTCCCGAAATCCCTATTTTATTTGCAATTTGCAATATTGGCTTTCGAGCATCATCCATTAGGTTTCGAAGGATTTCTTTATCGATGCCGTCTATTTCTATTTGAAGTTGGTTGATTTTCATTTTCGTAATATTTAAAGCAAAAATAGGAATATTGTTTTAATTGTAAAGCAAAAAGTGATTGTTACTAATAATTTTACAAAAGACATACCCTTTTTAGCCCCGATTGAAGCAATCCGCCGTGCGGTGCGAAAAGCGGGAATGACGTTTACTAAAATACCTTCTCTTTCGCTCTTAAAAAAATAAATCTTAAAATCTCTTCACCTTAATTTGTAGTCGCTAATTTATCTGGGTTGTAGCCAATATAGGGCATTGCAGTTTCTTTGAAAACCACGCCGAATTCTTCTAGTTCCTTTAAAATGGGTTCGTAAACTTCTTTGTTAATTGGAAGTTGCACCCCTGGAGTTGTAATTTTTCCGTTTAGGATTTGTAAAGTGGCGATTGCTACTGGAAGACCTACGGTTTTTGCCATGGCGGTGTAGGTTTGGTCATCGCCAATACACACCATTTTGGAATCGATTTGGTATTGTTGCCCTTGTATTTCGTAACCAAATTTATGATACATGACAATCATGTCTTTGTCTTTTGGTTGTAGGCTCCAACTATCATTTAGGATACGCTCTAATATTTGTGCAGGAGTTGCATTTTTTAATTCAACTTTTCTATTAGGATTGAATAAATCAAGTTCTAAAAGTTTGTCCCACATGATGTCGTCTTGCTCAATATTTAATGCCAAACGGGTTTTTATTTCTACAGAATCTGTAGGATGGTAGGGCAAAAAAGAATTGGTAAATTCGCGGAAACTCATGTTCTCCGAGTTTTCCATGGTATACGTGTCGTCGGTCATGCCGAGCTGTACAAACATGTTCCAAGCCTTAGAAAAACCAACCCTTCGGATGGTTCCGCGATAAAGCGTAAGAGCATCGTCTAGGCCATAAACGCTTCGGTATTTTAAGGAATCTCTGTTGGCATATCCTTCAAATTTTCCGTAACCTTCTACCATTAAAAATTCGGTTCTTCGGAATAATTTAGTGTAGGGGATGTACTTGTATTTTCCTTCTTGAATGAATTTGGCAGCGCCACCTTGACCTGCAAGAACTACGTTTCTAGGTGCCCATGTGAATTTGTAGTTCCAAAGATTGTTGTCGCTTTCGGGAGCTACTAGTCCGCCACAAAAAGATTCAAACAGTATAATTTTGCCCCCTTTTTCTCGCACTTCATCAATTATTTTCATGGCGCTCATGTGATCGATACCAGGATCTAGACCAATTTCGTTCATGAAAATTAGTCCGTTTTCTTTAGCTGTAGTATCTAATTCTTGCATAGCATCCGAAACATAAGACGCAGTTACCATGTGTTTTTTGTGAGTGATGCAGTCTTTGGCAACTTCAATATGCAAATGCGCAGGAAGCATAGAAATTACGATGTCAGCCTTAGCTATTTCGGTATTTCTTTGTGATTCGTCATTAATATCTAGAGCAATAGCGGTTGCATTAGCATGGTTATTGGTTTTTCTTTGTGCCAACTCAAACGAAATATCTGCAATGGTAAGGTGCAGATTTTCTTGTTGGGATTTATTTAAAAGGTATTGTATAAGTGAAGATGCCGAGCGGCCAGCCCCTATGATTAGTATATTTCTCATAATTTGTTTGTAAATCGAATACAAATTTAGGAATTTGTAATGATTTGACGCTCTTTTTTGATAAAAACAAAAAAGCTCGTTCAAAAAGTAGAACGAGCTTTATAATTTGTCAAATTAGAATTACTCTAAACCTTCTAAACCTTCTAAATCTGTTAGATCTTCTTTTTTAGATTCTACTTTTTGCTGTTCAAATTTAGTGTCAACTGCAACTTTATCTTTTATTAAAAAAGTTTTTCCTAAAACTACTAATCCGCAGATATAAGTAACGATGAAAAGTATCTTGGTGAATTTTCGTTGAACGACATCCGATTTTTTAAATGCTAAAAAAATGAAAAGTAATGCCATTCCGATAGGCGCAAGCGCTAGAGTATCTAGAGGCAATAACGAAAAAATCACACTAATGATGGTTAAAACGACGGCAATAATTAAAAAAATTTTTCTCATAATTATATTCCAGATGCTGATGTTAATGCTAATTGACCAGTGCCAACTGGGATACTGAATTTCATTAAAATCGGCACCTTTTTAGCATCGGCAGTTAAGTAAATTAGGTTTTTATCTTTTCCTCTTAGGACATCAGTTTTGGCTCCGATAGAAAGTTTATAACAATTTTTAGAACCTAAATTTCCAGCAGAAACGGTCTCGTTTCCTATTAATTTTATCGTAACTGGAATTTGTTTTTCGTCAAAAACAGCGACGAATGATTTCGATTCTCCTATTTTCATTTTGGCGATATCCAGAGTTCTTAATTTATACATTAAGGTAACTACGTCTAGTGTGGAACTTCCAACAGTAAAGGTTCTTGTTTCTTCGGGAGTGTTTTTTCTTTTAGATGTACTTGTAACCGAATTACCTTTAAATGCATACTTTTCTTTTTTAGTCCAACCACCTTCTTCAATGCTTCGTTTATAAAGACTGGGTTTCAAAGTAATTGGATCTACATAGGATTCGTAGGAATCTCTAATTCTGAAGAACTTATCCCATTTTGCATAAGTTGCCAATTCGCAGTTTAGATGTAAATACGAGTTTTTGGATGTCTTTACCATTTCAGTTGAAAGAGTCACTTGAGCCAATTGAGTCATTAGTCCGCTCATATTATAGGACCCTACAAATATCAAATTTTCACCAGAAGGGATTCCAGTATTATTATCTGTTTTGAAAGAACAAAAAATCAAAATCAGAGCAAGTGAAAATAGAGTTTTTTTCATAAAAAAATATTTAAATGCAAATATAAAAGTTTAAAATTGTTTTATGTAAAAGAAAATACAAAAGTCCTTTCTTAATTGATAGATAACTAATAAATTTGATTAAAATTATACCTAATCTAAAAATGAACAATAAAATAGTATCAACAGCAGCTTTTTTTGGAATGACTTCTATTGTTTTGGGTGCTTTTGGAGCACATGCCTTGAAACAAGTTTTAACTATTGAGCAGTTAACTACATTTGAAACAGGAGTGAAATATCAAATGTACCATGCTTTGTTTTTATTGTTTTTGAGTTTGAACACTCATTTGAGTGATAAAGTTAAAAAAACGATATTAATAGTAACAATTTTAGGCGTCATTTTGTTTTCAGGTTCTATTTATTTATTAGCTACTGACAGCATGAACACATTCAATTTCAAGGTTATAGGATTTGTAACTCCAATTGGAGGGTTGTTTTTAATTGTTGCATGGAGTATAGTAATGATAAAATTTCTTCAAAAGAAAATATAATTTACTTATTAACTATAACGTTGTAATAATTAATTTTTACCTTTGCGATATTATTATTAATTGCAATTAAAGAATTTTTTATGGACAACTACGTCTCGTCTACGAAATCGATTTCGTTAAATCAATATGGAATTCAAAACCCTAAGGAAATTATTTATAATCCCTCCTTTGAATTTTTATTTGAAGAAGAATTAAAACAAGGATTAATTGGTTATGAAAGAGGTCAACTTACTGATCTCGGAGCTGTAAATGTTATGACTGGTGAGTTTACTGGTCGTTCTCCAAAAGACAAATATATTGTTAAAGACAGCATTACCGAAAATACAGTTTGGTGGAATTCTGAAAAAGCAGTAAACGACAACAAACCAATTTCACAAACTACTTGGACCGCTTTAAAAAAAACCACTGCAGAACAACTTTCAGGAAAACGATTATTTGTTGTAGATGCTTTTTGTGGTGCAAATGAAAACACCCGATTAAAAGTTCGTTTTATTATGGAGGTTGCTTGGCAAGCACATTTTGTAAAAAATATGTTTATTCGCCCTACGGAAGAGGAATTACAAAATTTTGGCGAACCAGATTTTGTTGTAATGAATGGTTCTAAAACTAGTTTCAAAGATTATAAAAACCACAAATTAAATTCGGAGGTATATGTAGCTTTCAATCTTACTGAAAAAATGCAGTTGATTGGAGGTACTTGGTATGGCGGTGAAATGAAAAAAGGGTTGTTCTCTATGATGAACTATTATTTGCCATTACAAGGAATAGCATCAATGCATTGTTCAGCAAACAAAGGTGCTGATGGGGATGTTGCTATTTTCTTTGGATTATCTGGAACAGGAAAAACCACTTTATCTACGGACCCAAAACGAGAATTAATAGGTGATGACGAACATGGATGGGATAATGATGGTGTCTTTAATTTTGAAGGAGGTTGTTATGCTAAAACTATAGATTTAAGTAAAGAAAACGAACCCGATATTTATGGTGCAATTACTAAAGACGCTTTACTAGAAAATGTTACGGTAGATGCCAATGGTAAAATTGATTTTAAAGATGGATCGGTAACTCAAAATACAAGAGTTTCGTATCCAATAAACCACATTCAGAATATTGTTAAACCAGTTTCTAAAGCGGGTCATGCTACAAAAGTTATCTTTTTAACTGCAGATGCCTTTGGAGTAATGCCACCAGTTTCTAAATTAACTCCTGAGCAAACTAAATATTATTTCCTTTCGGGATTTACCGCTAAATTAGCAGGGACCGAAAGAGGAGTAACACAACCAGAGCCAACTTTTTCTGCTTGTTTTGGTAAAGCATTCCTTTCTTTGCATCCAACACAATACGGACAAGAATTAGTTAAGAAAATGGAAGAAAACCAGGCTACAGCCTATATGGTTAACACCGGCTGGAACGGAACGGGCAAGCGAATTTCTATTAAAGACACCCGTGCTATTATTGATGCTATTCTAGATGGTTCCATTGAAAAAGCAGAAACTAAAACAATTCCAATTTTTGATTTTGTAGTGCCAACTTCTTTACAAAATGTAGATTCTGCAATTTTAGATCCTAGAGATACTTATAAAGATGCTGCAGAGTGGAAAACTAAAGCAGAAGATTTAGGTGCCCGATTTATTAAAAACTTCGTTCAATATACCGACAATCCAGAAGGTAAAAATCTTGTTCTAGCGGGACCTAAATCACTATTAACAAACTAATCAAACGAAAATTGTTTGGCATTAATGCAGGATATATTTTATGAAAAACCCCCAAATTCTTATAAAGAATTTGGGGGTTTAATGTATAAAAATTTTTAAATTTTTATTTACCTTTATTGGCTTCTGCAACATAACGTTCTAAAGCCATAGTCATAGAAGGTGTTTCTGGAGTAGGAGCCAGAATGTCAATACGCAATCCATGCTCTAGAGCTTCTTTTTGAGTAGTGCTCCCAAAGACAGCAATTCGAGTTTCATTTTGTTTAAAATCAGGGAAGTTTTTAAACAAAGATTTAATTCCTGTTGGGCTAAAGAATGCTAATACATCATAATAAACATCGGCTAAATCAGAAAGATCACTCATAACGGTTTTGTAGAAAACAGCTGGAGTCCAATCAATTTTTAAATTGTTTAAGGTGGTTGGTGCGTCAGCATTAAGTTGGTCTGATGCAGGTAACAAATACTTTTCGTCTTTATATTTTTTGAAAAGAGGCGCCATGTCGGCAAAATCTTTTTGTCCAACATAAATCTTACGTTTTCTGTAAACCACATATTTTTGTAGATAGAAAGCTATAGCTTCCGATTGGCAAAAATATCTTAAGTTTTCAGGTACTTTATAACGCATTTCCTCAGCAACTTTAAAGAAGTGATCCACAGCATTTTTACTAGTTAGAATTATAGCTGTAAAATTATTAAGGTCAATTTTCTGAGCTCTTACATCCTTTGCGCTTACGCCTTCTACATGAATAAAAGAGCGAAAATCTATTTTTACCTTATGCTTTTGTTTTAAATCAAAATAAGGGGAATTCTCTACTTTAGGTTCTGGTTGTGATACCAAAATCGTTCTTACTTTCAAGTTTGACATGTTGTGCTCTAATTTTTTGTAATCAAATAATATATGAAATAATATGGAGCTATTTCAAGAGCGCAAAGATACAAAATAAAATAAAAGAACTTACTAAATATTAAATTTTGATAAATTTTTAAAGAAAGAAAATAAGTAAGTAAATTTATTGTTAATAAAATAACAATAATGCTGTATATTACTGTATTTGGAGTATAATTATTATAGAAAAGAATCAGGGTTACAGGCAGTAATAAAAGTCCTGTGTAGGTTCTGAAAGTAACTTTTTGAAGATTAAACTGCTCAATGACTTCTTCAATTCCAAAAACAGTTGCAATGATTTTCTCTAATAAGAATTTAGAAAGAATAAAAACTGTAAGAAGAGTAAATATACGAACAAATAAAATCCAATCTGTTTTTTCGCCAAATCCTAAGTGGAAGAAAATTAATTGAATAAAAAAAGAAAGTGAAATCAGGTTAACCGTTACAAGCAGCACATTGAAACCGCTCATTAAATGCGTACTTTCTCTATAAATCTTACTGTATTTGTCCGAAATAATAAGTTTAATAAAATCGTTGAAACGAGAGTCAAATGTTGATTTAGCAATAGCAATAAACACTAATGAAAAAATGAAAACAAGGGTGGCCCAGTCTTTATTTTCTATCAATCTCGGATGTAATTGGAGTGCTATCATGACTTGCAAAATTACTAAATTTTATTTGTTCATACTATTATAATTTTATTAAGATTAGGATGGCATAAAATGATTATTTTTGCCAAAACTATTTTACTCTAACTATGATTTGTGGTCTTGTAATTATTCCAACGTATAACGAAATTGAAAATATTGAAAGCATTTTGAGAGCAGTTTTTTCATTATCTAAACCATTTCATGTTCTTGTTGTAGATGATAATTCACCAGATAAAACCGCAGATAAAGTTAAAGATCTTCAAAATGAATTTCAGGAAAATTTGTTTATTGAACAGCGTTTAAAAAAAGCAGGTTTAGGAACCGCATACGTTCACGGATTTAAATGGGCTTTAGAAAGAAATTATGAATTTATTTTTGAAATGGATGCCGATTTTTCCCACAACCCACAAGATTTAGAACGATTATACGAAGCTTGTCACTCAGGAGGTGCCGATCTTGCAATTGGTTCTCGATATGTTACGGGAGTAAATGTGGTAAACTGGCCATTAAGTAGAGTTTTGTTGTCTTATTTTGCTTCGGTTTATGTAAGAATGATTACCGGAATGAAAATAATGGACGCCACTGCGGGATTTATTTGCTATAGCAGAAAAGTATTAGAAAGTATTAATTTGGATAAAATAAAGTTTATTGGTTATGCTTTTCAAATTGAAATGAAATATCGTGCATTTTCTAAAAACCTAAATATCAAAGAAGTACCTGTTATTTTTACAGATAGAACTAAAGGTCAATCTAAAATGAGTAGTTCCATTATTAAGGAAGCTATTTTTGGGGTTTTGACTTTACGAATAAAAAAAATGTTTAATAATCTATAAATTAATATTTGATGTTTTAAAAATGAACCATCAAAATAAGCAGAATAAATAATGAATACTGTTTTAATAAAGAATGCAAAGATTGTAAATGAAGGAACAATTTTTGAAGGTGATGTATTGATTGAAGGCGAATTCATCAAAGAAATAGGCCAAAGTATTAGCCATAAAAGTTCTAATTGCAAAGTAATTGATGCCGAAGGAAACTATTTAATCCCTGGTGCTATTGATGATCAAGTGCATTTTCGCGAACCAGGATTAACTCACAAAGGTACTATTGCCTCAGAAAGTAGAGCCGCTGTTGCTGGAGGAATTACATCTTTTATAGAACAACCGAACACAGTTCCTAATGCGATTACTCAAGAATTATTAGAGCAAAAATATCAAATTGCTTCTCAAAGTTCGTATGCCAATTATTCGTTTATGATGGGCGGTACTAATGATAATTTGGATGAACTTTTAAAGACAAATCCGAAAAATGTTGCAGGAATAAAATTATTTTTAGGTTCTTCTACAGGAAATATGTTGGTCGATAACGAAGAAGCACTAGAAAAAATATTTTCAAGTACCAAAATGCTAATTGCTGTACATTGCGAAGATGAAGCAACTATAAAAGCGAATCTAGAAAAATATAAAGAAGAGTTTGGTGACGATATTCCGGTAACAATGCACCATTTAATTCGTAGTGAAGAGGCTTGTTATATTTCTTCTTCTAAAGCGATTGCGCTTGCCAAAAAAACGGGTGCAAGATTGCACGTCTTTCATCTATCTACAGCCAAAGAAATGGAACTTTTTTCAAATAAAATTCCGTTAGCAGAAAAGCAAATTACCGCTGAGGTTTGCATACACCACCTTTGGTTCTCCAATGAAGATTATGTCACTAAAGGCAATTTTATAAAATGGAACCCTGCAGTAAAAACGGCTTCCGATAGAGATGCTTTATGGAAAGCATTGCTTAATGACACTATAGATGTTATCGCCACAGATCATGCGCCTCATACAATAGAAGAGAAATCTCAAAAATATTCAAGTGCTCCTTCCGGAGGGCCCTTAGTACAACACGCTTTGGTTGCACTATTTGAAGCGCACCACCAAGGTAAAATCTCTGTGGAGAAAATTGTTCAAAAAATGTGTCACAATCCTGCCATTATTTTTAAAATTGAAAAAAGAGGTTATATCAAAGAAGGATATTATGCCGATTTGGCAATTGTAAATCCATCTAAACCTTGGAGCGTAAGTAAGGATAATATTTTGTATCAATGTGGATGGTCTCCATTTGAAGGAACTAATTTTAAATCTAGAATTTCTCATACATTTGTAAATGGCCAATTAGTATATGAAAATGCCAAAGTTAAAGAGATAAAAGCAGCCCAAAGATTGCTATTTGATAGATAATTTTATAATATGAAAAAATTTATTTTACTTTTCACAATACTTATTTTTGGAGTTGTAGGCTGTAAAGACGAAATTATTCCTAAGCCAAAGAATCTTATTTCCAAAGAAAAGATGGAAGATATTATTTATGATTTGTCCCTACTAGAAGCGGCAAGAACTCGAAATTCAACAGTTCAATATTTTATTAAGCCAACTGAATTTATAAAAAATAAATATAAAGTAGATAGTTTGACTTTCGCTCAAAGCACCCAATATTATGCATCAGATATTAAAGAATATCAAAAGATGTATGATACGGTGAAGGAACGTCTTATTAAAGAAAATGAAAAATTAACCAAAAAAATTAAGTAAGCTTTCCACTTTATTGTGGATGGCTTTTTTGCTTTTAGGAAATTTTATATTTTTTTTACTATTTTTGGTGTATAGTATGAAAAAAACAACCATAATAATTTATTTTCTATTTTTAATATGCTTCCTATGCACCGCTTATTCACAAGATAGAAAGAAAGATATTATTGATGGTTATTTAAAAGAAACTATTTATAATAAATATAAAAAAGTGGTTTGGGCTTTTGACAAAAAAGATTTTGATGAATTGTTTTTTGAATTTTTTCAAAAACAAAATGATACTAAAATAATTCTTACCAAAGAGGAATTTTATATCTATACTATTAAAATTGCTATTTATTCAGAAAAGTACGGAATGCTGTATAAAAATCATAAAGAAGAGGCCCAGCAAACAAAGAAAGAATGGTTTGATAAGAAATATTCAGATTATTTAGAATCTAAAAAATAATTATTTGAAAAAGTTTAGTTTACTTTTATTGATTGTAGTTTTACAATCTTGTAACTATTTTGAGAAGCAAGTACCTTCCGAAAAGGATTTGCTAGACCAGCAAATTAAAGAAATCAATTGGAAAGAAGTAGATCAATATCCATCCATAGCGGATTGCGAACAATTAACTAATTCTCAACAACAAAAAAATTGTTTTTTCGAGTTTATGGCAAGTGCCATACAAAAAAAATTAAGTGTTGACACCTTAAAAATATTATTCCCAAAACTAGATACAATAGAGGTTAAAGTGACTGTGAATTCGGATTCTAGCATGCAATTTGAACCTCAATTTCCTAGAGATACCGTTGCCTACGATACCATTAAAATAGACAGTATATTAAAAATAAAATTAGTTGATTTTCCGAAAGTGAATCCTGCTATTAAACGAGGAATTCCAGTTAAAACGCAATTTATTCTACCCGTTATTATTAAAACAGAAAGCAAAAAATAAATTTTTAAGGTTATTTTTTTACTATTTTGAAGTGATTTGATTTTTCTCCATAATTCACATCCATTAAATAAAATCCGGATTTATTAGAACTCATGTCTATTGAGCAGTTGCTAAACAAAGAATATTGATTTTCATAAATTAGTTTTCCTAAAATATCATACAACCGAATTTCTATATCATTTAAGTTTTCGCTGGAAATAACTTCAAAAATCCCACTATTAGGATTTGGAATTATTTTTATTAAACTTCCGTTATTATTATTATCTATGTTAGATAAAGGCGAATTTATTGTCCCTCCTGAAGCTTGATATAAAGGAGCAAAAGCTTGAAAATATTGATTAGCAATATTTGCGTCGTGAACAATTAACGTGTTTTCATCGTTTTTGGTTTCCGCTGCAGTACTCCAATTATGAGAACCTGTTAGCACCAGTGGATCTGAATTGCTGTTAAAGTTATCTACTACCATAAATTTATGGTGCATAATTCCGGAAGCCGTATCCACTAAGGCATGGTTGGGTAGTAATCCTGTTTGTAAAGTTGTAATTTGATTTCCTAAAGGATTACTGCTGTCCAATAAAACATTAATATTAGTAAATCCACTATTATATTTATTTAGTAGTGCGCTGCTAATGTCGGTTCTAGTAAAATTCATTACGGCGATTTCAACATCCGAATTAGCTGAGTTAATTGCACTTATAATTTTGGAAGTAGTACCATCCGAAGGACTAAAATAACTCTCTACTATTTTACCTCCTATAATAAAATTATGCGGCGTATTATTGGTTTTGTATTGTCCAAATTTTGAAATAGTAGTATTTGGCGTAGCAGAAGAACTCCCCCACATTTCTTCAAATTCTAGGGTATAAGCTCCTGCAAGGGTTTGGTCTTGAATAACGATAACATTATTTCTATCTGGACCATCAATTTGCGCAGTTGTCCAATTAGTAGATCCAGTCCAAACATAAGAGAGAAACGGATTATTACAAATTGCATCAATAATCACAAATTTATTATGCATAATTCCATAACTAGAAGTAGTTGGACTTGCTACTATTGGAATAGCACTATTTAATAATGGTATCATTGCACTACTGGTACTTCCGTCATAGATTATTCTCACTTGAACCCCTCTTGCAAATGCTGCATTAATAGCTCCAGCAATACCTGTTGTTGCAGATGGCGAATAGGAATTGTAAATAGCAATATCTAGTGTTGCGATACAATTATTGATGTAAGAAATCAACATGTCGTCCAGCGTATTCGAAAGATTTACTGCGTTTTGTGTTTGACTGAAAGTAGTGTCAACAGTATGATTAAAATAAACGGTTATCAATCCGCTGGAAGCAGATTTAGAAGCAATGGTTATTGAAGATGGAACCATTTCTTTTTGATTACTTAATGTATAATCTATTCTAAAAAACTGAGAAGGTTTTACAGAATTTATTACAAATAGATTTGGGTTGTTAGTTTTCTCTAAAGGCACTTCAACATTAGAAAAAACATCGGTTACTTTAATGGAACTTGGCGCTTTACTTTTGTCAAAATTGAGCTCTAATTTTGTAGGAAAATAATGTACTATAAAATCTTTTTCAGCACTAGTTTCCTGAGCAAATGCTGGAAAAATAGTAAATAGAAAAAAGATTAAGATAGATAAGGGGAAATATCTAATCATTTTTTTTCTCAAAAATAAAGAATTATAAGTATATTCTTATGAAAAGAAGAATAATTAGGATAATTTTATAATTAATTAAAAAAGCGTCTTTGTTTCCAAGTGAAACTACCAAACAAAGAGTAAAGACCAACAATAGAAGAAAAAATAGGATAAACCAAACTGCTCGCAAGTGGTAGTAAAAACCGTCTTTTGTTTAAATAAGCATTAGATTTATAAAGTAAAAAATAATCTACAACATATTTAATTAGAAAAATACTACTCCAATACCAAATTCTAATTTTACCCAGAACCAAGAACCCAAAACCTATAATCAAAGAAAAATTCATTAACAGAACAACTACGGCAAGTGATTTAGCATAGGTATTTTTATAACTTGTAGTTTTGCTTGCCCAACGAACGCGTTGCATAAAAAGCTGAAACAAATCGTTTTCTGGTTTTGTTTTTACAATAAACTCTTTACTTTTTAAATAGTGAACTTTATCTAGATTGGAGGCAACTGCTTTTTGCAAAAGCAATACATCATCTCCACTGGCAGTAGAATTAATTCCGGCAAAACCCCCAAGTTCAAGGAAGAATTTTTTAGTGTAAGCAAAATTTGCTCCGTTGCACATAAATGGGTTTCCATTTCCAAAACTTCCAATAGTGGTGCCTTGTAAGCTCATTAAATCTAACTGTTGAAAATGATGAAACCAGTTGTTTTTGGTTTTATAAACAACTGCTCCAACCACCATTTCTGGATTTTTTTGTTGTATGAAATTATCTAAAGTTAACAGCCAGTTTTCACTAACAACACAATCGGCATCCGTAGTAACCATCCATTCGTGTTTTAAAATAGGAACAGCTCTAGAAATAGCATCTTTTTTAGGTGAATTAGAAAGTCTTAAATTTTCTAATAAAGTAGATTCAATAAGTCCATTAGCCATTCTCCATTGTATGCAAATTTTCTCGGAGGTGTCCGTAGAAAAATCATCTATTAAAATAATTTCAAACAACTCTTTAGGATAATTAAGATTTGAAATCGAATTTAAAAGTTTCGGTAAATTTTTAGCTTCATTTCTAAAAGGAACAATAATTGAAAAAGCCGTTTTAGGTTTTAATTCTGTTTTTTCAAATGTTTTCACTTTGTTAAATCCATAAATTAATTGGGCTATAAAAACCACATAAATTAACAAAATCAAGAGTAAAACAACTTCAATCATAATCTATAAATTATATTATTATTCAAATTTAAGGCAAACTATCTGAAATTAATGGCTTAGATATTTTAAATCTCAGAACGTAATAACTACCAATAATAACAGGCAATGCCACATTTAAAAACCACATTAAAGCGGTAACAAAAATAATTATCCATTCATTAACTCCAAGTAATCCGAAGAAATAAACAGCCAAACTTCCTTTTAAAGCGAAATCTAAAAATTGAAAACTCGGTATAATTGAGGCAAGAAAATAAACCGTTGTTATGGTAGCCATTAAAGTTGTGTAAGGTAAATTAACATCAAATGCTAAAAATAAAAAATAGTATTGGTGTGAAAAAACGATATAACGGCAAAAGCCTAAAATCAAGTTTTTGGTATGGATTTTTCTAGGTATTTCATTTATTCGTGCCAATAAACTTTCTACAGAATACTCTTTTATTTTAATTTTTTTTGTTAAAAATGAAATCAATACAAAGACAATTGTAATAAGAATGATCCCCAAACTCCAAAGCCAATATCCTAGGATTAACATACCTATAATTCCAAAAAAACCAGTGGCAACTATTTGAATTCCGTTGCAAAGTAAATTCAAAAAAATAATTTTTTTAGTTTCTTTTTTTTCAAAATATAAAGCCTTTCCTGCATATTCTCCTACGCCAACAGGAGTAAAAACTCCCAATGTTAATGCAGCTAGAACTTGTTTCGTAGCTTCTTTTACTGAAATTGACTTTACAACTTGTGCTAGATTTTGCCATTTCAAAATTTCTAAAAAACGATTGAAAAAACTAAAAAATAATATAAATGAAATTCCAGCAACAGATTGGTTTTTTTTATACAAAACCAAAAACTTTTTCCAGTCTAATTGGTCATTATTTGCCAATTGATTGTAAATAAAATAAAATGCTGTAATAACAATCAAAAGTTTGATTATAAAAACGCTTAATTGTTTAGATTTGTGAGGAATTGAAATCATTGCTGCAAAGAAACAGAAAACTTTGTACATGAACCTTAACTTGAAACTAAATAATTGGCAAACGAAAGAATCATATTAGGAATCGACCCTGGAACTACCATAATGGGATTCGGATTGATAAAAGTCCTTAACAAGAAAATGGAATTTATTCAGTTAAACGAATTAATTTTGAGTAAATACGACAACCATTATCAAAAACTTAAAGTCATTTTTGAACGAACTATTGAGCTAATTGACACCCACAATCCTGATGAAATAGCTATTGAAGCACCATTTTTTGGTAAAAATGTGCAATCAATGTTAAAATTAGGCAGAGCCCAAGGTGTTGCAATGGCCGCAGGACTTTCAAGAGATATTCCTATAACCGAATACGAGCCTAAAAAAATAAAAATGGCCATCACCGGAAACGGAAATGCCACCAAAGAGCAAGTTGCTAAAATGCTCCAACAACTATTAGGATTGAAGGAATTACCGAAAAATTTGGATTCCACTGATGGT
This sequence comes from Flavobacteriaceae bacterium, assembly GCA_947457615.1. Taxonomy (GTDB): domain Bacteria; phylum Bacteroidota; class Bacteroidia; order Flavobacteriales; family Flavobacteriaceae; genus Flavobacterium. The sequence continues at coordinate 31,366 of CANGWK010000012.1, forward strand.
TTGGCGGCTGCAGTGTGTCATTTTTTTAATTCTGGGAAAGTTACTGGCGAGAAAAGTTATTCCGGTTGGGATGCTTTTGTTAAAGATAATGAGAAAAGAGTAAAAAAATAGTGCTCAGTATACACTAAGAAATTGATCACCAAAAAATGAGCGGCATATACATTCATATTCCTTTTTGTAAACAAGCATGTCACTATTGCGACTTTCATTTTTCTACTTCTATTAAGAAGAAAGAAGAAATGGTTTTGGCTTTGGCTAAAGAAACCGAAATGCGAAAAAGTGAGTTCAATGATGAGGTTGTAGAAACTATTTATTTTGGAGGCGGAACGCCTTCAATTTTAACCATTGAAAATTTAAGATTTTTGATAGAGGTAGTTTATTCGAATTATAAAGTTGTAGAGAATCCAGAAATAACTCTTGAGGCCAATCCCGATAATTTGTCTAGCGACTATTTGATTGAACTTTCAAAAATTGGAATTAATCGATTAAGTATTGGAATTCAGTCTTTTTTTGAAGACGATTTGCAGCTGATGAATCGTGCCCACAATTCAGCAGAAGCTAAGGAATGCTTACTAGAGGCGACTAAATATTTTGATAATATTTCGGTAGATTTGATTTATGGAATTCCTGGAATGAGCAATGAAAAATGGCTACAAAATATAGAAATGGCTTTGTCTTTCAATGTGCCACATATATCTAGCTATGCATTAACGGTGGAGCCAAAAACCGCTTTATATTCATTTATCCAAAAAGGAATTATTCCCCAACCGGAGGATGAGGTAGCACAAGAGCATTTTCAAATTTTAGTAGATAAATTAACTGAGAATGATTTCATCCATTATGAATTATCTAATTTCGGAAAAGAAAATTATTTCTCTAAAAATAATTCGAGTTATTGGTTAGGCAAAAAATACATCGGAATTGGGCCTTCTGCACATAGTTATAATGGAGAAAAAAGAGGGTGGAATGTATCTAATAATTCTTTGTATATAAAATCTATTTTGCAAAATAAAGTACCAGTTGAAACAGAAACTCTGACCAAAACCGATAGATATAATGAATATATCATGACGGGTCTACGAACCATTTGGGGAGTTTCTTTAGATAGAATTGCAACAGACTTTGGTGACACTTATCTAAATTACTTAAACCAACAAGCAGCTAAATACATAGAGGATGAGTTGCTATTTGTGTATGAAAATATTTTAAGAACTACTAAAAAAGGAAAGTTTTTAAGCGATGGAATTGCTAGTGATTTGTTTTTATTAAATTTGGAGTAAATTGACACGGATAAAAATTTAATAGAATCCGCGTTAGAATATCTGTAAAATCCGCGTTCAATTATGATTGCAAGAATAAATAACCAATTCGAAATAGATTTATCAAAACCAATTGATATTTCTATTCCATTATCCAACACCGATTCAAATCCTTTAGCTTGGTATATTGAAAAACCAGAATTTGAGCCTGTAGTTTTTGGTGATTGGATAGGAAAAGTATCTGAAGGAAGTTCGACAAATTTCAATACTATTTTTTTTAATCCCCACGGACACGGAACTCACACGGAGTGTTTAGGTCATATTACTAGAGAATTTTACAGCATTAATCAATGTTTGAAACAGTTTTTCTTTACAGCTGAATTAATTTCGGTGGCGCCTGAAAGAATTCTTGAAGATTTAATAATCACTAAATTTCAAATTGAGAATGCTTTAAACGGGAAAACTCCTGAAGCCATAATCATAAGAACTTTACCTAATTTAGAAAGCAAAAAAAACCGAAATTATTCTAAAACCAATCCCCCTTATTTGGCTGAAGATGCCGCTATTTTTATTAGGGAAAAAGGAATTCAACATTTACTAATTGATTTGCCAAGCGTGGATAGAGAAGAGGATGAAGGAAAACTATTAGCTCATAAAGCCTTTTGGAATGTTAAAAATGTTGAAGTTTTAAATAGCGATGCGCGATTGAATTGCACCATTACTGAAATGATTTATGTTGAAGAAACAGTCTCTGATGGAAGCTATATCTTAAATCTTCAAATTGCTTCTTTTGAAAATGATGCATCCCCATCTAAACCTATTTTATTTAAAATATGATAACTGTTTCTACCGATAAATCGAAACTAGACATTTCGTTTCTTCATATTTTTTTGAAAGATGTTTATTGGATTGCGGGTAGAACTTTGGAGGAAGTACAAACAACTGTTGACTCCTCTTTTTGTTTCGGAATTTATTTGAAAGAAAAGCAAATTGGCTTTTGCAGAGTAATTACTGATTATGTAGTTTTTGCTTATGTAATGGATGTTTTTATTGATGAAAAGTATCGCGGAAAAGGCTATTCGACCATATTAATCAATGCTATGGTGACCGAACCGCAATTGCAACAAGTAAAAATTTGGCGATTAGCAACTTCTGATGCTCATTTTTTATATGAAAAATTTGGTTTTAAAGGACTAACACATCCTGAAAAAATGATGGAGAGAATAATTAAGTAATAAGAAAAAATGAACATTCAACAATTTTACGAATTTTGCCTTTCAAAAAAAGGAGTTACCGAGCACTTTCCGTTTGATGAAGAAACTTTAGTTTTTAAAGTTGGCGGAAAAATGTTTTGTCTTACATCTTTAAATCAGTGGGAAAAAGGTACTCCTTCGTTAAATTTAAAGTGTGATCCAGAACAAGCTGAAGAACTTAGAGCCGAATATGAGGCTATAATTCCGGGATGGCACATGAGTAAAATTCATTGGAATACGGTTGCTTTTAATGGCGATGTTTCGGATAAAATGATGCGAAAACTTATTAATCATTCTTATGAATTGGTTTTTAAGAGTCTGACAAAAAAAATCCAAAAGGAAATTATCGAATTAGAAAATTAGGTAAGTTACCTCTCTTTATCTTAAAAAAGTTAGAAATAATTCCTATTTCATCTATAGCAAATGTTTTTTTAACGATTATTTGATTGACAATAAAATAGAATTAAAATAATGTGTAATATTTGATCAATTAATTTATTACAAATCAATGGTTAAATTATTAAATATTCTTTTTGTTGAAGACGATTCTATTGAGGTAATGATGTTTAATAGGGTTATTCAAAAAATTGGCATAAATCACAAATTAATAGAAGCTAATAATGGAGAAATTGCTTTAGAAATTTTAAATAAAAAAGAAATTATTCCGGACATCATTCTTTTAGATTTAAATATGCCAAAATTAAATGGCATCGAGTTTCTAAAAATTATTAAAAATAATGAAGAATTAAAACATGTCCCAATTATAATTTTCACTACTTCAAATAATCATAGAGATATTTCAAATTGTTACAAAATAGGTATTGCAGGTTACATTATCAAGCCATTAAAGTATGATGATTATTTAGTTTTGGTTCAAAAAACTTTAGAATATTGGTCTTGTAATGAATTAATGTAATTATAAAAAGTAATTTAAAACTTCTAATTCTAGATTTATTTCAGAAGAAACCATTACAATTTTCAGGAATTATAAAATAAATCTATAAACCTATTTTTTGTAGGCAAAAAACATATTTAATTGCTTTAATTAGCACTACTTCGTCTTAAAATTTAGATAATTTATCTAAATAATGGGGCGAAATAAAACAATAGTAATCCTGAACATAATTAATAAGGAATTAATGAAGCTAGCATATAAAGTACAAGCGCAAAAAAAACTATAAATAGAGTTTTCATGGACAAGAAAATAGTTTCTTCAGAGGGAAAAGACAATGAAAATGGGCTGTTATTAACGAATGCCTCTGGTACTGTTTTTTGGTGTAATAATGCTTTTTTGGAACAAACTAATTTTGAAAATTCAGAGGTAGTAAATAGTGATTTAGTAGATTTAATTGCATCTATAGAAATTAATAAAGAAGAACTTAAAAAAATAACTACATCTATAAGAAACGGGGTACATTTTGATATTGAGGTCTTTCATAAAAAAAAGGATGACGTTCCTTTTTGGTCTAGAATTATTGGAAATCCGGTTTCTGATAGCCAAGGAGTAATATTTCAATATGTTGTTATTATTGAAAATTTAGCTGTAGAGAACAACACAGCGCATAGTATAAAAGAATCTGAAAGCACCCTTTTTTCTTTTCTATTGAATTTGCAAAAAGGAATTTTATTAGAAGATGAAAACCGAAAAATAGTTGCAATAAATAAAGAGTTTTGTTCTATGTTTTCACTTGAAATGGATACTAATTTATATATTGGGTTAGACTCCAAACAATTTGACGAACAGTTTAAAGATTATTTTAAAAATAGTGATCAATATGTTTCTAGAATAAATCAATTAGTAGAACAAAAGGAAATAGTAATAAACGATGAATTGGAATTAGTAGATGGAAGGTTTTTTGAAAGAACCTTCATTCCGATAATTAAAGAGGGTATTTACAAGGGGATATTATGGAGTTTTAACGACGCAACGATTAGCCAAAAATATAAAGAAACCCTTAATTATGAAAAAGGGAAATACCGCAGAATTATTGCTAACATGAATATTGGTTTATTGGAAGTAGATAACAATGACTTAATTCTTTTGGCCAATCAAAGTTTTTGTGATATGTCTGGATATACAATAGAGGAGTTAATTGGCAAGACAGGATCAGAATTATTTTTAGATGCTGCAAACAAAGAAAAATTAATAGAGAAAAGCATTGAAAGAAAAGACGGTAAGTCGGATTCCTATGAAGTAGAAATTAAAAATAAAAATGGGGATATAAAAAATTGGTTAATTAGTGGTGCTCCTAATTATAATTTAAATGGGGAAGTTATTGGTTCCATTGGGATTCATTTAAATATAACAGAACAAAAAAATCAAGAAGAGCAATTAATATTACTTTCTTTAATTGCCGAAAAAAATATAAATGCAGTAATAATTTGTGACAGTCAAGGTAAGATAGAGTGGTTAAACGATAGTTTTGTTACTATGACAGGATATTCATTTGAAGAAGCAGTTTCAAAAACCCCAGGACATTTATTGCAAGGAAAAGATTCCGATTTAGAACAAATTAATTATTTAAGAACACAAATTCGTCATGGATTACCTTTTAAATGTGAATTATTAAATTACAAGAAATCTGGAGAAAAATATTGGGTTTATCTTCATGGACAAGCTTTGTACAATAAAGAGGGAAAAATCTTAAAGTATTTTGCCATAGAAGAAGACATTACCAATAATATTAATTTGAAATCCCAAAAAGAAGAATTAGTAAATAGTGCTGCCAAAGCCAACAAGGAATTAGAAAGTTACGCATTAATAGCCTCTCATGATTTAAAAGCACCAATAAGAAGTATCTACTCTTTAGTTACCTGCATTAAAGAAGACAATGATCTTAACGAACAAACAAAAGAGTATTTTTCAATAATAGAGAATAAATTAGAAAAAATGGACCGACAAATTGAAGGTATATTAGAATATGCTAAAATTGACAAAGAGAATTTTTTTTATGAAGAGGTAAACTCTAATGAAATTGTAAAAAACAGTATTGATAATTTAGTAATTCCAGATAATATTGAGATTCGTATGGTAAGTAAATTACCAATAATAAAATCCGATAGATTTAGGCTACAACAATTGTTTCAAAATATTATTTCTAACGCTGTAAATTTCATTGATAAACCAGAGGGCATCGTTGAAATTGATTACAAGGAAGAGCAAAGTTCTTATATTTTTTCTATAAAAGATAACGGGAGAGGCGTAGCAAAAGAAAACCTACATCAAATATTTAAAATTTCTAAATATTTTAATAATAATAATAGATCTACAGGTTTAGGCCTATCGATAGCAAAAAAAATTGTTGAGATTTGCAATGGTACTATTTGGATAGAAAGTGAACTCGGAGTAGGCACAACTTTTTTTATCCAATTAAATAAATAACGATATGAAGATTATTCAAGCGTTTAAAAATGGCGCAGAGGATTGGCATTATTTGCAAGAAAAAGTACAATTACAAAATCCTTTAGTATTTGTTTTTGGAGACCGATATTTGTTAGAGGATGAAAGAATGATACTAAACATAAGAAAGGAATTTAATTATGAAAATATTATTTTTGGATCCTCCTCAGGAGAAATATTAGACGGAACTATGAAAGATATTTCTATTTCGGTTACCGCAATAGAGTTAGAAAAAAGTACCTTTGTTATAGAAAGAGAAAATATTTCTAATTTCAATATGCAACCCGATTTACTAGGAAAAGCACTTTTAGATAAATTACCAAAAGAAAAATTAAAACATCTTTTTGTTTTGTCGGATGGTTTGCTTAATGCCAAAAAATTAATTGAAGGATTAGAAAGTAATCTAAATAATAAAATTGGAATTACAGGAGGATTGTGTGGTGACGATGCCCGTTTTGAAAAAACACTATCGTCGTTTAACGAAAATCCAAAAACAGGTGAAATAGTATTAATTGGTCTTTATGGGGATTCCCTAGAAGTTTCTTACGCTAGTGCAGGAGGTTGGTTCCCTTTTGGTCCAGTAAGAAAAATAACCAAATCAAGAGATAATATTATTTTTGAAATTGACAATAAGCCGGCATTGGATGTGTATAAAAATCATTTGGCACACAGAGCAATAGGATTGCCTTCTGCTTCATTATCTTTTCCTTTAAATATTACACGCGAAGGGGAAAAACTGCCGTTGGTGCGAACTATTTTAGGGCTTGATGAATTACAAAAAGCATTGATATTAGCAGGTGATGCACCTGAAAATGCCAAAGTGCAATTATTGATGGCATCTGTGGATGCAATTATTGATGGTGCTCAATTAGCAACAGAATTGGCAATGAAAAATAGAGAAAAAAAGGCTGAAATTGCAATTTTAGTTAGTTGTATTGGAAGGAAGTTGGTAATGAATAAAAGAGCAGGAGAAGAATCGCAATATATAAAAGAAACTCTAGGAGGCCCTACAATAATGACCGGATTTTATTCTTACGGGCAGCTTGCTCCATTTGATAAAAATGGCAAAACAAATCTTCATAATCAAACAATGGCTGTAACTCTTATAAGCGAATAATGAATTCATTACTAAAAAGACAAATTGGAAAACATTTAAAAAATGGTTTAAACCATATGGACCAGTTTTTGGAATCTATTGATGATTCGTATACTAATTATGAAGATCAAATTGCTATTTTGCAGCATTCCATTAAAATTAGTTCGGATGAACTATACGAAGCTAACCAAAAATTAAGAGCTGAAGCCGATAGTTTAAAGGAGATAAATAAAAACTTAGAATTTATTTTAAATTCTATGAATTTAGATAGCAACGCTCTTGAAACATTAAATAATTTTAATACTTCCGATTATATTAAACATCAAACAATCGAAATTATTAAAATTAACAAGCAAAGAGAAGAATTATTACTAAGTCTTGAAAAACAAAACCAGTCATTAAATGAATATGCCCATATAGTTTCCCACGATTTGAAGTCCCCATTGCGAAGTATCCATTCATTAATCACTTGGATAAAAGAGGATAATGGACAAAATTTCAATGAAAAAACCAATGATTATTTTTCTCTTATTCAAAAGAAAGTAGAAAAAATGAACCACCTCATTCAAGGGATATTAACCTATTCTAAAATTGATAAAGTCAACATTGTTAAAGAGGATGTAGATTTAAACGATCTGGTAAATAGTATAATTAATATGATATTTATTCCTTCTAATATTGAAATCATAGTAAAAAATAAATTACCCATACTACGAAACGATGTGTTTAGAATGCAGCAATTATTTCAGAATTTAATCAGTAATGCAATAAATTTTAACGACAAACCAACCGGAACAGTTGAAATTGATTTTGTTGAACAAGAAGAACAGTACGTTTTTTCCGTAAAAGATAATGGTGTTGGAATTTCAAATAAAAACCAAGAAAAGATATTTCAAATTTTCGAATCGGTTAATAACGATGATAAATCAGGAGGTATTGGACTGTCTATTGTAAAAAGGATATTAGACAATAGCAGTGAAAAAATATGGGTAGAAAGCCAAGAAAATAATGGCACAACATTTTATTTCACTTTACATAAACAATAATGGAAGAGCAACCTAATTTAGATTATTTTAATCAAATTGCTAGTGGAGATGAGGGTATAGTAAACACCTTAATTACTATATTAAAAGATGAGTTTCCAGAGCAATTAGAAAATTACAATAAATGTATTTCAGTTTCTAATTATGAATTAGCCGCAGAAGCATTACATAAATTAAAACATAAAATAGGGCTTTTGGGTCTCGAAAAAGGGTATATAGTAGCTAATGAATACGAAAACAATTTAAGAGACAATAATTTACAAAATAAAAACGAGTTTGAAGCTATTTTAAAAAATATAACTAACTTTATAAAAAAATTATAAGTAATTGCTTTTATGATTAAATGTATAATTATTGACGACGAAAAATTAGCAAGAGAAGTTCTCTCTATTTTAATACTAAAATCAGAGAAACTTGTATTATTAGAGCAATTTTCTAATGCTATAGATGCTATAAAATATCTTAATTCTAATAAGGTAGATTTAATATTCTTAGATATCCACATGCCTAATTTTTCTGGTTTTGATTTTGTACAAACTATTAAAAATCCGCCCAAAGTAATTTTGGTAACTATAGATAAAAACTTTGCTCTAGAGGCTTTTAATTATAACTGCATATCGGATTATTTAATAAAGCCAGTTCTTGAAGAACGATTTAATAAAGCAATTAATAGAATTACTATTAAAAGAGAAAATTCTCTAGTTTCTTTAAATTCTAATGACTCATCTGTTAAAGAAATCTATGTTAACATTGATAAACGATTAATTAAAATTGAGATTTCTTTAATAAATTTCATTCAAGCAAATGGCGATTATGTATTGATTAAAGCCGAAGGTACTAATTACACAGTGCATACTACCTTAAAAAAAATTGAAGATAAGTTACCTAAAACTTCCTTTTTAAAAATTCATAGATCTTATATTATTAATATGAATAAAATTATTGATATTCAGGATTCTACTGTTTTAATAGGAAAGGATTTGATTCCGGTAAGTAAGAATAATCGACCAATTTTAATGGAGTCTTTAAACCTAGTTTAACTCTGGCTCTATTATTTTCCATATCTTTTCAATAGGAGTTTTTTTAAAAATAACTCCATTTGATTATTTTCCCTTCAAAAATTTGTGCTGTTTTTTTTTAAATAGGGCTTTTCTTTGCTTACTCTTTAGTTTTAACTACTCCTTATTACTTTTAAAAATCTTTTTTAAACTTCCAAAAAAGACTTTTAGATCATTTTATTTTTGGCCGTAAGAAAACATGCTTTCAACTTCTTAATTAATCCATTCAGCGAATAAAATAGCAATAAATAGCTTAATAAATTATTTTTACTAAACTGATTTGATTATCAATAAATCTTGATTTTTTAATATTAAATAATCTTTGTTCGTCAGTATAATTTTCCTTTTTTTTAAAAATAATATTTTCTAAAATACGCTGTCCTAAATTTTCTTTAGTAGGATTGAAAATAGTTTAGTTTTTTTGTTTTTAGGTTTAAAAATTATTAGATAACGACATTAAAAAATGAATAAAAAAACATTCATATACGACACATCTAAAGGGTTTTCTTCCTTAATTAAGCATTACTATTCTTCAAAGATGGATATTGATTCTTGTACAAATAAAAAGAGGTTTTCTTTAGACAATGTTAGAGAATATGACACTTGTTTTTTTGTAGTAAATGACATGGATGATTTGTCAAATTTGATTAAAGTATATTATAAAATAGAACACTTTTTTATTGGCTCTCCCAATAAAATGATTGAAAATAAAATAGAAGCTTTGAATTTTGAGGACGCGGTGATTTTGGATTTTAATAGAAATAAACACGATATATTAAAAGTCATAAATCATAACTTGGAATTGAAAGAATTGATAGAGAATTAAAGTTTAATAAATTAAATTAAGTTTTAGATGAAACTAGAATTAATGAAACCTATTCGGATTTACCCAAATGAAGAGTTTAGGGAAATTATAGTGGAGGATAAATTAAAATTACGATATGCTGTCTCCAACAAAGGGAGATTGGTAAGTTTTGTAGATGATATAAATATTTGTCGTGAATTAAAAGGAGGTTCCTCTGATGGATATCGTTTATTTAAATATAAGATTTTTAATAATGGCGTGATTAAAAATAAGCATTTATTTATTTCTAAGTTAGTTGCGGAATACTTTTTACATAAAACTTCAGAAGATCAAACCTATGTTTTGCATTTAGATAGAAAACGCGACAATGACGATTATCGTAATCTAAAATGGGCAAATAAAGAAGAAATGGAAGCCCACAGCAGAAAAAGTCCTTTTGTAATACAGGCACAAAAAAAATTAATAGAACACAACTTAAATTCTGATGGCAGAAAATTAACCGTTACCAAGGTAATGCTTATAAAAAAAATGCTTGCGAAACCAGAGCAAAAAACGCGATTGAAAATGATTGCAAAACAATTTGGAGTGAGCGAAATGCAAATAAGAAGAATTAAAAGTGGTGAAAACTGGTCCCAGATTAAAATTTAAAATACTTAACCAACGAAAAACGGAGCTATATGCTCCGTTTTTTTATGCTTTAATTTAATTAAAATTTATTTGTTTAATTCCACAAAATATTTGTAAAATAAAGGAATAGTTTCAATTCCTTTCAAGTAATTAAATATACCAAAATGTTCGTTTGGCGAATGAATAGCATCCGAATCTAAGCCAAATCCCATTAAGATTGTTTTTGATTTTAATTCTTTTTCAAATAATGAAACAATTGGGATACTTCCTCCGGAACGAACCGGGATTGCAGGAACCCCAAAGGTTTCGGTATATGCCTTGTTGGCTGCTTTGTATCCAATGCTGTCTATAGGTGTTACGTATCCTTGACCGCCATGGTGCGGCGTAACTTTTACCTTAACCGATTTTGGTGCGATATTTATAAAATGTTTTGAGAACAATTCTGTAATTTCTTCCCAATCTTGATTTGGAACTAAACGCATGGATATTTTAGCAAATGCCTTACTAGCAATTACAGTTTTAGCTCCTTCGCCTGTATAGCCACCCCATATTCCGTTTACGTCTAATGTTGGTCTAACAGAATTTCTTTCGTTTGTAACATAACCGGTTTCACCATAAACATCTTCAATGTCCAAAGCTTTTTTATAATTATCTAAAACAAAAGGTGCTTTAGCCATTTCGGCTCTTTCGGTAGCAGAAAGTTCTTCAACGTTATCATAAAATCCTGGAATAGTAATATGGTTATTTTCGTCGTGAAGCGATGCAATCATTTTGGTTAATACGTTTATCGGATTCGCCACAGCCCCACCATACAAACCAGAATGTAAATCTCTATTTGGTCCAGTAACTTCCACTTCTACATAGCTCAAACCACGCAAACCAGTAGTAATTGATGGTTGTTGGTTGGATATCATTCCTGTATCCGAAATTAAAATCACATCATTAGCCAATTTTTCTTGATTTCGTTCTACAAACCAACTTAAAGATTTAGAACCAACCTCTTCTTCACCCTCAATCATGAATTTCACATTGCAAGGCAAATTATTGGTTGCAATCATGTATTCAAAAGCTTTCACGTGCATGTACATCTGTCCTTTGTCATCACAGGCACCACGGGCAAAAATAGCTCCTTCCGGATGAATTTCGGTAGTTTTAATAACTGGTTCAAATGGGGGAGAAGTCCAAAGTTCAATAGGATCAGGTGGTTGCACATCATAATGGCCATAAACTAAAACCGTTGGCAAGTTTTTGTCAATAATATGTTCGCCATAAACAATTGGATAACCAGGAGTTTCACAAATTTCGACTTTGTTACAACCTGCTTTTTCAAGACTTTCTTTTACGGCATTTGCAGTTTCTATCACATCATGAGCATAAGCAGAATCAGCGCTTACGGATGGAATCTTCAATAACTCTATTAATTCATTTATGAAACGTTCTTTATTTTCTTGAACGTAATTTTTTATAGTTTCCATTTTAATTATAAATTAATTGTATTCAAAAATACTAAAAAATATTTTTAAAAAAATCTATAATTCATAATTTATAATTCATAATTAGTTTTATATTTGCACTCACAATTTTTGCGGGTATGGTGAAATTGGTAGACATGCCAGACTTAGGATCTGGTGCCGCAAGGCGTGTAGGTTCGAGTCCTATTACCCGCACTTTTAAAACGTAAACCCTTATAAATTAAGAGTTTGCGTTTTTTATTTTTAATATTTGCCAAACTATTGCCAAACTATTCGGTAAATTCTACTTGTTTACATTTATTAAACTAATATTCATACATTTGTGAAATGAAATAAAAACAAATACATATAAACTAATAGCGTAGCTATTAATTAGTGCCTCAAAATCGCCAAAATTCAAAAGCACTACAAAATTAATAAGCGAACGCTCACGCCACTGGCGTGGGCTTCTCTTTTTTTGTAGTGTGGGTGTTTGGCGATACCTGAGGCGCAAATTGGAGTTTGTCTCACGCCTTTAGTTTTTCTAAAACTTTAAAACTCTTTGAGACGAGAACAAATAAATAAATTAATGAAAACAAAACTACTTACCCTAATCCTACTAATTGCGTGTTTTACAATGTTTGGAAAACCAGTAGATGAAACAAGAGCCAAAACCGTTGGACTCTATTTTTTACAAAACAAAACCAATTCTACTTTATTAAAGGATGCTAAAAATTTGCAGCTAACTTATAAAGTTACCGCAACAATTGGCGATGCTTCAGAAGAACGAACTATGTTTTATGTATTCAATGTGGATAATGTTGGATATATAATTGTTTCTGGTGATGATACGGTAATTCCAATTTTAGCATATTCAGATAGTGGGAATTTTGATATAGGGAATATACCACCAGCTTTAAATGAATGGATTGTAGGATATAAGAAAGAAATGATTTCTATACTTAATCAAAATGTTAAAGCAACAGATGAAATTGATGAGTTGTGGAGTATACAAAATACTAAAAAGAGTAGTAATACAGCATTAACAACAAATTTTGTTCTTCCTTTAATTCAGACTAAATGGGGTCAAGGGCAATATTATAATGATGATTGTCCAACAGGAACACCCACAGGATGTGTTGCAACAGCTATGGCGCAAATAATGAAAAAATGGAATTATCCTGCAACTGGTTCTGGTTTTCATTCCTACACTCACCCACTATTTGGTCCTTTGAATTCAAACTTCGCTACTTGGGCTTATCAATGGTCTTCTATGCCTATTCAACTAAATGTCCCAAATAGCGAAGTATCTCATTTAATGAGTGATTGTGGCATTAGTGTTGACATGAACTATAGTACTACATCAGTTGGAAGTACGTCTCTTATTTCATTACATAGTCCAAACCCTCAAGCAAATGCAGAGTATGCTCTAAAAACTTATTTTGATTATGATTCTAGCATACACAGTATTAATAAATATAATAATTCTTTAGATAATTATCCCGACCCTGAATGGATATCTATATTAAAAGCTGAACTTGATGCGGGCAGACCTGTATTATACGGTGCAAAAGACACTAACCCAACTAATGGTGGTCATGCATTCGTTTGTGACGGTTATGATTCTAATGATTTTTTTCATTTTAATTGGGGATGGGATGGGTTAGCCAGTACAGCAAATGATTATTTTTATATTGGTTCATTAAATCCAAATCCTAATGGAACTATCTATCACTGGAATGACAATAATCAAATGGTAATAAGCATTAAACCATCAACAAGTGTAGAAAGCAATAATTTAGTATTAAATAGCTCTGTTACACCTTCTTTATCAACTATAAACTATGGTAATGCTTTTTCAGTTTCAACAAATGTAATTAATATTGGAACAACTAACTTTTCAGGGGATTACATGATGGGTGTTTTTGACAGTAATTATAATTTAATAGATACTGTTCAAACAAAAATAAATTATTCTTTATTAGCAGGAAATACTTATGCTAGTAATTTAATTTTCTCAACAAGTGGGTTATTCTCTGTTCTTCCTGGAACCTATTATTTAGGGTTTTACTATAGAACAACTAGTGGTAATTGGAAATTAATACAAAACTCTGGGAGTTATACAAATTTCACACAAATTAATGTTATTAATTATAATGATATTGAACTTTACTCTGCCATAAGTATTTCTCCAAGTGCAACAACAGTAACTCAAGGTCAAAGCGCCAGTTTCAATGTAAATGTGAAAAACTGGGGTACATCATCTTATATTGGTTCTTATAATTTAAGTTTATATAATCTTGACGGTACCGTAGCTCAAAATTTAGGAACACTATCAGATAGTAATGGTTTACAAGTAAATAATCATTATGTGTCACCACTAACTTTTAGCACCTCTTCTATTAGTGTTAGTCCTGGTACTTATTTGGTAATTTTACAATATAGTTCAGGGAGTAATTGGTTAATTGCAGGTTCAACTTTCTATCAAAATCCAATTATAATTACTATACTTCCAGCTCCTTTAAGTCTAGATATTTATGAAGTAAATGATGATGAAACACATGCTTATAATTTACCTGTAAATTTTATAGGAAATAATGCTAACGTTAATACTTCGGGTTCAAATATTCATATTTCAAATAATGTAGATTACTATAAAATCATATTGCAACCTGGATATAATTATACTATTAGCCCAAGACTACATGATAGTTTCAATAGCGGAAATGGAAACACATACTCTGTAGATGCTAAATTTTTTACCAATGATGGTGTTACACCTTTAGGCCCCTTTGAAGATACATATCCAAATAATAGTTTCTTTGTTAATAATGGAGGAACTATTCAATTTTTAGTAAATAATACCTTCGCAGACAAAATAGGCACCTATTTACTAGATGTAAATATTACAAGGTCATTACCTCAAACGGTAATCAGCCAAGTCTATGGCGGTGGCGGTAATTCGGGTGCACCTTATGCTAACGATTTTATTGAATTGTTTAATAGAGGTACTTTAGCCCAAAACCTAAATGGTTGGTCGGTGCAATGTACTTCTGCTACTGGTCCAACTACGTCTTGGTTTCCAATCAACTTGCCTAATGTTACTTTACAACCAGGACAATACTTTTTAATACAAGGCACAGGAGGAACTAATGGCGTCGCATTACCAACAGCAGACTTAACAAGCACTGCTTCACTAAGTGCTACAGCAGGAAAAGTAATTTTAGTAAGTAGTACCACTGCCGAAACTACTGCTAACCCAACAGGTTCTCAAATTATTGATAAAGTGGGTTATGGTAGTACAGCTACTGGTTATGAAGGGACTGGTCCAACAGGAGTGCTTTCAAATACTACCGCTGCCCTAAGAAATTTAGGAGGATGCACAGACACAGATAACAACGCATCAGATTTTACAATTGGAACACCTACTCCAAGAAATTCTGCTTCTCCATTTAATACTTGTAGCAGTTTATCTGTAAGTCAAAATACACTTGAAACAGTTACTCTTTATCCAAATCCAACAAATTCTAAAGTATTCTTTGATAACACTAATTCTAATTTTAAAGAAGTGTCTATTTATAATTATCTAGGTCAAGAAGTGTCTACAACTAGTTTTACAACTTCAATTCAAAATCAAGAAATTGATATGAGTAATCTAGCTACAGGTATTTATGTTTTAAAATTCAATAGTGGTGAATCAATTAAATCAGTAAAGGTTATTAAACAATAAAAACCCTGTTAATTTAATAAAATTGATGCCTCACTATTGTGGGGCATTTTTAGTTTTTATATTATTACGACCTAATTAATCTGCACAAATTCCTCATTTACAACAATCATTCAAAATTCAATTGAACACAATTTACCTATTGAGAGCAGAAAAACAATTAGCATCAATTGTGATGATACTGAAAACGAAAATTTTTTGCACAAAAAATAAAAAAGTGCACTTGATTTGATTACTTTTTTTTAAACTAAATTCTAAAGAAGCAGAGGTAAACAAAATCATTACTCAAAAAGAAAACTCAAATAAGTAAATAATCGTTCGATTATATGCAACATATTTTTAGGGGGAGGTTGAGTTGTTTTTAGTGGTCTTTTACACCACTTAATTGTTTGGGGGAGGATTTTTGGCATTATTTTGTTGTTTTAAACGATTTCACTTAATATTTAGACACTACTTTTGAGCCAATAAAATTTCTTAATACAAGAATTTTCCTTTAAACTCAAAATCGAGTAATTAGTAAAAAAAATACTTATCTATTTAATTTTTAATAAGTTGCTTTGCGCTTTTTTAAAATTAATTGCTATTTTCGTGTCAATAAACTTTTATAATAAAAACAACAACATTATGTCTATTAAAAGAAACTTAAAAAGTGATATTATCCAAATGAGAAATGAGGGAAAGTCTTATAGAGAAATTCAAAAAATTCTTAATTGTTCAAGAGGAACTATAAACTATCATTGTCGAATTACGGGTATGGTAGATACGGGTAAAAAAAAATATGCGCTTGATAATGATATGAAAAAAATTATTGCCGAATACTGCAAGACTCATTCTTTAGTTGCTACTGCAAGAGCATTTAAACTTTCTTTATCTACAATAAACAATTACAAGAATTATCAAGCAACTGAACAAACAGTCTAAATTAAAAAGAATAATTCTCTAAAACTATTTGCCAAAATTGCTAAAAGAGCGTATTAGGTATCGAAAAAAAAATAAAAGGTGAACCATTACGGAACACCTTTTTTTTTGTTCAAATAGTTTTCCACAGGCATTGTAGATTTCTACTACCCCAAAGATAATTATTGTTAATTAAAAATAATTATAGATAAAATCTATTATTATTTATTTTTTTATTACTTTTGACTATTATTTTTATCATTTTCCGTTGAAAATAAGCAAAACAAAACGTTTGCAAAACAAATTAAAAAGAGTGTAAACGTTTGGAATATATAATAATACTTATTAATGTGTTTTAAAACTTTTTATTATGCTACAAGAAAAGAAAAAAAGGGTCTGCCCACAATCAAAAATCGAGTTTGTCCCAAGAAGGTCTAACCAGATATTTATCAGTAGTATCGCGAGAAAAAATTATCACAACAATATCAATAATACAATCAGAAAAAATATGGCATATATTAATAAGCCACTGATGAAAAACTTCAAAGTTTTTTCTGAATTATTGTCAGATAAGGATGAAGGGATATTTCACAACGAATTTTTACTTGGTAAAGGGGTTTCATTTGAAGTTTTTACTAATCTGAAAGAGTACAAAGATGGTATTGCTTATGCGGTATTTGAATTTTGGTATATTAAAGTTGATAATTTTCATTATAAAGTAAAAAGATATGATAGACGTAAATAGGAACCCCCTTCGTATTTTACCTGCAGAACATATTGCATTTAAAGATTTTGATTATGCAGTTGGAGTTGAAAAAAAAAATAAACTACTTGAAAAAGCGATTTTTGGGTTAATTACAGCAGGCGTTTTAGTGTTAATATATTATGTTATTAAAGATGCAGAATCAAGAAATAAAAAATAAAGTAAAAATTGGTAGTATGAGCCAAATGTTTAAAGATGAAATTTTTAAAAGCAATTTCTTAAAGACAACTTTATATATCGGAGGTGGAGTCGTTGGATTATTTGCTTTAGGAATTGTATTTAAAGCGATGCACTATACAGCATATAATTTTAAATTATTAAGCAGAACATTTAAATCATAAATTTATGGAATCAGAAAATAAATTAAATAAGAAAATTGCCCTTTACTGCCGCGTTTCAACCCAAAGTCAAACAACAGAAAACCAAAAGATTAGGTTATTGCAATACGCCACAGATAACAAATTAAAATACGACCTCTATGATGAGGTTGAGTCCACTCGTAAAACCCGACCAATAAAACAGGCGGTGCTATCAAAATTACGTTCTGGAGAATATTCTGCTGTTATAGTTTTTAAACTTGATAGATGGGCAAGAAGTTCCCGTGAATTACTATTAGAGATTCAAGAACTTGTTGATAAAGGTATTGGCTTTATTTCAGTTTCTGACAACCTTGATTTTACAAGTTCTGTTGGTAGGCTTCATTTCCATATTTTGTCTGCCTTCAGCGAATTTGAACGCTCATTAATCTCTGAGCGTACGAAAGAAGGATTAATGAGGGCTAGAAGCCAAAATAAACAGTTAGGAAGACCAAAAGGCAGTAAAGACTCTAAACCTCGCCCTAAAAGCGGCTATATGCTTCGAGAAGTTCGCAAAAGAAAAAAAGTGGACGAAGTGAAGAACATTTATCTGCCAATTGAGAATTATATGAAGTAATATTTGATGATATGGAGGGATTTAATTTCCTCTCCAAAAACTTTGTTTATCAAATCAATTAAGATTCAAAATCAATTTCAGGCAATATATATTTTACTTAAGGTACATCACTATTGGTTTTTTCAACTTCGCCCATTTTATGAAATCTTAAATATTCCCTAAAGAAAATTTCACCCATATAACTTGCCTCTTCTACGTCAATTTGATTAAAGATACTACTACTTAAATCACAGTCAAAAACATCATTTAAATCTGTAATTATTGGAATGTCTTTTATTGATTTATGAATATATCGTTTATCAAATTCGGATGCTCCAACATCAAAACTAACCACTTCCTTTTTATCAATCATAGCGATTAATTCGGATTTTAACTGCTTTATTGCGTCTTCGTTTTTCGTAATTTCTATTTTGTAAAAATTATAGTCTGCACCAATAACATCACCTAATAATAAAAATAATTGCTTTGCGGTTTCCCTATTAATAACAAGTCTATTTAGTTGTTTCAACTCTCGTTCATATTTTAGAATAATATTTTGCGAAAATCCATTTTGTTGTTTTTGATTTAACGGAATTGCCTTAATTGTTACGCTCTTTATAGGAGTAGTATATAGAGGGTAAAGGTTAAGTTGATTCCGTTTTGTTCTTCGTTGACCTGTACACAAAAAATTAAACGTTTTTATAATTGAAATGCTCAACAGATTGTTTTGTTTACGTCCTATAATTCTAAATCCATTCAAATAACTATAATCATCATTTGCAATTCGCTCGTATAATAAATGAAACAGTTCATTATTATTAATATTTGTGTTTATGGTTCCTCTAGCTTTATTCAAAGCAATTATAAATTGTATTTTAGTTTTAAAATTGATTACATTTATTAAATCAAAATCACGCTTTTTAGGTGCGTTATTAAAAGTTTTAGGCTGATATTTAGTAAACCTTAAATACAAAGCCCTAACGTTAAAAACATAATTACTGTTCTCTCTAATATGTTTTATGATTAAATATACGTGGTTGCGTTTTAATGGCTTTTTGTTTAAAAAAAATAAACAATCAAACATTGTGTTGCATTTTTGAATAAAAGAGCTGTAATCGACCTCTAAATCAGTTAAATCAAAACTTGCCTTATGATATTCAAACGTGTCAGTATAGAATCTAAATCCATTTGCCTCGCCTTTTATGGATGATTTAGTAAAATGGTGTTTTACTATTAATTCTAAACCGTTTGGTATAGAATCGATATATCCACGATTTAAAGATTTATTGCTTAAGGCAAAACTTTCTCTAACTATTGGATTATTTAACTCCTTATAACCAAAATCACAGTTTTGGTCTACTTTTAATAATTTTGGTTTAATTTTATCATCTATAAAAAATAAGGCATCGTGAAGTCTTGCTCCTCGTTTCAAATCATTATTAATATAAAAACTACGAATTGCCAAATCCTCGTATTTAGTCATATAACTATAAAATAATCTCTTACTATCGTGAGTTAATGTTATAAGTTTGTTGCATTGATTTTCAGTATAACCACAGGACAAAAAAAAGTTTTTAGTTTCCTCGATTGTTTTATACTTTCCACTATTGCAAAACTTATTAAATAATATCTTTGCCTCGCTTCTAGTTATGTTCCTTGACTTCATTAAATTATTATAAACGTGGTCTTTCAAACACGCATTTATTATTAAATCTAAAAAGGTTGGAAAAGCACTTTTTATGTCACACTCTATTATTTTAAAAGGTGCTAAAGGTCTTAATTGTCTTGACATTTTCGATAAAGGGTTGAACTCTCTATTATCTTTATTAGAAATTATAAAATGTTTAGTTGAAAGGTTTAATTCCTTACATATTAAAAATAAAATCCCATAGTACCATTGAGAAACAAGTGTGAACTCGTTAATATTAATTTTTTTTAGTTTGCGTCCATCGATTTCAGCATACTTTTTATCCAAATAATTTCGGTCAAATTTATAATGTTCAGTGGGTAGTTTCTCACCAGTATTTATATAATGATTGAGGTAATTAATATGCTGATGATGTCCAAAATGTTCTGAATTAAAAAAATGCGCACTTTGAACAATTAACCAACAATGACGAAATAGATGTTGGTTTTTTAATTTATAAAATTTAACGTCTATTTCACGTATTGCAGTGTACGGAGTAAGATTATTTGCGTCTAAAAACCCCTTAACCATTGTAAGTGTGTAATAACTGTCCTTAATTTTATCCGTGAATATTTCAGAATAAAAATAAGCCATAGCCAAAAGTGTTATTTCTGAAAAAGAAGTACCGAAACCGCTTTTATTGTCGCCTCTCATTTCGTTTAAAGCATCAATAAAATTTTGTTCGATATTTGACGAAATACGATTTTGTATGTCGACTTTTAAATTAGAATCATTAAAAAAATCTAACTTAATCCATTCAGGAATATAGGTTTTTGGCACGGCTGATTGTTGTGCCGTGTCCATAACCTAATTGTTAAATAACAGTGAGAAGTATTTCACTAAATAATTAATCGAGGAAATTTTATGAGAATTTCGATGTAGTTTAAAATTACTCATAATCTTAACCGTTAATAAGTTTAAGACTTGCTTCAATTTCAGAGCGCAAAAAAAACACCCTATTACTCCCTTCCATTCCGTACACCTTTAAAATCTTTGATTTCCTATAGTTATCAACAGTTTTAAGGCATATTCCATACCGTTCTGAAACTTGATTTCGGCTCAGGTATTCATTAGGGGGGACGGATTTGAAATGTTTTAGAAATTCATCTAATTGGATTTTAATCCCACTATTGATTTCTGATTGAAGTTGTTCAGGGCTGTACTGAATGAATTGAATTGTTGCCATAAATTTGTGAATTTTTTAGTTTCACAAATTTTATGACCGCATTAATTCCGAAGTTCTGACGTTTTTTCCGATATATCGGAATCATCAGGATAGAACTTATCCTTAATTTTATAGTATCTTGTTAGTCTTGTTGCAGTATCAGTTTTTTTGCTGAATGATGCTTTTTCAGTAAAATCTTCATATTCTTTTTGGGTTAGAAAATTATTTTCTTTTAGAAAAAGCATAAAAGATAAATGAGGGTATTTTTTTCTAATCAGATTTTCCTTCTCACTAATCATTTTTTGAAAAATAAAGCTATAATCTAGAAATTTATCGGTGAGACCATCTGCCCAATCTTTAAAAACATTATATGCTCGATTGTCGTCACAATTAAAAATTTGCGGAAATGGATTTTGATTTTTTTGTTTATCTTCTGAGGATGAAAAAATACTACAATCAATATTAGAACAATCAAATTCTATTTCATTACAAATAGATAGAAAATCAATATTGTATTTGAGGCAACAATATTGTATTTTATTGACCATCAAATTATAAAGATAATGAGTTATAATTATCAAATTATATTCTGTTGACAATGACTTATCAGTAATAGGAGATTGAAAAAGTAATTTGGCATATTCAGGGTTTTTGAAAAAATGATTTAAATCCTTTAATTCATAGAGGTAGAATTTTATTTTATCATTTTTTCCATCAGATGATGCTAAGAGATTTTTATTTAATTCTTCAGTAAATGGCTTTATAAATTTTTCTACTGAATTGATGTCAATATTAAGCAAAACGACAGAAAGCATACGGTTTCTTTTTTTAAGTAGGTCATCAATAGATATCCATTCGTCGGATTCTATAGATATCTCTGAAAGTGCAGCATAAAGTTTTTTAAAGGCTTTAGTTTTCATTTGCGTAATTTTTGTTAATCTCTTCGGTATATTTCATAAACAAATCAGCGTTTGCATCTTTGTCTTCTCGCTTATTAATGTAGATTAAAAATAAACTTTCTTTAGAGTGACCCGTAATATTCATTAAGATTGGAGTTGGTATCAGTTTATAATAGTTTGAAGCAAATGACCTTCTGAAGCAGTGAGAGGAAATAAGTTCAAATTTTGAATAATTACCAAATTCCTTTCTGTTTGTAATAATATTTAATTTTTCCCCTTCAACAACTTTAGTTATTCCTGCCATTTTACAAATTATTTTAGATAAACTATTTAACCTAACATCAGAAATATGCTCAGGAAATTTGTCATTTAAAACGGTAATAATATAAGAATCGTTAATTCCAATTGTTACACTTTTTTTGGTTTTTTCTTGTAAAACATCTATATACACACCGCCATTTTTATGTCTAAAATCATTTTTAGTAATGTTTAATAGGTCATTGCCTCTTTGTCCAATTGCACATCCAATCAACATCCAGTTTCGACCATCTTCTAAAGTTTTAGTGGTTAATGCAATGTTTTTTGTTAATTGAGGGTTTTCTTTTTTAAATACGTTAAGTTTTTCAACATCTGTAAAATCTAATTTTTTAATAATGTCAAGTTCGGAAAATGATAAAATCTGAATATATTTATCTTCGTCCGCTTTTCTAAAAGATTGAATTTCCCTTGAAACTTTTGTTGTTGTAATCCCACTTTTCTCCGCATCTTTACAAACGGTTTTTACTGTTTCAGAAATTTTCCCTGCATAGTTATCTCCATATTTACAAATAGTAAATAACCAAATTGAAAATTTTTCGATAAATGCTTCGGTAATATCAAGAAAGTGAATTTGCTTTTTTAGATACTTTTCATATTCTAAAATTAGATTTCGGAATGTTTTATAGTTTTTTATTGTGGCAGCGCTTAATCCTATTTTGACAACCCCACCTTGTTTAAATTTTCTTGTATTGGCGTTATCTATGATATACTTTATGTGATTTGTAAATAAAGTATTATCTGTTTTTTCGACCCTATTAAAACAAGTTTTAATAGTATTTTCCAACCAATTAGTATCAATTAAAATACCTGTCCCCAAATCAGTATTTAGGTTCTCAAAAATAAAAGACTCTAATTTTTTTAGATTATTAAAAATAATTTTGTTCTCTGTATTGTTTTGAATTGGGAATCCCTTCTTTGTTGGAGGTTTTTTTTCAGTATTTTTATCAGCAACTAGTTCTTTATTTAATTGTGCTTTTTTATTGATTTTCTTGATGTTCCAATCTTTTGGATTTATAGTGAAACCAGTATTTGACTCTAGTAGATTATCTCTGCCTAAAGATAAATATACCTTAATAGGAACATTTTTATTAACATAACTTCTTATTCTGAAATTTACGGTTGCCATTGAATTATTGTTTAAGCAATCCAAATGTAAGATAAAAATCTATAAGTTTTTAATTTTGCCAAACATTTGCCAAACATTTGCCAAACATTTTGTACATTTGTTTACATTTTATTACTTTTAGTTACATTTAAGAAACAAATAAAATAGCTCTTAAAGTTTTGTTATTGTTGATTTTAAAAGGGTTTTTTCAATGATTTCGGTATGTTGCAAAATTTGCATAATGTAAATATAGGCGTGTAGGTTCGAGTCCTATTACCCGCACAAACAGAAACCTCTAATTACTTAATAGATAAGTTTTTAGAGGTTTTTTATTTTTAAAAATACCCCAATAACTACCCTGTTTCTTGTTCCTGACAATAATTAATCCTTATTTAATCTCTTCAAACTTCAAAAGGATTTTTTAATTTTTATAAAGAAATATATTTCTTAAATAATAAGGTCGGGGGGGTGGGAAAGAAAGAACCCCGAGTACACCCATTTCATTTGGAGGTATGTAGCGTCTCTTTTATATAATTTTCGGGATAAGTATATTAAACAATCTTTTGATTTTAATTTCTAGTTATTATTTACCTTTTTTAAACCCCTCCATTACAATCATTGATTTTTAACTACAGAAACTCTTACTTGCATATTTCAAATATTTTGTTTACTTCTGTATCTGAATAAAAAAAATCTACTTTATGGGTATCTTTGGCTTAATTTCTTCTTTTTTTAAAAAGAAAGAAAAATATCCTCATGCACCTCGTGTAATTGAAAAAGTTATTTTACCAGCTTTTTTTGATGACAGGAAAATTGATGATGTAAGACGTAATGATGTTGACGAAACTAATCTTAAAGGTTATGAATTATTCAATTTCGGAGAAAATTTCGTTTTGTATTTTGAAAATGAAATTTCAGAGGAATCAGATACATATATAAGAGAAAACTACACAGATTTAAGAGAACAGTTCTACAATAAAGGTAGAGATTTTTTTTATCTGCCAATTTTATTAGAAAATATAGATTTTGAAATTTTACCAGCTTTAAAATCCACATTTCCTTTTTTATCTGACAATCTCAATAATAGAATTATTGATGAATTGAAAACAGCTAAATTCGATTATGATTCTATTTTATCTGATTTTATTCATTTCATTGTATATAAAGGAACCATTTCAAAAGGTTGTATAAGCCGTAACTTAGGCTACACTATTGTTGAACAAAAAAACGAAGAAACAATTGAAGAATTTATGAAAGGTTATATTGAAAATCTTTCATTATCAAATTATAATCAAGGTGTTCGGTATTACAGTTTAGAAAACAATAAGGAAGAAAAGACTAATATAGAGAAAGAATCCATAGAAAGTTTAAACACTATAAACAATGAGATTGAAAGGTTAAGACAATCGGGGCAACTAGCAATATTAGCTCCGAAAATTTATGAGTTTTTGAAAAAAAACATTGAAGGAATAATCTACAATGATACTCATCCAATGATTATAACAGAGGATTTTAAAATCTTAATTCCACACTGTAATAACCTTGAAATAAAACTAAGTCATTTTACTAAAGCTATTTACTTGTTGTTTTTATCCAACCCTGAACCAATTAATTTAAAAGACTTACATCTTCATAGAGAACGCTTATTATTAATATACAAACAAGTTTCTAATCAAAATTCTTATGATAAAATAAAAGAAACCGTTGAAGAGCTTTTAAAAGAGGACAACGAAGCTATTTATGTACATTTTTCAAGAATCAGAAAAGCATTTTTAACTCATTTCTCACAATATATAGCATTTAGATATTATATCACTGGAGATAAAAGAAAGCCAAAAAAAATTATGTTTGATAGAAAAGATGTGACTTTAAATTGTAATTTATTTTAAGTTGCAAGGTTGCAACACTTGAAGAAGCTTTGAAATAAAGTTTATTTTTGAAAAATGGAATGGATTTATTTTTTTGAAATGATATTTAATAATTCTTTTGGCTCAACATCTAGTGCATTTGCAATTTTAACCAACGTTTTTACTGTAGTGTTCACTTCTGCTCTTTCGATTCTTCCGATTTGAACTTTGGGAATGCTACAAAAATTAGCAAGTTCTTGCTGAGAAAGACTGTTTTTCTCTCTCAACTGCCTGATGTGAACCCCTAGTTCTTTTAAAAAAATAGATTCAGAAATATCCATACCCAAAAGTCAAATTATTTATTTTTAGATTGGATACATATATGATACTGTTTTTAATATATTTGTAATACTTAACAAACAATTTTTTAATTTTTTATATGAAAAAATATTTTGCTTTTATCTTAATTACTATTGTTTTCAATACTTATTCCCAAACGAATGAAAATGATATTCAATTAACCAACCTTCCAGACCCTAATATACCAGCAAGAACTCTACAAGATATTAGAAATGAGGAACTCAATTATAATAGTGATGTTAGAGATAAAAACTATGATAAAGCTCTTGATGTAGTTGCTCCAATAGACGGAGCTGGGAGAAATGATTCAAAACCACAAACTGCAATGGATTTTGTAATGAAAGATGCTAATAAGGTTAAACTCGTTGATTATTCTAAAGTGAGACCTTCAGATGTCTATACAACTAATGAAGATGGCACTAGAACAGCAAAAGGAGATAGTTATAATACAACTACAGGAGAAGTTTATAATGAAGAGACTGCAAACGAACCACATTACAATAGTCATTCTTCAATTGGTGGAAAATTACTTAAAATAGGAGGGATAATTATTTGTTGGTTTATTTTTGGATTCTTAATAAATATCTTTTTTTATGCTGGGAAACCTACATATTTAGATGGCTCTTCAAATTCAGCAAAATCAATTCATGTAATTGTAAATATTATTACAGTAATTATTTTGATAGCTACATTGTTTTCATAATTCAGAATCAAAAATATAATATATATGGAACTTAAAAACGATTTAACAATTGAGAATGTTTATAAAAAATTAAGTATTGAATTTTCACATAAATATTCTGTTAAAATAAAAGCCAATCCTTTTTTTAGAAGTGTAAAATGGGTTGAAGTTTATAAAAATCCTTTTGCAAGCGTAAGGGTATACCTTAAAACGAATTATTTACAAATAGAATCACGTGTGCCAAGTGCTTTTGTTAGAGTAATTTTTGGATTAATTATTTTTTGGATTTCACAAGGAACTCGTGATAATATGGAGAGAGAAATATTAAAATTTCTAAACAAATAAATCTTGTTGAAAAAATGAAAATCTCAAGAAATATATGTGTAGTATTGATTTTTCTGTTACAAAATCTTAATGCTCAAACTTCAAGTTTAGAAAAAATTAATTTAAGTAATTGGGGATTTATATATTTACCAAAAGCTATGGAAGTTCAGTCAGGTATTTATAAACAAATTTTAGACGATTCAAAAAAAGAATTTTCTGTAAATGCTGAACGAGTAGTTTTCCAACAAAAAGGACTTAATAATGGCGAAAACAAGGAAACCTATGCAAGAGTAATTATAAGAACAGATACAGGTACAGAAACTTTTCCAAATTTAAACACCGAAAAAATCAATGTTACTGATTTGTCAGATTTAAATAAATCCTTTAAAGAACAAACTTATGAAAGTGCAAATAATCCAACATTTCCTGTAAAAATAATTAATTGGAATGCTGTAAAAATATCAACAATTAATGGTCAAAAATGTATAAATTATAGTTACACAAGAAAAATGGGAAGTAATTCTGAGACATATTCTGAATTTTTCATCTTTTGGAAAGGAAAGAAACAACATACCATTAATATTGAATATAGAATTAATGAAATATCTAAATGGAAAACAGAATTGTTAAATTGTGTAAATTCATTAAGAATTAAATAAATATACTATACAATATCAGTACATAAAAAATTATGGGGTTGAGGCTTAATTTAAAATATACTTAGTTTTAAATTAAGTATTTATTACTTCGTCCACTAATTCTAAAAGATATAAATCTACAAGTAATAAATTATGTTACAATCAACATTAAAGTATCGAAAATCTTTAACCGACATTAATAAAATCTTTTTTATTAATTCTGAAAATGAAAAGATAACTGTGTTTTCTCCACATGACAAGATTTTGGTGGAATTTAAAAAAATAGGAATTGAAACCGATAGCAAAACAGTTGAAGAATTAATTTCAAAGCTTTGTTTGATGCTTGTTGAAGAATATGACAGTAAATTAAAGGATAATGAAAACTATTCTATGAAAGAATACAAAGTGACTGAATTTTATAAAATCCGTGTAGTATTATTAAACCATTTAAAGGAGTTAGCTTATTATTTATACGATTTTAAAATAGACCAAATGCCTCAGACTATTAGAGAATTTTATAAAGGGAAACTAGATAGAGAAAAATTATTATCAAAGGATTTTCCAATGGAGTAGATTGAAATAATCATACAAAAACTTTAAAAAAATTAATTTTATGGACGGAAGGGTTATTGCAATATTATCCTCATTGTTATTTTGGTTTGTTACTTATTTGATTTCTTTGTTTTTTGTTAGTTTTAAATTGTCAAGTGGTATTATACCTAACAAAATTAGAGAGAAAGAACTTTATAAATATATTATAATCAGCTCAATATTATTTCCTTTTTTAGCAAGTAAAATGTTTGATTTTGGAGCTTTTTTAGAACCACATAACATAATTTGGGGATGCTATATACAAGATTTTATGCTGGGCATGATAGTGCTCTGGCTATTTCTTACAGCAATATTTACAATCATTCTATTGTTTGGCATTAAATCATTTGAAAAATTGAAATTTCAAAGCATAAAGGATTTATTATTAGCATATTTCATTCATCTATCGTATAGTTTTCTGATGGTATTTATTTTTATGGTATTTGTTAATTTTTTCACGGGAGACCTTCACGGGAAAAGCGGTTCTTGTTGGTAAGATATGAAAAATATAAAAAGAAACATCTTGATTTTATTAGCTCCATTTATGTTAATGGTATTAGTTAATGAATATGTAAGAATCCAAAATAAAACACACTTCAAGTCTAAAGGATTTACACTATTGAACACAACAGAACCAATTAAACACAAATGTAGTTGGAACTGCCATAACAATACTGCTTATTGTATTAAACATCATATTGAATTGACTAAACCTTATCTGAAATATACAAATCCTATTTATTTTGGAGCAATAGGTGCTTTAAGGTCAACAGGAAATTATGGGTTAGCAAATATTGTATTTTTAGTAATCCTAATGCCTTTGTGGATGTTTTATTTTTTAGCTAAAACATTTGATTTATTAATAGAAATTAGAAAGACAAAGAAATGGAAACAATAAATACTCTTTTTAAATTCATTTACGTGTATTGCACCGATTTTATTATAAATATCTCTAATATTTTTGGGATTTCTTATTATGAAACTAACTTAATTGTATTCTGTTTTGTCTACCCTTTTTTATGTGTTTTACTTCCGATAGTATATTATACATTAAAAATTAAAAACAAAAAATATGATTAAAAAACATAATTTCAACAAAGAAAGAACGAAGTTTGGTAAAATATGTAAGTATTCATGGATAGGATTTAACATATTATTTTTTTTGTATTTAATCTATTTTGTTCTCAAAATAATAAATGGATTTATTAATGGAAGTTATGTGTCTAATGGAGAAATTGACTCATCACTAGGAATTGGAGTTATGATTTCAGTTGTTTTTTTTATTGTTACTTTTTTAATAGGAAATTTTGTTCTAGGAATTATGACTTTTTTAACTAGACCGAAGAAGTAAGTGAACTATCCAAGTAATAAAGTTAAATCAGAATCCTTTATTTCAGATAAAGGCAAGAGAGAAATCAACGAAGATTATTTAATTTATCATCCAAACAAATTTTATGCTGTTCTTGATGGGGTTGGGGGAAATGGAAATGGAGAAATAGCTTCAAAATTAGTTGGGGAAACCATAAAAAAAGCACTTTTAAAATCTAAGTCTATTACTGAAGCAATTGAAGAAGCTGAAAAAAAGTTAAGTGCTTACAAAAGAAAGAATCCTTCTACAGAACGAATGGCAACTACAATTGCTGTTGCTGAAATATTAGAAAATAGCATTCAAGTATCTTGGGCTGGAGACAGTCGAGTTTATCAATTTCGTGATGGTAAAATTATTTTTAAAACTACAGACCACAGCTGGGTTGCCGACGCAGTCAAAAAAGGCGATTTAAGCCATTTAGAAGCACTTTTTCATCCTAGAGCTAATGAGCTAACAAAATCAATCAAAGACAACTCAAAACCTTCAAAATTAGAACAAGTTATAATAAAGAATATTCAGCATGATGATTTTTTTCTCATCTGTTCAGATGGCATTACGGAAACTTGGTTAGATACTGATTTAGAAGAGTTGTTTTTGAATACAAAAAATGCTAATGAAATAATTCAAGTACTAAGTAACCAATGTGAGATTTTTTCGAAGGATAATTATTCAGCGATTATATTTAAGGTTTGATATGTTGAAACATTTATAAAAAAACAAAACCCTCCTAATCATTTAGAAGGGTTTTTGTTATTAGTATTATAGCTTACATTTATTACCTAAGCAATTTTTTTGTATTCTTTTATTTCTAGTAATTCAATAAATTTATTTTCTAGTTTTTCAAGAATTTCATTTTTTGTGTGTAATAATTCATACTTGTTCAAAAGAGTTTCTAATTCTTTTTTAAGCCTAGAAATCTGCTTGAGGGATTTGGTTGATTTTAGATTAATCCAATAATTAGGATTAGAATATTTATTCAACATATCCTTGTCAGTTTCAAGCATCATTTTATCTTGAAAGTCATCTATTATAACTACGCCCTCAATCTTGTCTCTAAGAGCTTCAAATAACCTTAAAAAGGTCTCTTTATTTAATAAATCCTCTAGCTTGAATATTCCTAGTTTTGTTAAAAACCTTTTTTGAATGATTTTAAGTTCTACCCTCAAAATATTTGATTCTAATTTGAACTGCTTTGATTTATTATAAATCTTAATTGAATAATCAGTCATTTGAAATTCTTTTAAATCACCCTTCCCTGAGAATTTTAAGTTCTTGTTTGGGGCTTTTAAATTATTCATTAAAATATTGCTGTCTAGAATGATTTGAGGGTCTTTTTCGACTGCCAAATTAAATCCGAACTCAAGATTTGTGATGCTAGTGCTGTTTTCAATTTTGTATTTTTTTATTAAGCCCCGTATTTGTTTTTCAATTTGAGAAAAATAAAAATCATCAAAATTTTGACTGCCTTTTTTGAATTTTTCATTGTGGTATTTATGAAGACTGCCTTTGATTGTGGTAGATTTTTTACAAATATTAATTTCAAGGTTTAAATCTTTTCCTTTTTTAGGATAACAATTTATTTCTCCTGTTGAATAATCAAAATAACTCTTCAACTCAACCACTTCATTATTAATAATGTGTTCATCTACTTTGTGTTTGTCTAATGCAAACAATTTAATGTTATCTATCATTATGCTAAATTTTTAGGGTTATGTAAATTAAAAACATCTTCTTTTTTATAGTAAACCCTTCTTCTTACTTTGTGGTTTACTAGTATTTTAGATTTATTCCACAGAAATAAAGTTGTTGTACTAACATCAAGTATTTTACAAACTTGTTTCCTTGTTAGATATTGTTCCAATCCTTCATCTTCTTTGATTTCAGGTTTTAAGTATTCTCCAACTTTTTTTAATTCTTCTGCAAGAATATTTCTTATAACACTTGACATTTCATCAAGTGATACATTTACTATGTTTACATTATAGCTCATTATTATTATTTTTAAAAATTACATACTTATCCCACCCCGAAAACTTTCAATTTTTTTCGGAAATACTAATCTTATTAATAAAGTAGGATGTTAAATATTACTTTTTAGATGCATCAAAAAGTTTTGAAAAAAAGGAGTCGACTCTGATTTCCTTTTGCATAGATATTACAAAAAAACGAATTAAAAAAACACGTAAATTGCTGTTTTTAAACTAGTTAATTTGAAATGGTAAAAAAATATTTAAAGTTTTGTTTTTCAGAAAGATAGCTTTCAAATGAGTTAATACGAAAATATAAATGCGTTTTTTTAACAAATATTTAACATATTGTTCGGGCTTTAAATTTCCCGTAATGCTTGATGTTCTACTTTTAATATTTTATACTTGACCAATATGCCTTTAATTTTTCTGCATATTCTTTAGGGGTAATTTTAATATAATCTAAAAACTGTTTTTCAGTTTTATGACCAGTAATTTTCATTATTGTAAGAGTGTCAACCTTTCCATAATGTAGGGTTGCAAATGACCTTCTACAAATGTGGGAAGTGACAAGTTCGTTTTTAGGGTATTTTCCAAATATTTTTCTGTGAATGGTTTCTTCTTTACCATTAACTTTAATTTTTACCTCTGTTATTTTTGCTCCTTCTACAATTTCTGTTATTCCGGATTTTTCTGCAACTATTTTGATATAATCGTTGAAGTTTTGGTCACTTATTTTTCTTGGAAATTTACCGTTTCGTTTGGATAAAATGTTTGCTACGTCACTATGTAGAGGAATTATTACAGGGAAATCCGTTTTCTTGTTCCGTATCTCTATAAATCCGTCAATAACATCATTTTCTTTAAGTGTTAGTAAGTCTGAGACCCGCAGTCCTGTTCTTAATCCAATAATCAACCAATCACGAGCATTGTCAAGAAAGTCTTGCTCAAATTTCATTTCATATATCAAATTTATTTCATCCTCCTTTAAGTAAATGTCTTTTGTTTTATTGGAAGGGCTATAGAAATTTTTCAACTTGTGTTCATTAGAAACATTTAGCCCCTTACCTTCTGCATTTCTAATAAATAATTTTATATCATCAATATATCCACCAATTGTATTTGGATTAAGATGCTGAACGTTTTCAAGAAAATGGATGAAATGAGAATGGAAGTTTAGATTTATCTCAGAAAGCTTGGTGGTCTTTCCGATATGTTCTTCAAAAGCTATAATTTTTATTAAAGTAGTATTGTAGTGTTGGATAGTTCTTTTTTTTATAGGGGTATTATTTCTACTTTTCTTTGTTTTACTTTCTTCAATGAACAGCTCAATAAAATTTGAAAAAAATTGTTTGTGATTTACTTCTTCATCCTTTGATTCTCTTGTGAAGAAAACATCAATCTTTTCTTTTAGCCATTTTGAATTGATAAGGGTTAATTCGTCAATTAATTTTGTTGTTTCATATTCCTTTATTACAAAGGAATTAAATTCTTTTAGTTTAATATTAATGTCTTTGTGTTTTACTTGAGGTGTTGGTAAGACTTCTTGCTTGGAATCACTCCATCTACCTTTAGGGATTTGAATACCTATCGAAGAGATAATGTCAAATTTGCCCCCTTGTTTAAATCTGTAAAAAATTGCATTCCAATCATTGTCTTTTTGAATTTTGTAACGCCCTGTAGCCATAATTAATATTTTTATCAAAAATACTAAAAATAATAATAACTACCCCAATAACTACCCCAAATATATAAACATACTGATGTTTAATTAAATTTAATAAAATTAATAAACTTTTATATGTATTATAAATAAAGGGTTTTATGTTATTTATTGAATATAATTTATTCTTGTTAATTGATAGATTATACTTCTATTACCCGCACTTTTATAAACGCAAACCCTTAATTATAAGAGTTTGCGTTTTTAGGTTTTTGAAATTCCCCTATTATTTTCCTCGGCTTTACTGAATCTACAGACTTTGTGCAAATTATTATTTATTATTTAGGATTATTGTTTGCCTTTACTACTTAATTAAGCCATGTGTGTGTTTTCTTTTTTAATAAATTCATTCGAAAAAGAATTTTTTTGAGTTCTTTTTTCTGTTTTTGTTTTTTGAATTGCATTTATTTTTGCGCTATTAACCGATTTATAGTCAATAATTTCCATTAAAGTAATGCCTAAAGCGTCTTCAAGTTTTGCAATCGTTCCAAAAGTTAGATTTTGTTTACCTCTCACAATTTTATTGATTTGTTGCGCAGAAACATTCATTTTTTCAGCCAAATCTTTTTGAGTCATTTTTTTTGTTCTTAATGCTTCTAGTACATTAACTGCAACTTTAGAAGAATTATCAAGCATTTTTTGATTGCTCTTATAGTGTAAAAATTTACTTAACCAACCGGATTCTTCGTTTGAAACTAATTTTTGGAAATTTTCTAAATTGTCAGTTTTCATTTTTTAAAGTATAAATTCGTAAAAAGAATCTGCATCATAAACATCGTTATCTAGCAAATAGCTTCTACATTTTTCAATTATTTGTTTTTCTTTTATTGTAAGTTCACTTTGTTTCATCTTATGAACAAGCTTTATTGCGCCACCCGTAATCACATAATGATTGGTTTCTATTTTAATAGCATAAAGCCTGAGCCAGTATTGTTTTGATTTTTGTTTGGATAAGATTGTTTCATGGTATTCATTATCGTCTAAATTTTGGAATAATTCGTCTAGATTTTTGGAGCCATCTTGAACGTATTCATACAGTCTTTCTTGAATAAGCCGAGCTTGTTTAATCGTTTTTAATACCGCTTCTTTTATTGTTTTTACTTTAAAAAAGGCCAAGGATTCTTGGTGCTTCTCAAAAAAGGTGTACAAGTACTTTTCATCTGTCCATAAATCTAGATTTTGCTCTAATTCATCTTTAGAATGAAATTTAAATGCGGTTAATCGTGGTACAAATGTATTAATAATTTTCATTAAATCAACTTATAGGTTTATTTTTTAGTAAAATTATAATATCTTAATTTAGCTTTAAATGTTAAGTTTATCAATTTTATTAATAATCCTAACCATTTAAATTAAAGCTACAACAATTTTTTGATAATGCGAAATGTCTTCAAATTTTACTTATCGGTTTTTTAGCTATTTTTGGTATGGTTTGTAGTCGTCAATACAAATCTCCCAAGTATTCCCCGTTTTTATTCCTAGTGCCATTTTATCTATTATAGATATAACGGGAAATTATCAGTATTTGCTATATAAAAAAGAGCAACTGTTTAGGTTGCTCTTTGTATTTACTCTTTTATAAACTTAATTGCAGTGTTATCTGATACCTTTATAAAATAAACCCCTTTAGATAAATGCTCAACATTAATTACAGTAATGTTTTCATTAATTAATCCTTGATTAATTATTTTACCTTCCACATCAATTAATCTGTAATTGAGATTTTCAAAATTATTATCTACTTTTACGTTTAACAAATTGGTTACGGGATTAGGGTATAAAGTCACCAAATTATTATATGATAGTTTTTCTAGCCCAAGAAAACTTGAAAGTTTAACAACCCAAAGATCACCTTCTCCGTGATTTCCAGAAACATCACCGTTGTTTGACCCTGTTGCACCACTTACGATATACCCTCCATCTGAGGTTTGCTGTATTGAGTACCCAAAATCTTCCCCATTTCCTCCCAAACATTTCTGCCATTCTATAACACCAAGACTTGAAAGTTTTACCACCCAAGCATCATAATTGACAATGATGTTATGTCCAGAAACATCACCGTCATTTGATGTTGTTGAACCACTTAGGATATACCCTCCATCTGAGGTATGCTGTATTGATCGTGTTCCATCACCCCCACTTCCTCCCAAGCATTTCTGCCATTCTATAATACCTAGACTTGAAAGTTTTACCACCCAAGCATCAGTACCACCATGATTTCCAGAAACATCACCGTTATTTGATTCTGATTCACCAGTTAGAATATACCCTCCATCTGAGGTTTGCTGTATTGAGTACCCAAAATCTTCCCCATTTCCTCCCAAACATTTCTGCCATTCTATAACACCAAGACTTGAAAGTTTTACCACCCAAGCATCATAATTGACATTGCTGTGATTTCCAGAAACATCACCGTCATTTGAATAGGTAAAACCAGTTAGAATATAACCTCCATCTGAGGTTTGCTGTATTGACTGCCCATTATCATAACTACTTCCTCCCAAGCATTTCTGCCATACTATAACACCAAGACTTGAAAGTTTTACCACCCAAGCATCTTCATTTCCGTGATTTCCAGAAACATCACCGTTGTTTGACCCTGTTTTACCAATTATAATATACCCTCCATCTGAAATTTGCCGTATTGAGTATGCAATATCAGTTCCACTTCCTCCCAAACATTTCTGCCATTCTATAATACCTAGACTTGAAAGTTTTACCACCCAAGCATCAGTACCACCATGATTTCCAGAAACATCACCGTTATTTGATTCTGATTCACCAGTTAGAATATACCCTCCATCTGAGGTTTGCTGTATTGATTGTGTTCCATCACCCCCACTTCCTCCCAAGCATTTCTGCCATTCTATAACACCAAGACTTGAAAGTTTTACCACCCAAGCATCTAAATTGACATTGCTGTGATTTCCAGAAACATCACCGTCATTTGAATAGGTAAAACCAGTTAGAATATATCCTCCATCTGAGGTTTGCTGTATTGACAGCCCATTATCATAACTACTTCCTCCCAAGCATTTCTGCCACTGAATTGAAGGTTGCGCATTAGAATATAAATTCACAGCCATCAATAAACCTAATATTATTTTTTTCATGATTATAGTTTTTAATTTAAACCCAAATGTAGGTAAATAAATAATTTTATTCAAGTCATTTGAATAAAATAAATTACAGTATTAGATAAAATATTTATTGTTTTAGTCTATTTTGTTTTAATATAAAAACTTCCTCCTATACCAATCGTAAAGAGGTTTTTCAAATCCGTAGTATAATGCTATAGCAACAAGCCAAAGTAAAATAAAATTCCGGTCGCTAAAAAACACCCAAGATTTTATTTTTAGGTTTATATAACTAATATGGATGAGGTAAAAAGCAAAGGAGGCATTGCCTAATAACATCATGATTCTAGAAGATAAAAACTGTTGTAAATAGGTACGCTGGGTAATCAATCCATGAAATAATAACACTATAAATAGTGGCAGAATCCCGAAAAAAAGCAGTTTTCCTTGCCAGTGGTTGGTGCCGTGATCTATTCTGGTTTCTTGAAAACAGCCAATTGCATATAAGGTTGCAATAAACCCTAAACTTCCTATAGTAGTTAGGTGTTTTTTAAAAGGCAAATTTTCCAAAATGGCAGGGTATTTTGCCAAACACATTCCCGCCACAAATAATAAAGATTGCCCTGCAAAAGTGCTCATTACTACAAAATCTATAGGGTAAAAATAGCCGTCGGCATTTCCTGAATACGATTGTAACAAAGTACCGCAAAGTATTGAAATTCCTAGTAAGGAAGCTAGAAATGCAATTATACAAGTTCGGTTTTTTTCTAATAATAAATACAATAATGGTGCAAAGGCATAAAAAGTCATTTCTACCGTTAACGACCAAGATTGTGCAATAGCATCTAAAGATAGGTTAGACGAAAAGCCTTGTAATAATAGATAATGTAGTAGAGAAAAATGGAATTTCCCAAATTTTGCATCTAAATAAAAAAGAGTTAATAAGAGCCAGTACAAAGGCATAATGCGCATAATGCGTTGGGTGAAATATTTCTGGTAAGCGCCAAAAGATTGCAAGGGTTTTGTTCCGTAACTTTTAGCAATGAGAAAGCCACTTAGCACAAAAAACAATTGCACTCCCAAATTGAATTCGTTGCACAATCGTAAAAGTTCTGGGTGGAGATCGTTTTTCCAATATTTTCTGTTGTGGTATATAAAAATCATGATGGCTGCTATGGCACGAATTCCAGTAAGTGATTTGAAATAAGTAGGTTTTGTTTGGGCCGATTGCATGAAGACAACAAATTATAATTTGTGCTAAATATACATTATTTTAAAATTAACCCTAGAAGTCAATTAAATTTTGGCCACAGATTAAAATGATTAAAAAGATTATAGTCTTTTAATAATCTGTGGAAATCTTTTTAATATGTGGCAAAAAAACTTTTCTTTATTAGATTTGGATGTGGAGTTTTTTGTATTTCCAACAAAGGCAGAACCATTGAGAAAAGTGTTTAATGAGATTTTTCCTTCGTCAGAATGACAATTATTGCGTGTAAAAATCTATGAAAATCTTTTAAATCTCTGGCAAAAAAGCAGTTTTTTTATTTTATTTTCACACAATTAGCTTGCTTTTTAGCCCCGATTGCAGAGGAAATCCTGTTGTTGTGAGATTGCTTTGCAAGATCACAACGACAGATTGTAACGAAAAGCGGGAATTACCTATACTGAAAAGCTCAAGCCATTCGCTCCTTAAATCACTAAGCGTTAAGAGCTTCTACAATTATAGCGGGATCGTTAAGCATGTCTTTAAGCATGTTCTCAATACCATTTTTAAGGGTGAAAGTAGACGAAGGGCAACCGTTGCAGGAACCTTGTAAGATTACTTTTACACGTTTTTCTTTTTCATCGTACGAATCAAAAAGAATATTTCCGCCATCGGCAGCTACTGCTGGCTTAACATATTCTTCTAAAATATTGATAATTTGTTGGGAGGTGGTGTCTAGATTATCGAAATTTTTAATTTGTTGTTTATCTTGTTTGGTGTCTGCAACTACTAAACTTTCGTCGATAACGATGCCGCCATTTTCAATGTATTCTTTTATGAATGTTCGGATTTCAATTGTGATTTCTTCCCAAGTTGCCACTTCGTATTTGGTAACGGAAATGTAATTTTCGTCGATAAAAACTTCTTTCACAAAAGGAAATTGGAATAGTTCTTTAGCTAATGGGGAAGCAGCAGCTTCGTCGATATTTTTAAATTCTACGGCTGTTTTAGTTAGACGTCTGCTTACTACAAACTTAAGTGTGGCAGGGTTTGGCGTGGTTTCACCATAAACTGTTAAAGCAGTTTTTGTAGGTTTTGAAGTATCTTCAATTAAGATCTTTCCACCGGTTTTTACATATTCTTCAATTTGTTCGGCAACGGCATCTTTTACGTCATTCCAATCTACAATGCTAAATCTTTCAATAGCGATAAAATTTCCAGATATGTAAACTGTTTTTACAAACGGAAGATAAAATAATTGTTGCGCTAAGGGCGAATTTTTGGCTTCATCTATATTCTTGAATTCGAAACTTTCGTTTTGTGTAATAAAATCTGGGAATTCAAATTTTAATATGGTTGGATTTTGGGTTTCTTTTATTGTAATTTTCATTCTAATTAGCTTAATTTTCAACAAATTTAACGAAGTTATTCGTAGGGAATTATTATATTTGGTGTTTTAAACAATAAATTAACATTTCTTTACGGAATTTTTATAGTATTATAGCTTTTTTATCTTTTAAAATTAATGAGAAAAATTTTACTTTTTTTGGTATTTATAAGCATGAATTCCATTCATGCTCAGTTGATTGTAAATAATACAACACAAACCCCTGCTCAATTAGTTCAGAGTGTTCTTTTAGGAAATGGAATTTCAGTTTCCAATATAAAATTTAATGGAACAACCGCTGGAGCAAATGCAGTGCGGGATCAAGTGGGTAAATTTTCTAACGGAAACGCCACTAACATTGGGCTAAACACCGGGATAATTTTGGCAACAGGTAAAGCTAACGTTGCTATTGGTCCAAATGGTCAGGGTGGTGCATCACAAGCACCTGCTACCCCTACAGCTGGCGATGCTGATTTAGATCTTCTTACCACTGGAACGGTTAAAAATATAGGCATATTAGAGTTTGATTTTATTCCGAATGGAGCTAGTTTGAATTTTAATTTTGTATTTGCTTCAGAAGAATATCCAGAGTTTGTTAATTCAACATTAAATGTTAATGATGTCTTCGGATTTTTTATAAGCGGACCAGGAATTACGGGTCCTTACAGTGGGAATGCAAAAAATATTGCGTTAATACCTTCTACTACAACTGCTATCACAATTAATAATATAAATGCAACTACTAATTCGACCTATTATACCAGTAATGGTACTGGCACAACTCCATTAGTAAATACTACTATTCAATACGATGGGTTTACAAAAGTTATCGCTGCTGTAAGTAATGTTCAATGCGGTCAAACCTATCATATTAAATTGGCAATTGCCAATGTTGGAGATAATCTATATGATTCAGCAGTTTTTTTAGATGCAGGAAGTTTTAACACTACCCCGCCATTAACCTTGCCTCCAGATTTAACCGTAGCAGGTGGATTAGCTCCTTGTTTCGCTACTTCGAAGCAAGTTTGTTCTGGTTTAGCAAGCACCGTTGTTCATACATGGACATTGAATGGAGTAGTAATTCCAGGAGTTACAGGGCCTTGTGTATCGGTCAGTCAACCTGGCCAACTTTGTGCCACAGTTTATCCTTTTGGAACTGCATGCCCATTTACCGATTGTATGACTGTAGAGTTTTTACCTAATATGCCTATTGCAAATCCGGTTACAGTTCAAACTTGTGTTGGATCTACATTTGACTTAACTACAAATACGCCTATTATTCTTAACGGATATACTACAAGTGATTATGATATTAATTATTATCATTCACAGACAGATGCTGAAAACACTGCTAATTCAATTGTAGATATTACTAATTATCCTGGTTTAGAAGGGGAGACTATATGGGTAGGAATTACAGATAACGCTTCGGGTTCTGGTTGTGTAGAGACGCGTTCATTTACCTTAACGTTTGTTAATGCAATTGCACCTGCAATTACTTGCGGAACACCAACTGGTACATCTGTTACATTTAGCTGGCCTGCGTTATCTGGAACTACAGACCATAATGTATCTTATCAAGTTAATTCAGGAACTCCTATTAATGTTGGATTAATTGGTAATGTCAACAGTTATCTGGTTCCGGGATTAGCATCAGGCAATAATGTACAAATTACAGTAACTCCTATTGGAGGAACGGGAACTTGTTTTGCACCTACAACTTATAATTGTACCGCTGCATCTTGCCCAACTATAACAACTCCATCATCCGCTCAAAATTTGTGTTTTTTAGGTGACCCAAGTCCATTTTCGGTTAATACAATTTTTACGGGTAGTATTGCAATAAGTTATGTTTATTTTACTTCACCTCAAACGGGCAGTAATATGTACACTGGTGGAACTCCTCTTGGCTTTTCAACTCCCACATCTGGAGTTGCGACATTAGATCTTCCGGTAATAGGAATTACAGGTTCATTACCAAGCGTTCCTGGTACTTATTATGTTTATGCTATTGCAAATCCTGCTCCTGCAGATGCTACATGTAGACCTTTCGGACTTATTGAGGTAACTGTTAATGCTATCCCTACATTACCAGTTGTAACTCCAGTAACATATTGCCAAAATGCCGTTCCCAACCCATTAAGCGCAACAGGAACTGGTTTACTATGGTATACAATTCCAATTGGCGGTGTTGGATCTGCTACTGCTCCAACTCCTAGCACAACATCTGTTGGATCTACCAATTATTATGTTTCTCAAACAATTTCAGGATGTGAAGGACCTAGAGTTTCATTAACTGTAAATGTTATTCCAGTTCCTATTGTTACTGTTAATAGTTCAACAATTTGTCAGGGACAATTAGCTACCGTATCTGCTACTGTAGCTTCCCCAGGAACTTACACCTATTCTTGGACAGTTCCATCAGGAGTTACTGATCCGGGCAATGTTTCAAGTTTTACTACTTCTGTAGCTGGAAACTATTCAGTGATTATCTCTAATGTATCTAGTTTATGTAATTTAGATTTTGAAGATCCTTGTGGATTAACACCTGCAAATATAGTAACCGTCAATCAGTCTGCTTTTTCTTGCTGGCAAACCACAGCAACCGACGGAATGATTGAAGCCTGGTCTAGCGGTGCTATGGGAGTCACAGCATATTCAGGGAATCAATTTGTTGAATTAAATGCTAATGAAGTTTCTACCTTATTTCAAGATATAAATGTATTACCTGGTACAACAGCAAGTATTTCATTTGCGCATAGAGCTCGTCTTACCGGCACCGACGTAATGGAATTACAGATTGGGCCAGTTGGTGGACCTTACACTAGTTTAGGACAATTTTCTGCTCAACCAACAAATTGGGTTTACAATACCGTGTCTTATACTTTTCCTAACAATGGTGTAACCAATTACTCTTTACGTTTTGTTTCTGTAAGCTCAGGCTCTGGAGATTTAACAGTAGGTAATTTTTTAGATGATGTTTCCATCACTCCTTTTAATTGTCCATCAATTAGTTCTTCCGGAACCGTAACGGTAAACGCTACCCCAGTAGCCCCAACAGTAGCACCAGTTACTTATTGCCAAAATGCTATTGCACCTGCTTTAACAGCTACGGGTTCAAATTTACTTTGGTATACAAATTCAACTGGAGGTGTTGGTTCGGCTATAGCTCCAACTCCTAGTACTGCTTCAGCTGTTAGTGTTACTTATTATGTTTCCCAAACTATTTTAGGATGTGAAGGACCA
>CANGWK010000013.1 GCA_947457615.1 Flavobacteriaceae bacterium
AAAATATGAAGAGGATCATTGCCTTAACATTTTTATCGCTCTATCTAATTTCAAGTACTGAATTGCATCAGTTCTTGAAATTGCCTGCTTTGGTGGAACATTTTTCTGAGCACCAACAAAAAGACAAATCTATTACGCTTTGGAAGTTTCTTTGCATTCATTATGCCCATGAAACTATTAAAGATGGAGATTATGACAAAGATTCTAAATTACCTTTTAAAACTTTAGATAATTGTAATAGCTCCAATCACATTACTATTTTACCCGAACAAAAATTTTGCTTTAATACCATTTTTATTTCCTCAGAGGAGAAAGTAATAAGCAAATATTTCCCTCGTTTTACCAATTCAATTTTTTTAAAATCTATCTGGCAGCCACCCAAATGTAGTTAATTTTTTCGTTTTAATAATTGTTTCAAATTCTTAAGTATTTGTACCTTTATGTATTTTAAGATTTCAAAAATTAATTAAAAATTGCTATGCTAAATAAAATAATTGAGTTTTCTATTAAGAATAAACTCATAGTTGGATTGTTTACCCTTGTTTTGCTCTTTTATGGTATCTACCAAGTTACCAAATTGCCCATTGATGCCGTTCCGGATATTACCAACAATCAAGTTCAAGTTATTACCATTGCTCCTTCTTTTGGTGCAACCGATATTGAACGGTTGGTAACTTTTCCTATAGAACAAGCAAATAATAACATTTCTGGATTAAAAGAAATTAGAAGTTTTTCACGCTTCGGATTGTCCTTAGTTACTATCGTTTTTGATGACGAAACCGATATTTATTGGGCTAGACAACAAGTTGCGGAACGACTTCAGAAAGTGCAAACTCAAATCCCTCAAGGAATTGGAACTCCCGAACTTGGACCTGTCTCTACTGGTCTTGGAGAAATCTACCAATATGTGGTTCGACCTAAAAAAGGGTATGAAAAAAAATACAACGAAACCGAATTGCGAACCATTCAAGATTGGATTGTTCGTAGACAATTACTTGGTGTAAAAGGAGTTGCCGAAGTAAGCAGTTTTGGCGGAAAATTGAAACAATATGAAATTGCAATCAATCCTAACAAATTACAATCGTATGGATTAACCATCAGCGATGTATTTACAGCGGTGGAAAAAAATAACCAAAATACTGGTGGATCTTATATTGAAAAAGGAGCAACTTCTTTATTTATAAGAAGCGAAGGGTTGATTGGTAAAGTGGAAGATATTGAAAATATTGCTATCAAATCTACTGCAAGCGGAACGCCACTTTTTATTAGAGATGTTGCAGAAGTTAAAATTGGATTTGCCACTCGATATGGAGCGATGACGTATAATGATGAAGGCGAAGTTTCCGGTGCCGTGGTGATGATGCTAAAAGGTGCTAATAGTAGTGATGTTGTTAAAAATGTAAAAGAACGCGTAGCCTTAATTCAGAAAACATTGCCCGAAGGTGTAGTTATTGAACCCTTTCTGGATCGCACTAAAATGGTCAATAACGCCATCGGAACTGTAGAAAAAAATTTATTGGAAGGTGCCTTAATCATAATTTTCGTTTTAGTTGTTTTCCTTGGAAATTTCAGAGCCGGATTATTAGTAGCTTCGGTTATTCCATTAGCAATGTTATTTGCCATAATTCTGATGAATACCTTTGGTGTGAGCGGAAACCTTATGAGTTTAGGCGCACTCGATTTTGGATTAATTGTAGATGGCGCCGTTATTATTGTTGAGGCAGTTATGCACCAATTAAGCC
Source organism: Flavobacteriaceae bacterium (assembly GCA_947457615.1). Lineage (GTDB taxonomy): Bacteria > Bacteroidota > Bacteroidia > Flavobacteriales > Flavobacteriaceae > Flavobacterium. Next base: position 1,743 of record CANGWK010000013.1, read on the forward strand.
ACAGTAAAAAACTGAAAAACGAAAGTGAGTTATCTCAAAAGAAAATGGATAAAGAAGTGCAAACTTCGGCCAGTAAAATGATGAACAGCGCTGTTTTTGGTCAAATTATTATTTTAATAGTATACCTTCCAATCTTTACTCTACAAGGAATTGAAGGAAAAATGTTCAAACCAATGGCGCAAACCGTTGCTTTTGCATTGTTAGGTGCTTTTCTTTTATCGTTGACGTACATCCCGATGATGAGTGCTTTATTTTTGAGTAAAAAAGTAAAACACGAGCCAAATCTTTCGGATAGATTAATGATAAAAGTTGAAATGAGATACCAACATTTACTACAAAAAATATTAAATTATCCTAAATTAGTAATATCATCAGTAGTTACCTTGTTTGTTCTAGCGGTAATTATCCTAACCACTTTGGGTGGTGAATTTATTCCTGCTTTAGAAGAAGGCGATTTTGCTGTAGATACCAGAGTGCTTACCGGAAGTAATTTGAACACCACTATTGAAAGTACCCAAAAAGCGGCTCATATATTAAAAACACAATTTCCAGAAGTCGAAAAAGTGGTTACCAAAATAGGTAGCGGTGAAGTTCCAACCGACCCAATGGCGATGGATGCCAGCGATATGATTGTGGTAATGAAAGACAAACACGAATGGACGTCGGCAAAAACGTTTGATGAAATGGCTGCTAAAATGGGCAAAGCGTTGGAAAATGTTCCCGGAATCACAACTGGATTTCAATATCCAGTGCAGATGCGTTTTAACGAATTAATGACGGGTGCACGACAAGATGTGGTTTGTAAAATATTTGGTGAAAATCTAGATACTTTGGCTTTATACGCCCAAAAATTAGGTAAAATTGTAAATACTGTTGAAGGTACGCAAAACCTATATATTGAGCCAGTTACTGGAATGCCTCAAGTGGTTATTGAATACAACCGAAACATAATTGCCCAATACCATCTTACTATTGATGACATCAATAAAGTGATTAATACTGCCTTTGCAGGTCAAAGCACGGGATTGGTTTTTGAAGGAGAAAAACGATTTGATTTAGTGGTTCGTCTCAACAACAACCAAAGAAAAGATATTGAAGATGTTCAGAATTTATTAATTCCAACACCTCAAGGGACTCAAATTCCGCTATCGCAATTGGCAAATGTGGAAATTAAAAATGGCCCTAATCAAATTCAACGAGAAGATGCTAAACGTAGAATTGTTGTTGGTTTTAATGTTAGAGGTCGCGATGTGCAAAGCATTGTAAACGAATTACAACAAAAAGCAGACAAGCAAATTAAATACCCAGCAGGATATTATACAACCTATGGCGGTGCATTTGAAAATTTGAATAAAGCCAAAAATCGCTTAATGATTGCCGTTCCGGTGTCGTTGTTCCTTATCTTTTTATTGTTGTTTTTTGCTTTTAATTCGGTAAAACACGGATTGCTAATTTACTCTGCTATTCCGCTTTCGGCCATTGGAGGAATATTCTTTTTGGCATTACGCGGAATGCCTTTTAGTATCAGTGCGGGAGTTGGATTTATAGCCTTATTTGGAGTCGCCGTATTGAACGGAATTGTATTGATTTCGGAGTTTAACCAATTAAAATCGGAAGGAATAAATGATTTACATCGAATTGTTTTAATGGGAACCAAAGTACGATTGCGTCCCGTATTAATGACTGCTTTTGTAGCATCTTTAGGTTTTTTACCGATGGCGGTAAGCAATGGCGCAGGCGCCGAAGTACAACGTCCGTTAGCAACGGTGGTAATTGGAGGCTTGATGATAGCCACTTTTTTAACACTTTTTGTGCTACCAATATTATATGTTATTTTTGAAAAAGGGTTTAGTGAAAAAAAATTAGACATTTAAAATAATCCAGAAGAATTTGCAGAAACTCACAGAAAAATTAAAGCCTGTGTATTCTACCTGAGAAAAAATTAATGAAAAAGAAATAAATTAAATAATCCCGCTGAACTCGCAGAAACCCATAGACAAATCATCCTCTACGTAAATCTGCGTATTCTGCGGGAGTAAAAGTAAACAATTATGAAAGAAAACGAAATTTCATATACAATTAGAGGTGCCATTTTCAAAGTATATAAAGAACTTGGACCAGGTTTATTAGAATCTGTTTATGAAGCAGCACTTTTATATCAATTAAAAAAAGAAGGTTTAGAGGCTAAATCACAAGTTCCTATCCCTGTGATTTATGACGGACAAGAATTAAACATTGGTTTTCGAATTGATATTTTGGTTGAAAACAAAGTAATCATTGAGATTAAATCGGTTGAAGAATTATCTCGTGTGCACCACAAACAAGTATTAACTTACTTAAAATTAACAAAACTAAAACTCGGAATTTTAGTAAATTTTAATACCGATAATGTACTAAATTCTATTTTTAGAAAAGTAAACGATTTATGAAAAATATAAAAATTAATTTAATTTCAGCGTTTCTATTTGTATTCTGCGGAATTATAAATGCGCAAAAATCTATTACTTTACAAACAGCAATAGAAACCGCATTGAAAAATAATTCAAGCATTAAAAGTGAACGATTGAAAGCCGATTATCAACAGAAATTAATTAAATCGGCAACCAATCTTCCTACAACAAATATCATTGCTGATTATGGTCAGATAAATAGTTTTTACAATGACAATCGTGTTGGAATCTCGCAATCGTTCAATTTTCCAACGGTGTATAGTCGACAAAAAAAACTGTTTAAAGAAGAATGGCAAACAGCAACTTTAAACTTGGCGATGAAAGAAGCCGAACTTAAAAAAGCAGTTTCGAATAGTTTCTATACTTTGGTTTATTTGAATGAAAAAGAAAAACTTTTGCAAAAAAGTGACACTATATTTTTAGAATTTCAAAAGAAATCTAATTTGCGATTCCAAAAAGGTGAAAGTAATATTTTGGAAAAAACTACTACCGAAACCCAACGTGGTAACATTCTGCTGCAATTGATTCAGTTGCAACAAGAAAAAGAAATGGTAAAAAGTCAGTTTCAATTGCTTTTAAATTCCGATACCGATTATATTCCGAAAGCAGCAAATTTGAAATTAATATTAGATAAAACTATCGATAGTACTTTGGTAGCGCATCATCCGAATCTTAAAGTTTTGGAACAGCAGAAGAAAGTAAGTTTGGCTTCGACTAAATTAGAAAAATCGAAATTATTACCTAGTTTAACTCTTGGTTATAATAACACTTCCATCACTGGAACTGGTGCTAACTATGTAGTTTACGATAAATCTACTCGGTTTCAATCGGGTCAAATAGGACTTGGAATTCCGTTATTTGGAGGTTCTCAAAAAGCAAAAATAGAAGCATCCAAAATAGGAGAAAGCATTTCTGAAAACGAATACAAGAAAGAAAAATTGGTGCTTCAAATGCAATTTCAAAATGCACTTTCCCAATACCAAAGTGATCTAAAAAAACTAGATTATTTTGAAAAAACAGCACTTCCAAATGCTAAAATTATCATTGAAACTGCCAACAAACAGTTCTATAACGGAGACATTAATTATCTGGATTGGGTGTTACTTGCCAACCAAAGCATCACTATTAAAAGTAACTATATTGATACTGTGATTCATTATAACGAAATAATTATTCAACTTAATTACCTTACTTCAAAACAATAAAAATGAAAAATATATTTATAATTTCATGTCTAATGGTACTTCTTATTGGGTGTAATTCCAAGAAAGAAGAGCAACCTTCGGAAAATACTACAAATGCAAATTTAGTTTCCATCACCGACGCACAATTAAAAAATGCCACCATCGAAACTGGGCAACTAGAAAAAAAGAGTATTTCGTCTATCTTAAAAGTAACCGGAAAAATTGATGTTCCACCACAAAATATGGTTTCGGTTAGCATGCCGCTTGGGGGTTATTTAACCTCAACCAAATTATTACCTGGCTTGCATATTGCAAAAGGGGAAGTTATTGCAACTATGGAAGACCAACAATATGTGCAATTGCAACAGGATTATTTAACCACAAAATCAAAATTGTATTTTGCTGAAAAAGAATACCAACGCCAAAAAGAACTGAATCAAAGTCAGGCAAGTAGCGACAAGGTTTACCAACAAGCCGATGCCGAATACAAAACCTTAAGAATTATGTTAAGTGCTTTAGCAGAAAAACTGCGGTTGATTAGTGTAAATCCGAATTCGCTTTCGGAAAAAAATATTTCTAAAAGTGTAAATATTTATGCGCCTATAAATGGTTTTGTATCAAAAGTGAATGTCAATATTGGAAAATATGTAAATCCGTCCGACGTTTTATTTGAATTAATAAATCCATCGGATATTCATTTGAATTTAAAAATATTTGAAAAAGACATCACAAAATTAGCCATTGGTCAAAAATTGATGGCTTATACCAACAACCAGCCGGATATAAAACACGCATGTGAAATTCTTTTGATAAGTAAGGACTTATCTATTGAGGAACATTCAGCAGATGTACACTGTCATTTTGAAAATTACGACAAAACATTATTGCCAGGAATGTACATGAATGCAGAGATTAATGTAAAAAGTGAGAATGCCTTAACACTTCCAAAAGACGCAGTGGTGAATTTTGAAGGAAAAGAATATATATTTTTAGTAGTAAACAAAAATAAGTTTCAAATGACCGAAGTAAAAACCGGTAATTCTGAAAACGGATTTATTGAAATTTTAGATAATGAGCAATTAACTGAAAATTCGATTGTTACCAAGGGAGCATATACACTATTAATGAAATTAAAAAACAAAGCCGATGAATAATTATTAATTTGGTCCTTCAAATTTATAAATAATAAATAAGTTATTTAACAAACCTCTTAAAACATTATTTACAAAAAGTCCTAATTAGTTTAGGACTTTTCTCGTTTATCTTAATAACTTTTCAAAAGTCTGTTATCTATTTATCTACCATCTATTATCTAAAAATCCTATCTTTGAAAAATTATAATTTTTAACTACACAAAATGCCTGACATTAAACAACTACAAGATTTAACAACACAAGTTCGACGAGACATTCTTCGAATGGTACATGCAGTAAATTCGGGTCATCCAGGAGGTTCTTTGGGTTGCGCCGAATTTTTAGTAGCATTATACCAAAACATTTTAAACAGAAAATCGAAATTTGAAATGAACGGAAACGGGGAAGATTTATTTTTCCTTTCCAACGGTCATATTTCACCACTTTTTTATAGTGTTTTAGCAAGAAGTGGCTATTTTCCGGTGGCTGAATTGGCAACTTTCAGAAAATTAAATTCCCGTTTACAGGGACATCCAACAACACATGAAAATCTACCTGGAATCCGAATAGCTTCTGGATCTTTAGGACAAGGTTTATCTGTTGCTATTGGTGCTGCACATGCCAAAAAATTAAACAACGATGCTTCTTTAGTTTATGTTCTTACTGGAGACGGAGAATTACAAGAAGGACAAAACTGGGAAGCAATAATGTACGCTTCAGCTAAAAAAGTAGATACTATTATTGCAACAGTTGATTTAAATGGAAAGCAAATTGATGGTTCAACAGATGAAGTACTAAACATGGGAAATATCAAAGCAAAATTTGAAGCTTTTGATTGGGATGTATTGGAAATAAAAGAAGGAAACCACCTTGAATCAGTTCTTGCCGGATTGAACGATGCCAAAGCAAGAACCGGAAAAGAAAAACCTGTTTGTATTTTATTGCATACCGAGATGGGTCATGGAGTTGATTATATGATGCATACGCATGCTTGGCACGGAAAAGCACCTAATGATGAGCAATTAGTAAAAGCATTGGAACAAAATCCAGAAACCTTAGGAGACTACTAAAATAATTATGAATTTTAAATTATGAATTTTTGAAATCATAATTTTTAATTCATTCAATCTTTGAATAAGAAATGAAAAAATATACAAACACAGGAAGTAAAGATACCCGTTCTGGATTTGGTGCGGGAATGACTGAGTTAGGTCAAAAAAATGAAAATGTTGTAGCACTTTGTGCCGATTTAATAGGTTCCTTAAAATTCGATGATTTTAAAAAGAACCACCCAGAGCGATTTTTTCAAATTGGAATTGCAGAAGCCAATATGATTGGAATTGCAGCGGGATTAACTATAGGAGGAAAAATCCCTTTTACGGGAACCTTCGCAAATTTTTCTACTGGTAGAGTTTACGATCAAATTCGCCAATCCGTTGCTTATTCAGATAAGAATGTGAAAATTTGTGCTTCGCATGCAGGTTTAACGCTTGGTGAAGATGGTGCAACACATCAAATATTAGAAGATATTGGCTTAATGAAAATGCTTCCAGGCATGACCGTAATTAACACCTGCGATTACAACCAAACCAAAGCCGCCACTCTAGCAATTGCAGACTTCCACGGTCCAGTTTATTTGCGTTTTGGACGACCAGTTGTACCTAATTTTATGCCAACTGACGAGCAATTCGTAATTGGAAAAGCAATCCTGCTAAATGAAGGAACGGATGTAACTATTATTGCTACAGGCCATTTAGTATGGGAGGCATTATTAGCTGCTGAAGCACTTGAAGCAAAAGGAATATCTGCCGAAGTTATTAATATTCATACCATTAAACCTTTGGATGAAGAGGCTATATTAAAATCGGTTGCTAAAACAGGTTGTGTAGTTACTGCCGAAGAGCATAACATTCTTGGAGGATTAGGAGAAAGTGTTGCTAGAACTTTAGGATTGAATAATCCAAGACCACAAGAATTTGTTGCAGTGCAAGATTCATTTGGCGAAAGCGGAACTCCAGCTCAATTAATGGAAAAATACAAACTAAACAACCAAGCCATTATTGAAGCTGTAGAAAGAGTAATTAAAAGAAAATAATTTTTAATACAATTGTAATAAAAAATCCTGAAATTCTAATTTCAGGATTTTTTCATATTATAAATTATTTATTTAATTATTATGTAAAAACGATTGTCTATTTAAAAGTGTTTCTTCCGATTCTACATGATTATCATCCGGAATACAACAATCTACAGGGCAAACTGCAGCACATTGTGGTTCTTCATGAAACCCTTTACACTCGGTACATTTTCCTGGAACTATATAATAAATATCATCTGAAATCGGAGTTTGCGCAGCATCCGAATCTACTTCGGTTCCGTCAGGCAAAATAACTTTACCTTTTAGTTTTGTACCGTCTTTATAACGCCAATCGTCTGCACCTTCATAAATTGCAGTATTAGGACATTCAGGCTCGCAGGCGCCACAGTTAATACATTCGTCAGTAATTATTATTGCCATCTTATACTTTTAATATTAAAATTTAGATATTGAGTGTAAAAATCAATTATCCTAAATGATTTGATTAGTTTTGCAAAATTACAATCAAAACAATTCATAAACAAGTTGCAAATGTTACAAATCGAAAAAAAAAATTGCTTTGTTCAATTAGGAAAGTTTTTAAATCAATTTTCTTTAGATAATTCTGCACTAAATCCTTCTGTAATTAACAACGATTTATTTTATGATGATTTCTTAAACCTTATTCAGTTATCGCAATCCCACAATGGCTGGTTTACTCCTGATCAAGTTCATTTTTCAATTCAATCTTGGGCAGAAGCGCTAACCGAAGAAAACTTGAATCTTTGGATATCGAAATATGATTTTAATACTGTGAACCCAAAAACTATTGCTTTAGTATTAGCTGGAAATATTCCACTTGTTGGATTTCATGATTTTCTAGCGGTAGTAATTTCTGGGCATAAAGTATTGGTTAAAACATCTTCTAACGATCAAAAGTTATTGCCTTTTTTGGCTAAATATCTTATTTCGATAAATCCAGAATTAGAAAACTTCATCACTTTCACCGAAGGTAAAATGGAAGATTTTGATGCTGTTATCGCAACCGGAAGCAATAACACGGCACGTTATTTTGAATATTATTTTAAAAATAAACCAAGTATCATTCGTAAAAATAGGAATTCAGTTGCAATAATAACCGGAAATGAAACACCCGAAGATTTAGCAAATTTAGGAGAAGATATATTTAGGTATTTCGGATTAGGTTGTAGAAATGTATCTAAATTATTTGTTCCAAAAAACTATAATTTTGATGCTTTTTTTCAAGCAATTTACCTGCAAAAAGACGTAATTTATTATGAAAAATACGCTAACAATTACGACTATAACAAGGCTGTTTTCTTGATGAGTAATTTCAAATTATTAGATAATGAATTTCTAACTATTAAAGAAGATTCTAGTTACGCCTCCCCTATTTCATCTATATTTTATGAATATTATGAAGATAGAAACGAAATTAAAAATCGTTTACTAGCAGATGCCGAACAAATTCAATGTGTTGTATCCAACGGAATTACAGAAAATAGCATTCCGTTTGGGCAAACCCAAAAACCAAAACTCTGGGACTATGCAGATAATGTAGATACTTTGGAGTTTTTATTATCTTTATAAATAATTCCCATTTTGATTATAAATTGAGTTAATTAAAATGATTTTAAACTTGTTGTTAACTATTACGTTTTAGTTAATAATATCGTTCAATTCAAGTAGAATTCAAAACTCAATTTCCATACCTATTTCCGAAATTTGTAACATTATAAATTGGACAAAACACCATGAAAAAACACAACTATAGCGCAGGGCCTTGTATTTTGCCGCAAGAAGTATTTGAAAAATCGGCGCAAGCCATCTTAAATTTTAATAATTCCAATTTATCGTTATTGGAAATTTCCCACCGAAGCAAAGATTTTGTTGCCGTAATGGACCAAGCACGAGCTTTAGTTTTAGAGCTTTTAGGATTGGAAGGAAAAGGATATCAAGCATTATTTTTGGCTGGAGGAGCAAGTTTAGAATTTCTAATGGTTCCTTACAACTTGATGAAAACCGATGGAAAAGCAGCTTATTTAGACACCGGCACCTGGGCTAGTAATGCTATTAAAGAAGCAAAACATTTTGGAGAAACAATTGTAATTGCATCTTCTAAAGAAGAAAATTATAACCACATTCCTAAGGGATATTCCATACCATCAGACGCTTCTTATTTTCACTGCACGAGCAACAATACTATTTTCGGCACCCAAATGAAGTCGTTTCCAGAAACAAATATTCCAGTGGTTTGCGACATGAGTTCAGATATTTTTTCAAGAACTTTAGACTTTTCTAAATTTGATTTAATTTATGCTGGAGCGCAAAAAAATACGGGTCCTGCTGGAGCTACCTTGGTGGTAGTTAAAGAGGAAATTCTAGGGAAATCAGGTCGTTACATTCCGAGTATGTTAGATTATGAAAAACATATAAATGCAGAAAGCATGTACAATACTCCCCCGGTTTTCCCGGTTTATGCATCCTTATTAACTCTTGAGTGGTTAAAAAATCTTGGCGGAATTGCAGCAATTGAAAAAATTAACGAGGCTAAAGCAGCTTTACTTTATACCGAAATAGACAGAAATCCACTATTTAAAGGCGCTGCTGCTGAAGAAGACCGAAGCATCATGAATGCTACTTTCCTATTAAATGATGAAAGCCACGCTCCAATGTTTGACAAAATGTGGAAAGATGCTGGAATTTCTGGATTGCCAGGACATCGTTCTGTTGGTGGCTACCGTGCTTCTATGTACAATGCATTGCCACTAGAAAGCGTTCAGGTTTTGGTTGATGTGATGAAAGAATTAGAAAAATCAATATAGTATACTAAGAAGCTAATCCTGCTATTTGTTTCAAGCTTTTTCGTTTCTAACCATTTTTACAATTTTTGAAAATAGCTTCCTTTGGTCGCTTGTTTAAAAAAAACAAAAAATTAGTTTTCAACTTTAAAAGGCTTTTCACTTCTATCAGGGCTAGGACTGAAACTTTAAAATAAATAATTAATTGAGCCCAAACTCATAAACTAATAAACATAAAATGAAAGTATTAGCTAACGACGGAATTTCTAAAAGCGGAATTAAAGCCCTAGAAAATGGAGGTTTTGAAGTAATAACCACTAAAGTTGCGCAAGAACAAGTTGCCAATTTCATCAATAATAATGATGTAACAGTTTTACTAGTGAGAAGCGCAACCAAAGTGCGTCAAGATATAATTGATGCTTGCCCAGGCTTAAAAGTTATTGGTCGCGGCGGTGTTGGTATGGATAATATTGATGTGGAATATGCTCGCGCTAACGGAAAACAGGTTATTAACACACCTGCTTCATCATCAGAAAGTGTAGCCGAATTAGTATTTGCTCACTTATTTTCCGGTGTTCGTTTCTTACATGATTCTAATAGAACAATGCCTTTAGAGGGCGATTCTAATTTTGAAGGCTTGAAAAAAGCTTATGCAAACGGAATTGAATTACGAGGGAAAACAATTGGTATTATAGGTTTTGGACGAATTGGTCAAGCAGTTGCTAAAATGGCTCTTGGCTTAGGAATGAAAGTTATTGCTGCTGATAAATTTGTAAGTAAAGCTGAAATTAAAGTTGATTTTTACAACGGTCAATTTATCAATATTGATATTGTTACAGAACCTCTGGAAGATTTATTTAAAAACTCTGATTTTATTACACTTCACGTTCCTGCGCAAGAAGGATATGTTATTGATAAAGAAGAATTGGCGCAAATGAAAGATAATGTAGGCATTGTAAACTGTGCTCGTGGCGGGGTTATTAATGAGGTAGCTTTGATTGAATCTTTAGATAATAATAAAGTGCTTTTTGCAGGATTAGATGTATTTGAAAATGAACCAACTCCAGAAATTAAAATATTGATGCACCCAAGAATTTCATTAACTCCTCATATTGGTGCAGCTACATTGGAAGCGCAAGATAGAATTGGAACTGAATTGGCAGACCAAATTATAAAAATATTAAAGTAATACTCTTAATAATTAATTTATAATAATTAAAAATCAAGCTATTAGCTTGATTTTTTTTTGAATATTTTTTAATTAAAAAATAGAATTATTCAATTTAAAAAATAAATATCATAAATTCGATAAAATAAAAATTGAATGAAAATACCAACAAAATGATAAAGAAAGAATTACATCATTTTGTTAAATATTACTTTAAAAAAATGGAATTCAAAAAAAATAGGAGAATCATAAACTACTAGAATTTTTTTCTGTTCTTAAATTAAGTAAATTTGTAAAACATTTAAAATTATGAGGAACTTTAAACAGCGATGGAATATTACTAATAATTGGCAAATTTTTGTCATTTTATTAGTATTTGCTATAACTGGTTCCTCTGCTGCAATGTTATCCAAACCCATTTTAAATTGGATAGGAATTTCTAAAGAAACGCATCACATTTTGCTTTACTTATTATTATATATTTTAATAATCTTCCCTGTCTATCAATTACTTTTAGTGGTATTTGGATTTCTTTTCGGACAGTTTCAATTCTTCTATTCCTTTGAAAAAAAACTACTTAATGCAATGAAACTAGGATTTATTATTACTTTTTTAGAAAAGAAAAAAGGAACTAAATAGCTCCTTTCTTTGTATGAAATATAGAATAAACTCTTATTTACTTTGTTTAGTTAAATTAAAGAAGTCGTTTCTATTTTCCTTTTCATTAAAAACACCACCATATTGAATGGTTGAAGTAAAACTAGACTCATCTTTAATTCCACGACTAGAAACACAAAGATGGGTGGCTTCCATAACCACAATTACATTGTCCGTTTCTAAAACAGTTTTTAGTTCGTTGAAAATTTGCATAATTAATCGCTCTTGCACTTGAGGACGACGGGAATAATAATCTACAATACGATTCAATTTAGACAACCCAATAACTTTTCCGCTTGAAATATAACCAATATGTGCTTTTCCAACTATTGGTAAAAAATGATGTTCACAAGTAGAATTAAAACTAATATCGGCCTCAACCAACATTTTATCGTAATTATAACTGTTATCAAAAACAGAAATTTTTGGTTTATTAGCTGGATTTAATCCAGAAAAAATTTCTTGAATGAACATTTTAGCTACTCTATGTGGGGTGCCTTGAAGACTATCATCCGTCATATCCAACCCCATTTCCTCCATAATACTATGAAAATGCTTTTCTATGGTAGTCATTTTTTGAGCATCCGATTTTTCAAAAGCATCTGCTCTTAAAGGAGTATCAGCAGAAGTCATTTGATGGTTATCGCCAATTAAATCGTAAATCTCTTTTTCTAATAATGTTTTCAATACAGTTTGTTTTTTTTTAATTTTCGTTTAACAAAAGTAACTAAAAATTAAACAAAATTGATTTCTATATCCGATTATTAAACTTATTGTACTATAAATATTTTCTATATACTAAATAAACAGAAAATACTTTGTTACTTTGTGAAAAATTGAAGGATGATTAAAGCAAAAAATATTCATAAATATTACGATAGTCTGCACGTTTTAAAAGGGGTGGATTTACATATTAAAAAAGGGGAGATTATTTCTATAGTTGGTGCTTCAGGTGCAGGAAAGACTACTCTTTTACAAATATTAGGCACGCTAGACAAACCCAATATTGAAAAGGAAACTTCGTTAAATATTAACGGAGAAGATATTTTAAATATGAATGATAAAACGTTATCCAAATTTAGAAACCAACATTTAGGATTCATTTTTCAATTCCATCAATTATTACCAGAATTTACTGCTTTAGAAAATGTATGCATTCCTGCTTATATTGCAGGAAAAGAAAAAGCAACTACCGAAATAGAAGCAAAACGATTATTAGACTATTTAGGACTTTCACATAGAATTCACCACAAACCCAATGCACTTTCAGGCGGAGAGCAACAACGTGTAGCAGTAGCTAGAGCTTTAATTAATAAGCCTTTAGTTATTTTTGCAGATGAACCATCGGGGAATTTAGACACCGCTTCTGCCGAAAATCTACACCAATTATTTTTTAAACTCCGAGAAGAATTTGGGCAGACTTTTGTGATTGTTACCCACAACGAAGAACTTGCAAATATGGCCGATAGAAAATTAGTTATGGTAGATGGATTGATTTCTAAATAAAGAAATTATGCTACTTATAATTTTATCCTGGATTTATATTCTCATTACTACTATTCACCTTGGGTATTTCTTCGATAAATTATCTAGATTAAATAACAAAAACTTTATAATAACCTCCGTTTTAGGATTGTTTTCTGTAACTATTATAACAAGTATTTGGGCTATTTTTGGAAGGATAAATATAGAATTTCACTTTTTTTTATTATTTATAAATTTCTTAATTTTCTTTCGAAACAAATCGAATATTCTAGAGATTTATAAGATATTTAGTACTGATTTTAGGAATTTAACCTATAGCCTAAAAATCTATTTAATTGGAATTATTATTTTTATAATTGCCCAATGCGCTGCAAAACCCTTTGTAATTGATAATGAAAGTTATTACATCCAAACCATAAAATGGATTAACGAATACGGCTTTATTAAAGGATTGGCAAACCTGCACATTTTCTTTGGACAAACCAGTGGATGGCATATTACACAAAGTGTTTTCAACTTTTCATTTCTATATGCCGACTTCAACGATTTAAGTGGATTTTGCTTAATGCTAGGGTCTATTTTTGCTGTTTTTAAATTGAATTCTTATTTTGATAATGGATTGAAAATCAACCTAATTGTTGGTTTATTGCCCATTTCCAATGTGCTTTTATTTCAATTTATTAGTGCACCATCACCAGATTTACCTGTTTATGTTATTTCGTTTATGATGTTCTTTTATTTTATTACTCATTATAATAAGCCATCCGTAGAAAAATTTAATCTACTTGTAATTCTAGCATTATTTATTGTCTTCATTAAACCAACAACAATTGCAATGATCTTAATTCCGTCGCTGTTCTTAGTTTCAAATTTTAAAATACTAAAATCCAATCTCATAACTAGTTTTATATTAAGCGTATTAGTTTTAGCACTTTTTCTAATTAAAAATACAATAATAACAGGTTACCCACTCTACCCTACGCAATTATTCAGCGGTGCCAACTTTGATTTTAAAGTTCCCAAAGCATTGATTTCATTTTATTTTGATGAAACTAAATTATACGGATTTTATAGCACCAAAGCCGAATTCAATTCGATGAATCAATTCCAAATTTTAATCAAATGGCTAACTTTCAATACTATAAATTCTATATTTAATACATTAAATGTGTTGTTAGTTTTTATTAGTTCTTATTTTATTTACAAATATTTCAACCAAAAAAAATATTGGCTACTATATTTTGTGATGGTGTTGCAATTTGGTTTGTTACTATTTACTTCACCTCAATTTCGCTTTTTCATTCAATTTTTACTCTTTTTTAGTTTACTGATTTTAGTTTGTTTTGTGAATTCCAAAAAATCCATTCTAATTTCACTTTATGGAAGCTCAATTATAGTTGCGTTTTTGGTTTTAGTTCCGATAAATTACTCTGGATTAACTTCCAATAAATTAATCACAGAAAACAGTCATTTCACTATTTTAGAAATTGTATTTCCACATCCAAATTCCAAATTAAGTAATCACTTTTACAAGCATAAAATTGGAAATCTAGAATACAATTCTCCGGATAAAAATTCCTATTTTTGGACAAATGGAAATGGTAAATTACCTTGCGTTAACTCCCAACAGATTAATTATTTTAAAGCTAATTTTCATTATATGCCACAAATGAGAACTCCTTCTTTAAAAGATGGTTTTTATTCTAAAAAAGTTTCTGAAAATGAATAAGTCCGAATTAAAGTCCTTTTTAGACGAGAAAGTAATACAATACAATACACTTGATTTTATTGAAAGTGACCCTGTTCAAATACCACATTTGTTTTCTCAAAAAGAAGACGTTGAAATTGCAGGATTTTTAGCAGCTACAATTGCTTGGGGAAACCGAAAAATGATTATCAAGAACTCCCATAAAATGATGGATTTAATAGGGAATTCTCCTTATGATTTTGTAATGAACCACCAAGATCACCATCTAGAAAAACTTGAAAATTTTGTTCATAGAACCTTCAATGGTCAAGATTTTGTAAGCTTTATAAAAAGTTTGCAAAACATTTACACTAACCATGGCGGACTGGAAGCCATTTTTACCAAACACCAAGAAACTAATTCTATTCAAAATGCCATTACCGAATTTAAGAAAGTATTTTTTGAAATAAACCACCTAACTAGAAGTGAGAAACACGTATCTGACCCAAGTAAAAATTCATCCAGTAAACGCATAAATATGTGGCTTCGATGGAATTGCAGACAAGATACCAAAGGCGTAGATTTAGGAATTTGGAAAAACATTTCTCCATCCAAACTCAGTTGCCCTTTAGATGTGCATTCGGGCAATGTAGCTCGAAAATTAGGTTTACTTTCAAGAGTTCAAAACGATGCAAAAGCAGTAGCCGAACTCGATGCCAACTTACGATTATTAGATCCAAACGATCCAGTGAAATACGATTTTGCACTATTCGGATTGGGTGTTTTTGAGAAGTTTTAAATTGTAATAAAAACACCTTATTTAATGTAAAAAATTGTAGTTGAATTTTAAAATTACAATTGTCAATGTTATTGATTTTTGCAATTGTCATTGCTATTGTAATTGATATTGATTTTTTATTCTATTTTTGTCAAAAACAAATACTTCAAATAAACATGCTAATTATTGGAATCGCTGGCGGAACAGGTTCAGGTAAAACTACTGTTGTTCACCAAATTATGAACGAATTACCAGAAACTGAAGTTGGGATTATCTCCCAAGATTCTTATTACAAGCAAAACGTTGGCATGAGTTACGAAGAAAGAAGTAATATCAACTTCGACCATCCACGGGCAATTGATTTTGAACTTTTAGTGCAACAACTTAAAGATTTAAAAGCTGGTAAAACCATTGATCAACCCGTATATTCCTTTGTTACTCACAATAGAACCGACGATACCATTAGCACCCATCCAAGAAAAGTAATGATTGTGGAAGGAATATTAATCCTTACAAATCCTGAACTTCGCGAAATGTTTGACATCAAAGTTTATGTCCATGCTGACTCCGATGAACGTTTAATACGAAGACTAAAAAGAGATATTGCCGAACGTGGCCGCGACATGGAAGAGGTACTTAACCGCTACCAGACCACCTTGAAACCAATGCACCAGCAGTTTATCGAGCCAACCAAAGCTTTTGCTGACATCATAATTCCTAACGATAAATACAATACCGTAGCAATTGATGTGGTTCGAGCAGTAATAAACCAGCGATTAACTTAATTTTCTAACTTTATCAAATGAAAAATTGGTACCAAAATCTTATTCTAAAGTATCCATTCCTAAAATTTTTAGGTAGTCGGTACACCCTGATTTTCCTATTTTTCATCGTTTGGATGCTCTTTTTAGACAACCAATCTTACCTAGATCAAAGAATTTTAAACAAACAAATAAACGAACTAGAAGACAATAAAACCTATTATAAAGAAGAAATCGCTAAAGACCAACAAAGTATAAAAAACTTAAAAAATCCCGGGCAAACCGAAAGGTATGCGCGAGAAAAGTACTACATGAAACGCGACAGTGAAGACATTTACATCATTGATATTGAAGATGATAAAATAAAAGACAGTTTAGAAGAAGCGAATCATTAGGCATTTCTACAAAGGCAATTCCTGCCATACGTTTCAATCTGTCATTGCGAGGAACGAAGCAATCTAATAACATTATTTTTTTTTCGCAAAGCCAGGATTTCCTCTTCTGTCAGGGCTATGAAGCCAACTTTAAACAAGATAATAAATTCATTAAGCGCCATTTGTAATAAATAATGAATTATAAAAAAAATATTTAATACAATGACTAATTTAACATAGTCGTCTTAAAGATCTGCATCGAAATTAGAAAAAATCAAACTTAATCTTTAAAAAACATTTTTTTGTTCTAAATTTGAAGTACTAAAAGCATAATAATTTTGAACACAAATAACCCACTTTTTTCAGAATTTGAAAACATAAGTTCCAAGCAATGGAAACAACAAATTCAGTACGAACTTAAAGGAGAAGATTATAATAACACTCTTGTTTGGGAAAGTCCGGAAGGTATAAAAGTAAAACCCTTTTATCATAAAGATGATTTGGAAACAAAATTCCAATCTATCACTCCCAACAATCCCTTTTCTATTGTACAAAACATCTTTGTTCACGATGTTAAATTATCCAACCTAAGAGCTATAGATACGCTTAACCGCGGTGCCGAAAGCATTCGCTTTACTATAGAAAAAGATTCTATTTCTATTGAAGATTTGATGCAGAATCTTCCTACAGAAAAAGTAGCTTATTACTTTCATTTGCCATTTATCTCGGTTGATTTTGCAACTATAATTCAAAATTATGCCAAAAAAAATAAGATAAATTGCACTATTCTTTTAGACCCGATAGGGCAACTAACCAAAGACGGCAATTGGTTTGAATCCCTTGATAAAGATTTTGAAAAATTAAATAGTATTTCAACCAATTCCACTGCTTTGGAAGGAGTGGTAACTGTAAACGCCAGCACATACCAAAATGCAGGAGCAACAATGGTACAACAATTGGCCTATACTCTTGCTCATGTAAATGAATATTTTAATAGACTAACTTCTATATCGCAACCAATTACAATAGAAATTTCCGTTGGAACTAACTACTTTTTTGAAATTGCTAAACTTCGTGCTTTACGAACTTTATTTGCAACCTTAGCTAAAGAATACGACCACAATCTAGATTGTGTGATAATAGCTACTCCAACCAAAAGAAACAAAACTATATACGATTACAACATAAATATGTTACGCACAACCACCGAATGTATGAGTGCAATTCTCGGTGGAGCAAATGCAGTAGCAAATTTACCTTATGATGCTTTGTACCACAAAGACAATGAATTTGGAGACCGAATTGCCAGAAACCAATTATTGATTTTAAAGCATGAAAGTTTCTTTGATAAAGTAAACAATCCTGCAGACGGTACTTATTATATAGAATCCCTAACGGAACAATTAACAGAAAAAGCCCTTACTTTATTTAAAGAAATTGAAGCAAATGGCGGATTCATAACACAATTAATTGAAGGAACTATTCAAAGAAAAATTGGAGAAAGCGCAAAAAAAGAACAAGATTTAATGGATAGCGGAAAGGAAGTGTTATTAGGAACCAATAAATACCCTAACAAAAACGACCGCATGAAAAATGATTTGGAGTTATATCCTTTCTTAAAACAAAATCCTCGTAAAACTTTAATCACTCCAATCATTGAAAAAAGATTGGCAGTGAAATTAGAACAAGAACGTTTATCTCAAGAAAAATAAACATGAGAAAAGACATACAACATATAAAGTTAGAAGTACAAATTACGAAGAACGAAGTGTCCAATATAGAAACTTTCCGAACTGCTGAAAACATTGAACTAAAATCCATCTATTCCAAAGAGGATGTTAAAGATTTAGAACACTTAGGTTTTGGCGCAGGATTTTCTCCTTATTTAAGAGGTCCCTACACAACTATGTACGTTCGTCGCCCATGGACGATTCGTCAATATGCAGGATTTTCAACAGCCCAAGAAAGCAATGCCTTCTATAGAAGAAATCTTGCTGCAGGACAAAAAGGACTTTCCGTTGCCTTTGATTTAGCCACGCATAGAGGTTATGATTCCGATCACGAACGTGTTTTTGGGGATGTTGGAAAAGCAGGGGTTGCTATAGATTCGGTGGAGGATATGAAAATATTATTCGACCAAATTCCGTTGGATCAAATGTCGGTTTCCATGACTATGAACGGTGCTGTTTTACCCATTATGGCATTCTATATTGTAGCAGCGGAAGAACAAGGTGTTGCTCCAGAATTACTTTCGGGAACTATCCAAAACGATATTTTAAAGGAGTTCATGGTAAGAAATACCTATATTTATCCTCCTACTCCTTCCATGAAAATCATTGCAGATATATTTGAATATTCTAGTAAGAATATGCCAAAATTCAACTCCATTTCTATTTCAGGCTACCATATGCAAGAGGCCGGAGCCACCGCCGATATTGAATTGGCTTACACACTTGCTGACGGCTTAGAATACATTCGAACTGGTTTATCAACGGGAATGAAAATTGACGAATTTGCTCCTCGCCTATCTTTCTTCTGGGCAATTGGAATGAACCATTTTATGGAAATAGCCAAGATGCGAGCTGGTAGAATGTTGTGGGCAAAGTTGCTAAAACAATTCGATCCAAAAGATGAAAAATCTCTGGCTTTACGAACCCACTGTCAAACCTCAGGTTGGAGTTTAACCGAGCAGGATCCATTTAATAATGTTGCACGAACTACCATTGAAGCAGCTGCTGCAGCATTTGGTGGAACGCAATCGTTGCACACCAACGCATTAGACGAAGCTATTGCACTACCAACCGATTTCTCGGCACGAATTGCTAGAAATACCCAAATATTTTTGCAAGAAGAAACAAAAATTTGTAAAACCGTTGACCCTTGGGCAGGAAGTTACTATGTGGAAACGTTAACAAAAGAAATTGCAGACAAAGCTTGGGCATTAATTGAGGAAGTAGAAGAGTTGGGTGGTATGACCAAAGCCATAGAATCTGGAATTCCAAAATTACGTATTGAAGAAGCCGCTGCCAGAAAGCAAGCACGAATAGATAGTAGTCAAGATATTATTGTTGGAATCAATAAATACCGTCTAGAAAAAGAAGATCCTCTTCAGATTTTGGATGTAGATAACGACATGGTGCGCAAGCAACAAATAGAACGTTTACAACAAATAAAAGCCAGCCGAGATACTGCTAAAGTAAAAGAGTGTTTGACAAAATTAACTGATGCTGCTAAAAATTCCAACGAAAATTTATTAACTTTAGCGGTTGAAGCAGCAAGGAACAGAGCAACATTAGGTGAAATTAGCGATGCACTGGAAGAGGTTTTCGGAAGATATAAAGCACAAATTAGATCCTTTAGTGGCGTGTATAGTAAAGAAATAAAAAACGATGAAAGCTTTGAAAAAGCAAAGCAGTTAGCCGATGCCTTCGCAAAAAAAGAAGGACGTCGTCCACGAATTATGATTGCCAAAATGGGGCAAGATGGTCACGACCGAGGTGCCAAAGTGGTAGCGACAGGTTATGCTGATGTAGGTTTTGATGTAGATATAGGTCCTTTGTTTCAAACTCCCGCCGAAGCAGCTAAACAAGCCGTTGAAAACGATGTGCATATATTAGGTGTTTCCTCACTTGCAGCTGGTCACAAAACATTAGTCCCTCAAGTTATTGAAGAACTAAAAAAATACGGTCGCGAAGATATTATGGTTATTGTTGGTGGTGTTATCCCATCGCAAGACTACCAATTCCTTTTTGATGCAGGTGCCGTTGCTGTTTTTGGTCCTGGAACTAAAATTAGTGAAGCTGCAATTAGTATTTTGGAAGTATTTTTAAAAGATTAACTTAAGTAATTTTATTTATAAATTTAACTCAAAAAAGTAAAAGCACCAGCAATAAAATGGTGCTTTTTTTATTATATTTGAAAAACAAATTATATTAATTATGGATTTTTCAGCAAAAATGCTTCGCGATGATGCCCTTAAAGGGAAAGTAATTGTAGTAACCGGCGGTGGAAGTGGTTTGGGTAAAGCCATGACTAAATATTTTTTAGAATTAGGTGCTAATGTTGCTATTACTTCTAGAGATATTGAAAAACTTAAAGCAACTGCAACCGAACTAGAAACTTCATCTAGCGGTAAATGTTTACCCCTGCAATGCGACGTTCGGCATTACGAACAAGTTGAAACAATGCTTGCAGAAGTACTTAAGGTTTTTGGGAAAGTAGATATTTTATTAAATAATGCTGCCGGAAATTTTATTTCTCCTACCGAGCGCCTTTCGGCAAATGCTTTTGACACTATAATAGATATAGTATTAAAAGGTTCGAA
Source organism: Flavobacteriaceae bacterium (assembly GCA_947457615.1). Taxonomy (GTDB): domain Bacteria; phylum Bacteroidota; class Bacteroidia; order Flavobacteriales; family Flavobacteriaceae; genus Flavobacterium. The sequence goes on from CANGWK010000013.1 coordinate 22,643, forward strand.
AAATTGTACTTTAGCTTTTGGAAAACATTGGATTGCTCAAAAACAAACTAATTGTAATGTATTAAATATTGTTACTACCTATGCCTGGACAGGCTCTGGATATGTAGTTCCGAGTGCAACTGCAAAAGCTGGAGTACTTGCAATGACAAGAAGTTTAGCGGTTGAATGGGCGAAATATGGCATCCGAATGAATGCTATTGCACCAGGTCCATTTCCTACTAAAGGTGCATGGGATAGGTTACTTCCTGGAGATTTGGCTGAAAAATTTGACATGGCTAAAAAAGTACCTTTAAAAAGAGTTGGAAATCACCAAGAGTTAGCAAATCTTGCAGCTTATTTAGTTTCTGATTTTTCATCTTATATAAATGGGGAAGTTATAACGATTGATGGAGGCGAATGGTTGCAAGGCGCTGGTCAATTCAATGTTTTAGAAAAAATCCCTCAAGAAATGTGGGATATGCTGGAGGTTATGATAAAAAATAAAGGGAATAAATAATTTTTTCAAATGATTATTGATCAAGGATTATGGATTCAAACTTAAAACTTTAAATTATTGTTAACAAATAAGACTTTTATAAACCATAATAAATTGTATTTTTACGACTCAAAATTTGAAAAATATAAATGGGTAAAATCATTGCAATAGCCAACCAAAAAGGTGGTGTAGGAAAAACAACTACTTCAGTTAATTTAGCTGCATCACTAGGTGTTTTAGAAAAAAAAGTATTATTAATTGATGCCGATCCACAAGCAAATGCTAGTTCTGGTTTGGGTATTGATGTAGACGCTGTAGAGATTGGAACCTATCAAATTTTGGAACACAGCAATACCCCTGAAGAAGCCATAATTAGGTCAACTTCTCCAAATGTAGATGTAATTCCAGCACATATTGATCTTGTTGCTATTGAAATTGAATTGGTTGACAAAGAAAATAGAGAATACATGCTTAAGCAAGCGCTTGAAAGCATTAAAAACCATTACGATTATATCTTAATTGATTGTGCGCCATCATTAGGATTACTAACATTAAATGCGTTAACAGCTGCAGATAGTGTAATTATTCCTATTCAATGTGAATATTTTGCTTTAGAAGGATTAGGTAAATTATTGAATACTATAAAGAGTGTTCAAAAAATTCATAATCCTGATTTAGATATTGAAGGACTACTATTAACTATGTACGATTCTCGTTTACGCCTTTCAAATCAAGTTGTAGAAGAGGTTCAGAAACATTTTAACGATATGGTTTTTAAAACTATCATACAACGAAACGTAAAATTGAGTGAAGCTCCAAGTTTTGGAGAAAGCATAATAGCCTTTGATGCAACTAGTAAAGGAGCTAGCAATTACTTAAGTTTAGCAGAAGAAGTTATCAAAAAAAATAGCATTTAATTTATGGCAAAAGCAATTAAAAAACAAGCCTTAGGTCGCGGCTTATCTGCACTGTTAAAAGATCCAGATAACGATATTAAATCGGTAGACGATAAAAACGCAGATAAAGTTGTAGGGAATATTCTTGAAGTGGATATTGACACAATTGAAATAAATCCGTTTCAACCTAGAACTAATTTTAATGAGGAATCTCTAAAAGAATTAGCATCTTCTATTAAAGAACTTGGTGTAATTCAGCCAATTACTATAAGAAAATTAGACTTTAATAAATACCAATTGATTTCAGGAGAGCGTCGTTTGCGGGCTTCAAAATTAGTTGGACTTACTGCAATTCCAGCTTATATTCGTATAGCGAATGACAATGAATCATTAGTAATGGCGTTAGTTGAAAACATTCAACGGCACGATTTAGACCCAATAGAAATTGCACTTTCCTACCAACGTTTAATTGAGGAAATTCAACTTACTCAAGAGCAAATGAGCGAACGTGTTGGAAAAAAACGTTCTACAATTACCAATTATTTACGTCTTTTAAAATTAGATCCTATTATTCAAACTGGTATTAGAGATGGATTTATTAGTATGGGGCACGGACGTGCAATGATAACCATTGAAGATCAAGACATTCAAACGGATATTTACCAAAAAATTGTAAGTCAAAATCTTTCCGTTCGAGATACTGAGGCATTGGTTAAAAAACACCAAGATGCTTTAAAACCTGCTGCAGCGAAAACAAAATTAAATGCTTCATTTGCTATTGGAGATACCCAAAAGAAAGCTTTTACCAATTATTTTGGTGCTAAAGTAGAAATTAAAGTTGCAGGAAATGGCAAAGGAAAAATAGCAATTCCATTCCACTCTGAAGAAGATTTTAATCGAATAATAAAACTAATCAACGGTTAGTGGTTCGGTCATTTCATATACTACTTTTTATATTCCTTTTAGGAAACTCTGCTCTTTTCGCTCAAACTGAATTGGCTGAAGCTTTACGTGTTACCGATACGATTAAAGAGAATAAAATTAACATGCTTGCTCCTGCTAAAGCTGCTTTTTATTCAGCAGTACTTCCCGGTCTTGGCCAAGTTTACAATAAAAAATATTGGAAAGTGCCTTTAGTTTATGGAGCGTTAGGCACAACCATTTATTTTTATCTAAGTAATAACAAAAAATACAATTCTTACAGAGACGCATACAAGCGAAGATTAGAGGGTTTTAACGATGATGATTACGCGTATCTAGATAATTCAAGATTAATCGCAGCGCAAAAGTTCTATCAAAAAAACAGAGATTTATCTCTTTTACTCACAGGATTATTTTATGTTTTAAATATTGTTGATGCTAATGTAGATGCTCATTTAATGCAATTTAATGTAAACGATAATCTTACCTTCAAACCTAATTTATATAGAAACGAATTTACTACGAAAGAAGATTTAGGAATTTGTATAACATGGAAATTATAAATTTTTCTTAATATTTGTAACAAATAAACTAGTATATTAACTAACATTAAATGAAAATAGCACTACTAGGATACGGAAAAATGGGAAAAGTAATTGAGAAAATTGCTTTAAACCGTGGACATGAAATTGTCCTGCAAAAATCTAGTTCTGATTCTTATTCTGGATTGGAAAATGCAGATGTTGCTATAGATTTTAGTGTTCCTAATTCAGCTGTTGCTAATATTTCGGAGTGTTTAAATTCTGGCATTCCTATAGTTTCTGGAACAACTGGCTGGATAAAGGATTATCCAAAAATGGTTGCTCTTTGTGAAATCAAAAATGGATCATTTATTTATAGTTCTAACTTTAGTTTAGGTGTAAATTTATTTTTTGAATTAAATAGTTATTTAGCAAAAATGATGTCAAAATTAGATTCATATTCTGCTTCAATACAAGAAATCCACCATATTCAAAAATTAGATTCTCCAAGCGGAACAGCAATTTCAATAGCAAATGGTATTATTGAAAATTCAGAATATAAAAATTGGAGTTTGGATAAAAATGATAATGAACATGAAATTTATATTGATGCACAACGTACTGAAAAAGTACCTGGAACTCATAGTGTTTTTTATACTTCCGAAGAAGATACAATTGAAATAAAACATATTGCGCATAGTCGTGACGGATTTGCTTTAGGCTCTATAATTGCTGCCGAATGGTTAGTTGGTAAAAAAGGTGTTTTCACTATGCGGGATGTATTAGAAATAAATCAAAATAAAAACAATATTTAAAGTTATAAAAAACAACTTTAAACCTTAATCAATTAAACTAAAAAACTATGAACATTTACCTATGGTTTATCTTTTTTCTTGGAGTTCAAATAATTCATTATTTAGGAACTTGGAAATTATACGAAAAAGCAGGAAGAAAATCCTGGGAAGCTGGAATTCCAATTTACAATTCAATTGTTTTAATGAAAATCATTAACCGCCCAACCTGGTGGACTTTCTTATTGTTTATACCAATCATTAATTTGATCATGTTTCCTGTTATTTGGGTAGAAACTTTAAGAAGTTTTGGAAGACGTTCTTCTTTAGATACTTTTCTAGGAATCGTAACTTTCGGATTTTATATTTATTATGTAAGTTACACACAAGAAGTAATTTATTCTACGGATAAAGACACCTCTTCAAAAAGCAAAACTGCTGATACCGTAAGCTCTCTTTTATTTGCAATAATAGTCGCAACTTTTGTCCATACCTATTTCATCCAACCGTTTACAATTCCTACTGCCTCGTTAGAAAAATCATTGTTAATTGGAGATTTTCTTTTTGTAAGTAAAATGAATTATGGCGCACGAGTACCTATGACAACAGTTGCAGCTCCAATGGTTCACGATACGTTACCATTAATTCATACTAAGTCCTATCTTAAATGGCCACAGTTACCGTACTTTAGATTTCCAGGTATTGAAAAAATAAAAAACAATGATATTGTAGTTTTCAACTGGCCAGTAGATACTGTTGAGAAATTCTTTGATACTTCCGGCAGAAAAGCAGACAAACCAGTAGACAAAAAATCGAATTATGTAAAACGATGTGTTGGTATTGCTGGGGATTCTCTGGCAATTAAAGACGGAATTGTTTTTGTTAATGGCAAACAACTTATTTTTCCTGAAAGAGCAAAACCTCAGTTTTCATATAAAATGGCAATTGATCCAAATGCTACTATTGAATTTGAATCGTTGTTTAAAGAATTAGATATTACAGATAGATATGGAATCAACAATACCAAAGACACCATCTATTTTAGTGCTTTGCCTGAAGCAAGTGTAGAACGTTTTAAAAATGTGCCTGGAATTAAATCGGTTACTAGAATTATCCATAAAGAAATAGATAAATCGATTTTTCCACATACAGAAAACTGGAATGTGGATAATTTTGGACCAATTTATATTCCACAAGAAGGAAAAACGGTGGCATTAAATTTAGAAACTTTACCATTTTATAGCCGAATTATTACCGAATATGAAAAAAACAAATTAGAGATAAAAGGTTCCGATATTTATATTAACGGTGATAAAACAAAATCATACACTTTCCAACAAAACTATTATTGGATGATGGGAGACAACCGGCACAACTCGGAAGACAGCCGTTTTTGGGGATATGTGCCAGAAGATCACATTGTAGGGAAACCAATTTTTATTTGGATGAGTTGGGATTCAAATGGAGCGGGAATAATGAATAAAATTAGATGGAATAGGCTATTTACTACCGTTAGTGGCGAAGGACAACCTGAATCGTACTTCAAATATTTCTTATTCTTGCTAGCAATTTATTTTGTAGGAGAATATTTTTGGAAAAAACGTAAAGCAGATAAAAAAGAATAATCCATTAAAGAGTTTAAAAGTATTGAAGCTTCTCTTCAAACAACTTTAAACCATTTTATATGAACAATATTATTATTCACCCAAGTTATTTTCCTTCTATAAGTCACTATGTTGCAATAGCAAATGCCGACACAGTGACTTTGGAAATGGAAGATAATTTTCAGAAGCAGACAAACCGCAACCGAATGTACATTTATAGTCCAAATGGCATACAGTTATTGAATATTCCTATAAAAAATTCGGATAATGCACACCAAAAGATTCAGGATGTAAAATTGGAAACCGCATTCGATTGGCAAAAACAACATTTCAAATCGCTGGAAGCAGCCTATAGAACTTCTCCTTTTTTTGAATATTTTGAGGATGATTTACGTCCGATTTTTACAAAAAAACATGCTTTTTTAATAGATTTGAATATGCAAACAATGGAACTTGTTTCCAAATGTCTTGGGATGGATTTTATTCCCGAAAAAACAACAGAATATTTTCATGAGGTAAACGACAAAACCGATTATCGAAATTTAATTAACGGCAAAAAAGACACTACAAAATTAGAACCTTACACCCAAGTTTTTGGTGATAAACACGGTTTTATAAACAACCTTAGTATTTTGGATTTATTGTTCAATGAAGGGCGGTATGCTAAGGATTATTTGAGAAATCAAAAGTTGTTATAGTTTACTCTTCTGAAAACCAATTGGCTACCATTTCTTTTTCAGAATTTACAGCGTTTACATGAGTAAATTCGTTTGTTTTACTATTATAAAGATAGTCGTTTTGCAACTCTTTATGATTATTAGCTAATTCACTAATACTTTGACAAACAAATTCAATCTCCTCATTTGTTGTAGTAGGATGAAATGACATTCGAATCCAACCCGGTTTTTTTATCAAATCTCCAGAGATAATTTGGCAAACTAAATCGTTGGAAGTTTCTTGGTCAACATGAAGTAAATGATGACCATAAGTTCCTGCACAACTGCAACCTCCACGAGTTTGAATCCCGAATTTGTCATTCAATATTTTAACCCCTAAATTAAAGTGTAGGTCTTTTATATAAAATGAAATAACCCCCAATCTATCTTGGTGCTCTTGAGCTAATATAACGAGATTTGGATTTGTACCTAAAGCTTCAAAAACGTATTCTACTAACTCGTGTTCACGATTTAGAATATTGTCAATCCCCATTTTTTCTTTCAGCTGTATTGCCAAAGCAGTTTTAATAACTTGAAGAAAACCCGGAGTTCCACCATCTTCCCTATCTTCGATATTTTCAATGTATTTATGATCTCCCCAAGGATTAGTCCAACTAACGGTTCCGCCGCCAGGGCAATCGGGAACATTGTTTTTGTATAAATTTTTATTAAAAACTAAAACACCCGAAGTACCAGGACCACCAAGAAATTTATGAGGCGAAAAGAAAATAGCATCCAAATAACTTTCAGAATCTTTAGGGTGCATATTAATTGGTACATAGGGTCCGGAACAAGCAAAATCTACAAAGCAAACGCCATTGTTTTGGTGCATTAATTTGGCTACTTCATGGTAGGGAGTTTTAATTCCGGTTACGTTAGAGCACGAAGTAATTGAAGCAATTTTAAAACTTCGATCTTTATATTTTTCTAATAAAATCAATAAATTTTCTAATGAAAAGAGCCCATTTTTATCCGCAGGAATTACAACTACATCCGCCATAGTTTCAAGCCAAGAGGTTTGATTGGAATGGTGTTCCATATGGGAAATAAAAACAATAGGTTTTAATTCTTTAGGGATATTAGTGTATTCTTTTAGATTTTCAGGAATTTTCAGACCTAAAATACGTTGGAATTTATTAATAACACCAGTCATTCCGGTGCCAGTATTAATTAAAATATCATCATCAGTTGCGTTAATGTGTTTTTTAATAATATGTTTCGCTTCATGGTATGCCATAGTCATAGCTGTTCCAGAAACTGTAGTTTCAGTATGCGTATTGGCAACAAAAGGACCGAACTGGTTGATCAATTTTTCTTCAATCGGGCGGTACAAACGACCACTCGCTGTCCAATCGGTATAGATAATTTTCTTCTTTCCGAATGGGGTTTCAAATTCTTGATCAATTCCTATAATATTATTTCTAAATTGTTGAAAATAGATTTCTAATTCAGAAGTGGTTTCGACAGTATTCATTACTTATTATTTGAGTTCAAATATAAGAATATTAAAGATTATTTTTTAAATTGTTATCTTTAATTATCCAATCCATTTCAGGATCTTTATTTTCTAACTTATCGGAAAGGGTTGGGATAATTTCTTTGTCAGGATAAATTCCGTGACCAATAACTTCGGATTGGTTAGTAGTTTTTATATCCATTAAACCGATTCGCAAGGGTAATTTAGAATTTGGAAGCTTAAGTATTGGTAGTAATCCGGCTACAGTGGAATTAAATCCCCCACCTGTTTCTTCGCCAACAAAAGTTATATTTTTATTAGACTTTAAACTAGAAGCTAGCAAACAGGAAGCCGAAAAACTACCACCATTAATAATAATATAAACCTTGCCAGAAAAATGATTGGGATTACACTTCCTTTTTTTTGATCCTACTAAAGAATAAGAAAAAACTTTTTCATTATTTTTCTCAGTTCGCAATGTGGAAAACCCCATATAAAAAGGATAAAAAGCAGCTGCAAAAGGATATATAATTTTTGGAATTTTATCAAATAAACCTAGTTTCCAAAGGCTGGTTTTGGAAGTTACAATAGCACTTTGCAACATTACAAAATCCTTATCAGTCAAATAGGAGTATAATTCTACCGCTTCTGCTACCCTTCCTCCTGGATTGTTCCTTAAATCGAGAATTAAGGTTTTAATCTCTTTTTGTTTTAATGTTGAAAAAATCTCTTTGTAACCCTTTCTGAAATTTCCTTTAGAGAAATCTTTCACCTTCAAAATAGCAATACTACTATCTTTTAAAACAAAACTTAAGTTTTTGCTGTAGGATTTAGATATAGGATCGTAACCATAAATTCGCTGTTTCTTTTTATTCTCTTTAATAGGTTTTAGCTTAGGTGAAGCAGAAAAAGCAGTTTTTACTTTAAGTTTTTTTTCTAAAATTTGACGATGTATTACACATCTTATTAGCGAATCGTTTTGTTTAAAAACATAGGCCAAACTATCATTAACTCCCATTTCATTAGTAAAGTAAGTTGAAAATCTTTTAGAAAACCCACGGGATAAATAAGTAGTATTATAGCCATCGGAAGAATACGTATTTCGGTATTTATTATAAATATTTTGAGGAGGAACCTGGTTAATACTGATTACTTCTGCACCAGCAACAATTGCTTTTATACTTGACTTATTCTTTAATACATACAATTTATAATTAATCCATTCCAAATCAAATTGAGATAAAGGCCCGATTCCCAATTTAGTGAGTCGGGTTTGTTCTTTGGCTTCGATTTTTTTAAAAGGAGGTGATAAAAACATATGTCCTTGGTGAACTGATGCAACTAACGGACTTAGTAAAAAGAAAAACTCTTTGCTAGTTAATGGTTTATCAATAGCTAATCGAACGCTATCCAACTTTGTATTAAATTGTTCTTTAGAAATATAAGTATATAAACTTGGATGCAATTTTTCAAGTTTATGTTGCACAAAATTTATATCAGCCAGTAATTTTTCTTTAGATATTGGCGTGTCTAATTTTTTATTATAATCTGCAACCGATGTACAACTTATTTGAAATAAAATAAAAAAATGTACTAGAAAAATAGTGTTTAAAATATTTTTATTCTTTTTGATTTTCAAATGCATTATCCGTTTTTCTTAGATTTCAAATATAGTATTTTAACGAAATTTAAAATACTACGATAAGAATATATTAACATTCTGAAACTTATGTTGTGAAAGTAAATTTGTATATTTGAATTAGATATTCTTATATAATACAATGCAATTAAAGTTAGAAAACACATTTACAAGCCAATTACCAGCAGATACTATTGAAACAAATGAAACAAGACAGGTAGTGAAAGCTTGTTTTTCTTATGTATTTCCAAAAATTCCATCTAATCCCGAATTAATTCATGCTACCAAAGAAGTTGCTAAATTAATTGGGATTTCTCCAGAAGATATGGAAGGAGAAGATTTTTTAAATTATTTTTCTGGAAAAAAAATCATACCCAATTCTAGACCTTATGCAATGAATTATGCTGGTCACCAGTTTGGAAATTGGGCAGGTCAATTAGGCGATGGGAGAGCAATTATACTGGCAGAAATAAAACATAAAGATAACATTTTTACCTTGCAACTAAAAGGAGCAGGAAGCACACCTTATTCGCGAAGAGCCGATGGTTTAGCAGTTTTGCGATCTTCAATAAGAGAGCATTTATGTAGTGAAGCTATGTTTCATTTGGGGGTACCAACTACTCGATCTTTATCCTTAATCCTTTCGGGAGATCTAGTTTTGAGAGATGTTATGTACGATGGAAATCCTAATTATGAAAAGGGTGCTGTTGTTTGTAGGGTATCTCCTTCGTTTATCAGATTTGGAAATTTCGAATTATTTTCTTCTCAAAATGATTTAGAAACTTTAAAAAAACTTACTAATTTCACAATAAAACAGTACTTTCCAGAGATTACCTCTACAGGAAAAGAAAAATATTTGGATTTTTTCAAATCCGTTTCCAACAAAACTTTAGAAATGGTAGTTCATTGGCAACGAGTAGGCTTTGTTCACGGAGTTATGAATACCGATAATATGTCCATTCTTGGATTAACAATAGACTATGGTCCTTATGGATGGCTGGAAGACTATAATTACAATTGGACTCCAAACACGACAGACAGAGAATTTAAAAGATATCGATTTGAAAACCAACCTAATGTTGCGCAATGGAATTTATACCAATTAGCAAATGCTTTATATCCATTAATAGAGGAGACTCAACCATTAGAATTGATTCTTGGTGATTTTCAACAAATGTATCATTCCAAATATTTAGATATGATGCGGGCTAAGCTAGGATTAAAAAAAATGGTTCCAGAAGATGAAAAACTAATTGCTAGTTTAGAAAAAGTGTTACAACTTTCTGAAACGGATATGACTATTTTTTTTAGAGAAATAAGTTGGGTAAAGAAAAATAGCTCTTCTGAAATTTGTATTTCAACAATTAACAATGCCTTTTATAAACCCGAGGAAATAGAAGGAGAAATTCTTAAATCTTGGTATAATTGGTTTGATAAATATACGATCCGATTACAACTTGAAGAACTATCGGACAAGGAACGTAAAATTAACATGAATAGAGTTAATCCTAAATATGTTTTACGAAATTACATGGCACAACTAGCTATAGATGCAGCAGAAATGGAAGACTATTCCATCTTAAAAGAATTACAAGAGTTACTAAAAAACCCTTATGAAGAGCAACTAGAATTTAGTAATTGGTATGCCAAAAGACCCGACTGGGCAAGAGATAAAATAGGTTGTTCTATGTTATCTTGCAGTTCGTAAATTAAGTTCTTTCTTTAAATTTTAGCAATACTTTTTATTTCTTCAATAATTCTAATTGCTAAAACATCTGCTTCAACTTGTGTTGGAGCTTCTGTATAGATACGAATTATTGGTTCTGTATTGGATTTTCTTAAATGAACCCATTCTGTTGCAAAATCAATTTTCACTCCATCAATAGTTGTAATGTCCTCATTTTTATATTTTTCGGTCATGGCAACCAAAATAGCATCCACATCTATTTGCGGAGTTAATTCTATTTTATTTTTACTCATATAATATTGAGGATAACTTGCTCTCAATTCGGCAACAGTACAATCTAAACTTGCTAAATGTGTTAAGAATAAAGCCACACCAACTAAACTATCTCTGCCATAATGGGATTCTGGATATATAATTCCGCCGTTTCCTTCACCGCCAATAATAGCATTTGTTTCTTTCATCAAGGCAACTACGTTTACTTCGCCAACGGCACTTGCTTTATAATTTCCATTATGCTTGTTAGTAATATCTTTCAAAGCACGAGAAGAACTCATATTAGAAACTGTATTTCCTGGTGTTTTACTTAATACATAATCGGCACAAGCCACTAAAGTATATTCTTCGCCAAACATTTCACCATCGTTAGAAATGAAAGCCAAACGATCTACATCTGGATCAACTACAATACCAAAATCGGCCTTTTCTTCTACAACTAATTTGCAAATATCTCCTAAATGTTCTTTAAGAGGTTCTGGATTATGCGGAAATTGACCGTTAGGTTCGCAGTATAATTTTACGCACTCTACTCCCATCAATTCTAATAACTTCGGAATAATAATACCCCCTGAAGAATTCACACCATCCAATACAACTTTAAATTTTCTTTTAGCTACAGCTTCTGCATCTACTAAAGGTAAATTTAAAACTTCATCAATATGAATATCCATGTAGGCATCGTTAATTGTAATTTCACCTAAAGAATCAACATCTACAAAATCAAAAGCTTCAGATTCGGCAATTTCCAAAATCAATTCGCCTTCTTTTCCGCTAAGAAATTCACCTTTAGAATTCAATAATTTTAAAGCATTCCATTGTTTTGGATTGTGAGAAGCAGTTAATATTATTCCTCCATCAGCATTCTCTAACGGCACAGCAATTTCAACTGTTGGTGTAGTAGAAAGACCTAGATCTATTATATCAATACCTAAACCTAATAGTGTGTTTATGACCAAGTTATGAATCATAGGTCCAGAAATTCTTGCATCACGGCCAATCACTACTTTAAGCCTTTCGTTACTTGAATTTTGCTTTAAGAAAGTTCCATACGCAGAAGCAAATTTTACAGCATCTACTGGAGTTAAATTATCTCCAACTTTTCCACCTATAGTTCCACGAATTCCAGATATTGATTTTATTAAAGTCATTTTATTAGTTTAAAAGGTTATAAGTTTAAGGAGTTTAGCACTCCTTAAAATACATTTGCAAATATAGGTATTCTTACAATTTATTGAAAAGGAAAAATTCTATATTTACAAAACAAAAATTTAAAAAAATAAATGAATTTCTTAGCGCATATTTATCTTTCTGGCACTAACGATTTTATTAAAATTGGAAATTTTATGGCAGACAGTATTCATGGTAAGCGCTATTTAGAATATTCGGGCGACTTACAGAAAGGGATTTTGTTGCACCGTTATATTGATACTTTCACTGATGCGCATCCTATTTATAGAAAAAGCAAACATCGATTACATGAAAAATATGGTCATTATGCTGGGGTGATTATGGATATAGTTTACGATCATTTTTTAGCTAAAAATTGGAGTTCTTATTTTAATGAAAATTTAGAAGTTTATTGCAATAAATTTTATTCGTTAATGCAGAAAAATTATGATATTCTAACACCTAAAACACAAAACCTTTTACCTTATATGATTGATCAAAATTGGTTGGTTAAATACGCCAGTTTAGAAGGGTTAGAAATAATATTATTTCAAATGGATTACCGAACCAAACATAGAGTAAATATGCAGGAAGCAATTGTAGAAGTTAAGATTTTTTACACCGAATTAGAAACAGAATTCACGCTATTTTTTCAAGAATTGCAATTACATTGCCAACAAAAATTACAAGAATTAGCATGACATTTATTAAAAATTTAGAAACCGAACTTTGCTTGAATTCCAATCCAGAAATAGCGATTTCGATGCAGAACTACATGAAGAATAATTTTTTATTTTTAGGAATAAAAACGGATATCCGAAGAGCTATTTTAAAAAATAATTATCATAAGCATCAAGATGAAGTTCAAAATAATTTTAGAAGTATTAGTTGGGAATTATTTCAAAAAAAAGAACGTGAATTTCACCAATGCGCAATTGATATATTAGTTAAAGAAATAAAGAAAAAATATGTTTTAGAGGATATCCAACTTATTGAAAAATTATTAACATCCAATTCCTGGTGGGACTCTGTAGACACCATTGCAAAATATATATTAGGCGGTTATTTGAATAAATTTCCTAACGAAATACTAACTATAGTAGAACGTTTTTCTAATTCTGAAAACTTATGGCTGAAACGATCTGCAATTATTTTTCAATTGAGTTATAAAGAAAAGACAAATTTTGATTTGCTTAAATCAGAATGTGAAAAACACAAAGATTCAAAGGAATTCTTTATTCAAAAAGCCATTGGCTGGGCATTGCGTGATTATAGTCGCTTTAATCCTGATGGGGTTTTGGAATTTGTAAATTCAACTAAATTAAAACCTTTGAGTAAGCGAGAGGCTTTGCGAAATATAAAATAGCTTATATTTGTTATCTTTTGAAAGTATTCCAAAATGTCTAATCGTAAATCTGTTTCAATACAATTATTTTTCCGACGAATTGCTAGACGGTTAGAAGCGGTATTTTTTTTAGCAAAAACCATTCTATCCGAGAGAAACTTCATTTACCTATCCAGTGTTGCCGTTGCCATATCCTGTGCCTTAGCAGTGATTATTTTAAAGACTTTTGCTCACAATGTTTTTAAGTTTGCAAATTATGCAAACGAGTATTTAAAGTTACCGTTTGCAAATAGTATTTTTCCTGTAATAGGAATTTTGTTAACCGTTTTTGTAGTTAAGAAATTTTTAGATGGTTCTATTGAAAAAGGAAGCTCCCGAATATTATTTGCTGTGGCAAAAAAAGGAGGGATTTTACCAAAAAAGCAAATGTATGCCCAAATAATTACAAGTTCACTTACTGTTGGATTAGGGGGATCTGCAGGATTAGAAAGCCCAATTACAATAACAGGCGCTGCTTTCGGGTCTAATTTTGCGCAAAAATATAAGTTATCCCAGAAAGACCGGATTTTACTTTTGGCCTGCGGAGTTGCAGCCGGAATTGGTGCTGCCTTTAACGCTCCTATTGCCGGAGTACTTTTTGCAATTGAAGTGGTACTTACAGATGTTAGCATTTCAGCATTTATACCTATTATAATATCTGCTGCTACAGGCGCGTTAGTTACAGAAATAGTATTAAGCACAGACGTACTTTTAACTTTCAAACAAGACCTTACTTTTAATTTTCACAATACACCTTATTATATTTTATTAGGAATTTTAGCAGGATTAGTTTCTGTTTACCATGCTAGAAATTTCCGAAAAGTAGAACATTTTTTTAGCCGATTTAAAAACAACACGTACAAAAAAGCGCTATTTGGAGCAACTCTATTAGCTATATTGATTTTCTTTTTTCCAACACTTTTTGGAGAAGGTTATGAAAGCATTAAAACATTATCTACCGGACATCCGGAATCGATTTTAAATAATACCTTATTAGAAAATTACAAAAGTAAACCTTGGATTTTATTAACCTTTGTAGGATTAATTGTATTACTTAAATCCTTTGCAACCGGTTTAACTTTAGGTTCTGGAGGTAACGGAGGGAACTTTGCTCCTTCCCTTTTTGTAGGTTCGTATTTAGGTTTTTTTGTTGCAAAAGCCATTCACTTATTGGGCATTTCTAACACATTACCAATTGCCAATTTCACTATTGTAGGTATGGCAGGAATCCTAAGCGGATTGTTTCATGCACCATTAACTGCAATTTTCTTAATTGGAGAGATAACTGGCGGTTATGACTTAATGGTTCCTTTAATGATTGTATCCTCAATAAGTTACGCTGTTTCTAAGCAATTTGACAATTATTCTATGGATGTTAAAGCATTAGCAGATCGTGGCGAAGTTTTTACTAGTGATAAAGATAAGAATATTCTGCAAAGCATAGACTTTTTAAAACTTGTAGATACAGAAGTAAAAACTACCTCAATTGAAAAATCCTTAGAAAATTTAGTTGAACATTTATCTACAACCAACCAACAAATAATTCCTGTGATTGATGATAAAAATAAACTATTAGGCATCGTTGACTTTGAAGAAATTCGCTCAATTATTTTTAACACCTATAGAATTAAATTCACTTTGATAAGTGAAATTCTTTCGCAGTCAAAAGTAATTATTCATCATGATGACGGCATGGAGTTTATCATGCAAAAGTTTGAAACTTCCAACCAAACAGTTATTCCGGTTACTAAAAACGGAAAATTCTTTGGTTTAATTTATAAAATTAAAATTCTAGAAGCCTACAGAGAAAAGTTAAAAGAAATGATAATTGAGTAAACAATTTATAATATACTATTTGATATTTGATATTTCAAGACTATATTTGTAATCCAATAAATTTCTATGGAACAATTTGTAGTATCTGCTCGTAAATACCGTCCGCAAACATTCAAAGATGTTGTGGGGCAACAAGCAATTACAAATACATTATTAAATGCTATAGAAACCAACCACCTGGCCTCTGCCCTATTATTTACAGGACCTCGCGGTGTTGGAAAAACAACTTGCGCTAGAATTTTGGCTCGAAAAATTAACCAATCGGGTTACGACGATCCAAATGAGGATTTTGCGTTTAATGTTTTTGAATTAGATGCCGCTTCCAATAACTCCGTTGATGATATTAGAAGTTTAATTGACCAAGTTAGAATACCACCTCAAACTGGACAATACAAAGTTTATATTATAGATGAGGTACACATGCTGTCCTCTGCAGCTTTTAATGCATTCCTAAAAACATTAGAAGAGCCGCCTAAACATGCCATTTTTATATTGGCTACTACCGAAAAACACAAAATCATTCCAACAATATTATCCCGTTGTCAGATATTTGACTTTAAGAGAATTACAGTCAAGGATGCTAAAGAACATTTGGCAGAAGTAGCTGCAAGTCAAGGAATAACTTGTGAAGATGACGCTTTGCATATAATTGCTCAAAAAGCGGATGGTGCAATGCGCGATGCTTTGTCTATTTTTGATAGAGTTGTTTCCTATTGTGGAACAAACTTAACACGTCAAGCAGTTACCGAAAATTTGAATGTTTTAGATTATGAAACTTACATCACAGTAACCGACTTACTATTAGAAAACAATATACCTCAAATCTTGTTGTCCTATAATGAAATTTTAGCAAAAGGTTTTGATGGACATCATTTTATTTCTGGCTTGGCTTCTCATTTCCGGGATTTATTAGTTTGCAAAAATCCAGCAACTCTAACTTTGTTGGAAGCCGGAGAACAAGCTCAAAAATTATATGGAGAACAAGCACATAAATGCCAATCTGATTTTCTTTTAAAAGGAATTGAAATTGCCAATGATTGTGACTTAAAATTTAAGGTTTCCCAAAACCAACGCTTGTTAGTAGAACTAGCACTTATGCAACTTTGCTCTATCAACTTTGATGGAGAAAAAAAAAAGTTGATTTTATAATTCCACCCACTTATTTTAGAAGTCAAGATTATTCAATTACCGAAGTAGTTAATCAGAAAAAGGATAACGTAATTTCTGAAAATGTAGTACCGAGTTCCGAAGTTAAAGTTGAAAGTCCTGATTCTGTTACTGAAACAATTACGATTTCGGATAATTCAATACCTGATTCCTTAAATCTTCAGCCCGAAACTTCAAGTATTAAATCCGAAACAGCTTCTATTTCAGCTCTATCAATGTCTAGTATTCGAGCAAAAAAGGAATTATTAGAATCACAAAAAGGAATAATTAAGGAAGTAACACAATTTCCAACAGAAGCATTCACTGAGACAGAAATGCTTGATTTTTGGTTTAAATACGCACAACGACTCAATGATAAAGGGCTAATGATTATGGCGTCGCTATTGCGAATTAGTGATCCTAAATTAGATGGCTTCAAAATCATTTATGAATTACCAAATGAAGGTTCTAAAATTGATTTTGAAAAAGAAAAAAATGAGTTGCTTGGATATCTAAGAGGTCATTTACACAACCATGAATTAAGTATTGATGTTGTAGTGAATGAAAACGTTAAAAGTAAAATAGCATTCACTGCTCAAGATAAATACAACCGACTAAATGAAATAAATCCACATTTGGAAGAATTAAAACGATTGTTTGATTTGGATTTTTAACAAAGAATCATATCATTTTTTTTCTTTTTTCTTCAAATGCACTTATAAATTGTTAAAAAACTAACTTCATTAATCTTTATTTCTTCTTTACTATTATTTAACAATTACCCCAACAAACTAATAATAAAATATTATTTTAATATATTTTAAATATATAATACATTTTTGAGGCTCAATAATTCTAAATAATTAGCAATAATTAAATTATTTTTTTGTCAAGAATTATTATTATTAGTTCTTTTTCTTTATTTTTGTTAGATTAAGAAATCCCATTTCAATTATGACCGAAATACAAACCAAAGTCGAAATAACTTTTGAAGATTTTAAAGCAGAAGTTTTAAACGATTATAAAATTGCCACTATAAGTAGAGAATGTAGCTTGTTAGGAAGACGTGAAGTACTTACTGGCAAGGCTAAATTTGGGATTTTTGGTGACGGAAAAGAAGTGCCGCAATTGGCTTTAGCAAAAGCATTTAAAAATGGTGATTTCCGTTCGGGATATTATCGTGACCAAACTTTTATGATGGCTATTGGTGAACTAACAATTGAGCAATTTTTTGCTGGATTGTATGGTCATACAGATATTAATTTTGACCCAATGAGCGCAGGAAGGCAAATGGGAGGTCACTTTGCAACACATTCGCTTGACGAAAATGGAAATTGGAAGGATTTAACTACTCAGAAAAATTCAAGTGCAGATATTTCTCCAACTGCAGGACAAATGCCACGTTTATTAGGACTAGCACAAGCATCTAAAATATACCGAAAAGTAACTGGAATAAATCAAACAAATTTCTCTGTAAACGGAAATGAAATTGCTTGGGGGACTATAGGAAATGCTTCCACATCAGAAGGTTTATTCTTTGAAACCATTAATGCAGCTGGAGTACTACAAGTCCCTATGATTATGAGTGTTTGGGACGATGAATACGGAATTTCTGTTCACGCAAAACACCAAACTACAAAAGAAAATATTTCTGAAATTTTAAAAGGTTTTCAACGGGATGAAAATAATAACGGTTATGAAATTCTAACTGTAAAAGGTTGGGATTACCCTACTCTAGTTTCCACTTATGAAAAAGCTGCAGCAATCGCTAGAGAAGAACATGTGCCAGTGCTTATTCACATAATCGAGCTTACACAACCTCAAGGACATTCCACTTCAGGGAGTCATGAACGTTATAAAAATGCAGATCGCTTGGCTTGGGAAGCAAATTTTGATTGTTTAGTTCAAATGCGTATTTGGTTAATAGAAAACAATTTGGCCACTTCAGAAGAATTAGAAATAATTGAAGTACAAGCTAAAAAGGATGTTTTGGAAGGCAAAAAAGTTGCTTGGAAAGCATTTGTTGACCCAATGAAAGAGGATCAAAATGAGCTTTTAACAATATTAAAAACACTTGCGGATTCTAGTGAAAATAAAGTTTTTATAGAAAAAATGATTTCCGATTTAGTTTCTATAAAAGAACCTATTAGAAAAGATGTTTTAATTACAGCGCGTAAAGTATTGCGAATAGTAATTAACGAAGCAACTAACAAAATACTTTTATCCAATTGGATTACTAATTATACCGATAAAATTCAACCAAAGTTCAGTTCACATCTATTTTCGCAATCGGATAAAAATGTCTTAACATCTATTGATGTTGCTCCAACTTATGATGCTTTAGCAGAAGAGGTTGATGCTCGTTTAGTTTTAAGGGATAACTTTGATGCTATTTTCACTAAATACCCTGAAGCTTTAATTTTTGGTGAAGACACTGGGAATATTGGAGATGTAAACCAGGGATTAGAAGGAATGCAAGAAAAATATGGTGAACTTCGTGTAGCCGACGTAGGAATTAGAGAAGCTACTATAATTGGTCAAGGAATTGGAATGGCAATGCGCGGATTACGTCCAATTGCTGAAATTCAATATTTAGATTATTTATTGTATGCTATCCAAATCATGAGCGATGATTTGGCAACGCTTCAATACAGAACACATGGTCGTCAAAAAGCGCCATTAATTATCAGAACTCGTGGACATCGTTTAGAAGGCATCTGGCATTCGGGCTCTCCAATGGGAATGATAATAAATGCCATTCGTGGAATTCACGTTTTAGTTCCAAGAAATATGACTAAAGCCGCTGGATTCTATAATACTTTATTAGAAAAAGACGAACCTGCATTAGTGATTGAATGTTTAAATGGCTATCGTTTAAAAGAAAAAATGCCAACAAATTTAGGTGAATTTAAAACCGCTATTGGTGTTGTAGAAACAATTAAAGAAGGTAGCGACATTACATTAGTTTCCTATGGTTCAACTTTAAGACTTGTAGAACAAGCAGCAAAAGAATTAGAAAATTTTGGAATTAATGCTGAAATTATTGATGTTCAGTCGCTACTTCCATTTGATATAAATCACGATATAGTTAAAAGTATTGCTAAAACCAACCGTCTTTTGGTAATTGACGAAGACCTTCCTGGTGGAGCAAGTGCGTATATATTACAGGAAATTATAGAAAATCAAAATGGGTACCAATATTTAGATAGCGCCCCACAAACATTAGCATCCCAATCCCACCGCCCTGCTTATGGTACCGATGGAGACTATTTTTCAAAACCATCAGTAGAAGATATTTTCGAAAAAGTTTATGCAGTTATGCACGAAGCTTTTCCAAACAAATATAAAAGTTTGTACTAACTAATTCGTTTTGGAGATAGTTCTTAAACAAAATAGAATAAGTCTATATAAGTTAATTTTTTATTTATTTCTAATAATAAAACCCATTAACCACAATAAAATTAATTATTATGGTTAATGGATAAAAAATCTACTAGCTTAATTCAGAAAGAGAAAAATTTGGGTTAAGGTCATCTTTAATAAATTCAACGTCATTATAGAAAGTTACTTCTCCAGTTTCTATATTATGCATTGCTCCTATTATACCTATTTCTCCGTTTTCAATCATTTTTTCTAAAATAAAACTTCGTTGAATGATATTTTTAACACTTCGTTTAACGTTAATTTCAGCAACATTTTCAACAAAAGTTGAATTGCTTGCATTTCGATCTACTTTTGTTTGCTTTTCTTGATAAACTGCAGGTTGAATTTTAGATAACAATTCGGTAAGATTACCCATTTCTACATGATCACAAGCACCTTTTACAGCGCCACATTTGCTATGACCTAAAACCACAACCAGTTTGGATCCAGCTACTTTACATGCAAATTCCATACTTCCTAAAATATCTGTATTAACAATATTTCCAGCAATTCGCACAGAAAAAATATCGCCTAATCCTTGATCAAAGATAAGCTCGGCTGATGTTCTACTATCAATACAACTTAAAATAGTTGCAAAAGGCCATTGTCCATCACGAGTGTCATTTACTTGTTCAAGTAAATTTCTGTGTGCTTTAAGATTATTTACAAATCTATTATTTCCTTCTTTTAGTATTTCTAAAGCTTTTCTTGGTGTAATTGAAGCTTGTAATTCTTTGTTTAATGTTTTCATATTTTTAATTATTAAATGGGAGATTGTTAAAAATCACAATTTGAAATTGATTGCGATTGGATTGTAATAAACTTTGTGACATTATACCAGCTTCAACTTTGCAATTTTTATTAATTACAAAACCTAAAGCGGCATAAATCCTGTTTCTATCAAACAAATTATTTTCTGTATTAACAAATATTTCGTTGTAAGTAGATAAATAAATAGCATTTTTATCAAGCGTTTTTTTATTTATTGGAATATTTATATTCAAAAAATACCGAAGTCTAATCTGAAAATCATTAGTTAAAAATCGTTGTTCCACTCTAAATCTATTTAGAAAATAAAATCTACCTAAACTCATTTTTTTGATATACTGTTGAAAAATTCGATGTTCGTTAGATTCTTGTTTTTGATCAGAATTTGGAATATATTTTTGAGTATTAATAAATCCATATCCTAATAAAAGATTATTATTGTTTTCCGTCAGGTTATAACCAACGCCTGTTCGGAGCAATAATTGATTCATATCGCCTATAAAATCGTAATTTCGATATTGAATTTCGTTGTGCCAATTCCAATTTTGGTTTATCTTCTGATTACCAAAATAGACAAACCAATTTCCGATTTCTGTTTTTTGCGAATACGTAAATTCATTAAAGCCTAATGAAAGTAAAATAAAAAGGATTATTCTCATTTAAATCAATATTATTTTTTAGACTCAATGAAAACGTGCTTCTCTTCTTCACCAGTATTTACTAAATCATAAGATTTTTTGAAACCTACCAATTTTACATTAATATTTTCTTCTTTAGCTCGGATTTTTTTAAATTCTTTAATTAAATCCAAAACATCATGGGAAATATAAACTGTATCAGAAGCGTTAATTACTAATCTAGAATTTTCAGGAACTGCTGCCAATGTTGATTTAATCGCTGCTTTATTCAGAAAAGAAACTTCCTGAGATAAATCAATATGAATCACATCGCCATCATGATATTCTTCTTTCCTAAAATTATAAGCCCTTTTCATATTTCCTTTTAACACAAAAATAAAGCTAATAATCATACCTAAAGCTACACCTTTCAACAAGTCAGTAAAAACAACTGCCCCAAATGTTGCTATAAAAGGAATGAATTGATATTTTCCTTTTTCCCAAAAGTGTTTAATAGTTTTTGGATTTGCTAATTTATATCCAACTAATAATAAAACAGCTGCCAATGTGGCTAACGGTATTTTATTTAATATACTTGGAATTGCAATTACACTAACCAATAGTAGCACTCCGTGGATAATTGCAGACATTTTTGATTTTGCGCCAGCAGTATTATTTGCAGTAGTTCGAACTACAACAGAGGTCATAGGTAATCCACCTAACAAAGAACTAATTACATTTCCAATTCCTTGAGCTTTTAATTCAACGTTAGTGTCCGTATATCTTTTTTGTAAATCCATTCTATCTGCAGCTTCTATACATAACAATGTTTCTATAGATGCTACAATAGCTATTGTTATGGCTACAATCCATACTTTAGAATTTGAAATTGCACTAAAATCAGGTGTTACAATTATATTTTTAAATTCTTCTAAAGTTGTTGGAACTGGTAAACTAACTAAATGTTCTTTGATTATGGCTAAACTACTTCCAGATTGAATGAAGAATTCATTCAATAAAATACTAACTATTACAGCTACTAATGCTGGTGGAACTAGTTTTATTTTCTTCAAAAATTCAATTTTATTCCACAAAATTAAAATACTTATTGAAACTAAAGCGATAATAATAGAACCTAATTGGACGTGATTTATTATTGAAAACAACTCTGTAAAAGTATTTTGACCATCAAATTGTAAAAAAGATAAATCTCCTTCAAAATCGGGATCGTAACCAAAAGCGTGAGGTATTTGTTTCAGAATAATAATTACTCCAATACCAGCCAACATTCCTTCAATAACGTTAGTCGGAAAAAAATTAGATATACTTCCAGCTTTGATAAAACCCAATGCCAATTGAATTAATCCAGCAATTAAAACTGCTAGAAGAAAAGCGTTAAAAGAGCCTAAATCGGTTATTGCAGTTAATACAATTGCTGTTAAACCGGCTGCTGGACCAGAAACACTTATATGGGATTTGCTTAAATAACCCACAACAATTCCGCCAATAATACCTGAAATAATACCTGAAAATAAAGGTGCCCCACTTGCTAATGCAATACCGAGACATAATGGCAATGCCACTAAAAAAACCACTAAACCAGAAGCAAAATCTGATTTAAGGTTTGCAAAAAGATTGATTTTTTTTGTCATACCTAAAATTAATTTAATAAATAAAATACGCTTCAATTTATTTGAAACGATTGCAAGATTTATTAAACTATTTCTGGCGGAGGAGAAAATATTTCTTCAGAAACATTATCATGTCTAGATAAATTTTCTGAAATTATTTTAGAGGAAGTAATTATTGAATAATTAACATATGAAAAATCATATTTATTACTCAAATCAGCTTTAATTTCTTTAAAGTCTTTGTGAAGTTCTTCTTCATTAAAACTATAAAATATAGAAATATCGGTACTTTTCTTAACCACCGCAATAATCGTAGGTGTGGCAAGAAAAGATATGAAAAAGATTAATAAAAATCTTGTTATTATTTTCATAACACAAAAATAGATTTACGATTTACATAATAAAAAATATTATGGAAACTTTAACAAATTAACATTAAATTCAAATATTAAAAAATTGAAAAAAAATACAATCTCAACACTATAAGTTTAATTGATAGTTTTTATATTTGTATAATATATTATTATACCAATGACAATTACGCAACTTCAATATGTTCTAGCAGTAGCAGAATATAAGAACTTTACTTTAGCGGCCGAAAAATGTTTTGTTACACAACCTACTTTGAGTATGCAGATACAAAAAGTAGAAGAAGAACTCGGAATTCAAATATTTGACAGAACAAAAAAGCCAATTCAAATGACCGAAATCGGTCAAAAGATTGTCAATCAAGCTAAAAATATTGTTAATGAAGCTGATAGAATTCAAGACATTGTTCACCAACAAAAAGGGTTTATTGGAGGTGAATTTCGTTTAGGAATAATACCTACAATTATGCCGACTTTATTGCCAATGTTTTTAAATAATTTTATCAAAAAATATCCGAAAGTTAAATTGATAATTGAAGAATTACATACGGAAGATATTATTGTTAAATTAAAAAACGGTCATTTAGATGCTGCTATTGCTGCTACTCCATTAAATGAAGAAAAAATAAAAGAAATAGTATTGTATTTTGAACCTTTTGTAGCTTACATTCCAGAAAATCACGGCGTATTTAGTAAGAAGGAAATTGAAATTAGCGATTTGAATTTAGATGAAATACTACTTTTACAAGACGGCCATTGCTTTAGAGATAGCATTTTAAACCTTTGTAAAAATGATAAAAATTTAGAAAACAATAACTTCAAAATTAAAAGCGGGAGTTTTGAAACGCTAATTAAACTAGCAGATGAAGGACTTGGAACTACTTTGCTTCCCTATTTACACACATTAGATTTAAAAGAAAAAGACCAAACCAAATTAAGACATTTTGTTGAGCCAAAACCAGCAAGAGAAGTAAGCTTGATTTATCCTAAAAACGAGTTAAAAATTCATATTATTGACGCACTCAGATCAACAATTGCCGGAGTAATTAAAGGTGCGATTGTTTTTCAAAATGTTCAAATTATTAGCCCTAAGGCAACAAAATAATTAATTTTTAGTTGCACGCAGCATTTCTCTTTTTCCGGGTGCTCCAGGTAATTTTTCAATTGTAAAACCACTTTCTAACATTGCATTTTTTATGGAAGAACGGCAAGCATAAGTTACCAATACACCTCCTTTTTTTAAAGCAGTATACATTTTTTGAAAAATCTCTAAAGACCAAAGTTCTGGTTGCACTCGAAAACCAAAAGCATCAAAATAAATTAAATCAAATTCATCAACATCTGTAATGTTCTGAAAAAACTGTTCCCTTTTTGTTAAATTAAAATCACTATCTAATTGGTGTTTATTCTCCCAAGTAGATTGGTGTATTTCTGTATAAACTTCCTTATTTTCAGATGCTTTTAATTCTAAAACATAATTCATTTGAAGTGCTTCTTCTACAAGAACTGGGTATGCTTCAACGCCAACATAATCAATTTTCTGCTGCGTTTTTTTAGATTCCAAATAAGTAATAAAAGCATTTAATCCAGTTCCGAAACCTATCTCTAAAATAGATACGGGTTTATTTAGAAATAAATCCAATCCAGACTTTATAAAAACGTGATATGCTTCTTGAATTGCTCCATGTTTAGAATGGTAACTTTCCTCACACTCCGGCAAATGGATAGTGGTAGAACCATCTTGGGTTTTAATTATTTCTCGCTTCAAAATTTATTTTATGAATAATTTTTTAATTTTTGGAATTGGTCCTCCACATTTTCCTTCATGGCAGGAAATACAAGAAGTTACTCCTTCATTAAAATGTTGTTTCACATTTTTAGAATCGGAATAAATCAATTTTTGTGCAGTAATAAAAGCTCTTGCTTTTTCATCAAAAAAAGGATCTTTATCGGTTGCATCTGTAAATTTAGCAGTGAATATTTTATTGAAAAATTCTGGATATTTACCAATACTATCGCCTTTAACTATTCTATCTTTAATTTGTAAATTATAGGCATACATTTGTTCCATTAAAGATGCCATTTCCGACAATTGATATACTTCAAACTTCTTTTCTTTAGTACAAGAACTTTTGGTTTTAGTAGTTTTTTCTTCAATCTTTTTACAAGAAAAAAGACAAATTACCAATAATAGTATTAGTATTTTTTTCATTTACTTTTTTATTAAAACACCATCTGCCAAAAAAGCATAATTAGTTTCAGGAGCTACTATGCTATCAATAGCATCTTTAGATTTTCCTGCATCTTTAGCATATTCTTTTAAATCATTTATTGAAGTAACTTCCACAAAAGCTTTCCCATGAACAATTGCTTCGCTATTTGAAGCATTTTTTGGTATAAAAAATCCATAATCTTTAAATCGAACTAGAGCAGTTTTTCCTGAACCAAGGTCTAAATTCATCCAACAACCTTTTTTCTGACAAACATCTACAATTTTAGATTTAACTTTCACTTTAAGAGTATCTGCAGTTTTTAATGATAAATATTTTGAAAGTAATGCCTCTTTAGTTATTGCGCTATCCGGTGAAATAGTATCACCAAATTTAATGTAGGTTGATGAAGTTGTATTCATTTTCACTTCTGCCTTTTTGTTACAACTTATAACCAAAATAAGTGCAACTAATACATAAACAATTTTTCTCATTTTTTAGGAATATTCAATTAATCCACAAAAATAATCAGATTATAAAAACAAATACCTAATAATCACTATTTTTTTTAACATTATTAAAAATTGCATATTTTTTTTATGCTATTTATGGAGATTCAATAATTTTAAGTAATTATTTTATGATTTTTAAATTAATTATTCATTTTTTTTATTATTTTTGGAAATTATTATTATTTAAAAAATAATTAATTACTAAAATACTTTTAAATAATTGAATTTCAATATTTTAAATATATTTTCTTATAACAAAAACTACCTAATGAGCTTGAATACCTCTCTTGATATAGATATAAATAAAGTTAATTCCTCTAAAATCGAAAACATTGATTTTGAAAATCTAACTTTTGGAAATGTTTTTACCGATCACATGTTAATTTGTGATTTTAAAGATGGCGCGTGGCAAAAACCTATTATTAAACCCTACGAGCCTTTTCTTATAGACCCTTCTGCAAAAGTTTTTCATTATGGACAAGCAATTTTTGAAGGTATGAAAGCTTACAAAGACGCCAATAATGATGTTTGGATGTTTCGTCCAGAGGAGAATTTTCAAAGATTTAATAAGTCAGCTGTACGTATGGCAATGCCAGAAGTAACAGAACCTATTTTCATGGATGGATTGAAAACCATTTTAGATATTGATCGTGATTGGGTTAAATTTGGTTTGGGAAATACTCTATATATTAGACCTTTTATGATTGCCATTGGCCCCGGGGTTATTGCTCAACCATCCACACAATATAGATTTATGATTATTCTTTCTCCTGCAAAATCATATTATTCAGGGGAAGTGAAAGTAATTATTGCGGAACATTACAGTAGAGCTGCAAATGGAGGAATTGGCGCTGCAAAAGCTGCAGGAAATTATTCAGCACAATTTTATCCAACTAAATTAGCAAACGAAAAGGGCTTTCAACAAATTATTTGGACTGACGATGCTACACATACTAAATTGGAAGAAGCTGGCACTATGAATGTTTTCTTTAGAATTAACGATACTTTATTAACTGCTCCAACTAGTGAACGAATTCTTGATGGAGTGACTCGTAAGAGTTTAATTGATATAGCAAAACGAGAAGGATTGGACGTTCAAATACGTTCTGTACTTGTTGAGGAATTGATAAATGCAGCAAAAGACGGAAGTTTAAAAGAAGTCTTTGGTGCTGGTACTGCCGCAGTTGTTAGTCCGATAAGTGCATTTTCTTATCAAGATGTAGAATATGCTTTACCAAAAATTGAAAACTCATTCGCTATTCAATTAAAAGAAAAACTAACTAACATTCAATACAAATTAGCTGAAGATACTTTTGGGTGGACGGTTAAAGTATAGTTTTTAGTAAAATTAAAATATTTTAAGTAAAAAAGCGATTTTCAATGAAAATCGCTTTTTTTGTACACAATTGTAAATTTTACTTTTATATAAAAATAGAGAATTTACTTTTCATCTAGCAATTTAAATAAAATACTGTTTTAAAATAGAGATGATCCTACAATCTGTTTAATCTATATTATAAAAAAACAAACATATTTAAGCCAGGAAGATCAATTCATTGCTAGAAGAATAATGAAACTATTCAAGTTATTAGAGATTTGTCACTCTTAATTTTTATCATATAAAACTTCAAAAACCATTACTGTGTTTCCATATCCTGGACTTGAAGACTTACCTTGAGAAGTAGTTATTAATTGTTTTCCATCAGGTGATAATGCCATGCCTACAGGAAACGGAGCAGCATCCACTTCTGCAATTTTTTTCATAGTTAATGCATCTATTACTGCTACTTTGCAAGCATTATTAACGCAAGCAAAAATATATTTTCCGTCCTCGGTAACATCAATAGTCCTAGCGCCCAAACCAACATTTACAGTTTCCCAATTATTAAACACAATTTGATTTTCTTCATTAAAATTTTGTTTAAAAATATCCTCTAATTTAGCTCTTTGAACGATTCCAAATTTATTTGAACTTAAAACCAAGTAACCTTGATTAATAACTAGGTGGCGTAAATTTAAATACGAACCTGTAATGGTACCTATATATTTTTTTGACGTAACATCTATAACTGCTATACCATTTCCTCCCATTTTTGCAATTAATAATTTCTGGTTGTCAGGAGTAAAAACAGTTCCACGAAGACAATTACCACAATTATTATCGCGATCAACATTTTCTGAAAAATTCATACTCAGTTGATTATCAACTACAATATGAGAAACATATTTAAAATCCATTGGATTAGAACTTGAAATATCAATTAACCCAATCGTGTTATCTCCCCAATGGGTAACAGAAATATAGTTATTATCACCAGAGCAGGCTATCATCTTTGGTAAAGGACCGGAAGGCATTACGCGAACAATATTGTCATTTTCAGTATCAATAATTGCAACTGCAGAAGGGGATTCTGCATTTGGATCCCAATCACGTCTGTAATAGGTTACCCACAAGTATTTGCCGTTATGCGAAAGACAACTTTCAACTGGCTTACCAAGAAAAAAATTATATTCCGATTTAGTTTGTTTGAACTTATAATCAAAAACAGAATTTTCATTTTCTTTAAATAAGTAATTATTTTTGGAATTAAATTCGTGCCTAATTTCTTTTATTTTTTTTAATGACTTTGAATCGAAAACAATTGTAGTGTAACCCTCTAATGAATTTACGTAAAATTTACTCCCATCTTTAGAAAAATTAATTGATTTTGGCGAATTAATTGCTGGCTCATAAACGGAATTTGATTCTTTTGAATCCATCGATTTACTTTGTAAAATTTTGACTAATTTTAAATCTTTAAATTTTCCATTATCAATAATTTTTGCTGGTTTAACCGAATCTTTTAACTGTTTTTTTGTGTTTACAAATTTCGAATTTTTTGCATTTCCATTAATGCAAGAAGCCATTAAGGATGAAGTGATACAAAAAAATAGTATAAAACTTATTTTATACATAGACGTATTAAAGTAATTGATAATTTTAATCATATAAATTTTATTAATTAATAGTTAGATTATTAAAAATTTTTAAAAGTATTTAAATTTATTAATCAATTTAAATACTTTTGATATAGTACCACATTAGCTTGATTTCCAAGTGGGCACAGATTAAAAATCCAAGCTATCAGGTTTTTTTAGAATCTATAACCTGCTCTTAAATGTAAATTTACAGCTACACCTTCTAAATCTCCATATCCTTCACGAAACTGATGTCCATATCCAATTCCAATTGCGGTTTCGTAAGTGAAATGCTTTCCAATATTTCTTTTTATTCCCCAAGTTGGAACAATAGTTATTAAATTGAATGTTTTTAAATTATCATAATTAGAAATTACAAACCAATTAGGATGGTAACTTGTTTTAAGTGAAACAAAATTTCCACTATTTCCAGAAATATTTTTTGATTTTGATTGTCTTTTTTCCAAATTATAATACCATCTTGGTTCAGCAATAATTACTGGAGTCATTAAAAAACCAGTTTTCGGATAAAAATCTCCACCAAAGATTCCAGCATTCATTCCAAGTTCTGTTCTTAATGCAGTTTGATTTGTAATTTTCATTTCGTTATGAACCCAAATTCCAAGAAGACCAGTTTGAATTCCATAAGTTGATTTTTCAACACTTGCAGTTTGTGAATTTCCAGCAAAGTACGTTAAGCTAACTATTAATGATACTAAAATATTCTTTTTCATTTTATAATTTAGTTAATTTATTGGTTTGTATTTGGTTACGATTGGTTCTTTTAAACTATATGTTAACAGTTTGCAGCTTGGCATTCGGTTTTTTTCTTCAAAAAAACTGACGCTAAGGTGTTGTTATAAGTAGAATTATGTACCAAATAAAATCATTTCAATTTGAAAAGATAAATTATTTCCTGCGGATTTATATATTTACTACTTTCCATAAACAAATCTTTATTTCGAGATAAATATATTCCTTCTCCAGTAGTTATATTTTTATAATTACTTTTGAAATAATTTGTAAACTCAATTTCTTGTCTGTTTTGCGAGTATGCTTCTAATCCCTTATCAACAGAAATTAATTTTAGATTTAAACGATTTAATTGGCCCAACGTTAAAGCCAAATAACATTCGTTTTCTATTGCAAAAAATCTCCAAACTATATCTTTGGCTGTATTATTAGAACCGTCCGCTTTTACTTCCTCATTTGCCAATTCAATTTGAAGTATTTTTCTTTGATTGTTACTATCTTCAGATTTAGTTTGCTTTACATTAAACAAAAAGGATTCTTCACTTCCGTCATTATATTTAATTGTAAATAGTTTATTTTTTAGAACTTCTATTTTAGGTAATTTAGAATTAAAGTAGTCACTATTTTTAGAAATAACATAGTTGTTAAAATTAGTGCCATCTGTTATCATAACATTAGGTTTAACGCCCCAATAGGTAAATGCATTCGCCTCAAGTATCTCGGGTAGTGTTTCAACTGCTCCTTGATAATTGTCATCATTATAACTATAGTTGTTGTTACTTCTTTTATCCCCATATACTAATTTGCTTAACACAAGGCTGAAAGAATTATTAGGCAAGGGAATTTGATCAAAATAGTATTTATTTAAAAAATCATTACTGTTAAATGTTGATGAAGTCGAAACAACATTGGAAGCAGACTGAACACTTGAAATAGAGTCATTAAGAGTTAATATTGTTTCATTGAGTTTTGATATTGTAATTTCATTTTCTGAGATTATTCGCTTTCTTTCATTTTCATTTTTTAGAATTAGCTCATTTATTCTTGAAATTTCAACCTCATTCGTTTTGTTTTTCTGTTCTAATAAAGATGAATTTGTAGATAGGTTACTAATAGACTCTTGTAAATTGATATTTACGTTTTTTAAAGAGTCTATTTTAGTTGTCAAATTAACAATGTGCTCTCTAAGTTCAGATTTATTCATCTTTTCAATGTTCTGTGCTGATAAAGCCGAATTAAATAAAAGATAAATTGTCAGTAAGATGATAATTTTTTGTTTCATGATTTTTGTTTTTTTGCTTATAACTTATATATACGCTACAAAGTATCGTATACTATCCTAATTTGGTTCTATATGCGCTACTTTGTATCGCTTTATTCAACAAATATATACATTATCTTAATATATGAAAAAATGATACATTATTATTTTAATAGGTAATCTTTTGAAATTCTAATTTCACAAAATACATAACCTCTCTAGCCCTGACAAAAGTGGAAATCCTGGTTTTGCGAATCCAATTCTTGTTATTGGATTCCTTCGATTCCAGCAATGCCAGATTGCAACGAATGGCAGGAAGTATATTTACTAAAATACCTGTAGTTTCGCTGCAAAAAAAAGGGTTAACAAAAAATTGTCAACCCTTTTAGTAATATCATAAATTTGTTACCCCCGCTCGTGCGAGCTTCTAGCTCGTACCCACTAACATAATCAATTAATATCTATTTATAATAATCTGTTTGTTATTACCATAGCTTCTTGCAAAACACATTAAACTACAACTTTTTTGTAGTTTGTTTTATTTGCTTTGCGGGTACGAGCTAGAAGCTCGCACTAGCGATGAGGGTTAATTCTGCTCGCACCAGCTGGGGGTTACGCCTGCGGCAAGACAATATTGCTTACACGCTGTTGTATACCGTTTATTCTATTTCAGTTCTGTTATTTTGTTGTTTCTTAAAACCAATTTTGTCGTTGTTTTGAGTGTTGGACAACACCTTGCATCATCATCAGCATATTCAAGCCCTTCAAGAAAGATAACTCCGTTACTAATTTTTTTTAGTTCATTTCTTGAACCGAAATTCCCTCCAAATTCTTCTGAGTGGTCTTGTATGGTCAAAGCTTTTCCTGAATTAACAAAAACGATAATTCCAGGAATTTCACTAATAGCATTTCCACCTCCTCCATTATCTTCCCAAGTTGGTTCCAAGCCATAGTCAACAACACCCTCAATCAAGCCGTCTCCATTCAAGTCGCCTAATTTTATAACACTATTACTAAGCTTTCGACCACCTGAAATATTCGGTAAATATTCCAAAAATGATTTTTTTACAACTGATTGGTCTACAAAAAAAGCGCTAGTTTCTATTTCAGTTTTATCAGAAATACTGTCTGTTTTACCCAATTCTTTTTTTAGTAATTCGTTTTCCCTTTGTAATAGCTCTTTCTCTTTTTCTGCAAGTTGTTGTTCTTTAGTCGAATTTTGACAAGCAAAAAAAAGTGAAATAAACGTCAGGCACATTGTGATTTTGATTGTTCTCATAAATTTAATTTTATAATTTTTAATTTAAGTTTATTTAGTCAGCTTAAATGGCAAACAACGGTTTGCAGATTGGCGATGGGCGGGCTTTTTAGCACAAAAGTTAGTTCGGAGAACTGAACTTTCGGTTACCACAAAACTGTCAAGCGGAGACGAAACCCCGCCTATTGCCAATGTGCTATTATGGGCTGGTTTTATTTCGCGATTAATATGTCCAATGTCGCCTCGCCTGCTTCCATTTCTAGTTGATCTTTGCCGCCTTTATTTAATTTGTACCAAATAGTCCCAGGTAGAGGTATGAAATCTTTTTTTGTCGGGTCAGAATAAATGACTTTGAAATTTACAACACCTGCATTTGGGTCGCCTTCACCTAAACTAATATTTCGTTTATCTGGAGTTCCAATAGCACCCTGTAAAATGTATATAGGTTTTCCGCTTTTGTGGTACTCGTTTTTATTTGCATAACATAAGATAGTAATATTTGAATTATTTACGAGTGTACAGTAATACAAACCATATTCGTAAAATACACTAACCTTGTAATCTGATGTCTCTTGGGCTTGAACTTCCTTTATGCCCAGCGATATAAAAACTAAAACTATTAAAAGAAACTTTTTCATTTTATTTTTATTTAATTTTATCCTTACTCATAAGGCTTTTCAGAATCCGCCCCGTTTTTTTTAAGTGGTTTACTTGACTCCACATTTTTGTCTGTCACTTTAGGTGGTCAGCCTGCCTTGAACCGCTATGTCTGTTTAACTTGCCCATAACTAGTAGATATGCGCTATAAAGTATCGTATACTACCCTAATTTGGTTATATATGCGCTAATTTGTATCGCTTTATTTATCAAATATATACATTATTTTTAATTGTATAAAAAGAGACCGCTATTATTTAATTATTGTTTCTCTGGAAATTTTATTTTCACAAAATTCATAACCTACCTAGCCCTGACAGAAGTGGAAATCCTGGAATTGCTTAGGTAAATAGTTGTTAGAGATTCCTTCGAACCCAGCAATGCCAAATTGCAACGGATGGCAGGAAGTATCTTTACTAAAATGCCTATAGTTTCGCTCCTAAAAAAAAGGGCTGACTTTATTGTCAACCCTTTTTTTAAAATTATGAATGTGTTACCAAATCACCACTCGCAAAGAATCGGGTTGGTACATTGGGCTACCTGGTTTTATGTTAAATGCTTTATAAAATTCAGGGATGTTGCTTAATGGTCCATTAATTCGGTACTGCGCTGGTGCATGAACATCGCTCATGATTTGTTGCGAA
This sequence comes from Flavobacteriaceae bacterium, assembly GCA_947457615.1. Taxonomy (GTDB): domain Bacteria; phylum Bacteroidota; class Bacteroidia; order Flavobacteriales; family Flavobacteriaceae; genus Flavobacterium. Next base: position 56,218 of record CANGWK010000013.1, read on the forward strand.
AGGGCTTCTTTATTGGTGTTTACCATCCAAGCATATCCGTAAGCCAAGAAATAGCGTTGGTCAGGATTGAGTTTGCTAATTACTTCTTTACTAGTATATTGTTTTGTTTTCTTGAAGGCCTCATACCCCATTACTACACCACCCAAATCGGCAATGTTTTCTCCCTGTGTTGCAGAACCATTAATATTTTTATCCCCAACTTTGTAGTTGTTGAATTGAGAAACGATAAGTCCGGTTTTAGTTTGAAATTTCTTCAAATCTTCTGCAGTCCACCAATTGTTTAGGTTTCCTTTTTCGTCGTATTGGCTTCCTTGATCGTCAAATCCGTGGGTGATTTCATGCCCAAAAGTAGAGCCGCCAATAATTCCGTAAAGGATTGCATCATCAGGCATTCTGCCTTCAAATCCTGGCACTAAAATATTACATGCCGGAACGCAAATTTCGTTATTGCTTGGGTTGTAATAGGCATTGTAGGTTTGTGGATACATGCTCCATTCGGTTCTATCAACAGGTTTTCCGTATTTGTTAGTCATGTATTGGTACTGCCAAAGATTAGTTGCCATTACGTTTTTGCAATAGGATTTTCTGTCAATCACAACACTGCTCATGTCTTTCCATTTGTCGGGATAGCCCACTTTCATTACAATTTTGCTCAATTTATTTAGTGCTTTAACTTTAGTTTCAGCACTCATCCAATCTAGTTTTTTAATGTGTTCGGCATAAACATCCCGAATGTTGTTTCCTATTTCTAACAATTTTTCTTTAGAACCTGCAGGTAAATAATCTTTCACATACACCTGCCCTATCAACTCGCCAAGCGATCCATCAGTTTGTTCAACAGATCTTTTCCATCTTGGTTTTTGCTTTTTTACACCACTCATAACAGTAGAGTAAAATTTGAAATTTTGATTTTCAATTTCCTTATTCAAATAAGATGCGTAGGTATTTACTAAATCCCATTTTAGGTACGTTTTCCAATCGGCAATTGGGTAACTTTTAATGAAGCCGTTAAGCGCTTTATAGAATTCGGGTTGCCCAACAATAACCGAATCGGCTTTGGCAATTCCTAAATCTTTTAATGTAATGCTCCAATCAATATTTGGTGTGAGCGTTTTAAATTGTGCAACACTCATTTTATTGTAGTTTTTTACTGGGTCGCGAAGTGCTTCTAATTTTCGAGAAGCTTTCGCTAAATCTGTTTCTAATTTCATTACAGAAGTCGCATTTTGGGTAGCTTCGGCAGGACTTACACCCAACAATTGCATCATGGCTTGAATGTGTTTTACATATTCAGCACGAATGTTTACGGTTTCGGCATCGGTATTAAAATAATAATCGCGTTGGCCAAGTCCTAATCCACCTTGCATAAATTGTAAGGCGTTTTTAGAACTTATTTTGTCGTCTTGAGAGACATAAAAAGTGAACGCAGCGCCAGATCCTATAGTATGTAAATGGCCAATAGTTTTTAGTAAACTTGGTACATCGGAGATAGCATCAATAGTTGCAAATTCAGATTTTAGAGGTGTAATTCCGGCTTTATCTATCGAAACAGAATCCATAGCAGAGGCATAAAAATCACCTATCTTTTGTTTGTTGCTTCCTTTTTCTGCAGAAGTTTCTTTGGCAGATGTTTCGCAGATGGATTTAATTTGGTTATTAATAGTATCCTGAATCATTCGGAAAATCCCATTACTTCTCTCCGAAGATGGAATTGGATGTTGCTTGAACCATCCGCCATTAGCATAATGAAAGAAATCTTCGGATGGGCTAATAGTAGTATCTCTATTGGTAATTAAGGGATCTACAAAGGGAGATTCTTTTTTAGCACAACTTATCAAATTCAAGGTGACAAATGATATTGCGGCAATTTTTTGAATAATTTTCATATAAATAATTTTAAATCAAATAAGTTTTAAGACTTTTCAAATCTACTGATTTTTAATCTCGAAAGGAAATAATTTTTATTTGTAAGATATTTTACAATAATTTTAGCATTACCATCGTTCTATTTAAAGTAAATTGCACAACAATAATAGATATTATGGATAAAATCAAAATACTTTGGGTGGATGATGAAATTGATTTATTAAAGCCACACATTCTTTTTTTAGAAATGAAAAATTACGAAGTCACTACCTGTAATAATGGTAGAGATGCAATTGATATTTTTGCTGATAATAATTTTGATATTGTTTTTCTAGACGAAAATATGCCAGGAATGAGCGGCTTAGAAACCTTAGCGGAGATTAAAGAAAAGAAATCCTCTACTCCGGTAATCATGATTACCAAAAGTGAAGAAGAATATATAATGGAGGAAGCAATTGGCTCTAAAATTGCAGATTATCTTATCAAGCCGGTAAATCCGAATCAGATTTTATTGAGTTTAAAAAAGAATCTAGACCATTCGAGATTAATTTCTGAGAAAACTACTCTAGATTATCAAAAGGAATTCCGGAAAATTGCAATGGAACTTTCTATGGTGAATTCGTATCAAGATTGGATTGAATTATATAAAAAATTGATTTTCTGGGAATTAGAATTAGAAAATATAGAAGATACTAATTTAATTGCCATTTTAGAATCGCAAAAACAAGAAGCAAATTCGCAATTTGGTAAATTTATTGAGCGTAATTACGAAGATTGGTTTGTTCCAAAAGCAGATAAACCAATACAATCGCATACACTTTTTAGAGAATTAGTAGTTCCTGAATTAGTAAAAAAAGAGAAACCTGTTCTATTTGTAGTTATTGATAATTTGCGTTACGACCAATGGAAAGTAATGGAAAGTACCCTAAATAATTATTACAAATTAGAAAAAGAAGTGCCTTATTATGCAATTTTACCAACAGCTACACAGTATGCCCGAAATGCAATTTTCTCAGGTTTAACTCCTCTTGAAATGGAAAAACAATTTCCGCAATATTGGAAAAATGATGTGGATGAGGGAGGGAAAAACTTATACGAAGCAGAATTTCTTTCGGCGCATTTAAAACGATTGGGATTAAATCTTAAACAAGATTATTTCAAAATAACCAATCTTACAGCGGGTAAAAAATTAGCAGATAATTTTAGAACACTAAAAGATAATAATCTAGTAACGGTGGTTTATAATTTTGTGGATATGTTATCACATGCTAAAACCGAAATGGATGTGGTTAAAGAATTGGCTTCCGATGACAAAGCATATCGATCGTTAACTTTAAGCTGGTTTAAAAACTCGCCTTTATTGGATATTATTCAACAAGCACAAAAACTTGGATTCAAATTGATAATTACTACCGATCATGGGACTATAAATGTGAAAAATCCTTCGAAAGTAATTGGAGATAAAAACACAAGTTTGAATCTGCGATACAAAACCGGACGAAGTTTAACCTATGAAGACAAGGAAGTTTATGCAGTAAAAGATCCTAAGAAAATTGGTTTGCCAACAATAAACATGAGTAGTTCGTATATTTTTGGGAAAAATGATTATTTCTTGGCGTATGTAAATAACTACAATCATTATGTAAGTTACTATAAGAACACCTACCAACACGGAGGTATATCCTTAGAAGAAGTTATTGTGCCCTTTTTAGTTTTTAATCCGAGGTAAAGAATTTTGCAAAAGATTGTTAAGATTAATTTGATTTCTCTATTAGAATCTTTGGAATCTTTGTAATCTGTGGCTTATTATTTATATTTGCCATAACAAAATTAACCAATTTATTACAATGAATATTATTTTTTCCTTAGCGGAAATCGATGCAGTTGCAGATAAAATACTAGTAGAAAATCCTAAAAAGATTCTACTTTTTAATGGTTCTATGGGCGTTGGAAAGACTACTTTAATAAAATCATTAGCCAAAAAACTTGGCGTTACAGACGCTACAAGTAGTCCAACCTTTTCTTTAGTTAATGAATATCAAATTGCTAATAATCAATATATTTATCATTTTGATGTTTACCGTTTAAAAAACGAAATGGAAGCTATGGACATGGGTATCGATGAATACCTATATTCTGGAAATTGGTGTTTTATAGAATGGCCAGAAAACATTCCTAATTTAATTCCAAAAGAGCACTCTACCATTACCATCGAACTACTACCTGACGGAAAAAGAAGCTTGGTATTAGTGTAAAAATATTTTTGTAACTTGTGCCATAATTTATTGGAAACTATGGCGCTAACACCATTTACAAAACAACAATTACTTCCTCAAGAAGAAAAACTAGAAATTGCTCGTCATAAAAGTGAGTTATTTATAGGTATCCCAAAAGAAACAAGTTACCAAGAACGACGCATTTGCTTGACACCTGACGCTGTGCAATCACTTACAGCACATGGACATCGCATTTTAATGGAAGCAAGCGCTGGAGAAAGTTCGAGTTATACTGACAAGGAATACAGCGATGCAGGTGCCGAAATTACCCAAGATACTAAAAAGGTTTTTACTTGTCCAATTTTGTTGAAAGTAGAGCCTCCAACTCTAGCTGAAATTGAAATGATGCAATCGAATGCCATTATCATTTCGGCAATTCAATTAAAAACAAGAAAGAAAGAATATTTTGAAGCGCTTACGCAAAAGAAAATCACAGCCTTAGCATTTGAATACATAAAAGATGAAGACGGCTCCTACCCTGCAGTGAAATCATTAAGCGAAATTGCAGGCACAGCATCCATATTAATTGCAGCCGAACTGATGATCAACCAACAATTTGGAAAAGGATTATTATTCGGAAATATAACCGGTGTCCCTCCCACTGAAGTTGTAATTATTGGTGCCGGAACAGTTGGCGAATTTGCTGCTAAAACCGCTATCGGTCTGGGAGCAAGTGTAAAGGTTTTTGATAATTCAATTACAAAATTGCGCCGATTACAGAATAATTTAAACGAACGAATTTTTACTTCTACCTTGCAACCCAAAGCCTTATTGAAAGCTTTACGTCGTTGCGATGTTGCAATTGGAGCTATGCGTGGTAAAGAAAGATGCCCTATCGTTGTTACGGAAACAATGGTAGAACATATGAAAAAAGGTGCTGTAATTGTGGATGTTAGTATTGATACAGGAGGTTGTTTTGAAACTTCGGAAATTACTACCCATGAAAAACCAACTTTTATAAAAAATAATGTTATTCATTATTGTGTTCCTAACATTCCGTCACGCTATTCTAAAACTGCATCGCTTTCTATTAGCAATATTATAACTCCCTATTTACTTCAAATCGCTGAAGATGGTGGAATTGAAAGTGCTCTTCGTTGCAATAATGGTTTGAAACATGGCGTGTATTTGTACCACGGAATTTTAACTAACAAAGCAATAGGAGATTGGTTTAATTTGAATGTTAGCGATATAAATTTAATCGTTTTTTAATAAATAACTTTTCAAAATATTAAAGCGTTTAGTTTACATTTACATAAATAAAAATACAATGAAGTTTTACCAACGTTTTGCGTACTATTTAATAGGATTAGTTATTGGATGTTTTTTTGTAGCCGCTGTTTTATCTGGAAAAGACACCCGTTGCAACTATTTTCCAAATGCTCGGGTATTAAATGATTTAAGAAATAAACCATTTAATTACAGCATCGAAGCTTCCCGTAAATTATCGGAAGATTGGATTGATACTCTCGATATAAAAAATACACTTACCTATGGCGACGTAGATTTTGATAAAAGCAATATTTCTTACCAAAAAGGGAAGCTTTATATCATCCAAGGGCAAACTATTAAAAAAGATACTATTACCTTAAGAGTAATAAATTATCCTAGTAAGGCAGTCCTAGAGGAAATCATTCGAAAAAAATAATAATTCACCGACTCGAAAAAACAAACAATTTAGTATAATGAAAAATACCGCTTTATCACGCATACACGAAAATTTAGGAGCTAAAATGGTTCCATTTGCAGGTTACAATATGCCAGTTCAATACGAAGGAGTGAATGCAGAGCACGAAACTGTTAGAAATTCTGTTGGAGTTTTTGATGTTTCCCATATGGGTGAATTCTTCCTAAAAGGCGAAAATGCTTTAGCTTTAATTCAAAAAGTTACTTCAAATGACGCTTCTAAATTAGTGGATGGAAAAGCGCAATATTCTTGTTTACCTAACAATAATGGCGGAATTGTAGACGATTTAATTGTTTATAAAATAGCAGATAACGATTATATGTTAGTTGTTAATGCTTCTAACATTGAAAAAGATTGGAATTGGATTTCATCTCAAAATGACTTAGGAGTTTCAATGACTAATGCATCCGAAGAATATTCTCTATTAGCTATTCAAGGTCCTCAAGCTGCTGCGGCAATGCAAATATTAACGAGTATCGATTTAGCGAATATGTCTTATTATTCATTTCAAATTGGGGATTTTGCTGGAATAGAAAACGTAATTATCTCTGCAACAGGATATACAGGTTCTGGAGGATTTGAAATTTATTTTAAAAATGAAAATGCTATAACTATTTGGAATAAAATTTTTGAAGCTGGTTCGTCATTGGGAATAAAGCCAATTGGGTTAGCTGCTCGTGATACATTACGATTAGAAATGGGATTCTGTTTATACGGAAACGATATTAATGATACCACCTCTCCTATTGAGGCTGGATTAGGATGGATTACTAAATTTGATAAAGAATTTACTAATTCAGCAAATCTAAAAATACAAAAAGAAGTTGGAGTTGCAAGAAAACTAGTAGGTTTTGAATTAATAGAAAGAGGAATTCCGCGACACGATTACGAAATTGTAGATAATGATGGTAATAACATCGGGATTGTTACTTCTGGAACTATGGCTCCAAGCTTAGGGAAAGGAATTGGAATGGGTTATGTTAAAAAAGAATTTTCAACTATAGATAGTGAAATATTCATCCAAATACGAAATAACAAAGTCGCTGCAAAAGTGGTAAAAATGCCCTTTATAAAAAATAATCATTTTTAGTTTAAACAAAAAAATCTTCCAGAATGGAAGATAAATTTATTAAAAATGGCAAGCGACCTACATCGCACCGCTCAACCACATACCTTTGCTATGTTCCCATCCTGGAGGATTTTGCAGGAGCTGGTCGTGTAGGACTTGCCGTTGCAAATATACAATATTTTTATATTTTTACAATAAATTAACATCTTAAATTATACATTTGTAAGTATAAAATAAACCCATTAACAATGAAAAACTATAACCCATTAGCATTCATTTTATTAGCAACATTGTTAATAGTAAGTTGCAATGACAAAACAAATACTGAGAGTTTTTTCAGCTTAAACGATAATGTATTAAAAGCACAATATACTCCTAAAGAATCTATTAATTTAGAAGTTTTAGACAGCAGCAATAAAAAAATTGATAGTATTGTTTATTCCATAAATAACTTAAAAATAGGTTCAGTTAAAGGAAATAGTAAATTTAGTTTTACACTTAAAGATCAAAAATTAGGATATCAAAATATAAAGGCTAGTATTTATTTTGAAGGTTCCACCGAAGTAGATTCTTCTCGAGTGGAATTGATTTCAGATATTGCTCCAAAAGTGCTTACTTATACAATTGTAAACACTTATCCGCATGACATTAATTCGTACACTGAAGGTTTAGAATTTTATAAAGACACCTTGTATGAAAGTGTTGGGCAATATGGAAAATCAAGATTATTGAAAACAGATTATAAAACAGGTAAAATTCTTAAAAGTCTAAAATTAGAAGACAAATATTTTGGAGAAGGCATTACATTTATTAATGATAAAATTTACCAACTTACTTATAAAGAACACATCGGATATATTTATGATGCAAAAACGTGGAAATTAGAAAAAACTTTTGTTTTTGATAAACCTGAAGGATGGGGAATGACTAATGATGGAACAAATATCTATTTCAATGATAGCTCTGAAAAAATTTGGAAAATGGATCCTAAAACTCAAAAAACTACTGATAATATAAATGTTTATTCAGAAAGTAATAAGATAAAAGAAGTAAATGAATTGGAATGGGTAAATGGAAAAATCTACAGTAATATTTATCTAAAGAAAGCTATTGTGGTAATAAACCCTAAAAATGGTGCAGTTGAAGGAATGTTAGACATGTCAAATTTGGAAAAGAAAATCACAAAACTTCCAGATACAGATGTTTTAAACGGAATTGCATACAACCCAAAAACTAAAACATTCTTTGTAACAGGTAAAAATTGGGACAAAATGTTTGAAATTATAATAAACCAATAAACTTTTATTTTAAGTTATAGCAATTTAAATTCTATAAATGTAGTATTTTAAAATACTAAAAGCTTAGTAAAAATAAATGTATTTCTATATTAAAAAATCGAGCTAAACAGCTCGATTTTTCTATTTTATTTTTTCTTAGAAATTATATATTGCATCTTGACAACATCATAAACCAATTTATTTTCTTGAGTTTTTGTTTTTTGAATTATGGATCCATCAGGATTTAACTTAAATTCAAAACCCTCACTATGTTTTCTTTCTTGTGTTTCACTTGCATTTTTTAATTTATCTAAAAATACTTTTTCTACAATGTGACTTGAAACCTGTTTGTTAGAAAATGTTAATTTTTTAGATACTATTTCATAAATATTAGAATAAATGATACTAGTGTCTTCAATTTTTAAATCGGTTTTAATTTGCGTACTTTCCGTCCAAGTTAATAAGTAAAGTTGAACACCACTTGCTTTAAATGGAATAAATTTTAAATTAGTGGGTGAAAATTTAGACTCTCCCTTTTTTACTTCAATTACATCTTTTGGGGTTCCATTTTCGTTTATCGTGATTTGAAAAATTCCATTTTTTATTTCGGCTACTAAATTATCTACTTTTGCAAAAACCGATAGAGAAGTTGACTTTGATATAGGCTTCTTTTTTTGAGCAAAGGCAGAAGAAATTGTAAAAGAAAGCGCTATGAATAGGAATATTTTTTTCATTTAATTTTAATTAGTTTATTCATCTAATATACGAAATAAAACTAGAAAAAATGTTAAAAAAAAAGCCAGACTTTAAAAAGTCTGGCTTTGATTTATTATTAAAAGAAATTAGTCTTTTTGAGATTGTAACGCTAGGTTATAAATTACAAGTCCAAATCCAATTTTGTTGATTGCATCAGCAAGGTTGTAAGCAACATCTACGCTTCCTTTACCTACAATGCTTGTGTACCATCCGTCAGTTCCTAACATGTATCCTAAAGGATAAATTGCCCAACCAACAAGTACGAACCAACACAAGATTTTGTGAGCTGATAATACATTTCCACCAGCTGCTTGAGCTAATTTAGAAGCTTCACCTAACCAAATTTCATAAACAATTACGAAATAAGCAATACCAGAAATTAATCCCCAAACCCAAGCATTTGGTCTGTCAATTGTTTCTCCAGCATATCCTGTAATTAACATTACAATAGATAAGAAGATCATTTTCCACATTAATGATTGTTTTGCACCAGCTACTTTTAAGATTAAGTAAAACTCAACACACATCAATGGCACAGTTAAAGTCCAATCTACATAACGGAAGAATGTTGGTGACTCTTGAAAAGAAGCCCAATAATCTCTCATGTAAAAATAATGAACTGCTGCAATGAAGGTAATTAAACCTGAAACCAGAACAGATGTTCTCCACTTTTTATCAAACTGATTTAATGATAAAAAGAAAAAAGCTGAAGCAGCCATCATAGCCATACAGCCAACAAAAAATGTAAATCCTACATAATCAGTAGGTAATAATTTGGAAATCATTCCCGGGATAATCATAAAATTAGTCATAAATTAGTTTTTAAATTGTTTTTAATTAATTTTGTTCAAACAAACTTATCAAATAATAAACAATAAAAAAAATTTTATTTAATTTTTTTTTAATAAATTTTATAAACCCCACAATTCTAGATGAATAAATATTCTAATGTCTCAATAGTAGTAAGCTTTTTCGGATTATGGCTAGATTCTTTTTTTTCTAATCAATTTCAAATAATTTTAGGATTTTCTTTAATTTTTTCATTTGGAATCTTACATGGATCAAATGATTTGTTATTAATTGAAGATAAAAATACTAAAGAAAACACCATTATATTTATTAAAAAGTTGGTACTTTATGTATTAATAATATTTTTGAGTGCATTACTTTTTTACTTCGTGCCTTTATTTGCACTTTTACTATTTATTATTGTTAGCGCTTTTCATTTTGGAGAGCAACAATGGAAAGAATTGATTAGTTTCTATCCTAATTGGATTTGTAATTCAATTAGTTTTACCTACGGACTTTTTATACTTTTATTATTATTTATTTTTCATACATCAGAAGTTGAAAATATAATTTTTCAAATAACTAAAATTCTAGTTCCTACAACGCTAATTCCTCTGCTATTTAAAATTATTGGAAGCGTATTTATTATTACTATTGGTTATTCCTATTATATGTATACAGAATTGAGAGAGAAAATACTTAAAGAATTATTCTATTTAATAGTTTTTACAATTATTTTTAGAACATCTAGTTTGATTTGGGGATTCTCAATATATTTTGTTATTTGGCACAGCATTCCTTCAATTTTAGAACAAATGAAATTTTTATATGGTAAATTTTCATTTCAAAATTTCAAATCCTATTGTAAATCGGCTTTAATATATTGGCTAATATCTATCATGGGAATAACTTTACTTTATTATATTTTTAAGGAAAAACAAATATTTAATGCAATCTTTTTTTCTTTTTTAGCTGCAATTACTTTTCCTCATGCATTTATTATAACAAAAATGTTTAATAATAAAATAAAATAAAATTTAAAAATAAAAAAACCGAACAATCGCTTGCTCGGTTTAGTCTTAAAAATTTGTATTTAATAAATACTTATTTTACTTCCTCAAATTCCACGTCTTGAGTGTTATCACCTTGTGGTTCTGACGGAGCTGCATCTTGTGGTTGTCCTTGATCACCGCCACCCTGAGCATACATTGCTTCAGTTGCAGTTTTCCAAGCAGCATTAATATTATCTAAACCTTTTTGGATAGCTTCCAAATCTTGCGATTGGTGCGCCATTCTTAATTCAGTTAAAGCATATTCAATTGCTGTTTTATGATCGTCAGTTAATTTTTCGCCAAGCTCTTTCAATTGAGATTCCGTTTGGAAAATCATTGCGTCTGCTTCGTTCAATTTTTCTGCTCTTTCTCTAGCTATTTTATCAGCTCCAGCATTTGCTTCAGCGTCTTTTTTCATTCTTTCGATTTCTTCAGCAGTTAATCCAGAAGAAGCTTCGATACGAATATCATGCGATTTTCCAGTTCCTTTATCTGTTGCAGAAACTTTGATGATACCATTAGCATCAATATCAAAAGTTACTTCAATTTGTGGAACTCCTCTTGGTGCTGGTGGAATACCATCTAAGTTGAAACGACCAATCGTTTTGTTATCAGCAGCCATTGCTCTTGCTCCTTGAAGAACGTGAAGTTCAACAGTCGGTTGCGAATCTGCAGCAGTAGAGAAAATTTGCGATTTTTTAGTTGGAATAGTTGTGTTCGACTCAATAAGAGTTGTCATAACACCTCCCATAGTTTCTATACCTAAAGATAAAGGAGTAACGTCTAACAACAATACATCTTTTACATCACCAGAAAGAACTCCACCTTGAATAGCTGCTCCTATTGCAACAACTTCATCAGGGTTAACTCCTTTAGAAGCTTTTTTTCCGAAGAATTTCTCCACTTCGTCAGCAATTTTAGGCATACGAGTAGAACCTCCTACAAGAATAACTTCATCAATATCAGAAACAGATAAACCTGCATCTTTTAAAGCTTTAGCAACTGGAGCCATTGAACGTTTTACTAAAGCATCCGTTAATTGCTCAAATTTAGCTCTAGATAATTTTTTAACTAAGTGTTTTGGTCCTGAAGCTGTAGCAGTTACATAAGGCAAGTTAATTTCAGTTTCTGCAGAAGAAGATAATTCAATTTTTGCTTTCTCAGCAGCTTCTTTTAAACGTTGCAAAGACATTGGATCTAAACGTAAATCAATACCTTCTTCTGTTAAAAATTCAGCAGCTAACCAATCAATAATTTCATGGTCAAAATCATCTCCACCTAAGTGCGTGTCTCCATTTGTAGAAAGAACTTCAAAAACTCCATCTCCTAATTCAAGAACAGAAATATCAAATGTACCTCCACCTAAATCGTATACAGCAATTTTTTGATCTTTTCCTTTTTTATCTAAACCGTAAGCTAAAGCTGCAGCAGTAGGTTCGTTGATAATACGCATAACTTTAAGACCTGCAATTTCACCAGCTTCTTTTGTAGCTTGACGTTGTGCATCATTAAAGTAAGCAGGAACAGTAATAACTGCTTCCGAAACTGTTTGACCTAAGTAGTCTTCAGCTGTTTTTTTCATTTTTTGAAGTGTCATTGCTGACAATTCTTGTGCTGTATATAAACGACCATCAATATCCACACGCGGCGTATTGTTATCTCCTTTTACTACAGAATAAGAAACTCTTTTTGCTTCTGCTGAAACTTCTGAAAAAGAATGACCCATAAAACGTTTGATAGAAGCAATAGTCTTAGTTGGATTAGTTACCGCTTGTCTCTTAGCAGGATCACCTACTTTAATTTCTCCACCTTCTACAAAAGCGATGATAGATGGCGTTGTTCTTTTTCCTTCAGCATTAGGGATAACTACTGCTTCATTACCTTCCATTACAGAAACACAAGAGTTAGTTGTACCTAAATCAATTCCGATTATTTTACCCATTTTTATTTATATTTAATTATATTGAATACTTATTTTAGCAACTCGAAATTCAATACTCAATCTTTGTGCCATTGCATTTTTACAAATAAAATGTCAGTTACCTGCAGAAAAAAGTGACTGTTTATATGACAATCTGACACAATACTTATCTATTTATGTTGAAACCAACTAACTCCGTCATCGATATATCCTTTAAATAGGGTGTTTACAGGAGCACCGTGCATAATATGATTAGTATATTTTTTTCGTAATACGTAGTTAAAAACACCCATATCGCCAGTAAATGATGAAGTATTGTTGAAATTGTAAAATTCATGAACCTGCCAAATTGAATCAATTAAGGGTTTAATCATTTGAATTGTACCGCCAATTATCCCACAATTTAATAAAGCCTGGGATTTATATTCAGACTCTATTTTAGAATAATCACTAATCTGGCTTCTTAAATGACTACCATGTTGGTACATCCATTCATTATCCCAAATTGTTTGTTCATCACCACAAAAAACAAAATCGGGATTATTAATAAACAAAGGCTGGATAAATGGATTTTTTAAAACCAAAACATCCGATACATCTGTTACAAATAAAGATACAATTTTATCACAGTATTTTTTTAGGAATTCACTGTATATATAATATCTATAAACATTTGGATTAAAACGAATATCGTGTGTTATTTTTATAAAATGTAGATTTTTTGATTGGAACTTTAAGGTAGTTTCTTCCGAGAAATTATTATGAAAAATAACGGCTTGAAGATTTAATTTTGAAATTGAATTCGCCCATTGTTCAATGATTGAAAAATCATCGTCTGATAGCATTTGACTTCTATTTACATCAAAAACACCAGAAATATGGCATCCTAATACAAGTTTGTTGGATAATTGAAGGTCTGACGATATTTCCAATTAACTCAAATTATTTGATTTAACTTTTGCACTTATACTATTAGGATTGTTTCTATAATAGATATAGGTTCGTAAATCTAATTTTTCAACAAAATATAATTTTTCTGCACATTCGTAAAAATGAGCATCAGCACCGTACATATTTAAAAAATTTAAATTTGTAAAAACTTCTTTTTTTCCAAAAAGAGTAGCAAACAATATACAATCATCTACATGAACCATTTTATTATTATTAAAGCGATCGGGCACAAAATAATCCGATTCATCGTTCACAATTGTTTCTGTTGTTGAAGCTATTAAATCTAAGGATTTTATTTCAGATATACATAGTTCCAAATGATTTGGTTTATATTCGTCATCTGAATCAATAACAGTAATATACTCACTATTTGTTAAAACAATCCCTCGATTTATTGATTCGGATTGACTACAATTTTTATGTCGCAGATAAGTAATTTTACTTTCATTTTCAATGGCATATTCTAAAATTAATTTATGAGAATCATTAGAACTTCCATCGTCAATTATCAGTAATTCAAAATCTTGAAAAGTTTGGTTTAACACCGAATCTATTGCTCTTTTTACAATAGCAAATGGTGTATTGTAAACAGACATTATTACCGCTACCTTGTTTTTAGTTTTCATAATTATTATAAAAATGCAAATATAGTTTTTATTACTATTTTTTTGTAGATTTTTTTTAATGCTAATCAATTAAACAGAAAAAAAAAATTTGAAAAACAATCGAATTAATAATAAAATAAAAAATATTTAATTTATATTCAAAATACTATCTTTGTTATTGATAATAATACAATTTATGGAAGAATGTATCTCGATTTTTGATATGCTTAAAATTGGTGTTGGCCCATCTAGTTCGCATACTCTTGGACCTTGGCGTGCAGCAGAACGTTTTCTTGAAGAACTTCGAGTGACTAACAATTTGGAAAATGTTCATTTTATCAAAGTAGATTTGTATGGATCTCTTTCATTAACTGGAATTGGTCATGCTACAGACTTAGCAGTTATGCTTGGCTTGAGTGGTCAAGATCCAGAAATAATTCCAGTGGAAAATATTGATAAAATCATTAATGTAATTAAAGATAATAACCAACTTCTATTAGGAAATAAATTTAAAATTCCTTTCTTTTATAAGGAGGATATAAAATTTAATAAGAATTTCTTACCGTTTCATGCAAATGGAATAACATTTACAGCATCATTTTTAGATCATACCGAATATTCCTCCACCTTCTACTCTATTGGCGGTGGATTTGTAGTAAAAGAAGAAAGAATAAATGCCAAAAAGAAACATGCAATAAAATGTGCATTCCCCTATCCTACTCAAAATGCTAAAGATTTACTAGACTATTGTACTGAACAAAATAGGTCAATATCTGAAGTGGTTTATGAAAACGAAAAATCCATGCGTTCAGAAGAAACTATTCATACTGAACTAATGCGCATATGGGACACGATGCTCGAATGTATGTATATTGGTTGTCATAGCGAAGGCATACTTCCTGGAGGATTAAACGTAAGAAGAAGAGCTTTTGATATGCATCAAAATTTAATTGGGCTATCCAATTATTCCAATCCCCAAGAGTGGTTAGAGTGCATTAGAAAAACCGAGGTAAAATTCCGTCAAATACTTAAATGGGTTTCGTGCTTTGCCCTAGCGGTAAACGAAGTAAACGCCGCTTTGGGAAGAGTTGTTACAGCACCAACAAACGGAAGTGCTGGAGTTATTCCGGCTGTATTAATGTATTATTTGGTTATTGAAAATCATAATGCTGGGGAAAAAGAAATCAAACAATTTTTGATTGTCGCTGGAGAAATTGGAAGTATTTTCAAAAAAGGATCTACCATTTCGGCGGCAATGGGAGGTTGTCAGGCAGAAATAGGTGTTTCTTCGGCAATGGCAGCGGCAGCACTTTGTGAATTGATGGGAGGTACTCCCGCACAAGTTCAAATGGCAGCCGAAATTGCTATGGAACACCACCTTGGATTAACCTGCGATCCTATTGGCGGCTTGGTTCAAATTCCGTGTATTGAAAGAAATACTATGGGTGCAATTAAGGCAATTAATGCAGCAGAATTAGCATTAGAAACCGATGCTAAAAATGCTAAAGTTCCTTTAGATAAAGTTGTAGATACCATGTGGCAAACCGCTAAAGATATGAATTCAAAATATAAAGAAACTTCAGAAGGAGGATTGGCCTTAGCTGTTAATTTTGCCGACTGTTAAAATTCATAACTCCAACTAATAGTACTAAAAAAATTAGATGTAACTGCCATTTCATTTCTTAAAAAAACAGCTTCTTTAGAATTGAAATATCGTGCTTCGGTTCTTATTTTCATTTTAGAATTTGGCAAATAATCAAAATTAAGAGAGGTTCCGAAAGTTTTAAATCCCTTGGTACTTGCAATAACAACATTTTTTACATCCTGATAATACTCGCCTCTCAAGGCAGTTTGCCATTTAGCATTTATAGTATATTGGGTTATAATAACTGGACTAAACCAATTGGAATAACTAGTTCCGTCTTTACTTTTTTGTAATCCAAAATCAAATCCCGCAATAGTTCGGAATTTATTTTTCCATTTGAAATCGTAATATAAATTGCTGAAATATCGAGAACGTAAATCGCTTTCTATAGGTTCATCTCCAATGAAAACACTCCAATTTAAAGTAGCATTATCCGAAGGTTTATAGACTATTTGAGAACCAAAACTTGGTAATGCTTTTTTATTTGGCTTGTTAATACGTTGCCATCCGTTAGAGAGCAAACCTGAAAAACTCCATTTAGTATTAGGTGAATAATTGTATTTTATTCCTGTCATAAAATAGGGTGAATTTTCTGCCAAGATAGAACGTGTTAGGGTTAAATTAGAAGCAGTTGGTGCCGATTCAAATCCAATATAACTAGGCATAATTCCTGCTTCTATAGTTTGTTTTTTAGCAGTATCCAAATACAATCCTAAATAGGCTTCGCTAATGTATTTCATTTTCTCATTTGCATAATTATCATCAACATACGTACCCGAATGTAAAGAAAAACTTCCGTATCCATTTTCAAATACAACCTTCGCTCGAAGCAATCCAATATTTAGATTGCCTTCATTTTGACGGTTATGGTTGTACATGAATGGCAACTTTTTTTCAGTATTGGAATTTTGAAAATCATTGGAATAATACGTTTCCAAAAAACCAGAAAAGGTAATTTTTACTTCTTTATTTTCCTGAGAAAAAAGACAGGAAGTACTACTTAAAAATAGAATCAAATAAAAACAATTAAACTTCATTGCAATTGAATTT
>CANGWK010000014.1 GCA_947457615.1 Flavobacteriaceae bacterium
TATACTCGGGAATCAAGTCCTGTAAATGAACTTGATAGAGCATTTTTGGCATGAGTTCTTTTCTTCCTTGCATGGTTTAAAAATACATTTTTTTGTGCTTTTTTGCAAGTGTTTTTTGCTATATTTGTTGGAGTTGTGCAACAAGCACACAGGTTTTATGCTATTGCTGCGCTTGGGCTTTTTTAAAGTTTTGGTCTCTTATCTTTTTCCTAGATAGCTCGGATATACCAGATGGCGCGGATATATCCCCAGATGGCGCGGATATATTCCCACAACGATAGCGCGGAATTGCATTCCGTGCCCACAAAGAAAGTAAAAAACTCAAAACCTACAACGATAAAAAGTTATAGGTTTTTTACACCGGATAGCGCGGATTTTTAATCCGTGCCCACAATGTGAGTAAAAGAAACACAAAATAAAACAATAAAAATGTTGTAGTTTTTTTATTTTTGTTTTGAATTAGTTGTCGGCCACGGATTAAAAATCCGAGCTATTGTGGTAAAAAGTGTAGACCAACGACCAATCAAAAAGGAGGCGAAACTACTAAGCCTGACAAGTAGTAAAATTATAAATTAAATATCATGAAATCAAAATTGATTATTTCCCTTGCTACTCTTTTTTTAAGCGTATGCTCTTTATGTAGTAATGCACAAACATCAATTCCAAAGGGTAAGGCACAACTTATTGAATTTACGAATGCAACAGCAAAGTTTAAAGTTCCCTCAGGTAAAACTTGGACGATACATAGTGCATTTACATCATATCCCGATGATGATAATTCATATGGTGTGTCAATTAAATCCATAAATGGTATTATTCAAGCGGATATTTCAAACAAAAAAATAGGTAAACTTTTATTTAGTTCAAATCTTCTAGCCAATATTCAACCACTCGTTTTACCGGAAAATACTTCTTTGGAATTAATTATCACTAAAAGAGTAGGAGAAATTAGATCTCTTTATGACAAAAGTGCTTTTTTAAATTATACTGAAACTGAAAATTAAACCTAGATAGCTAGGATATACCTAGATGGTGCGGATTGCAAATCCGCGCTATCGGTTTAGTAATTTCGCCTGCTAAAATGTATAACTCCAATAGACTAGAAACAGTTGAAGAAAATTAATTCAAATTTATCTAAAATAAAAATAATAGTAATAATCAATCAAATCCATTTATGAAAATATTTGCCCGAAATTTTTTTATTATTACTACTCCTTTTGTGTTGATGGTATTAATCAATGAAGTAATACGAACAAAAATTAACGAAACTCCATACTCAGCTCATGGAATTACTGCTATTAATTCAGCCGAGTATTTAAAAGAAAAATGTTCCTGGGCTTGTCACAACAATACAGCATATTGTAAATCACATCACGTTAAATATCTAAAATCAAATTATAAATTAACTGATGTGTTTTATTTTGGAGCGATATCAGCACTTGCATCAACAGGCAACTATGGAGCTGCAAATATTATTTTTCTCGTATTATTGTTTCCAATTACGATTTTGTATTTCTTTATAAAATCGCTGAACATTCAAAACAAGATTCGTAAATTATAAAATAGAAACTATGGATAGCTTAATTTATTTATTCAAAGGGATTTATGCTTATTGCACTGATTTCATAATAAATCTTGCAAATATTACTGGACTATCTTATTATGAAGTAAATTTTGTAATTTTCATAATTGTTTATCCATTATTATTAATTATCACACCTGCTCTTTATTTAATTCAAAAATCAAGACTTAAGAAATATATTATAGATAATAACATAAATAATACTGATTTTATAAAGAACTAATAACCATGACCACAACGGGTGAAAACAAACTCAAACCCCAGATGGCGAGGATATATTCACACAACGATAGCGCGGAATTGTATTCCGTGCCCACAAAGAGCTTAAAAAACTCAAAACCTACAACGATAAAAAGTTGTAGGTTTTTTTTATTGCATATAGTAGATGCTAGAAGTTATTTTGTTAGATATGTTTTGATTTTGATTGAGGGCACGGATTGCAAATCCGCGCTATCGGAATTTAAAATAATTGTACAATATTTTCTTACAAAAAAAATAAATTATATATTTGAAATTTAATTATATTATGGACTACTAGTTCGTAGTATAAGTAATCGAAAACAAGAAAAAACTTTAATTTAAAAACAAATATGACAAAAATATTATTTACTACATTACTTTTAATAATTTCCATGAAATCATTTTCTCAAAGTGATGATGAATTTCAATATATTACTTCTTCAACAAGTGGAACTGAAGTTTATGTTCATTTTGAAAAAGATAATAATGGAACAAAAGAATTTTGGTTAAAAATGACAGAACCTTTAAAAACTGTTAAATCAAAAAATGGTAAAATTATTAATACTGGGGGTGGATATACTCTTGAATATATCAATATGAATTGTAATGAAAAAGATTATTCATCTTCCAATGCATTGAAATATGACAAGAAAGGGACAG
Source organism: Flavobacteriaceae bacterium (assembly GCA_947457615.1). Taxonomy (GTDB): domain Bacteria; phylum Bacteroidota; class Bacteroidia; order Flavobacteriales; family Flavobacteriaceae; genus Flavobacterium. The sequence goes on from CANGWK010000014.1 coordinate 2,483, forward strand.
CCTCACAACGTCCAGAATATTATGATACTTACGACGTGAAAATTGTTCCGGGTTCAGTAATGTCTGCTGTTTATAGATACATTTGTGAAACTCAATAAAAATACTAACACGAAAGCTCGCCTTCGGATTCTATGCCTATAACGGGAGCTAAAAACCATAAACTACAACAATAAAAGGTGTAGTTCTTTTATTATGTTTGATTTGATTTAGATGTTGGGCACGGATTGAAAATCCGCGCTATCAAGGGTTTAATTATACTATTTCTTCAATCTCTCTACAAATTCAAGTAAATCCATACTTACATTAGAGGTAAAGACACCATAATTAACTACTGCTTTATTCTTTTCTATTTTTTCTAAAGTGCCAACCGCTTTACCATCGTGCATTCGCACACGATCACCAATTTTAAGAACCATTTTAGGTTTTTCGGGAACAAATGCGGCCTTGATTTTTTTCTCTTTCTTTTCTTTACGGATTTCATCTACCTTAATGGTTACTTCCTCTACAATTTTTTTCTGAATAACTTCTTGAACTTTCTTTTCTTTAACAGAAATCTTTCTTCGTTTGTTATTTTCTATCTCCACCATTTTAAGAAAATCACCAATCAATACTTTCTTATCCTTATTATTAAAATAGGTTTCAGAAATATCGTCAATCTTTTGTCCTATATAAATCAAGCGTTGGTTGGCATCATACAATTCTTGGTAACGTTCCAATTTATCTTTAATCTTGACATTAATTAATTCCATTTTCTTGCCTTCTTCTCGCGCTTTAGATTCTTCTTCTTTTAAATTATTAGAAGTTTTTTCCATTTTAGAACGTTCCTTTTGTAAAGTAGCAATAGTCTTATCAAAACGTACTTTGCCACCTTCAATTTTCTTTTTGGCACGATTAATTAACCCAAACGGAATGCCATTTTTTTGCGCTACCTCAAAGGTGAACGAACTTCCTGCTTGTCCTAAAATCAGTTTGTAAAGTGGTTCCAACGATTTTTCATCAAATAACATATTCGCATTACTAGCATGCGGCAATTCATTTGCCAAAATCTTCAAATTGGAATAATGTGTAGTGATGATTCCGAATGCTTCTCGGTGGTAGAATTCCTCCAAAAAGATTTCTGCCAAAGCACCACCCAATTCGGGATCGGAGCCGGTTCCAAACTCGTCAATTAGAAACAACGTTTTTGAATTACATTTTTTAAGAAAATAATTCATATTTTTTAATCGGTAGCTGTAGGTACTTAAATGATTTTCAATAGATTGGTTGTCGCCAATATCGGTTAAGATTCGATCAAAAAGAAAGGTTTCACTGCGTTCATGCACCGGAATTAACATTCCAGATTGCAACATTAATTGCAACAAGCCAACGGTTTTAAGGGAGATAGTTTTTCCGCCAGCATTTGGTCCTGAAATCACAATAATCCGATTATCTTGCGTTAATTCAATAGTTTGCGGATGGGTGATTTCTTTCTTTTCTAGATTATTAATATATAAAATGGGGTGGAAGGCATCTCTAAAAAACAGTTTCTTTTCTTCGGTTATTGTTGGCAATAAACCATTTATTTTGTTAGCATATTTTGCTTTAGCAGCAATAACATCAATGTCGCTTAAAAAATCTTGGTATTGATTAAGTAAATTTATAAACGGACGAATATCATTAGATAATTTCTTCAAGATTCTAGTAATTTCTTCGCGCTCTTCGTATTCTAAATTACTTAATTCTCGAGAATATTTTAAGGTCGCTTCCGGTTCTATATAAGCAATGCTTCCCGTTTTAGAACTGCCAAGAATAGATCCCTTAACTTTTCGTCGGTACATGGCCAATACTGCCAAAACCCTCCTGTTTTCTACAAAACTTTCTTTAATATCATCTAAATATCCTAGGGAATTGTACTGGGATAATGCGGTTCCAAAACTTTGATTTACTTTCCCACGTACCGAACTCATGTCCCTACGAATGTTAATTAAATCTGGCGATGCATTGTCTTTGATCACTCCATATTTATCTACTACTTCATCTATCTTTTGAATAATAATTTTAGTGAATTCTACTTGAGAAGCTTTCTGCTGTAGCTTTGGATAATAGTCATTAAATTTTTTAAAGTACAACAATAATACATTTACCGTTTCCGATAAAGTGGCCATTTTTCTAAAAATACTAACTTCAAGAAAACTATCTTCTATTCCCAAAAACTTAATATCGTTGGTTATGTTTTCAAAGCCGTGGTTAGGAATAGCATTGTTATTCGTAAAAGAAGAAACATATTCTGATGTTTGTTCTAGTGCTTTAAGCAGCAATTCTTTATCTTGAAACGGAACTATTTCAAGCGCTTTTTGCATACCTAGTTCGGTGTTGCAACGACTCGAAATTGTTTCTAAAATAGTATTAAATTCTAGGTCTTGAAGTGTTTTTTGGGTAATTGAAATCATAGTCTTAATTGCAAAGTTTCAAAGTTACAAAGTTTCAAAGGTAATTAGGACAGAAATTCATAAATTTGGAAAAAATTATACTATGTTTATCCAAGACATTTCATGGCAAAAATCTTTATCTGAAGAATTTTTAAAACCATACTTCTTGGAATTAATGTACCAAGTGGATCAAGAATACTCCATAAATACTTGTTTCCCTAGAAAAGAATTAATTTTTAATGCTTTTGAAAAATGTTCTTTCCAAGATTTGAAAGTGGTTATTATAGGTCAAGATCCCTACCATGGTGAAGTAAATGGCAAATGTGAAGCCAACGGACTATGTTTTTCTGTAGACGATGGCATTCCGATTCCACCTTCTTTAAGAAATATTTTCACCGAAATCAATTCAGAATACGATAGAATTTTTGTTCCAACTTCGGGTAATTTAGAATATTGGGCCAAACAAGGAGTACTGCTTTTGAATGCTAGTTTATCGGTTCGGAAAGATAATGCCAATAGCCACAAACATTTAAAATGGAATGTTTTTACGGATGCCGTAATCAAAAAAATATCCGATAAAAAAGAGAATGTAGTTTTTTTACTTTGGGGGGCATTTGCACAAAAAAAAGGAAGCAAAATAGATCGAACTAAACATTTGATTTTAGAATCAGGACATCCTTCACCGTTAAGCGCTAACAGAGGGTATTGGTTTGGAAATAAGCATTTTATTAAAACTAATGATTACTTAAAAAGCAAAGGCATTACCGAAATTGAATGGTAGTTAATTTAGAGTCAAAGCACTCAAAACTTCTTCTTTCATGAAAGGTCCTCCTGGGTATTTAGCGGTATAATCTAAATTTAACCATACATTTCCCCGTTCATCAATATGGTAGTGGATTGTTTTTCCGAAACTTTCTTTAGGAAAAAGCACTTTTTTAATAAGATAATTTATGGTTTCCATATCGGATTTTTTTCCAATAAGAATTTCAGGATAAATATGTCCCTGCGTATGTATTAGTCTTGGAGTGCCACCGATAGAGCGCACAGCCGCTGCCATCAAAATGGAATGGTCGTCACAATCACCCGATAAATATTGGACCGATTCACTTGCATTAGCAATATATTCTTCCCCTTTTGGGTCACTTACATAGTTCCAATTAGTATTAATTTCTTTAAAAACAGAAAAACACTGTATTAAAGTAAAATAGTCATTATATCCTTTAACGTCCTTGTAATATTTGTTAATTGCCATAATCGCAAAATCTCGCACTTTAGGATTCTCATAATTTATAGCGCTAATTGTTTTGCTTTTGTTAGGAAAAGGAAGTAATTCATCCACAATAATATCTTGAGGATACGGATTGTCAGCCATGGAATACAGCATCGATTGGTAGTTTTCAAAAACGGTTTGAAAATTATATTTTCCAAAAACGGTACCGTAAATTAATGCTATTAAATAAATAAAAACACTAATTAAAGTGATGCGGCGCATGGCTTGAAGTACCAATTGAATTAGAATTAGAATAAACATTAAAATTAAAACTCTATCTAAGTGAAGGTACCAATTAAATTGAATTAAGTTTTGATGTATTATAATAAATATCGGAATAGCTATTAATACATTTAAAACAAAAATAATAATCATATCCCACGGCTTTTTAACCGAGAATTTATTAGAAATTTGGTTGTAATAAAATTTTATTTTTTGACTCATTGCAATGAAAAACCTAGAAGACTTTTACAATTTCCATAAAAGTAACTTTTTTTTCTACAATTTTAAGTTCTAGTAGTTGATTTTGAATTTTGTTTAACACTTTTTCGGATAATGATTCTTGAGACCATTCACTTAAAGAAAGCCATTTTTGAATATCTTCAATTTTTTGATGGTATTTTTCAGCCAAAGTCTTATCGATACTTGGGATTTCCTTAAAATGTAGGGTAGTACTATTTATAACTTCTAGAATTTGAGTTATTATATTTGGATGATTATGTAGTACTTCATCCCGAACGGCAATTACAAAACTAGGCCAGGGAGTAGGGCAGTCTGCAACTCTTCGGAAAACTCCTTTGTCAACTAATGGCTTGGTCATAAAGTGTTCCCACATGAAATAATCGGCAACTCCATTAGTTAATGCTATAACTGCTCCATCTATGGTGTTTACTACTTCAAATTGGAGATTTTTGATGTTCCAACCCTCATTATTGGCATTTACATAAGCCATTAATTGAGAACCAGAACCAAATCGAGAAATAGCAACTTTAGAATTTTCTAAATCAGATAGGTTTTTGTAATTAGATGCCGCTGCAACGTGAATACCCCATATTAATGGACTTTCCACATAAATTTGAACAATCTTACTCGGATTACCGCCAACAATATCTTTTACAATTCCTTCGGTTAAAATAACGGCAATATCGGTTTCTCCATCGCGAAGCATTTGACACATTTTGCCTGTTCCTTCTGGAATATCTGTCCATTGTAAATCAATTCCAACGTCTTTAAAATCGCCATTTTCTATTGCTATATGCCACGGAAGATTGAAATGTTCAGGTACTCCTGCTATTTTTATTGTTTGCATTTTGTTAAAAGTTTTTTCGCTCCACGTATACTATTTTATTTTTAATAAAAGAACTCCACTTTATGAATTATTTTGCCAAATTCCATAATTATTAATAAACCCAAAATTGAATTTTTTGGAACTGACGATTGGCATAGCCCAGACTGAAACGAAAAGCCTTTTATGATTGTATTTTTTAGTTTTTCTTATAATTAAAAAGCGACCAACGGAAGCTATTTTAATTATTTAGAAAAACTTAAATGCAATTAAAAAGCTTGTAGTGGAAAGCTGGAAATAGCTTCAAAAAACTACTCTACTAATTTATCTAATGCATATATAATTAACTCATCTATAGTTTTATAAGGGTCTTCACTGAAAGTACCAGTTGCACGATTAGCAATGATAGCATTTAGTGATAAACATTGGTGGCCAAGTAGTTTTCCTAAGCCATAAATAGCGGCTGTTTCCATTTCAAGATTAGTCATTTTTATACCATCAAATTCAAATTTATCCATCTTATTATTTAACTCAGGATCTTGAATAGCCAAACGTAACACGCGGCCTTGTGGACCGTAAAATCCTCCTGCAGTTCCAGTAAATCCTTTAATAATAAAGTCGCTTTCTAATCTTTTTTCAAGAGTTTCGCTTGCTTTTATTACATAAGGACGACCTTTTTGCATATCCCAATCGGTTTGTTGGATGAAGGCCTCTTCCATTGCTTTTTCAGAAATCTTATCAATACAATAGGAGCGAAGCATGTTGTCCAAACCCAATCCGTAGAGACTCATAACTACACTATCACAGGGAATATCTGCTTGTATGGATCCTGAAGTTCCAACTCGTACAATGTTTAGTGAGGTTAATTCTTCTTTGACTTCACGAGTTTCTAAATCGATATTTACTAAAGCATCTAATTCGTTCATAACAATATCAATGTTGTCGGGACCAATACCTGTTGAAATAACGGTAATTCTTTTGCCTTTGTAATTCCCTGTTTGGGTTTTGAATTCTCTTTTTTGTTGCGAAAATTCGATGCTCGAGAAATGCTTGGTGATTTTCTCTACTCTATTTTGATCTCCTACAAAGATGATGTCTTTGGCTATGTTTTCTGGCTTAAGGTTTAAGTGGTAAACACTTCCGTCGGGGTTTAATATTAATTCGGATGATGCTATCATGGTATCGTTATTTCTTTTTGGTTGTTAGTTTTTACTTCGTAGTTCGTACTTAGTTTTAACCGCCAACTCGTTTTGTTTTGAATCCCTTTTCTTGAAGGATCTTCATTATTTTATCGCGGTAATCGCCTTGAATTATTATTGCGCCATCTTTAAAACTTCCGCCAACACTCAATTTAGTTTTTATTTCTTTTGCTAGGATTTTGAAATCTTCTTCTTCACCTTCATATCCTTCGATAATTGTGGTGGGCTTGCCTTTTCTTTTTTCAAATTTACAAATCATAGGTTCTTTTTGAACCAATAACTCGTGCGTTTTTTCCTCAATTACTTCTGGCTCGTTAGAAATCTCATGATCGGGGAATAGTTTTTTTAGTTGTTCGTGTAGGTCCATATTTTTGCACGCGGATTAAACGGATCGCTAAAGCGAAACGCTGATAAAAACTGATTTTTTTAGAGTGTTCTTTTAAAACTTGTTATACATATTTTTGCACGCGGATTAAACGGATTCGCTAATGCGAAACGCTGATAAAAACGGATTTTTTTAGAGTGTTCATTTGAAACTTGTTAAACATATTTTTGCACGCGGATTAAACGGATTCGCTAATGCGAAACGCTGATAAAAACGGATTTTTTTAGATAGTGTTCTTTTTAAATATTATAATACATATTGGAACGCGGATTAAACGGATCGCTTAAGCGAAACGCTGATAAAAAGGGATTTTTGTATTTATTTTAAACTTTATTGTTTGTAAATAGTTTATTGTTTTTTGTAAAACTTTTAGTATGCGGATTAAACGGATTTACTATGTAGAATCGCGGACTAATGCTTATTTTTATTAGTTTTTCTTTTGTTTTCAAATATTTTTCTCCTGAATTCAGGTTTTTTGCCAAAATTCAGCAATAAGCCTACTTCGCAGTCGGTTCCTCTTAAATAATTTAATAATTGATTTTCAAATTGTTCTACAATATATTCAACCGCTTTTAATTCTAAAATTATTGTATTTTCAACAATTAAATCCGCATAATAATCACCAACAACATTTCCTTTGTAGTAAACTTTGATTTTCTTTTGCGGAATAACATCTAATCCTTTATTTTTCAATTCAATATACAATGCATTTTGATATACCCTTTCCAAAAAACCATATCCTAACTCATTATAAACTTCGTAAAAAGTTTTCAAAATAACCTCTGTTAAATCCCTGTGCAATAATTCCATAAAAAAATTTCATTTATATCAATGCTTTATTTAAAAAGGGGCATACTAAATATAAAGAAAATAAATTAAAGAATCCGTTTTTATCCGCGATTTTACGAAGTAAAATCCGTTGCATCCGCGTCCAAATAAGAGTCAAATTAATTATCAAATAAAAATAAATTCATCCGAAAGCAATAAAGTTTATTTCTTAACCAATCCCAATTCTACCAATCTCTCATTCAAGTAATCCCCCGCAGTGATGTCCTCAAATTTCTTCGGATTATTCTCATCGATACACAATTCCAAACAATCCAATTTCATGTCGCTAACTGGGTGCATGAAAAACGGAATTGAATAACGAGAGGTATTCCACAATTCTCTTGGCGGATTTACCACTTGGTGAATAGTCGATTTTAATTTATTGTTAGTATGGCGCGATAACATATCGCCCACATTTATCATTAATTCATCTGGTTGTGCCATTGCATCCAGCCATTCGCCAGCGTGATTTTGCACTTGCAAACCTTTTCCTTGCGCTCCCATTAAAAGCGTAATTAAGTTGATATCGCCATGAGCGGCAGCGCGAACAGCACCATCTTTGGGCTCATCCGTGATAGGAGGGTAGTGAATAGGACGCAAAATACTGTTGCCCTCTTTGATGTAATTATCAAAATAAAATTCATCCAAACCTATATAAATAGCCAAAGCTCGCAAAACATAAATTCCTGTTTTTTCAAGCTTTTCATAAGCTTCTTTACCAGTTGAATTAAAGTTAGCTAATTCATTTACGGTAACATTGTCGGGGTATTCACTTGCGTATTTAGAATCTTTTTCTACATACTGACCAAAATGCCAAAACTCTTTTAAATCTCCAGCCGAACGACCTTTTGCATGTTCTTTTCCAAAAGAAATGTAGCCACGTTGCCCGCCAATTCCGGGAATTTCGTATTTAGCTTTGGTTTCTAAAGGCAAACTGAAGAAATTTCTAACTTCCGAATATAAATCCTCTACCAATTGGTCATCTAAAAAATGACCTTTTAACGCTACGAAGCCAATATCTTCATAAGCTCTTCCGATTTCATTTACAAACTTTTGTTTACGTGTCGGATCTTCCGACAGGAAATCACGTAAGTCAATACTTGGAATTTGTTGCATACTAAACCATTTAATTTTAAAAATTTAAATTGGAAAAATTCCAATCCTAGTTACAAATATAAGCAATTCTAGAAATTCAGTCGTAAAATATCGTTCCTATTATTAAATCTTATTTTTGTTATCAGAAGCTATTCCGGCTATCCGTTGCAATCTTTTGTTTTTTAAAGAAAAAAACAAAAGGATTTCCACTTCTATCCGGGCTAAGCTTACCAGTAATCGTAAGTATTTTAAGTAAAGATTAAGATAATTTGTCAATTCCGTATTTAAAAGTTAAAAATGCCAATATATCTATAAAAATCGTTGCCTTCTTCTGTTGTTTTTTTATATTTTTGCTAGGTTAAAAAGTAAAACCATGAATTTCGACAGAAAAGACTTATCCAATATTCAACTATTAGACTTATATAAAAGACTATTAAAACCAAGACTAATTGAAGAAAAAATGTTGATTCTTCTCCGTCAAGGTAAAGTTTCTAAATGGTTTTCTGGTATTGGTCAAGAAGCTATATCTGTTGGAATTACTTCGGCTTTAGATAAAGACGAATACATCCTGCCAATGCACCGTAACCTTGGTGTTTTTACAGGTCGAGACATTCCATTACACCGATTGTTCTCCCAATGGCAAGGAAAAGCCACCGGTTTTACCAAAGGGCGCGATAGAAGTTTTCATTTCGGAACCCAGGAGTTTAAAATCATCGGAATGATTTCGCATTTAGGTCCGCAATTAGGAGTTGCCGATGGAATTGCATTAGCTAATAAACTAAAGAAAAACGGAAAAATAACCGCAGTTTTCACAGGAGAAGGAGCAACTAGTGAAGGTGATTTTCATGAAGCTTTAAATATTGCGGCTGTTTGGGATTTACCAGTTTTGTTTGTGATTGAAAATAATGGCTACGGACTTTCAACTCCAACCAACGAGCAATACCGCTGCGAAAACCTTGCCGATAAAGGAGTAGGGTACGGTATGGAAAGCCATATTATTGACGGAAATAATATCTTAGAAGTTTTCACAAAAATAGCCGAATTAAAAGCTTCGCTAGCCGAAACTCCAAGACCTGTTTTATTAGAATTTAAAACCTTTAGAATGCGTGGTCACGAGGAAGCTAGCGGCACCAAATATGTTCCGCAAGAACTAATGGATATGTGGGCTATCAAAGATCCAATTGCAAATTATAAAAAATATTTACTTTCGATTAGTGTTCTGTCGGAGGAAATGGATTCTGAATTTAAAGCCGAAATTAAAGCTGAAATCGACGAACATTGGGCAATTACACAAGCTGAACCAGATATCATTGCTGATTTAAGTGAAGAGTTAAATGATGTTTACAAACCGTATCAATTTGAAGAAGTTAACCCTTCTAAAGAAGTAGAAAATATCCGTGTAGTTGATGCTATTTCACATGCCCTAAAACAATCAATGGAACGACATGATAATTTAGTTATCATGGGACAAGATATTGCCGAGTATGGTGGAGCATTTAAAATCACAGATGGTTTTGTAGATTTATTTGGAAAAGAACGGGTTCGAAACACACCAATTTGTGAAAGTGCCATAGTTTCTGCCGGAATGGGCTTATCTATCAACGGACACAAGGCTATTGTTGAAATGCAGTTTGCTGATTTTGTTTCAACAGGATTCAATCCAATAGTAAATTTATTAGCCAAGCAACACTACCGTTGGAATGAAAAAGCCGATGTTGTAGTGCGAATGCCTTGCGGTGGAGGCACACAAGCAGGACCTTTTCACTCGCAAACAAACGAGGCTTGGTTTACCAAAACACCTGGTTTAAAGGTCGTTTATCCTGCTTTTCCGTACGATGTTAAAGGCTTGTTGAATACTGCTATTAACGACCCAAATCCGGTGCTGTTTTTTGAACACAAACAGTTATACCGTTCGGTTTATCAGGATGTTCCTAAAGATTATTATACACTTCCACTTGGTAAAGCTGCTTTGCTGAAAGAAGGATCCCAAGTTACCATTATTTCTTTTGGTGCTGGAGTTCATTGGGCATTAGAAACTTTGTCTAAAAATCCAGATGTTAATGCAGATGTTTTGGATTTAAGAACATTACAACCTTTAGATAAAGAAGCCATTTTTGCATCTGTTAAGAAAACCGGAAAATGTATCATCTTACAAGAGGATACTTTATTTGGAGGTATTTCTAGTGATATTTCTGCTATGATTATGGAAAACTGTTTTGAGTATTTAGATGCTCCGGTACGAAGAGTAGGAAGTATTGAAAGTCCGATTCCATTTGTTAAAGCGCTTGAAGATCAATTCCTGCCTAAAGTTAGATTTGAAGCTGAATTAAAAGATTTATTGGCTTATTAGAAAAAGGTAACTTCTATAAAATACAAAAGCCAACCTGGAGCGGTCGGCTATTGAGGTGAGGTGTAACTTCCTTTCGGAATCCTCGATGCAAATATAGGTTTAAATTATGAATTTTGAATCACAAATCATAAATAATTTTAATTTTGTATTTCATTAATTTTGAACACTGACCACTGAAGACTGACCACTATCTTAAATTATCTTCTTGATCACTCTAAGTCTATGAGTGTGTCGGTTTAGTTCCGCATTATAAATTCCGAGGTGGTCTAAACGGTCTACTCTAACTTTTCCGCTTGCATGAATAATATAATTGTTTTCCAACATTATTCCTACGTGAATTATAGATCCTTCTTCGTTGTCAAAAAAAGCTAAATCCCCAGGTTCACTTTCTTCAATAAAACTAAGTACTTCTCCTTGGGTAGCCTGTTGGGAGGCATCTCGTAATAGTTTATAACCATTTAATTTGTATACCATTTGAGTAAAGCCAGAACAATCAATGCCAAAAGGTGTTTTTCCACCCCATAGATAAGGCGCGTTTAAATACAAATAAGCAGCTGCTATTAAATTGGATTTATCTTTGATTCCAGAAGTTTTTAATCCTTCAAAACTATAATTATTAGTGTTTACATCCTGATGATTTAAGAAGGCTAATGAAGCACCTAAAGTTATAGGAATCAAAGAATTATCAGGAACATTAATAAATTCTACTAAGTCACCATTCAGAATAATAGCTTCTTCACAAAGCATTTCATAGTTTTCTAGAGAGATTGTTTGGTATTGCTTGCTGTCAATCCAACCTTCATAATTATCATAATGAAGTTTAACTTTAGACCATTGCTTATTTTTTTCAATAATGATAAAATGTTCTCCAAATAAAATTTGAGATACAATTTCACTACGATCATTAGGTTCTAACCGTAAAGGAATAATAGATAAATTACAAATACCAAACATGTAACAAATATATATTAAAAATTACATTCTTTCAATCACAATTGCCGAAGCGCCTCCACCACCATTACATATAGCTGCAGCACCAATTTTGGCATTATTTTGTTTAAGAACATTAATTAAAGTGACTACAATTCTTGCTCCAGAACAGCCAAGTGGGTGTCCTAAAGATACTGCGCCTCCGTTTACATTAATTTTGCTATTATCAATTCCTAGGATTTTAGCATTTGCTAAACCAACTACAGAAAAGGCTTCGTTAAGTTCAAAATAATCCACATCCTTAGTGGTTAGCCCTGCTTTTTCTAATGCTTTTGGAATTGCTTTTGATGGGGTTGTAGTAAACCATTTAGGTTCTTGGCCTGCATCCGCATACGATTTTATCGAGGCTAAAGGTTTTAATCCCATTGCTAGTGCTTTTTCTTCACTCATTAGGATTAATGCAGCTGCTCCATCATTTATTGTAGAAGCATTAGCGGCAGTAACCGTTCCTTCTTTGGTGAAAACAGCATTTAAAGAAGGTATTTTATCCAGTTTCACATTGGTGTATTCTTCGTCTTTAGTCACCATTACAGGCTCTCCTTTTCTCTGAGGTACAGCAACAGGAACGATTTCTGAATCAAAATTTCCAGCTTCCCATGCTTTGGCAGAACGGTTGTAGGATTCAATAGCAAATGCATCTTGTTCTTCACGCGTTATTTTATATTCAGAAGCACATAAATCAGCAGCTACTCCCATTGCATTATTGTCATAAGCATCTACTAAACCGTCTTTTTGCATTCCGTCCTGCATGGACGTAGGTCCAAATTTCACCCCATTTCTTAAATGTACATAATGTGGAATCAAACTCATGTTTTCCATTCCACCAGCAACTACTATTTCAGCATCACCAGCCATAATTGCTTGAGCCCCCATCATGATAGATTTCATGCCTGAGGCGCATACTTTATTTACTGTTGTACAAATAACTTTATCCGATAAACCAGCAAATAATGCTGCTTGTCTTGCTGGCGCTTGACCAACACCAGCTTGAACTACATTTCCCATAAAAACTTCATCTACGAGATTCGGATCTAAGTTAATTTTTTCCAGCGCTCCTTTGATAGCAGCTGCACCAAGATAGGGTGCAGGTACAGTAGATAGAGCGCCCATAAAACTGCCGATTGGAGTTCGTACCGCTGCTACGATAACTATTTTTTTATTCATAATCTTGAGTGTTTTCCTGATTTTGTCAGTAGTATTTAGTTTGTTTGTTATGCAAATTTACTATTTTTTAGAGAAAATACATTTCTAATAGAAAGATAATCGATATTAATTTAATGAAGAAATAATAGGAGCATCTATATATTTGATTTTTAAGCAATTCATATTTCGGAAAGGTTAATATTAAAAAAAAGAGATTAAAATGTTGGAAATATTATATTGATACCTTACATTTGCAACCGCTTAAAGAAAAAAGTTCTTATATATTATATTGGATTTTGGAGAGTTGCCTGAGTGGCCGAAAGGACATGTTTGCTAAACATGCGTATGGGAAACTGTACCAAGGGTTCGAATCCCTTACTCTCCGCTTTTTTATCCTTCGGGGTGTAGCGTAGCCCGGTTATCGCGCCTGCTTTGGGAGCAGGAGGCCGCAGGTTCGAATCCTGCCACCCCGACTTTTTTTGTTTTTAATTTTGAATTGGTTCCATAGCTCAGCTGGATAGAGCAACTGCCTTCTAAGCAGTAGGTCGAAGGTTCGAATCCTTCTGGGATCACACATAAAAATCGTAATTATCAATTTATTAGATAGTTACGATTTTTTAGTTTTTTAATTTTATGCTTAATGTACGGTTGGATAAAATAACTTACAATTTGGATTATTTTTCGCAAAAAAAGTTTTTTTTAGGAACATCTCGAACATCTCTTACATTTTTAAAAGCCCTCAACGTCTTTAGCGTGTGAACTTTCATTGTCACATTATTCCAAGATACAGAGGTGATATGGAAGATCCTAGTTGAGGCATAAGACATTGTGTTGAAGGTAAAGGGTATTATTAATGTCATTTGCACTCGAAAATATTATTGTGTAAGTGAATTTTAAGCTCCATCCCCACCAAAACCCCACTTAAATAATCTTCCTGGAGTATACGATAGTGCAAGGATTGTGAAATAAAATAAATAGTTGTGCGAATAATGCAAAAAACATTACATTTGTTAGATAATTAATCTTCAAACCGATATGAAAAAACTTATTTTAACATCAATATTAACTATAACATCAGTCCTTGTTTTTGCTCAACAAGCCAAATTTGGCCTTAAAGGAGGGTTAAATATTGCAAATCAAAGTAACACCGCATTATCAGGTCTTGCTCAAACAAACTCTTCTTCAATAATAGGTTTTAATATTGGTGGTTATGTTGAAATTGAACTAGCGAATAAAATTTCTATTCAGCCTGAATTATTGTTTTCATTACAAGGTGGAAAATTAAGCTATGTTGATTACTTAAGATTAGATTATATGGATCCCGGAGAATATGTTAATGTTGAGACGGTAGATAAATTATCTTATATCAATATGCCAATTATGTTTAAATATTATGTAATAGATAAATTAACTTTAGAATTAGGTCCGCAACTTGGTATTTTAGTTAGCTCAAACAGAAACACTTCTTATTATGGACCTACATATTCAGGAAATTCGTCGAGAAATAGCAAAGATTTTTATAGCACCATTGATTATGGAATTAATCTTGGAGCTGGATATAATATTTCTGAGAATATTGCAGTTGGAATTCGTTATAATATAGGAGTAAACAATATTGGAAAATATTCAACAGAAATAAAAAACAACGTGTTTTCAATTTCTACAAACTATAAGTTTTAAATAATTTATAAAACATGAAAAAAATATTCACACTCATTTTAGGAATAACACTTGTTTATTCTTGTTCTACTAGTTCTGATGGAAATACAACAGTTGTGCCTATTACTCCATCGAATTTAACTGGAACTGTTGCTTCTACAACTCAAATCAATTTATCTTGGACAGACAACTCGACCAATGAAACAGGATTTAAAATTGAGCGTAAAATTGGTTCAGGAACTTATGCAGTTGTTGGAACCACAGCAACTGATGTTTCAACATTCAATGATACTGGTTTAGCACCAAGCACAACTTATACTTATAGAGTTTATTCTTATAATGCAGGAGGAAATTCCCCCGCTTATTCTAATGAGCTAACGTTAACAACGACATCTAATTCTAGTATAGTAGATATTAATGGAAATTCCTATCCTTTAGTGACAATAGGCAATCAAGTATGGACAAAAACAAATTTAAATGTTTCTACATATAGAGATGGAACTCCAATTCCACAAGTACCACTATCACAATGGGCTTCGTTTAGAAGAGGCGCATGGTGTTATTATAATAATGATCCAGCAAATGGAGCGATTTATGGTAAATTATACAATTGGTACGCAATTGCTGGTATTTATAATGATTCCTCATTATTAAATGTTTCCCTAAGAAAGCAATTTGCACCAACAGGATGGCATGTTCCAAGTGATATAGAGTGGGGTATTTTAATTAACAATCTTGACCCAAATTCTATGGGTGGAGCAATTCAAGATAATGTTGCAGGAGGCAAAATGAAAGAAACTGGCACTGTGCATTGGTTAGCACCTAATACAAACGCTACTAACACAAGTGATTTTACTGGTCTTCCAGGAGGATATTGCTTAATCAATGGGGTATTTATAGGTATTGGCAGGGATGGCGCTTGGTGGAGTACAGATGAATTCACTCCTGATTATGCTTGGTATCGAAATCTAAGTTACTATTATGGAAATGCTTACGTTAACAACGCGACTAAGTATAATGGTTTGTCGGTGCGTTGTGTAAAAGACTAATTAAATGCAATTAAAAGGTCTCCCTACAATCGTTTGCTTTGTTGCGTTGGGCTGTTCCAGTCGCTTTAACAAGCTTCCATTCCACAGACCACTTGAAACCAAAATAAAGAGCAGCTAAGAAAAATAGCAGCTCTTTTTTTGTTTTCTACGCTCCCAATCTTCACACGCGAACTCATTGCGTTCGTTAGGGCTACTAAATCCAAAATACACCTTCATTTCGTTGCATTGCATTCAGAAGTATTTAGTCTTTCGCCCTATATTGTTTCAGCGGTTGCTCTTATAACTAGCAGTTGGGGTTTGCTCCACTAACGTTTTGCATTAAATTAATGAACGCTACGCTGCTTTTATAACCCAGATGGCAAAACAATGTTATTTATATTATATTAAATTTAACTTAAGGACCAAAACACTTTAGAGTAATTTAAAGTTATTGTTAAGGCATTTTCTCCACAAAATCAGCTAGAAACTCTAAGATTTGGTTCGAAAATAAGTCAATAGGGATCACATATAAAAGCCACTACTTAGTGGCTTTTCTTGTTTTTAATTTGTTTTCCATTCTTTTACTTTTTTATATATTTTTTTAAGTATAAATATATTATGTCAAGTAATTGTTTTTTGCTGTATATTTGTTAACATTAAATTTACATTAAGTTTACTTAAATTTAATATTTAAAAAAATACTAACTATGAATAAGGAAACAACAACTCCAAACGAAATTACAAAAGAAACAAACAAAGAAATCGTAAATAGTACTCCAACTACTAACGAAGTAATTCCAGAATTAGCAGAAGAAATAAAGAAGGTTGAAGAGCAAATAAAACCTAGAACAAGATCTCGAGTAGCTAAAACTGTTATAAATGAAATTAAACCGGAAGATATCCCATCTGAAATTATCGTTGAAGTTATAGAAGAACTTTTGATTGATTCCGAATTATTAACAATTAAAAAAGATAAAAAAATGAAGAGTTCTGATAAAGAAATTGCAAAAAAATTAAAAGAAAAAAAGAAAGCTAAAGTAAAAAAAGACAAGCAAAAAGAAAAAGATAAGGCTAAAAAGCAAAAAGCTAAAAAGAGAGAAAAAGCAAAAAAACAAAAAGCCAAGGATAAAGCTAAAGCTAATAAAAAAGCAAAAGCTAAAAGAAAATCCAAATCAAAAAAGAAAAAATAATTAATTCTTCACCTAAAACCGATGTATACGCATCGGTTTTTTTAATACTTAATTAACAATCTTTTTTCTTGCTTTTACATAAATTTACAATAAAAATTATGAAAACTATATTTAGAATTATTTTATTATTAACTCTAGTTATTCCAACAATTTCAAAGGCTCAATTAAAGCCCATTGAATATCATGATGGAAGTCAAATACAAATCGGTTTTATTTCTAAACCCGAAAAAGCTGTTAAAAATAAAGCAGGAATATTAATTCTTCCGGCTTGGATGGGAATCGATGAACACGCTAAAGAAACTGCATTAGAACTTTCTAAATTAGGCTATTTTACTTTTGTTGCAGACATATATGGAGTAGGCAATAAGCCAACAAATTATTCTGAGGCCGGACAAAAAGCAGGTTATTTTAAGAAAAATATAAATGAATATCACAAAAAGATACAATTAGCTTTGGATCAATTAATTGCTCAAGGAGCAAATCCTGATAAAATTGTAGTTATAGGATATTGTTTTGGAGGAACAGGTGCAATTGAAGCGGCACGAATTAATATGAAAGTAAAAGGGATTGTATCCTTTCATGGAGGTTTAGGTCGAGATGATTTAAGAACAATTGAACCAATTCTACCAAGGGTTTTGGTATTGCATGGAGCAGATGATCCTTATGAAAGCGAAGCAGAAATAAAAGCTTTTCAGAATGAAATGCGTAAGGCTAATTCCGATTGGGAAATGGTATATTATTCTAATGCAGTGCATTCGTTTACCGATAAAGGTGCTGGATTGGATAATAGTAAAGGGGCAGCTTATAATGAAAAAGCGGATAAACGTTCCTGGAAATCAATGATTAAATTTTTACAAGAGGTTTTGTAAATTAATTTCACTTGAGTAAAAAAAAAAGGCGAAATTGATTTTTAACCTTGCCATTGCCATTGCTATTAATTTTTGAGATTGCTATTACTATTGATTTTGATTTTTGCCATTGAAATTGAAATTGATTTTTAACCTTGCCATTGCTATTTGAATTTGAAAAGGCTATTTTTGCCCACTGAAAAACTGCAACGTGAATTTATCCCAATATACCAAAGAGTTTCGATATAATATGCAATTGGCCTACCCTGTAATTTTGGGTATGTTAGGTCATACCTTGATTATGATTGTAGATAATATAATGGTCGGAAAACTGGGATCTACAGAGTTGGCTGCAGTTTCTCTTGGAAACAGTATGGTTTTTGTGGCGCTTTCTCTTGGCATTGGTTTTTCTACTGCCATTACTCCAATTGTTGGGGAAGCCGATTCTGAAAAAAATACCGATAAAATACGATCGGTTTTTCATAATGGTCTTTTTTTATGTGTGCTATTGGGATTTGCACTTTTTGGATTAATCGTATTAGGTAAACCAATTATGGAAATGCTGCACCAGCCGAAAGAGGTTATTGTGCTAGCAAAACCTTATTTGGACTGGGTGGGATTTTCTTTAGTACCCCTAATAATTTATCAAGGTTACAAGCAGTTTGCCGATGGTTTATCTATGACTAAATACTCCATGTATGCAATTGTGTTAGCCAACATTCTTCATGTGATTGTAAATTATTTTTTGATTTATGGCTTTTGGATCTTCCCAAAAATGGGAATCCTCGGCGCCGGTTTAGGAACGGTTATTTCTAGAATAGCAATGGTTGTTTTTATGCACATTATCTTATCGAGACAGGAACGATTAAAAACCTATTTTAATAATTTTAGTTTTTTTGAAATTAAAAAAGACACTATTAGCAAAATTGTAAGTCTAGGAATTCCATCCGCCATGCAAATGCTATTTGAAGTCGTGCTATTTACCGCCGGTATATGGCTTTGTGGAAACATTGGAAAAACAAGTCAGGCCGCAAATCAAATTGCATTAAGTTTAGCCTCCATGACCTTTATGTTTGCCATGGGTCTGAGTGTAGTTTCAATGATTAGAGTGAGTAATCAAAAAGGATTGCAAGATTATAAAAACCTTGTGGTAATTGCTCGTTCCATTTTTTTATTGGCAATTATTATTGAAATTGTCTTTGCCATATTATTTGTTGTTTTTCATCAAATAGTGCCTCCGTTATTTTTAAACATGAGCGATACCTCACAGCTTTTAGATAATAATGAAGTGGTTACTATTGCGGCAAAATTACTCTTGGTTGCTGCAGTTTTTCAAATTTCAGATGGAATACAAGTCGTTGTTTTAGGTGCATTGCGTGGGTTGCAAGATGTGAAAATTCCTATGTATATTACCTTTGTAGCCTATTGGGTAATTGGCTTTCCTATTTCATATTACCTTGGTGAATATACAGAACTTAAAGCAGTTGGAGTTTGGATAGGGTTACTAGCAGGATTAACAGCAGCTGCATTGTTTCTATTTATTCGTTTTAATTACATAACCAAAAAATTAATTATTGAAAATCCGGAACTTCCTATTTTGTAACATTTAATAAAAACTAACGTATAACTTCATAAATAAAACATTTAAAAATGATACTATTAATTATCCTTGGAATTATTTTGGTTATTGTAGGCTTTTCTTTCAAAGATTCTGCCAATCCTTTATCAAAATTTTCAGGACCTATAAGAATTGTAGGATTTTTGGTTATTGCCTTGGGAGTATTTTCATCCATGTTCAAACAAATTGATGCCGGAAAAGTAGGCGTAAAATCTTTGTACGGAAACGTAGAATCGGATGTATTAGAAAGTGGTTTACATGTTGTTAATCCGTTATTGGATATTACTATTTTTGATATCCAAACTCAAAATTACACCATGTCAGCAATTCACGGGGAAGGCGCTCAAGAAGGGGATGATGCCATTAGAGTTTTATCCAACGATGGGTTGGAGGTAATTATTGACTTAACCGTTTTGTACCGAGTTTTACCTGGTGATGCGCCAAAAATTCTTAAGGGAATTGGAGAAAACTATACCGATAAAATTGTACGACCAATAACTAGAACCCGAATTAGAGACAACGCAGTTTATTATGATGCAGTGGCTTTGTATTCAACCAAAAGAAACGAATTCCAACAACGAATTTTCAAATCTATTGAAGATGACTTTAAGAAAAGAGGCTTGGTATTGGAGCAATTATTAATTCGAAATATCAATTTACCAACTTCTGTTAAGGCATCTATTGAGAGTAAAATTAACGCGGAACAAGATGCTCAAAAAATGCAATTTGTATTGCAAAAAGAAAAACAAGAAGCGGAACGAAAAAGAGTAGAAGCGCAAGGTATAGCAGATTATCAAAGAATTATTTCTACTAATCTTACGGATAAACAATTACAATACGAACAGATAAAAGCTCAAAAAGAGTTAGCTGCTTCCCCAAATACTAAAATTATTTTTATGGGAAAAAATAACGGCTCGGTTATTTTATCCGATAAATAAAACTCGTAACAATAGAAACCAATAAACCCAAAACTAATTATGCAATTACCTAAATTTGTTATAGCAGATAATTCCGATTTTCCAGATGATATTTTTATTATTCATCTAGATTTCCCTCGTTTTTTAATTAATTTAAAAGATGATGAAGTAGAGTTTCTAGAAGATTTAGAAGGAGAAGACGAAACCGAATTAGAAGCCGAAATGGAGCATTTAATTACTCTTGCAGGAGAATTTTATGATAAGGAAATGAAACTTTTTGAAGAGTAAAAAAATAAGGCACACTTGTAAAGTGTGCTTTATTTTTTTGTACATATCGCTAATTAATACTAAGTAACAATACTTTTTATCTGTTTTAATTTATCTTTCCAAGTAAGTAACTCCTCTTTGTGACGCTCAATTGTTTTTCTAACTTCGGTAACAATCGAGTTTTCTTTCTTAGCATTTTTAGTATTTTGAAAAAATTGAATATTATTTTCTAACTGGAAAATTTCATTTTGAACTTCTTCAATTTTACGCTGGATAAATAATTTTTCATTATCTATTTTTCTACTGTCTTCCGAACCAGAAAGATTACCTAGTTTATTAGCAAAACGAAGCATGTCGCCTTCTTTTTTGCTTGAACTTAATTTTTCAAATAAGGCATCTAGAATTTTATTGAATTTTCCTTCTATATGTCTTCTATTAAAAGGAACTCTTCCAATAGTTTTCCATGCTTCAATATGAACTTTAATAGCATCTAAGTCGGTTTTATGATCTCCAACTAATTCAAATGCACGCAATCCTTCAAGATATTCTTTTTTCTTTTCAAAGGCAGCAACTTCTTCAGCATTTTCCTCGGATTTACTTTCTTTTAATCTTTCAAAATAGTGGTTGCAAGCTGCTTTAAATTCTTTCCAAAGTGCATCAGAAAATTTTCTAGGTACATGACCTACCAATTTCCATTCTTCTTGAATTTGCTTCATTATTGGAGTAGTGGCAGCAAAATCTTCACTTTCTTTTAACTCGTTAGCTCTTGTAACTAATTCTTGTTTCTTGTTTAAATTATCGTTTTGGTCTTTCTTAATTTCTTTGTAAAAAGAATTTTTAAGAACGTTAAAATTTCTAACTGAAGTTTTGAATCCAGTCCATGTAGCTTCATTAACTTCTCCGGGAACTTTTCCAGTTGCAAAGAACTCATTTCTTAAAGCTTCAACTTTCACAATTTGATTCAACCAAGCTTGGTGCGAATCTACTTTTTCTTGAGCTAAAACCTCTAATTGTGCAATGATTGCATTTTTCTTTTCAAGATTATCGTTTTCTTTGGCTCTGAAACCTTCATAAAACGCCTCTCTTTTATCGTGCATTTGTTTGGTTAACTCACTAAATTGTTTCCAAATTTCTTCTCTATGTTCTCTAGAAACTGGTCCGATATCTTCTTTCCAAATTTTATGTAAATCTTGCAATTCACGGAATGATTTATTGATATCTGGTTCGTTAACCAATTCGGTAACTCGCGCTATAATTTTTTGTTTTTGATCTAAATTTATTTTGAAATCTATATCTCTTGCCTCTCTATCTAAGTGTAAAAAGTCGTAAAAATTTTCAATATGAAAATGGAAGTTATTCCAAACGTGGTTGTATTTATCTTTCGGAATTGCACCTGCATTTTTCCATCGTTCTCTAATATCGTTAAGTTGTTTTAGAGAATTAGCAATATTTCCAGTTGAATTATTTACTAAATTTTTCAACTCTTCTACAAGAGCCATTCTATTTTCTAGGTTCGATTGTAAGTTATTTTGTAATGACTTAAAATGAACATTTTTCTTATCTCTATATTGATTGTATAAGGTATCGAATTTTGTTTTTAAAGGAAAACTGTAGTGAAATTCTTCAGTGGTATCTGGATTTTCTGCATGAAATTCATCCTTTTTTTCATCCATAAAATGATGAAATTTAGATAAAAATGCTTTCTTAATTTCTTCTACATGTTCTCTTACTGACATAACTTTATCAGTAGCAACAAGAACTTCTAGCTCTTCAACCAATTTTTCCATTGGCAATGCTTCGTAATCTTGCAACGGAATATCGTCTCTACCTTTAACTGTTTCGTCTTCGCTTTCTTCGGCATTGGCAGCAGCAATTGCGTCCATTGCAATATCGCTTTCTTCTTTTATTTCTGTTGTTACAGGTGTAATTTTTTCCTCTTCTTCTATAACTGAAACAGTATCTTCAATTGTATCCGAAGCAATTTCTTTAGTTTCTTCTATTTCGGACACAGTTTGCGGCTCTAAAGCAAGTTCAGCTGTAGCTTCTTCCTCAATTACCTCTCCAACTAAATCTTCTACTTCAACAACTGTTTCTGGAGATAATTCTGCTTCAACTTCCGTATCTGGAACCATTTCAGTATCTGGAACCATTTCAACAGGTACTTCTTCTGTTTCTTCAACCAAATCTTCTACTTCTTCAACAGTTTCGAGAGTTAATTCTGCTTCAACTTCCGTATCTGCTGCAATTTGAACAGGAACTTCTTCAGTTTCTTCAATTAAATCTTCTATTTCTTCAACAGTTTCGGGAGTTAATTCTGCTTCAACTTCAGTTGCATCTACCATTTCTTGAGTAGCTTCTTCTGTTGCTAAATCAGTTTCAACTTCTTGATTTTCAGCTGGAATCGTTTCTTGAGATTCTTCCTTTACGTTTCCGTCTACCGCGTTTTCGTTAACTGGTAGGTTATCATTCAATTCTTCTGACATTTTTTTAAATGTGTAAGGTTATAAAAATTTTACTCTTTTGGAGGGCTAAAGGTATAAATTAGAAGAGTAAAAACAAATAAAAGCTATAGTTTCTGTTTTTTTATTTTGAAATAAATCAGTAATTAAGACACTGATTTTATTATTTATTCCAAATTTTCCATGCTTTTTCCGCTTGAAAAATTAACATATCCTTTCCGTTTACAACAACAGCACCATTGCTTTTGGCCTTATTTAAAAACAGTGTTTCCTCGGGATTGTAAATCAAGTCGAAAGCAATATGTTTATTGGTAAAAAAATCATAAGGAATAGGAGGGAACTCCATTATATTAGGGCTAGTTCCTAGTGGGGTGCAATTAATTATTATTTGATATTCATCAAATGTTGCGCTATTAATTTGATTATAATTAATTGTATTTTCTTTGGATTCTCGTGACACATTAGCATAAAAAATACCTAATTCTTTTAATGCATAGGCAACTGCTTTGGCAGCGCCGCCGGTTCCTAAAATAAGTGCTTTTCTATGGTGGGTTTGTAGTAAAGGTTCTAACTTTTTTTTGAATCCATACCAATCGGAATTGTATCCTTTTAAATTTCCTTTTTTGGTGAAACGGATTACATTGACTGCACCAATGTTGTAAGCCTTTTCTGATAAGGTATCCAAGTAGGGAATTATCGCTTCTTTGTAAGGTATTGTTACATTCAACCCTTTTAAATTAGGGTTATTTTTTAAGATATTTGGAAATTCCTCAATGAAAGGTATATCAAAATTATCATAAGTATAATCTTCTAATAATTCTTGAGAGAATTTTTCATTAAAATATTTTTTTGAAAAAGAATAAGAAATATTCCTTCCTATCAATCCGAATTTTTTATTATTTGGTTGCATAAATTGTTATTGGGACTGTATAGGAACACCTAACTTTTTTGCCGTTTTGTTCGCCAGGATTCCATTTAGGCATTCTTTTTAGAATTCGTAATGCTTCACTATCAGCCTCGAAACCCAAACCACGAATAACTTTAATATCGGTTAAAGATCCGTCACGTTCAATAATAAAAGAGACAAATATTCTTCCTTTCAATTCCGCTTCTTTCATTTCATCGGTATACTGAAAATTTTTGGAAATATAACTAAAAAATTTATCTTGTCCTCCAGGAAATTCTGGTTTTACTTCAATTCCTGCAAAATTATAAACTGTATTTAAATTCTCCTCTTGAATTGCTGGCGATGATTCAACTGCAATTGTTTCATCTCCATACGGATCCCCTTTTATGTAATTAATTCTTTCTTCGTAAGGAATTTCTTTAATTTCAACTGCTTTTGGATCTTTTTTTGAAGTAGATTTAGATTTTTTGGTTTGTCCAAAAGAAATTGCAATTGCAAGTAAAGCAAAAAATAGAAAATTATTTTTCATTAGTCTTTGTGCTTAGAAATGTAACTTTGTACTTTTTTCAACGCCCAAACCTTAGGGAATAATTCTTCTATAATAGTGTGGTTTTTAAAGTTCAATCGTAGACCATTGCTTAAATGAAAACTTCCTTTTTCATTTTCTTTTAGTAAAAAATTTAACCCCGCCAAGCGGTATTCAATTTCATATTCTTCTGGAAAATATTCTGCTGCCTGCATTAATGTTAAAACAGCAGTGTCAAATTCACCTAAATGTTGTAATATGTCCACCCAAAACAACCAAGTATCTAATTGGGAATCCCCTAATTCTACTGCCTTTCTAAACCCATATTCGGCTTCTTTATATAAATCCATTGCCTTATTTATGGTGGCATATCTTTTCCAATAGGCTTGGTTTTGATCGTCTATAGCCAAAGCTTTGTTGGTATAGTGTAATGCTTTTACATAATTTTTCTGACGTACATAAAAATCAGTTATGGCAATCCAACCTTTATCCAAGAGTGGATCTTCATGAACTGTTTTATTGTAAAAAGCTAATGCTTCTTTTTTGTTTCCTAATTTTTCATTGCATTTCCCAATTCGTAATAAAGCGTAAGAAATTGGGTCGTCTAATTCTATTGTTTTTGTGAAACTTTCTATAGCTTCTTCGTATCTTTTTAATCGTTCTAGTGCTTTTCCCTTTTCCATAAAAGCTCCTATAAATTCATCATCTATATAAGTGGCAAATTCAAAAGCACGAACTGCATTTTCGTATTCTTTTAATCCATAATACAAGCGCCCTTTTTGGTGCCAAGCAATTTCGGAATACGGATTTTTATCTACATATTTTTTTAAATATTCAATTGCCGCTTCGTTTTGATCTAAAAATTCAAAACAATAAACCACATTGTATATTGCCGATTGGTCTTCAAGATCTTCCTCTAAACATTTTATGAAATTGGTTTTAGCCAGTTCAAAATTGTCCATAAAAAGGTATTCCATGCCAATTAAATTATAGATATCGGTATAATCCTCGGTAAATTCTAAAGCTTCAGTTAACAATTCAACGGCCTTTTCATGGTCGTCTCTTTTAGAATAAATATTAGCTTTTTGAATATAAATCTCTTCATTATTAGGTTCTAAAGAGTACAATTCATTAAGAAGTTTTTCTGCTATTTCTAGTTTGTCTTCAAAGATTAGCATTTCAACTTGAACTAGTTTTAAGCCAATAGATTTAGGGTGTTGTTCCAAGCCAAGTTTTAATGCTTTTTTAGCTAAACTTGTTTTTCCTATGTCCAAGTAGTGTAGTATTATTTCCTCAAATTCTTCCGAATCAAAAAACAGCACTTTGTTGGTTTTCAACATCGATTCAAATTTTGATAACGATAAATTATAGTCGTCTTCTTCGTGATCTAAAAACATAGATTTTTATTTGAAATAATCATTATAAAAGTAGTTATAATTCTGATAAATAGAGTTTTTTTTATTTTTGTTTTGAACAATTTAATTAACAGAAGTTTTTTAATTATGAATTTTTAATAATTAATTATGAATTGAATCCATAACTTCCAGCATTATTTTGCAACCTTCTCTAATTTCATCTTCTGAAATAGTTAAAGGTGGCGTAATTCGGATGGCTTTTCCTTCAAATAATAACCAAAATAATATTAGTCCTTTATCTTGGCATTTTAATATCACTTGATTTGTTATTTCAACATCTCTTGTCATGGCTGCAAGCATCAATCCTTTTCCTCTAACTTCCTCTATCAATGGATGTATTAATAGTTCTCTAAATAGTTTTTCCTTCTCTAAAGATTGTTTAGCATAGTCTTTTTCAAGTACTTCTTGCAGAGTTGCTAAACAAGCTGCTGCAATAACCGGATGGCCGCCAAAGGTTGTGATATGTCCTAGTTTTGGGTCGTGGCTCAATAAATCCATGTATTTTTCATGGGCAATAAATCCGCCAACCGGCATTCCGCCAGCCATCCCTTTTCCTATAATAACTACATCGGGAACAACATTGTAATTTTCGAAGCCAAATAATTTTCCGGTTCTCCCAAATCCAGGTTGAATTTCATCCACAATCATTAAGGCTCCAACTTCTTCACAACGTTTTTTTACTTTTGCCAAAAAATCATTTTCTGGTTGAATAAATCCTGCGCCACCTTGAATACTCTCTAAAATAATTCCGGCGGTTTTGGTCGTAATTTTTAGGATATCTTCCTCGTTATTGAAAGTTATAAAATCCACATCGGGAATTAAAGGTCTAAAAACTTGCTTTCGTTCTTCAAATCCCATCACGCTCATCGATCCCATAGTATTGCCATGGTAGGCATTATGGCACGAAATTAACTGACTTCTACCCGTTACTCTACGAACTAATTTTAATGCACCTTCACAGGCCTCGGTTCCTGAGTTTACTAAATACACTTTATTCAATTCGGGAGGTAAATTCTCTACCAATAATTTACAATATTCCACTGCCGGACTTTGGGAATATTCCCCATAAACCATCACGTGTGAATATTTATCCAACTGGTTTTTTATGGCATCATTAACGCGTTGGTTTTGATGCCCTAACGAACAAGCAGAAACACCCGCAACAAAGTCGAGGTATTTTTTATTATTTGTGCTGTATATATAAGATCCAATGGCATGCGAAACTTCCATGCCTAAAGGGTAGGGAGTGGTTTGCGCTTGGTATTTAATAAAATCGTTATTCATTAGAATTTCTAATTAGCGGGTAAATTAGAATGCAAATTTAGATAATTAGAGTCAACTCGAGGTTGTATTACGGTTTTTTTATTATTAATTGATTGATAATTTACTTTAAAATAGTACTATAGTTTATAGAAACAAACCTTTGTGGCGCTTTGTGTTTCTTTGTGCAACTTTGTGCAATAATAACCACCTCGGCCTTCGGCCACTCCTCCAAAGGAGGAGAATACTCAATCTTTCTCCAAAGGAGGAAAACAAAAAATCCCCAATTGCTTGTCACAATTGAGGATTTGAAATTTATTTTAGAAAAATATTACACTAAAACCCATTCGCCATTAGCAATCATGCCCTCGGCTTTTTTGAATTTCATAGTTTCTGTTTCACCACTAGTAACATTTTTAATAGTAACCGTATCGTTTCTGTTGATTTTCGGTTGGTCGCGAACAATCGTTTCCGTCACTTGACGTGGTTGGGTTTGACCCGCTTCTCGGTTTTGTTCGGCAGCCGATTCACTATTTTGAATATCCTCCTTACTTTCAGTATAGTTTTCTTTTCTTCTAGTTTCTTTAGCTTCCTGAATAGTATTTTGTTTTGGTAAATCTCCTTTAAATAAGAAAGAAATCACTTCTTTATTTACACCATCCAACATGTTTCTAAACAAGTTAAAAGCTTCTAATTTATAAATAAGTAAAGGATCTTTTTGTTCGTGTACCGCTAATTGAACCGAAGTTTTCAATTCGTCCATTTTGCGTAAGTGTTTTTTCCAAGCTTCATCAACAATGGCTAAAGTGATATTCTTCTCGAAGTCGGCCACTAATTGAGTTCCTTCTGTATCGAATGCTCTCTTTAAATCGGTAACTACATTCAGCGATTTTAATCCATCGGTAAACGGAACTACAATTCGCTCGTATTGGTTGTTAGGATTTTTATAAACATCGGTAATAATTGGCATTGCCTCACGAGCACTACGCGCCGTTTTCTCGGTGTAGTATTCCATTGCTGCTTTGTATACTTTCCCGGTTAATTCCATTTCATTCAATTTCTCGAAATCTGATGCACTAACAGGAGAAGTAAATGAGAAATAACGGATTAATTCAAATTCGAAATTTTTGAAATCACTTTTAGCTTTGTTGTCACTAACGATTACTTCACAAGTGTCGTACATCATATTGGCAATATCCAGTTTCAAACGTTCTCCATGCAAAGCATGACGACGGCGTTTGTATACTACTTCTCTTTGGGCATTCATAACGTCGTCGTATTCTAACAAACGTTTACGAGTTCCAAAGTTATTTTCTTCGACTTTTTTCTGAGCTCTCTCGATAGATTTAGTCATCATCGAATGCTGAATAACTTCACCTTCTTTCAATCCCATTCTATCCATCACTTTGGCAACTCTTTCAGAACCAAAAAGACGCATCAAGTTATCTTCCAAAGACACATAAAACTGCGAACTTCCAGGATCTCCTTGACGACCTGCACGACCACGTAACTGACGGTCTACACGACGTGAATCGTGACGCTCGGTACCAATAATTGCTAAACCACCTGCTGCTTTCACTTCTGGAGTTAACTTGATATCGGTTCCACGACCAGCCATATTGGTTGCGATAGTTACCACACCAGGTTTTCCTGCTTCGGCAACAATATCAGCTTCTTTTTTGTGCATTTTTGCATTCAATACGTTGTGAGCAACACCACGCATTTTCAACATTCGACTTAACAATTCGGAAATTTCTACTGATGTAGTACCAATTAATACAGGTCTTCCAGACGCCGATAGTTGCGTTACATCTTCAATAACTGCATTGAATTTTTCACGAACCGAACGGTAAATTAAATCTTCTTTATCTAAACGTGACATTCCTCTGTTGGTTGGAATTTCAACAACGTCTAATTTATAAATTTCCCAAAGTTCTCCTGCTTCCGTTACTGCTGTTCCTGTCATACCGGCAAGTTTGCTGTACATACGGAAGTAATTTTGTAATGTAATTGTTGCAAAAGTTTGGGTTGCTGCCTCAATAGTAACCTGCTCTTTGGCTTCAATAGCTTGGTGTAATCCGTCCGAATAACGACGACCATCCATGATACGACCCGTTTGCTCATCAACAATCATGATTTTGTTTTCCATGATTACATATTCCACATCTTTTTCAAAAAGGGTATAGGCTTTAAGTAACTGCGTGAGGGTGTGAATACGTTCCGATTTGATTCCGAAATCCTGAAACAAATGTTCTTTTGCTTCCGCTTCGGCATCTTTATCTAATTTTTGTTTTTCTATGTTAGCAATTTCTGTTCCAATATCTGGAAGAACGAAAAAGGTAGCATCGGTATCTTTTGATAAGAATTGAATTCCGTTATCGGTTAATTCAACTTGGTTATTTTTTTCTTCAATTACAAAATACAAAGCTTCGTCAACAACTGGCATTTTGCGATTGTTGTCGCTCATGTATTCGTTTTCGGTTTTTTGCAAAAGTTGCTTAATACCTTCTTCACTCAAAAATTTAATTAACGCTTTATTTTTAGGCAAAGAACGGTAGGCTCTCAATAATTGAAATCCACCCTCTTTAGCGTTACCTTCTTTTATTAATTTTCTAGCTTCTGATAAAAATCCGTTAGCCAATTGACGTTGTAAATTGTAAAGGTTTTCAACTTTAGGTTTTAGTTCGTTAAATTCATGACGATCGCCATCTGGAACTGGACCAGAAATAATTAATGGTGTTCTTGCATCATCAATTAATACCGAATCGACCTCATCTACAATAGCATAGTTGTGTTTACGTTGCACCAAATCTTCGGGCGAATGTGCCATATTATCTCTTAAATAATCAAAACCAAATTCATTGTTGGTTCCATAAGTGATGTCGGCTTCGTATGCTTTTCTTCTTTGTTCGGTGTTAGGGGAGTGGTTGTCAATACAATCTACAATCAAACCATGGAATTCAAACAAAGGTGCTTTCCAGGTGCTATCCCTTTTGGCAAGGTAGTCGTTCACAGTTACTAAATGCACACCGTTACCCGTCAATGCATTCAAATATAATGGCAACGTAGCAACTAATGTTTTTCCTTCCCCAGTTTGCATTTCGGCAATTTTACCTTCGTGTAAAACGACACCACCAATCAACTGCACGTCGTAGTGAATCATGTCCCAAGTGATTTCTTTTCCGGCAGCGTTCCATTGGTTAGCCCAATTAGCTTGATCGCCAACCAAAGTAATATAAGGTTTGGTAGCCGAAAGTTCTCTGTCTTTTTCAGAAGCGGTTACGGTAATTGTAGCATTATCTTTGAAACGTCTTGCGGTTTCTTTAACCACTGCAAAAGCTTCTGGAAGAATTTCTAATAATACTTTTTCAGAAATTTCATAAGCTTCTTTTTCTAAAGCATCAATAGCATTGTAAATATCTTCTCTTAAATCAATGTCCGAAGTGTTTTCGGCTTCAATTCTTTTAGAAACAATTTCGGCATCTTGTTTTGCACGTGCCTCTTTTATCTTAGCTTTGAATTGGGTAGTTTTATTTCGCAATTCATCGTGAGATAAAGCAATTAATGCAGACTCTAATGCTTTAATTTTGGTTATATAGGGTTGTGTAGCTTTAACATCTTTTTCAGATTTATCGCCTACAAATGCTTTAAGTATGCTATTTATGAAACTCATAATTGGGTTTATTTTATTTTTAATATTCCGATTCCGAGGTTTCGGACATAGGAATGCAAATTTAAACAAAAAAAAAGCCCCGAAGGAGACTTTTTTCTGTTGTATTAATTATTTTTTTTAATATTCATCCTCGTTCCAAAGATAATCTTCGTCTGTAGGATAATCCGGCCAAATTTCTTCCATTGATTCATATATCTCGCCTTCGTCTTCTATAGACTGAAGGTTTTCTACAACTTCTAACGGAGCACCAGCTCTGATAGCGTAGTCAATAAGTTCGTCTTTGGTAGCTGGCCACGGTGCATCGCTTAAATAAGATGCTAATTCTAATGTCCAATACATCTGCTTTCGATTTTATAATTTATGCAAAAATAATTTTTTAACTGAAATAGTCAAGAAAAAAATGATTTATTTTCAAATTAAATTTAAGAACGTGTTTTTTTTATTGCTCTGTAGCCACTTTATTAAGTTGATTACGGAATACTGCAAACTATTTTCTTGGTATCCATTGCACTTCGTTTGCGTTTAAATCATGAGTCAATTTCCGTGCCAATACAAACAAGTAATCAGAAAGTCTATTAAGATACATTATTACGAGTTCCTCGGTAGGCTCAATGTCATTAAGGTGCACTGCCAAACGTTCGGCTCTGCGGCATACACAACGAGCAATGTGACAATGTGACACAGTTGTATGTCCTCCAGGAAGAACAAAATGTGTCATAACCGGTAAGGATTCGTCCATGGTATCCATTTCTTTTTCAAGATATTCCACATCTGATTCTAATATACCTAGGTTTTTCAATCTTCTTTCACCACTTTTTAGTTTTTCATCTTCGGGTGGGGTAGCTAGAATTGCACCAACAGTAAATAGGCGGTCTTGTATTTCTACTAACACCTCCTTATATAAGGGATTGATTTCTTGATCTCGAATTAGTCCAATGTGGGAGTTTAATTCGTCAACGGTACCATAACTTTCAATTCGGATGTGGTGTTTGGAAACTCGGGTACCACCATAAAGTGCCGTGGTTCCGGTATCGCCAGTTTTAGTGTATATTTTCATTTTTAAGGATCTAAGGTTCTGAGGTTGAAAGGTGCTAAGATACTGCCTTTTTTTGGAGATAACAAGTAAGCAAAATGCTACCTAATTAGCCCCGATTGAGCCGATATCCTTGCGTAGTTTACGGAGCAAGATAAAGGCGAAAGCGGGAAGTACCATTGGTAATAAAGCCCTAACGATTCGCTACTAATTAAAACAATCCTTTATAAATGGTTGGTATTTTGGGTGTCGCTTTCAATCATTCCGTCTCGTAAACGGATAATTCGATGTGCATATTTAGCTATATCCTCTTCGTGTGTGACCAGAATAACGGTGTTTCCAGCTGCATGAATGTCGCCAAAAAGTTTCATGATTTCTTCGGAGGTTTTACTGTCTAGATTTCCGGTTGGTTCGTCGGCAAGGATGATGGAAGGCTTGTTAACCAAAGCTCGAGCTACTGCAACTCGCTGGCGCTGACCACCCGAAAGTTGGTTGGGTTGGTGGTCCATACGATCGTCAAGGCCAACTTGGGTTAACACTTCGGTGGCTCTTTTATTTCGGTCGGTTTTGGAATAACCAGCATAAATCATTGGCAAGGCGACATTGTCTAGGGCTGTAGTTCTTGGCAAAAGGTTGAAGGTTTGAAAAACGAAACCAATTTCTTTGTTTCGGATTTCTGCAAGATCATCATCGTGCATTTGGGAAACGTCATTTCCGTTAAGGATATACGTGCCTGAAGTTGGCGTGTCAAGGCAACCTAAAAGGTTCATAAGGGTAGATTTTCCAGAACCGGAAGGTCCCATTAATGCTACGTATTCGCCTTTGTTTATATGTAAATCGATGCCTTTTAATACGTAGATGATTTCACTACCTAAAACGAAGTCGCGCTTAATATTGGTGATATTGATTAAAGGGTTTGCCATTGGAAATAACGAAGTTTAAATTACGATTTCAGAATGTAAATATAAGTAATACAAAAACGTTTTTTGTTACAATAAATGTAAATTTATTTTTAAACCCGAATTACAAAATGCTCTTTCTTTTGTTCGCGTCTAAAGAAGATAATTCCCCATTGGAAAGTGTCAATTGTAACGGTAACTTTGGGATAGTTTTGAATAATTTTCCAAGCTTCCTCCATGTCTTTACTCCAATGAATATCATCAAAAATCCAAACGGAATCGTTGGTGGTTGTTGGAAGTAAAAGTTCAAAATATTCTAGGGTTGCTTTTTTAGAATGGTTGCCGTCGAAGTAAATTAGGTCTTGGGTGTTGGGTATAGGGTTTTGGGTTGAGAGATAACTTGAAAATTCGGTATTTATTGACGTTACATTATTGATGTTGAATTTTTGTAATTGCAATTGGCATTGATTTAATGTTTTTGGACATCCTTCTAATGTGGTGATTTTAGCATCTTTATTTAGCTTCGCTCTGTTCGTCTTCGCCTCGATTCCTAAGGATAGGGCAGAAGTCGCTAATCCTAAAGAAGTTCCTATTTCTAAAATAGTGTTTGGTTGAAAATAATTTACAATTCTAAACAATAACTGTGCTCTTTTTGAGGAAATCCCTGCGGTTTTAGCAATTTGAGAAATGGGTCTCGTATTACTTTTAAAAACTCGCGATCCTGCACCAAAATCGGTTACTTCAATCGTTTCTTTATTTTCTAAAAGTGAATTTCTGTATTCCTTTAATATTGAATATTCAGGGTATTTTTTAGTATCATAAAAGCATTTCGTAACTAAATTGTATACAAAAGGCGAATGTACTCCGTGTTGGTTTTTGGAGTTCCATAAAAAAAATAGGTAGGATTTTAATGGGTGCAGCATTCAATTTACGTTATTCTTCCGTTTCTAAAGCTCTTCTTAAAAAGTCGTTTAGTGGTTTTAAAGCAACTAACTTTTTTGCTATTTTTTTACTAAAATCGGCTTCCGAGAAAAGAGATTCTGTAATTTTATGAGAACTAGTAAAACTTTTTAGTTTTAAAAATTCAATTGCGGGATGGTTTGGGTCAAAGTCTTTTGGCGCTTTCTTCAAAACATTATTTTCGCCACGGTCCAATTGGTTGAATTCTTTTTGGAAGTTTTTATTGGAAACAATAGATTCTAAATCTTCGTGAAAAAATTCAATTTCCTTTCGTATTTGTTTCAGTTCTCCTGCTTCGGGACACCAAATACCCCCGGCGACAAAGCAGTTTCCGGCTTCAAAATGAATGTAATATCCAGGAGCATTTTTCCGATTTTTGTCTTGCGACATCCAAACGCCCATATTGGTTTTATAAGGCGATTTGTCTTTAGAAAAACGAATGTCACGATTGATTCTGAAAGTGCAATTTTTCACTTCCAATGGCTCTAATGATTTATCCAATGGTTTCATTTCTGCCAAAATAGAAGAAATAAAACTATGGTAGTCTTTTTTATAGCTTTCGTATCGTTTTTTATTGGCGTGCATCCACTCGGTATTATTATTTGCAATTAAATCAGATAGAAATTGTAATGCTTCTTTAGATATCATTTTTTTAAATAATTTTATAAGTTTAGAAAAAATATTATAAGTTGAATATTTTATAACTCTGGCGGGTTGTTTTTACAATGTTTTCAGTACGTTCAGGATGGGTGTCTGAAATAAACAATTGCCCAAATTCATCTTGATTAACCATTTCTACAATCTTACTTACTCGAGTTTCATCTAGTTTATCAAAGATGTCATCCAAAAGTAGAATTGGTTTTTCTCCCGATTGTTTTTTAACAAATTCAAATTGCGCTAATTTTAAAGCTATTAAAAACGATTTTTGTTGTCCTTGCGAACCGAATTTCTTAATCGGATAATTGTCAATTTGAAAAGCCAAATCGTCTTTGTGAATTCCAACCGAAGTATATTGTAAAGCACGATCTTTAGATAAATTTTGTTCTAATAATGTTAAAGTATCCTGCTCTAATAAATGACTTTCATATCCCAACTGAACTGTCTCGCTAGAATCTGTAATGGTTTGGTGGTGCTTGTTGAAGATTGGTAAAAATGCCTCAATAAATTGTTTTCTTTTTTCAAAAATTTCTTGTCCTAATCCATTTAATTGTTCGTTATAAATAGACAAAGTATCGTTTTCAAACACATGGTTTAATGCAAAATACTTTAGTAGTGCATTGCGCTGGCTGAGTATTTTTTGGTATTGAATAAGTCCTTGTAAATAGGAGGGATCCAGTTGCGAAATTACAGTATCCATAAACTTTCTGCGAGTTTCACTTCCTTCAATAATTAAATCATTATCGGCAGGGGAAATAATCACCAGCGGAATAAAACCAATATGATCAGAAAACTTTTCATAAGGTTTACTATTTCTTTTAAGGATTTTTTTATGTCCTTTTTTAAAACTGCTTACAATTTGTTCTATTCGGTCTGCTTTTTCAAATTCGCCATCAATTACAAAAAACTCTTCTTGGTGTTTTATATTTTGAACTGCTAACGGATTAAAATAGCTTTTTCCGTTGGCTAAATGATAGATTGCATCGAGGACATTAGTTTTTCCAACACCATTTTTTCCCACAAAACAGTTGATTTTGGAGTCAAATTCGAATGTTGCTTCCGAAAAATTTTTATAATTGTATAAAGATATTTTTTTTAAAAACATGTGTGATGGCTTACAAATGCTAAGAAAAGTAAAATTAATTTCTTACATTTTTTAAGAGCGTGCAAATTATTGAAAAATATCGACAAAAATCGCTTTTAATTATCAATAAAAATTTTATTTTTGCACACACTAAAATTAACTTAAATGGCAACTTACAATAAAAGAGGTTACAAATCACCTAAAGAAAAAGAAGAAAAATTAGATAATAATTTTATTGAAGATACTCCTAATGTTGATGCAAATAATAGCGCGACAGCTAAGGCTTTTGACTCGTTAGACAATAGCGCTTCCAAAATAGAAGATTGGGTTGCTGCAAACCAAAAATATATTTTAGGTATACTAACTGCTGTAGTTATTGTAACGGTTGGTTATTTATCGTATCAAAAATTTGTTACTGAACCTAAGGAAGAAGAAGCAACTTCTGATTTATTTGTTGCACAAAAAAATTTCCAATTGGCTGCAGATGCTACCAATCCTAAATCACAAGATTCATTGTATGCATTAGTATTGAAAGGATCGGAAGGAAAACAAGGAGCTGTTGGTATTGCTGATCAATATGTTGGAACCGATTCAGGTAATGTTGCAAACTATTATGCAGGTATTGCTAATTTGAATTTAAAAAAATACGATCTTGCAATTCAGTATTTACAGAAATTTACATCTAAAGATTATTTCTTAGGTGCAATTGCTACTGGTGCAATTGGTGATGCTTGGTCTCAAAAAAATGATGCTAAAAAAGCTTTAGAATTTTACGAGAAAGCAGCAAGAATGAATGCTAATGAATTTACAACTCCTAGATATTTATTCAAAGCAGGCCAAACAGCCATGGAATTAGGAAATAAAGCAGAAGCTTTAAAATATTTTACTGAAATTAAAGATAAGTACGAAGCAACTCCAGAAGCACAAAATATTGATGCTTTGATTGGAATGGCGCAGTAAATCAATTACGAATTTCTAATTATGAATTACGGAAGAAAATCATAATTCCTAATTCCTAATTCCTAATTAATTATGGCTACAGCTAACAAGAACTTATCTAATTACGATAAAAACACAATCCCAAATGCGAAAGATTTTCGGTTTGGGATTGTTGTTTCAGAATGGAACGACCACATAACCGAAGGGCTTTACAATGGAACTCTTGCAGCACTATTAGATTGTGGTGCAGTACAAGAAAACATTCTACGTTGGAATGTTCCAGGAAGTTTTGAATTGGTTTATGGTGCGCAACGAATGATTGTTACTCAAAATGTAGACGTAGTAATAACTATAGGTTGCGTAATAAAAGGCGAAACAATGCACTTTGAATTTGTTTGCGAAGGCGTTACTCAGGGTATTAAAGATTTGAATGTTCAAACCGATGTTCCTGTCATATTTTGTTTGCTAACAGATAATAACGAACAACAATCTATTGATAGAAGTGGAGGAGTTCACGGTAATAAAGGCACTGAAGCTGCCATAGCCGCTATTAAAATGGCCGAGTTGAGACGAATTTCCGAGAAAGAGTAACGTTTAAAAATTTAAATTATAGAACCTATTCCTAACTAGGATGGGTTTTCCTATTTTAGTACCTTCTTAACTATATTTACCATTAGATTTTACTTAAATTTGCT
The DNA here is from genome assembly GCA_947457615.1 of Flavobacteriaceae bacterium. Taxonomy (GTDB): domain Bacteria; phylum Bacteroidota; class Bacteroidia; order Flavobacteriales; family Flavobacteriaceae; genus Flavobacterium. Next base: position 39,470 of record CANGWK010000014.1, read on the forward strand.
AACTTTGTTTTCTTTAAACCCAAAACCTATTACCCAAAATCCAAAACCCAGTATCTAAAACCCAGAACCTAAAAAAATGTCAAGTATAATTCAATTACTTCCCGATCACGTTGCTAACCAGATTGCTGCTGGTGAAGTAGTTCAACGGCCAGCATCGGTGGTAAAAGAATTACTCGAAAATGCAGTTGACGCCAAAGCAACAGATATAAAATTGATTATTAAAGATGCGGGAAAAGCTTTAGTTCAAGTTATTGATAATGGTTTGGGCATGAGTGTTACCGATGCACGTTTGTGTTTTGAACGCCATGCAACTTCTAAAATTAGGCAAGCGGAAGATTTGTTTTCATTACATACCAAAGGATTTCGTGGAGAAGCATTGGCTTCTATAGCTGCGATCGCTCATGTAGAGATGAAAACTAAGCAAGATCAAGAAGAACTTGGAAACCATATTATTATTGAAGGTAGTAAATTTGTTTCGCAAGATCCTGCTGTTTTACCCAAAGGAACTTCCTTTGCCGTAAAAAATTTATTTTATAATATTCCGGCACGACGTAATTTCCTTAAATCGGAAACAGTAGAGTTTCGTCATGTTGTGGATGAATTTCAAAGGGTGGCACTTGCACATCCCAATATTTATTTCACGATGTACCACAACGGAGGTGAAATGTTTAATTTGCCAAATTCTAATTTAAGACAACGAATTGTCACTATTTTTTCGGGGAAAACTAACGAAAAATTAGTCCCTATTCAAGAAGAAACAGAAATCGTAACCATTCAAGGATTTGTAGGAAAACCAGAATTTGCTAAAAAAAACAGATCGGAACAGTTCTTTTTTGTAAACGATAGATTTATAAAAAGTGGCTATTTGCACCATGCGGTAATGAATGCGTATGAAGGATTGTTGCCAAATGGCGCACAACCTAGTTATTTTATTTATTTAAATGTGCCTCCAAATACTATTGATATAAATATTCATCCAACTAAAACCGAGATTAAGTTTGATGATGAACAAGCACTTTATGCAATTTTGCGATCGGCTATTAAGCATAGTTTGGGTCAGTTTAATGTTGCTCCAGCCTTAGATTTTGATAGAGATCCAAATTTAGATACCCCTTACGATTACCAAAATAAAAATGCTGAATACCCAAAGGTTCAAGTAGATAGATCCTATAATCCTTTTTCAGATGAAAAACAATCCGCTTCTTTTTCTGGTGGTGGGTCCTCTTATAAAAAAGCTGAAACATCTCAAAGTTGGGAGAGTTTGTATGTAGGATTAAAACAAGACACTTTGGAAGTTGAAAATTATACTTTTGAAAATGAAGAAGTAACGGCATCTTTTTTTGACGAAAAAGAAGAGGAGCAGGTTGCTAAACATACGTATCAAATTCAGAAAAAATATATTGTAAGTCCGATAAAATCGGGAATGGTAATTATAAATCAGCATCGTGCGCACCAACGTGTTTTGTACGAACAATTTTTAACCAATATGACGGTTAATCAAGCGTCTAGTCAGCAATTATTGTTTCCGTTGCAATTTCATTTTTCTGCCAATGAAATGCAAATTATTACCGAATTACAACCAGCATTAGAAAATACCGGATTTGTTTTTGAAACATTAAATGAAGAATATCTTCAAATTTCAGGAATTCCTACAAATACTTCCGAAAGCGAAGTTGCCATGGTTTTAGAGCAATTAATTAGCGATTTGCAAGACGGAATTCCAGATAGTAGTTTTAGCCAAAATGATACCATTGCCAAATCTATGGCTAAGAGCTTGGCTGTAAAAACAGGAGCATATTTAACCGAAAAAGAACAAGAAAATTTAGCAAACAATTTATTTGCGTGTAAAGACCCTAATGTTTCTCCTTTTCAAAAACCCACTTTCATCACCATGCGTGTTGAAGATATAGATAAAAGATTTTCCTTATGATGAGAATAACCCCAGTTGTTAAGCAACTATTGATTTTGAATATTATCTTTTTTATTGGTTCTCAAATACCAGGAACTAATGCATATCCATTATTTTCTGAGTTTTTTATAGAGAATCCAAATTTTAAAATATGGCAACCATTAACAAGTATGTTTATGCATGCTCCAATGCCAAATTTCACTCATATTTTATTTAATATGTTTGCTTTGTACTCTTTCGGAAGTGCTTTAGAGCATTTTTGGGGAGCAACTAAATTCTTGTTTTTTTATATTTCCTGCGGATTAGGAGCTATTTTATTAAATGAGGGAATTCATTATTACCAATACCAACATGCGTTATCCTTGTTACAAGAAGCTAATATATCAACTAATGATATTATGACTTTATTGACGCAGGGTAAATTTAATTCAGGATTATTAAATTCTATTCCACAATCTACTTTAGAGGATATGTATGCAGCTTACAATTCTCAAACTTTAGGTGCATCAGGAGCTATTTACGGACTTTTAGTTGCATTTGCTTTTATGTTTCCTACTGCCGAATTGGGAATTATGTTCATTCCAATTCCAATAAAAGCTAAATACTTTGTTCCAGGATTACTAGCAATCGATTTGTTTTTGGGATTTAAAGGCCAATCCATATTCGGTGCTGGGAGTACCGGAATTGCTCATTTTGCTCATATTGGCGGTGCCCTCACTGGTTTTATTATGATGTGGTATTGGAAAAAAAATCAGTTTAATAATAAACGTTGGAATTAATCGTTGAAAAGATATGAATATAATAAACGATATTAAATTACAATATAAAATAGGTGGTGTTGCCAACAGAGTTATCTATTGGAATGTTGCAATGTTTTTAATTTCTTTAGTTTTTTTCTATCAATTTAGCTTAGGAGTTTTTATATTTCCTAATTGGTTTTGCTTATCCTCCAATCCGAATGACGTACTTTATTTTCCATATACTTTACTGACCTATGCTTTTCTTCATAGCGGATTTTGGCATTTATTTTTTAATATGTCCGTTTTAAATTTTTCAAGTCGATTATTTTTAACCTTTTTTACCCAAAAACAATTTTTAGGATTGTATTTATTGAGTGCTATTTTTGCAGGTTTGGCATTTGTATTGGGATATTATTTTCTGAATTTAAACTCTACTTTGGTTGGTGCATCTGCGGCAGTAATGGCTATTTTGGTTGCAGCAACTACTTACCAACCATTAATGGAAGTTAGATTATTATTGATTGGAAGCGTTAAGTTATGGCATTTAACAGCTGTAGTACTTTTACTTGATGCCATGCAATTTTTATCGGATAATACAGGAGGTCATATATCGCATTTAGCCGGCGCTGCTTTTGGTGTGATTTATATTAAATTACTTCAAAACGGAACCGATTTAAGCAATATTGTAACAACTATTATTGATTTCTTTGTTAATTTGTTTCAACCTAGTAAAAAAACTCCTTTTAAACGAGTGCATGTTAATCCGAAAAAACCTCATGCTAAAAATATTAGTAACATTGTGGTAAAAGATAAATCCCAGCAACAAATAGATGAAATTCTTGATAAAATTAGTCAATCGGGATATGATGCATTAACAGCCGAAGAAAAAGAATTTCTTTTTAAAGTTGGAAAATAGAATAAAGAAAATAGATGTAAGAATTTTAACACTCTTATTGATGAAGGAATTAAGCAAAGTTTTAATTTGGTGAAATTTAAAAATAATTTGAATTTGTTAAAATTTGTGAAATTCATGTCAGAACATAGAAACTTAACACCTTAGAATCTAAAATAAAATAAATGAAAAAATTATCTTGGTTTAATAAAGTAATTTTCGTCTTAAATATAGTGTTTACTGTATTGACGTTTCTTGCCTATGTTTTACCATTTCTACCACCTACATTTTTTCCGTTTTTATCGGTGCTAACTCTTATTCTTCCTTTTTTTTTAATAGTAAATGTGCTGTTTTTTATTTATTGGCTTTTCCAATTAAAACGGCAAATGATTCTTTCTGGAATTGTATTAATAATAGGTATAACCTTTGTAAATAAATTTTATAAATTTGATTCCAATCCGCAGCCAAAAGAAGATAAAGATTTTATTGTAATGAGTTACAACGTTCGGTTATTCAATCTTTTTAATTGGCTTCCTCAAGAACATGTTGGCGATTCTATAAGACATTTTATTAATGATAAAAACCCAGATATTCTTTGTATTCAAGAATATTCTAAAACTTCCAAAGTAGATTTACGTGTTTACAAACATCGGTTTATATTTATGCAAGGAAAAAATATTAAAACTGGTCAAGCAATATTTTCTAAATATCCAATTGTAGATCATGGAAATATAGAATTTCCAGAATCAGATAATTTAATTGTCTATGCCGATATTCGAAAGGGGAAAGACACTATTCGCATTTATAATATGCATTTGCAGTCTATAAAAATTTCCCCAGACGTTAATGAAATACAAGATAATGTGGATTCTATTAGCCAGAAAAAATCCCAAATAATGGCGCTTCGAATCAGCCGAGCATTTAAAAAACAACAAATACAAGCTGAAATTTTACAAAATCATAAAAAAGAATGTCATTATCCTATGATAATCTGTGGCGATATGAATAACAGTGCCTTCTCTTATGTATACAGAAGAATTAAAGGAAATCTTAATGACTGTTTTGAAGAGGCTGGAAATGGTTTTGGTGAAACCTATAATTTTAAATATTATCCAGCCCGAATAGACTATATTTTTGTAGATAAGCGAATGAAAGTGAAAAGCTTTGAAAACTTTCCATCGTTTAAATATTCCGATCATTTTCCAATTTTGACTAGATTGATGATGGAATGATTATCTTCATTAATTAAATTAACCCGTTGGGTGAAATTAATAAAGAGTTCAAATAGGAATAAATTAAAATAATGAACCACATAGAATCATAGGGAAAAGTATTAAAAGCCCAATTTATGGGTTCACATAGCTATGATTATCTTTAAATAAGTGAAACGCCTTTTGTTATTTTTTTAAAAACTATGAATCTATGTGGTAAAAAGCAAAATAAATTTAATTACACCCAACGGGTTAAATTATTGTTTCTCAACCCAAATTCTTGCATTTACAAAAGCTTCAATCCAAGGGGAAACCTCGTCTTTATTGTCGCCAGGATAATAAGCCCAGTTCCACGGAAAAGTAGAACGCTCAATATGTGGCATCATTACTAAATGGCGACCTGTTTTATCACACAACATAGCCGTATTATAATCTGATCCATTAGGATTAGCAGGATAACCTTCGTAACCGTATTTTGCCACAATATTATATTGGCTTTCTTCTTTAGGCAAGTTGAATTTACCTTCACCATGCGACACCCAAACACCAAGAGTGGTTCCTGCCAATGAAGATAACATCACCGAATGGTTTTCTTGTACTTTTACCGATGTAAAAATACTTTCGTGTTTGTGCGAATCGTTATGAAGCATTTTTCCGTGAACTTCATGCTCCGGATTTATCAATTCTAATTCCATGAACAATTGGCAGCCATTACAAATTCCAACAGACAAAGTATCTTCTCTTTTAAAGAAATTTTGCAAAGCCGTTTTTGCTTTTTCATTATATAAAAATGCTCCAGCCCAACCTTTAGCGGAGCCCAAAACATCTGAATTAGAAAAACCACCAACAGCACCAATAAACTGAATATCTTCTAGATTTTCACGTCCTGAAATTAAATCGGTCATGTGAACGTCTTTTACATCAAATCCAGCCAAATACATAGCATTGGCCATCTCGCGTTCACTATTACTTCCTTTTTCACGAATAATTGCTGCTTTTGGACGCGCACCTATTTCTTTTGGAGACTGGTTTAGGGTTCCTGTAAAATGACTTGGAAACTGGTACTTCAAAGGTTGTTCCCCTAAATTATCAAAACGTTCTTTTGCTTTATTATTTTTTGTTTGTTTTTGATCTAACAAATACGAAGTTTTAAACCAAATATTTCGGTATTTATTTACTTCTAACTTCAAAGTTCCAACTTTCAAGAAATTATCTTCTTTTACTTTTCCGATTTTAAAAATCTCCATTCCTTCAAATGCTTTTTCAAAAGTACTATCGTCTTTTGCTTGTAGCACAACTCCAATATTTTCAGAAAATAAAATCTTCACCAAATCTTTTTCAGTAAAAGAATCAAATGAAATTGAAGCACCCAAATTTAAATCTGCAAAGCACATTTCTAATAAAGTAGTAATCAATCCGCCACTTCCAATATCATGTCCAGCAAGGATTTGATTGTCTTTTATTAAATTTTGAATAGTATTAAAAGCATTTTTAAAATAGTTGGAATCCTTAATAGTAGGAGTTTCTGTTCCAATTTTATTTAAAGTTTGAGCAAAAGAACTTCCTCCTAACTTAAAATTATCTTGCGATAAATTAATATAATAAATTGAACCTCCTTTACGTTGCAAAACGGGTTCCACAACTTTAGTAATATTCGAACAATTTCCTCCTGCAGAAATAATAACTGTTCCCGGAGCAATTACTTCTTCATTAGGATATTTTTGCTTCATTGAAAGTGAATCTTTTCCAGTTGGAATATTGATTCCCAATTCGATAGCAAAATCAGAACAAGCTTGAACTGCTTCGTATAATCGAGCATCTTCCCCCTCATTTTTGCAAGCCCACATCCAATTGGCAGAAAGCGAAACACTTTTCAAATTATCTTTTAAAGGAGCAAAAACAATATTTGATAATGCTTCACCAATAGCATTTTTACTTCCGGCTTTTGGGTCAATTAATGCTGAAATAGGAGCGTGCCCAATAGAAGTTGCAATTCCTTCTTTTCCGTTATAATCTAATGCCATCACACCTACATTGTTTAACGGCAATTGCAACGGACCAACACATTGTTGTTTGGCAACTTTTCCGCCCACACAACGGTCAACTTTATTAGTCAACCAGTCTTTACAAGCAACCGATTCAAGCCGAAGCACTTGTTCTAAATAACTTGTGATAGCATCTTGAGAATATTCTAAATCAGCATATTTTCTTACAATAGTTTTATCGTTCATGACCACTTTTGGTGAACTTCCAAACATATCTTCTAAGGCAAAATCCATTGGTTTTTCTCCTGTGGTTTCACTTTTAAAAGTAAATCGATGATTTCCTGTTACTTCACCAACTTGGTACATAGGCGAACGCTCTCTGTCGGCAATTCGTTGCAAGGTGTCGATGTCTTTCTGTCCGATAACCAATCCCATGCGTTCTTGACTTTCGTTCCCGATGATTTCCTTAGCGGATAGAGTAGGATCGCCCACTGGCAATTTATCTAAATCGATTAATCCGCCAGTTTCTTCCACCAATTCCGACAGGCAATTTAAATGCCCTCCAGCACCATGATCGTGAATAGAAACAATAGGATTTTCGTTACTTTCTACCAAGCCACGAATCGCATTGGCAGCACGTTTTTGCATTTCAGGATTAGATCTTTGGATGGCATTTAATTCGATTCCAGAGCCTAATGCACCTGTATCAGCAGAAGAAACAGCAGCGCCACCCATTCCAATTCTGTAGTTTTCACCACCAAGGATTACAATTTTATCTCCTGACTTTGGCTTTTGTTTTTGTGCTTGTGACGCTTTTCCGTAACCAATTCCGCCAGCTTGCATGATAACTTTATCGTAACCAAGTTTGCGGTTTTCTTCGTCATGCTCAAAGGTCAAAATTGAACCCGCAATTAAGGGTTGTCCAAATTTATTTCCAAAATCGGAAGCACCGTTAGAGGCTTTTATCAAAATGTCCATTGGCGTTTGGTACAACCATTTTCTTTCGGCCATGCCTTTTTCCCAATTTCTGTTTTCTTCAAGTCTGGAGTAGGCAGTCATGTAAACCGCCGTTCCTGCTAGTGGCAATGAACCTTGACCTCCAGCCAATCTATCGCGAATTTCTCCTCCTGAACCTGTTGCAGCTCCATTAAAAGGCTCTACTGTAGTTGGGAAATTATGGGTTTCTGCTTTTAAAGATATAACCGAATCGAATTGTTTTTTAGTATAAAAATCTGCTTTATCAGCTGTTTCAGGTGCAAATTGTTCTACGGATGGGCCTTTAATAAACGCAACATTATCTTTGTATGCAGAAACAATATCATTCGGATTTTCGGCAGCTGTTTTTTTGATTAATTTGAATAATGAAGAAGGTTTTTCTTCTCCATCAATAACGAAAGTTCCGTTAAAAATTTTATGTCGGCAGTGTTCTGAATTCACCTGAGAAAATCCAAATACTTCCGAATCGGTAAGTTTTCTTTCTAATTTTTCAGATAAGTTTTCTAAATATTCCACTTCATCAACACTTAAAGATAATCCTTCTTGTTGGTTGTAAAGGGCAATATCTTCAATTTCTATTATTGCTTCTGGTTGGATATTTATTGTAAAAATATCTTGGTTCAATTCGAAATATTTTTGCGAAAGCATTGGATCAAAATCAGAAAAATCGGCAACAACTTTTTCAAATTCTTCAATTCTAATTATTTCTTCAATACCCATGTTTTGAGTAATTTCAACTGCATTGGTGCTCCATGGGGTTACCATTGCAGCGCGAGGGCCAATAAAAAAATCTGCAAGAACAGATTTTTTTATTTTAGTTGCATTACCAAAAAGCCAATTTAATTTGGAGATTGTTTCTGTTGAAAGTTCATTTTGTGTCTGAACAGCAAATACAGTAGAGGTTTCGTTACCGAAAAAGTGAATCATTGTTTTGTGTTGTATTGGTAGGGAAAAGTTGCGACTTGTCCGAACATTGTGTGTTGTGTTGTATCCGTAGGGACAAGTTCCAACTTGACCGTACTTTAATGCAAATTTAGATTAAAAAAGAGAAGTAGCAAAATGAGTTGTAAATAGTTTTTAACGGGTTTTCGACAATTTTAGATATTAAAAACGCCCTTATTATGGGCGTTTAAATATTGTTAGTTGGCTATAAATTGGTAGGCGCCAATATTGGTGTTGGCAGAATTCCTTGGTTTGTTTACTATATCAAATGGTGAGGCTGCTCCCGGTTCCACTTTGACAAATAAATCTTCAGTAGGCCACAACTGATTTTTAGAAATATTTTTAAACTTTGGATTGATGTTCTTTTTATTTCCATTTTGTTCTAAACGAATGCTATCATAAAGAGGATTAGCAATTAAAGACGAACTCAAATCATTAACTTTAAATAAACAATTATTAAAAATTGTTGCAAAAGAAGCTCCCTTTTTTTCTAATGATATTACTGTGCTATTGGAACCAAATACTATACAATTGGTCATTGCAATTGTAGTTTCTTTAACTAAATAAGCGGTATCAGTTTCTAAGTAATCATTTAATATAACAGCTGCTTGTTTGGAACTATTCCAATTATTATTGAAAGTGGAGTTGGTAAAGTTGTAAGTCCCCCCATAAGTCGCCGCTATATTTGCTTGACCACAATTATTAATTACTAGATTATCGGCATTAATTTGAGCATTTCTTCCTAGTATTCCAAAGTTCGAACAATTGTATATTTGAGAATTATTAATTGTGAGTTTTGTAGAAGAATTATCTGTGGTTAAGGCTAAATTATTAGACAATATGCCAACAGTCGCGTTTTTTAAAGTAAGATGTTCAATGACATTATTTGGTGAATTAGAAAAATTAATTATTGCTGTCCATTGTCCTGGGACTTCAGAAAAATCAGTTTCTAAACGATCTCCTTCAAAAATAACTTCCTTAGATAAATCTTGTGGATTATTAGTAGGAGAGGGCAATCCATTTATTTTTAAGGTTCCATTTTTAGCAATTATCAATCCTGAATTAGCATGAAAATGAACTCTTGCACCACTTGTAATATTCAGTGTTTCGTTATCAGGAACCAAGGCATAGCCATAAATAACATAAGGCTTGTTATTTCCCCAAGTATATTCATCGTTATTTATTGGATCGTTGTGGTCTAATTTACTACCAACAATTGTGACGGGTCGGTTTTCGTCATCATTACCTAAATTAATTCCTTCATAAGTATAAGTATTTTCTGTGTTTTGTGTCCTGTTCGGGAAGATAAAGTAGGCATCTTGAATCAAAGTTACTAATTCAACAGTTTGCGCTGCCCCAGTTATATTAGAAAACTGAATTTGATCGGTATATAAAAAATCTGTTGGATTAGCACTCGCAACATCACTTGTTACTTCCACAAAAATGAAAAGGCTGTCTTTTGCCAAAAGTTCAACATTACTATATATTTTGCCTTGCGCACCTGCATCGCCAGTCATTCCGTCAACCATAATTCGGTATTTAGAACTAAGTCCTTTTCCAAGTTGAATTTTAGGAATAGAAATGTCTTTATCGCTACGGTTATAGACTTTCAATCTGTAAGTACTTGAGCCAATATTAGTAAAAACGGTATCTAAATAAACAGTGTCTTTAGAGAATTCTAAGCCGCCAGTATTTGGACTAAAAGCAAAATCATTCCTGCAAGATGTTAAGCTGATGGCTATTCCGGCAAGTATTAAAAGAAATAATTTACGCATATATAAAATTCTAATTTGGTAAATGTAGGTAATTATTTGAAAATTCAAAACTTCAATTTCTAAAACATATAACGATAAAAATGATTTTTTAGTTTGTATCTGTTAAACAATCCTCTGAATCTATTTAAAATGATTAATTTTGTAAAAAAAATAATATGGTTTTTGACAGAGAAAAAATGCTGCTACTTTGTAATGATTGGTCTAAAAACACCTTAATGCAAACTTTAGAAATAGAATATACTGATGCTGGAGAAGATTTTCTTGTGGCTACAATGCCTGTAAATTCAAGAGTTCACCAACCGATGGGATTGTTGCATGGTGGCGCTTCTGTAGCTTTGGCAGAAAGTGTGGGAAGCGCTGCATCTTTAATGTTCATTAATCCTGAAAAGCAAGAAGTTAGAGGAATTGAAATTTCGGCAAATCATGTAAGAAGTAAAAAAGAAGGAATGGTAACCGCGACTGCAAAAATTCTTCACAGAGGTGCGAGTATTCACTTATGGGAAATTAGAATTGTGGATGAAAAAGAAAGGTTAATTTCGCTTTGTAAATTGACTAACATGGTTCTGCCAAGAAGATAATGAGTTTTTTATTTCAAAAAATATCCGAACAATTCACTGCAAAATTGCCCTTTGTAAGTTATTGCAAACCAAAATCTGAAAAAATTATTGCTCTTTTTCAAAAAAATGACGATTTGTTTTTATTGAACGATTCAAGTTCTGGATTTGCTTTCGTGTCTTTTGACACTAGCAAAAAATATATAATTCCCGAAAATAATTCGGATGTTTTTGTAGAAGTATTTAACGACTCGGATTATGTTTTTTCTAATTTTAAAGAATATCAAACGGACGAAAAGGATAAAAATAATTTTGAGAATTTAGTTCAAAAAGCGTTACAAGAAATTAATAACGGAACCTTTGAAAAAGTAGTTTTATCTAGAAATGAAGTAATTGATTTGGATAATTTTCAATTGGAATTGGTTTTTAATCGGCTTATTTCTAATTATCCAACGGCATTTAAATATTGCTTTTATCATCCTAAAGTTGGTTTTTGGATGGGTGCCACTCCAGAACAATTAGTTAATATTAAAAACAATATTATTAAAACTGTTGCTTTAGCTGGAACTCAATTAAATTTTGATTTTCAAGAGATAAAGTGGAATAAAAAAGAAATAAAAGAACAGCAAACTGTTACTGATTTTATTGTAAATACATTAAGTTTGATTTCTGATAAAGTTTCAAAATCCGATCCTTATACTTTTCAAGCAGGCTCTGTAGTTCATATTAAAACAGATATTGAAGCGGCAATAGATAACCAATTAGAAATTTCTAAAATAGTAGGTTTACTTCATCCAACTCCAGCAGTTTGTGGATATCCCAAGGAGGTTGCCAAAGAATTTATTTTAAAAAACGAAGTGTACGATAGAGAATTTTACGCAGGATATTTAGGGGAATGGAATAAAGATTTTTTAACCTACAGTGAAGGCACAAGTGATTTATTTGTAAATTTACGTTGCATGAAATTAATAATGGATTATAACTCAAAAGTAACACAATCGCAATTATTTATTGGTTGCGGAATTACTGAAGATAGTATTCCTGAAAAAGAGTTTTTAGAAACCATAAATAAATCGCAAACATTAAAAAAAATCTTATAGTTAGTTAGTGATTAACTAAATTAACAAATTAAATAGTGACTATGAAATTAGATATATTGGCTTTTGGAGCCCACCCAGATGATGTTGAATTAGGTTGTGGTGGCACCATTGCAAAAGAAATTAGTTTAGGAAAAAAAGTTGGAATCATAGATTTAACTCGCGGTGAATTAGGAACACGTGGTTCTGTAGCTATTCGAAATTCAGAATCTTCTAAAGCTTCACAGATTTTAGGGATTTCAGTTCGAGAAAATCTAGATATGCGAGATGGTTTCTTTAGTAATGATGAAGCGCACCAGATTAAAATCATTGAGATGTTACGAAAATACCGTCCAGAAATTGTTTTGTGTAATGCAATTCAAGACAGGCATATTGATCATGGCAAAGGAAGTAAATTAGTTTCGGATGCTTGTTTTCTATCTGGATTGCGCAAAATAGAAACTTTTAATAATGATGAGCAGCAAGAAGTTTGGCGTCCAAAAGTAGTTTACCATTATATTCAATGGGAAAATATAAAACCGGACTTTGTGGTGGATATTTCTGGTTTTATGGATATTAAAATGGAATCTATTTTAGCCTATAGTTCTCAGTTTTATAAGGAGAATACTAAGGAACCCGAATCTCCAATAAGTTCTAAAAATTTCTTAGATAGTGTAAAATACCGCGCTCAAGATTTAGGAAGAATTACAGGTGTAGAACATGGTGAAGGATTTACTGCTGAAAGGCATTTGGCAGTCAATTGTTTAAGTGATTTGGTGTAACTTTTTTAATTTTTTCTTGCAAAAAGAAAACTTTTACAATATATTTGCACTCATAAATGGTGGTTGTAGCTCAGCTGGTTAGAGCGCTGGTTTGTGGTGCCGGAAGTCGCCGGTTCGAACCCGGTCATCCACCCTTAATTAAAAATAAAACCGTCTCGTGAAAATGAGACGGTTTTTTTATGAACAAAAATTTAAAGATTAGTTAATTATAACTTTCTTAGTTATTGATTGGTTGTTAGAACTTAATTTAAGAAAGTAAAATCCTTGTGGTAAGTTATCTATGGTGAAGGAATTATTAATAAAAACTGGATTTTTTACTTCTAATAATGACTGTCCATTAAGGTTAATTAATTGGATATAATCTATTGAAATACTAGTGTTTATTGTAACTTTATTTTCTACACTTGGATTTGGAAAAACAGTAACAGCAGCTGCTTCAAAGGAGTCATTATTTAAGTTGTTACAAGCGGTAGCCCATATTTGACATACATATTCTGGATGGTCAACAAAGGGATTTCTGTTTCCTTGGACAGTATAAATGGCATTATTTCTGTTTATTTCTTTTTGGCTTACTGGGTCTTGATTGTTCCAAGTTAAAAGCATATTTAAAAACCAAGGTTCAAACACATTATCATTCGTTCCGTCAAGAACAGTATCTACATTTGCATTTAGAGTTTGCCAACTTCCAATGCTACTTTCATAACAAGTTGCCATATAAAAATAATTACGAGCAATATCTCCTTTATATTGATCTGCTGGTTCAAATACTTGAAGGGTATAAGGGTAATTAGGAGTGATGCAAGTTCCAATTTTCCAGCCATTTCCAATAGGATTTACTACATTAGTAGCGACCATTCCATAAGATAAGCTTTGGCGCATTCCATTAGCTTTTTTGTCTGCGGGCATTACAATATGCGCATCTGAGTACATTGGATAAATCTGTCCGCCAAACCAACTTTGAGGAAAAGTATGTTCTTTATTAAATCTCTGGCATTCAATGGTTCCAAGAGTTCCATCATCTTGATTTCCTCCATTTGCTACTGTTCCAAAAATAAAATTACAATTGGAATAAATATCCCAAACATAACCATCTGGTCTTACATCGGATGTAGTAAATAAATTCCACAAACCAGATCCATATATTAAAGTGTTGTGTGGACTTACAATAGCATTTAACTGTGTTTTAAGTGCAAAACCTGATCCGGTCGCATTGTTATAATAACCATTTGGAATTTGAGAAAATCCAGAAGTGATTGTTAGGAATAAAAGTAAAGAATATATTTTTATCATGGATTTATACATTTTTTCTTTCTAGTAAGGCCATGTAAAAACCATCAAATCCAGATTCGGAGGATAATATTTTACAATCTCTTTCTAATTTAAATTGTTGCCCAATTTCAGTTTTTAAAAATTTAGCAATTTGCTCTTGATTTTCAGAGGGAAGGATTGAACAAGTTGCATAAACTAATTTGCCGCCAGGTTTAACAATTTTAGAATAACTTTCTAAAACTTCACTTTGAATTTTTCGAATGTTATCAATAAATTCTGGTTGCAATTTCCACTTAGCATCTGGGTTTCTTTTAAGAACTCCTAATCCGCTGCAAGGTGCGTCAATTAATACTCTATCTGCTTTTTCATGTAATTTTTTAATGACCTTGGTAGTGTCAATTATTCGATATTCAATATTAAAAGCACCATTTCTTTTGGCGCGAAGTTTTAATTGTTTTAATTTACTTTCGTATAAATCCATTGCAATTAGTTGTCCTTTGTTTTGCATTAAAGCCGCCATGTGCAATGTTTTTCCTCCAGCACCTGCGCAAGTATCTACCACTCGCATTCCAGGTTGTACATCTAAAAATGCTGCAACTAATTGGGAGGAGGCATCTTGCACTTCAAACAATCCTTCTTTAAAAGCATCGGTCATAAATACATTAGCTCTTTCTTTAAGCACTAAAGCATCGGGTTGGTTGGTTAAGAAATCTGTTTCTATATTCAAATCCATCAGGAGAGCATGCAATTTTTCTCTAGTAGTATTTAAAGTATTAACTCTTAATATTACTTGTGCAGGTTTGTTTTGAGCAGCAATTTCTTTGGTCCAAATTTCTTCTCCTAATTCTTTTACTCCCAGTTCATCCATCCAATCTGGAATAGATTCGCGCATTTTTCTAATTTTAGATAATTCGTCAAATTTTCCTTTTATTTTTCGCTCTGGAGTTCCATCTAATTGTCTCCAATCTGGAATAGGATAACCTCGCAAAACTGCCCAAACGGCAAACATTCTCCATATATCTTCTCGATTATATGGTTCTTTTACCTCCGCAATTTCTGCATAAAGTCGTTTCCAACGAACAACTTCGTATATGGTTTCAGCAACAAATTTTCTATCAGAACTTCCCCAACGTTTGTCTTTTTTCAATGCACGTGCAACGACTTTATCGGCATATTCACTTTCGTTAAAAATAGCATTTAGGGAATCAATTGTAGTATAAACTAAATTTCTGTGTAATCTCATGGTGTAAAAAAATCAGCTTGCAAATGTATTGTTTTTTTATAGAAACTAAAGAAGTATTCTTGAAAACCTTGAAGAAGTTCTTGGATAATTTTAATGAAAATAATTTGAAAATAAATATCAAAATATTTTCATATTATAAAAAAATGTATATTTTTGTATCTCAATTCGATACCTAACTGTTTTAGAATAGAATACCCCAAATTTTTCAAACTAAATCTACTAAAATTATAGTTAACAACTATTAATTTTTAATTTATTTATTATGAAAAAAACATTATTTTTTTGCATCCTATTTTCTAGCTTAGGATTTTCGCAACAAGTTTTAAAAAGAATTACACAAACTTCAAGTTACACAGGAGTTGAGTTTTTTGTTCTCCGCAATGGTACTTCCAGTGGTGATGTTATTGGCAGCTACAGTTTTGATACTTTTCTTAGTTCTCTGTACGGCTCGGTAAAACTTTATGATAATCAATATGTTTATGAGGGCCAGGTGGTAATGGGTGATTTTACAACTATTCCTCCCAATCAAGTTTGTAATGGTACTTATTTAGTTGCTTATTCAAGAGCAGATCAAATTGAGGGTTTTAGTAATTCTTTTAATAGCAACAACCCTATAGGATTACCTGTTGCCATTGACACAAATAATTATAAAGAATTGGGGCAAGGCACTAATGTGGATTTGCTCTATACAAATCTAAAAATTGCAAATCTAACTTTGCCTTTTTTTACCCCAGTTCCTGAGGGTACCTGGATTACCGTTAACTCGAGAGAGGGCGTTGATTTAGCTACAGGACAAGTTGTTGTACCTAGTAAAAGACTAGGTTTTAAATTTACAGGAGGTGCATGGGTTATGCAAACAAGTGATTGGTTAAGTGTTCCGTTTGATGTACTAGAAGAAGATTGTCTTCCTCCAATATTAAGTAGTGGAAGTTTCGGTAACTTAGAATCTAGTATTTCTATTTACCCAAACCCAAGTAAAAATTACATTACAATTCAAAATAAAGCAAATGCAGATGGAAATTTTGAATATCAAATCATAGATATTACCGGAAGAATTATAACTAATGGTAAATCTGTTTTTAATGCGAATATAAATACCGAAAGTTTATCTAACGGAAATTATATACTTAAAATTACTATTGATAGTAACGAAGTAGCATTTAAGAAATTTATAAAAAATTAATAATAAAAATTTATAACTAAAAAAAGCAAGATATTTTAATTAGTATCTTGCTTTTTTATTCTTATTTTATTTGAAATAGATTAATGATCGTGAGATTCTAGTCGTCTCATGTTGATAATTTCAGGAGGATGTAAAACCATAGGAAATTGTTCTACTTTAACAGAACTACTATCCAATCCGAATCCTTTTTCTTCTGACAAACTGAATTTTTTCATGAAGAAAAAAGCATTCATAATAATGTTTTCAAAGAAGGTTAAATCACTATCGTTAGATAGGAATTTTTCAGAAAGCACAAATTTAAAGTCGCCGATAATATTATTTTTATTTAAGGATTCATAGCGACTAGTAATATCCATCTCTCCTTTACTTACCATGTCTTTAATAACTTCTTTGAACATTAAATTGATTTTGGTAGGTTCTCTAAATCCAAGATAGAAATCAACTCGGTATAAATCGTCTTTAATTACCTCGCTAACTTTGTATTCTTTTTTGTATGGTTCGTTTAAAATATTAACGTGAATGAACCAATATAAATCTGCTCTTTTTGGTCGTTTTTGAAGAATGGAATACATTACTTTTTCTTCAATTTCATCTACTCTATTGGAATTGGTCATGTAAACTAAATGGGTGGCATATTTTGGAATAGATAAGTCCAAACTTAATTCGGCTAATACTTTTTTATACGAATCAATATTAACCATTTTAGTATAGTTTTTGCTAATTTTCTTAGCCAAATACCAGGTTGACATAATTCCAATTAAAACCATGGCAATGAATAAGGTAACATAACCACCATCCATAAATTTAGTAATATTGGCTGCCAAAAAACTAAATTCAATAACTAGGTAAAGTATAATTAAAGGAGCAATAAAATACCATTTTACTCTTTTCATTATCAAATAAAAATTAAGTAGAATAGTGGTCATTATCATACATAAAATAATTGCCAAACCATAGGCATGCTCCATTTTGCTTGATTCTTCAAAATGCCAAACAATTCCTACACATCCCAAAAACAACAACCAGTTGATGGATGGAATATAAAGCTGTCCTTTAACATCAGTTGGAAATTTGATTTTCACTTTAGGCCAAAAGTTCAATCGCATTGCTTCATTAATCAAAGTAAAAGACCCACTAATTAAAGCTTGAGAAGCAATTACCGCAGCAAGAGTTGCTACAATAATTCCAACTGGCTTGAACCATTCGGCCATAATTAAATAAAACGGATTGGTATTATTTGCACCAAGTTCTGATAATTTTTTTCCAGCATGTAATAATAAATAAGCTCCTTGACCAAAATAATTTAAAACTAAAGTTGTTTTTACAAAAGCCCAACTAATTCGTATGTTTTTTCTTCCACAGTGTCCCATATCCGAGTACAAAGCTTCTGCACCTGTTGTACATAAGAACACCGCACCTAATATAAAAAATCCTTGGTTGCTAACATCACTTGTCAATAAATGATAAGCATAATATGGATTTATTGCTTTAAAAACTTCTATGTTGGTACCTATTTGAATAACACCTAAAACGCCCAACATAGAAAACCAAATTAACATCATTGGAGCAAAGAATTTTCCAACTAGTTTTGTGCCAAATTGCTGAATTGTAAATAATACAAATAGAATTGCAATTACTATTGGAACAGTTGGAATATCTGGTTTAAAAATTCTTAATCCCTCTACAGCTGAAGATACTGAAATAGGAGGGGTGATTATTCCATCAGCAAGTAATGCACTTCCTCCAATAATTGCTGGAACAATAAGCCACTGAATTTTTGTTCTTTTTACTAAGGCATAAAGTGCAAAAATACCACCTTCGCCATGATTATCGGCACTTAAAGTAATAATTACATACTTTAAAGTTGTTTGTAATGTTAAAGTCCAAAAGATACAAGAGAGTCCGCCTAAAATTAAATCTTTAGAAATGACACTATTTCCAATTATGGAATTCATTACATACAAAGGAGAAGTTCCAATATCCCCAAAAATAATACCTAAAGTAATTAATAAACCTGCCGCTGAAAGCTTACTGTGTAGATCTTGATGACTATGCGAATTCATAATTAATTTTTAAAAAGAATGCAAATGTATTACTTTTAGATATTTGAAATTCATTTTGTTAAATAAATATTCATTTCCTATAAATAATTTTAAGGATTGTCAATAATTTTAAATTTTATATTTTTAAGAAATTAAAAATTTTTATTAAAAACCAATAAAAAAAAGCATCAAGTTTTTGATGCTTTTAGTAATGTTATTTGAAAATTATCTTCTTGCTCCGCCAAAACTTCTTCCGCTGCCACCATTGTCTCTTCCTCCACTATTATTTCTTTCTCCGCCGTCATTATTTCTTGGTGATGGGTTAGAGTTTCCATTATTTCTAGGTTCTGATGCACGCGGTGTTGCGTTTCCAGAATTTCTTGGAGATTCATAGATGTTATTTCTTGGCATCTCAGTTGAATTATTTCTAGGTAAACTTTCATTTTTCAAACGTGGTTCTGATAAACGAGGAGAATTATTTGAATAATTCCTAGGATTTGCAGAGGCTATTCTTGGATTGTTGTCCGTATTTCTAGGATTGTTTCCATTGTAAAGAGTTCTTTCTGGTCTTGATTGGTCTAAATCATACCGGTTGCTATAGCCAGAATTTCTGATTTCAAAGGAACGATTTGGATTCTCTCTTTCATAATAATTACTCCTTCTTCCATAATAGTTATTGTAGGCAGTTTCACATCTTCTAGTTCGAACATAATTATATTGGTAGTTAAAATTTATATAATTTACTATATTATGTCTGTATCTAAAAAGTGGATAAGGATTCCAGCAATAATAATAAGCAGGGTAGTAACCCCAATTCCAACTAGAATAATAGGGATGGTAGTTAGAAACCCAAAAATAATTATAAATAAAAGGTACATTTACATAAACTGGCTCATAAATATAGTTTCTTCCATACATATAAACATCACCTACTATTTGTATTTGCATGCGATTGTTTATGTCTTTTTCGACTTCAACTGTTGCCACATCTTGAAATTGGTTGTGTCCCAAAACAGCCTGAATAACAATTAAATGAACATTCCCTTCAATAGATTCGATAACTCTTAAATAATCAACTTGATTGTCATTATTTAAATCTAAATTAGATATTTGTTCTTTAGGATCGTTTAAACGGAATTCAAAATCGGATAAATCTTTAGAGTCACCAAAAATTGAAGCTACAGCTCTAAGATCAAGATTGTCGCTAATTTCTGAACTAGTTGCATTAACTATGGTTTTGTTTTGTGCAAATGAACTTGCAAATAAAAAACACATAAAAAAGGAAATTAATAATTTGGTTTTCATAGCATGTAATTTTAGGATTAATAAATGGTAATAAAATCCATAATTCAATATTTGTGCCAAGAATAAATTTTCACAAATCATTAACTAAAAAAAACCTTGATTTCTCAAGGTTTTTTTGTCAATTTTGTATTTAAGAACTTAATTATCTTTACTTAAGACGAACTATTTTTTCTTCATTTCCTTTTCAATCATGTCGTAGAATTCGTCGATTTTAGGAAGAATTACAATTCTAGTTCTTCTGTTAGCTGCGCGATTTTCAGCAGTTTTATTTTCAACTAAAGGAATAAATTCGCCACGACCTGCAGCTATTAATTGTGATGGTTTAACGCCTAAATCTTTAGTTAAAACTCGTACAATAGCAGTGGAACGTTTTACACTTAAATCCCAATTGTCAATCAATATTGCATTTCCTGTAAACGGAATGTTATCTGTGTGACCTTCTACCATACACTCAAAAGTTGGTTTATCATTAATTACTTTAGCAACTTTACCAAGTACTTCTTTAGCTCTATCACTAACTACATAACTTCCACTTTTAAAAAGTAGTTTATCGGCAATTGAAATAAAGACAACTCCTTTTTCAACATTCACATTGATATCTGGATCTGAAATACCAACTGAACTCTTAATGCTGGTAACTAATGCAAGTGTAATACTATCCTTTTTTGTTAAGGCATCTTGCATGCGGGTAATTTTCAAATCTTTTTCTTTTATAGTTTCTAATGCTTTTTCAATATTTTCAGCACCTTGTTTTGAAAGATTAGTAATGTTACCAACATTGCTAATTAAATCCGAATTATTTTTCTTTAGATATTCGTTTTGTAGACTCAACGATTCTTTTTCACTAATGCATAAATTTAATTTCACAGTAGTACTGTTTAATAAATCTTTACTTTCTTTATTTTGCTTTTCTAATTCAGCGATTTTCTTTTTTGTACCGCAAGAAGTTAAACTTAAAGCTCCAAGGGTAAACATTAAAATTACTTTTCTCATAATTGTGTTTATTTGATTGTTGCAAAATTACAATTTCTTATTATTAATAACGAATAAATATTATAAACTATTGTTAAGATTGTTTTGAAAGTATTTTATTTTCTTAAAAAAATAATTGTAAACAATACTTTTGGTTTGAAAATAACTATTTTTTTGGGTAGCACCTCTTTTTTTTAAGTTGCTAATTATCAAATGATAAAAGTGGAAATGCGCTTTTAATATTGCAAAGCAGTGGGAAAATTTTCCTTGAAAAACAAATTGAATTCCAGCTAATCCATCGAGAACTAATCGAATAAAAATAACAGAAAAAAGCTTACTTTTTGGTAAATTCTTAATTAACATAAGTAAAGAATTTCTGAAATTCAAAAAAGTTTTCTTAGGATTTGCATGATTTAGTGTCGCTCCACCAACATGATACACAACAGATTTAGAAGTATATTTTGCATAATACCCAAGGTTGTATGCACGCCAACATAAATCTATTTCTTCTTGATGCGCAAAAAAATCAGCATCAAAGCCATTTAGTTCTCTGTAAATTTCTTTCCGTATGAAGAAACATGCGCCACTAGCCCAAAAAATATCTTTTTCGTCATCGTATTGGTGGTTGTCTTTTTCTAAAGTTTCAAAAACTCTTCCTCGACAAAAAGGATAGCCATATTTATCAATAAAACCACCTGCAGCACCAGCATATTCAAAGTATTCTTTGTTTTTGTAATCTAAAATTTTAGGCTGAATAATTCCAGTTGTTTTCTCGGTTTCAAACATTGAAAGTATGGGAACGAGCCAATTTTCAGTAACTTCTATATCCGAATTTACTAATGCATAATACGGTTCTTCAATGCTTTGAAGCGCAATGTTATAACCATTTGCAAAACCATAATTTGCAGCATTCTGAATTATAGTAACCGAAGGAAACTGCTCTTTAATAATCGCAATCGAATTATCTGTTGAAGCATTATCGGCAACATAAATAGTTGCTTCATCAGAATAGGAAACGATTGAGGGTAAAAACTGCTCTAACAATTTTTTGCCATTCCAATTTAATATTACAACTGCAATTTTTTTATTCATTTTCTAAATTCTATTTTCAAAACTAGGTAACTCTTCCAGAAAAATATACTTTTCGTTTTCAAAATCCATTTGGCAAAAGTAATGATTTAGACCATTGCTCACCATTAAGTATTTTGCATTTAAGACTAAATTATACCGAGCGATTTGGTCAAAAGTTTGTTGGGATATTTTCACATCGGGCGCCTTGCATTCAATTAATAAAAATAATTCTCCATTTGGTTCATAAACAACTATATCATAACGTTTATTTAAACTATTTATTTTAATAATTTTTTCAACATTAATATGCGATTTTGGATATCTTTTTTCCTGTAATAAAAATTGAATGATATGTTGGCGTACCCATTCTTCTGGTGTAAGAAGAATAAATTTTTTACGAATTTCATCGAAGATAGCAATTTTATTTTCACTATTTTTGAAGCGAAACCTATAAGTAGGAAAATGTAGTTTTTGCATTTAACAAAAGTAAGACTTTTAGTTAATTGATAAAAGAATTAAAGAATAAAGAGAAGCGATATAATGGATGAAGTAATAAAAATCATAAACGACCTAAAAGCTGGTACCATAAAACCAATTTATTTTTTAATGGGTGAGGAGCCTTATTATATAGATAAATTAACTGAATATATAGAGAATACAATTTTGACTGAAGAAGAAAAAGGCTTCAATCAAACAATAATTTATGGTCGGGACACAACTATTGAAGACGTGATTTCTAATTCCAAACGGTATCCAATGATGGCCGAAAGGCAAGTCGTAGTAGTTCGTGAAGCACAAGAATTATCTCGAACTATAGACAAACTTGAAGCTTATGCAGAAAATCCTCAACTTACAACAGTTTTAGTATTTGCATACAAATACAAAACTTTAGACAAACGAAAAAAACTTGTAAAACTAATCGCTAAACATGGCGTTTTGTTGGAAAGTAAAAAAATGTACGACAATCAAGTAGGAGCCTGGATCAATAAATTACTACAAGGTCGTGGTTATTTAATTGAGCCAAAAGCTAATGCTATGTTGGTTGAATTTTTAGGAAATGATTTAAGCAGAATTAGCAATGAATTAGAAAAATTACAAATAATTCTTCCGAAGGGTCATACTATTTCTGCTAATGATATTGAATATAATATTGGGTTTAGTAAAGATTTTAATGTTTTCGAATTACAAAATGCAATAGGCTCTAAAAACCAACTTAAGGCCTATCAAATTGCACAATATTTTGCCGAAAATCCTAAAGATAATCCAATGGTAGTTACCGTAAGTTTGGTATTTAGTTTTTTTGTTAAAATACTAAAATACCATGGATTAAAAGATAAAAACCCAAAAACTGTCGCCCCGATATTAGGAGTTAGCCCCTTTTTTATGAAAGATTACGACTTAGCACTTCGCAATTATCCTATGAAAAAAGTAAGTAGTATAATTGCTTCTTTAAGGGATATTGATGTGAAAAGTAAAGGTGTTGGTGCCAATGCTTTACCAAGTCATGATTTGTTGAAAGAAATGCTAGTGAGTATTTTTAGTTAAAATTTATAGCATAATTTATAAATTTACGATATTTGACAACCTCAAATTAAAAAATAATAGAATGGGAATGAATAAAAATACTGTTTTAGGTTGGGCCACATTAATAATGGTAATAATGGGATTGATCTTGATAGGGCTTGGTGTTTATAAATATGCTGATGTTGCAGGATTGGGTTTTGGTGCTGTAGGAGTGGGATTTCTAGCAAATGCTTGGGTTTTTAATGCTTTAAAAGGAAGAGTTTAATAATAAATAAAATATAAAATGTCAGACGATAAAAAAGTTATTTTTTCAATGCAAAAATTGTGCAAATCCTATCCGGGAAGTGACAAACAAGTTTTGAAAAACATTTATTTAAGTTTCTTTTATGGAGCAAAAATTGGTATTCTTGGATTGAATGGTTCCGGAAAGTCTTCTTTATTAAAAATTATTGCGGGTGTTGATAAAAACTACCAAGGCGATGTAGTTTTTCAACCGGGATATACAGTTGGTTACTTAGAACAAGAACCAATTCTTGACGAAACTAAAACGGTAATTGAAGTAGTAAGAGAAGGAGTGGCCGAAACAGTGGCTATTTTAGATGAGTTTAACAAAATCAACGATATGTTTGGCTTGCCAGAAGTTTATGAAGATGCAGATAAAATGCAAAAACTTATGGATCGTCAAGCGGATTTACAAGATAAAATAGACGCATCTGGCGCTTGGGAACTAGACACCAAGTTAGAAATTGCAATGGATGCACTTCGAACTCCGGATGGAGATATGCCAATAAATGTTTTATCTGGAGGTGAGAAACGTAGAGTTGCTTTATGTCGTTTACTTTTGCAACAACCAGATGTATTACTTCTAGATGAACCTACAAACCACTTGGATGCAGAAAGCGTACTTTGGTTAGAGCAACATTTATCACAATATGCAGGAACTGTTATTGCAGTTACCCACGACAGATATTTCTTAGATAATGTTGCGGGTTGGATTTTAGAATTGGATAGAGGAGAAGGTATTCCGTGGAAAGGTAATTATTCTTCTTGGTTGGATCAAAAATCCAAACGTATGGAACAAGAAGAAAAAGTTGCTTCCAAAAGAAGAAAAACGTTAGAGCGTGAGTTGGATTGGGTACGTCAAGGTGCTAAAGGACGTCAAACCAAACAAAAAGCGCGTTTGCAGAATTACGATAAGTTATTAAACGAAGATCAAAAAGAACTGGATGAAAAATTAGAAATCTATATTCCGAATGGGCCTCGTTTAGGTACTAATGTTATTGAAGCCAAAGGAGTTTCAAAAGCATTTGGAGATAAATTACTTTATGATGATTTGAATTTCACTCTTCCACAAGCAGGAATTGTAGGAATTATCGGACCTAATGGTGCTGGTAAATCTACTATTTTTAGAATGATAATGAAAGAACAAGAGCCGGATGGAGGTGAATTTACGATTGGTGATACTGTGAAAATTGCTTATGTAGATCAAGCGCACTCTAATATTGATGTTAATAAATCCATTTGGGAAAATTTTTGTGATGGTCAAGAATTAATTATGATGGGTGGCCGCCAGGTAAATTCTAGAGCTTATTTATCTCGTTTTAATTTTGGTGGAAGTGAACAAAACAAAAAAGTATCTGCATTATCAGGAGGAGAACGAAACCGTCTTCACTTGGCGATGACCTTGAAAGAAGAAGGAAATGTACTTTTATTAGATGAGCCAACTAACGATTTAGATATTAACACGCTTAGAGCTTTAGAAGAAGGATTAGAAAACTTTGCAGGCTGTGCTGTAGTAATTTCACACGATAGATGGTTTTTAGATAGAATTTGCACCCATATTCTTGCATTTGAGGGTGATTCGCAAGTATATTGTTTTGAAGGTGGCTTCTCTGAATATGAAGAAAATAAAAGAAAACGTCTTGGTGGTGATTTAGCTCCTAAACGATTGAAATACAAAAAGTTGATTAGGTAACTAATAGTTAATTCATTTTTCTAAATTGTATTTTGTTAAAATAAATTTTATGTATTTAAAAAATATTTTCTTTTTATTTTTTGCAAATGCCCTTTTTAGTCAAGCCTTACCAAAAGTTTCAAGTGGTACTTTAGAACGAATTGAAAATCTATCTTCTAAATATGTAACTTCAAGAAATATTGATATTTGGTTGCCTGAAAATTATTCTGCTTCTAATAAATATTCTGTTTTGTATATGCAGGACGGTAGTATGCTTTACGATGCTGAAACTACCTGGAATAAACAAGCTTGGGAAGTGGATGACGTTTTAGGAAAGTTAATTAATGAATCTAAAATTCAAGAGGTTATTGTAGTTGGTATTTGGAATGGAGGCACTACTAGGCATATTGATTATTTTCCTCAAAAGCCATTTGAAAGTTTAACCAATAATCAGCAGGATTCCATTTATAAAGCTAATAAAAGCAATGGTCAGAGTGTTTTTAATAATGGTAAAATCAATTCGGATAATTATTTGAAATTTATAGTCCAAGAAGTTAAACCTATAATAGATAAAAAATATTCAGTTTATACCGATATATCCCACACGTTTGTTGCAGGAAGTAGCATGGGTGGATTGATTTCTTTATATGCTATTTGCGAATATCCTAAAATATTTGGAGGTGCTGCATGTATGTCAACCCATTGGCCTGGAATTTTTGCATTGGAACACAATCCAATTCCCGATGCATTTTTTGCTTATTTGAAAAAACATCTACCAAATCCGAAAGAGCACAAGATTTATTTTGATTATGGAACAACAACTTTAGATGCTATGTACCAAACTCTTCAGCCTAAAGCAGATGCTATAATGAAAGAAAAAGGTTATGAAACTTCCAATTGGATGACAAGAAAGTTTGAAGGGGATGACCACAGTGAAAAATCTTGGAGCCAAAGATTTGCTATTCCAATGGTGTTTTTGTTAGGAAATAATTAAACAAATTTATAATATCTAGCACCCAATAAAACTGGGTTTTTGTTTTCTATATAATCTAAAACAAATTCATTTTTAGGAGTGACAACCGATTGTTTTCGTTCTTTTTTATGCAAGGAAATATAGGTTCCAAAATCTATTTCTGTGCTGTTGTACAATTTATCAAACAGGTTAGTTTTAGCAATAACAGATTTCCATTCGGGCTGAACTTTAGCTTCAAATACTTTTGCTTTAGATCCACTGCCGTAAGCAATAAACCCCATTTTTTTATTGGTTAAATCAGATTCATTTTGCAAATGGTACTCTAAGGTAGAAAGTAATCCTAAGAAAATAGAACCTGTGTACATATTTCCTATTTGCCCTGATGCAATTTCAGACGGGAAAATTGTTTTGGTAACAAGATCCAGATAGTCTTCACTTTTAGCAATTACTTTAATTTCATCTGCTAATTGGTTTTCTTTGGCATAAATTTCAACAAAAGTTCTACGTGCCTGAAAACAGTAGGGAAGGTGCATTAATATGTTTTCCCAATTTTGGTATAAAGCCCCTTTTTGGTTGGTAATTTCTTTGTAGTGAAAATAGGCTTCACTAGTTCTATTAATATAACATTGGTTGGAATATTGTCCATCAAAAACAGGTTGTTCTTTATAAACTGCAATTTCATTTTCTAAAATGCCAAACCATTCTGGATTATCTGTTGTATTTAGAATTTCATTTTTAGAAAGATAGCGACGAGGTTTGAAAAAATCGAAAACTCCTTGCGCAGAAATTCCAACTTCTTCAGAAAAAGCTAAAACCCTTGGGTCGACCGTTATTAGCATGGCAATTGCTCCAGCACCTTGGGTATATTCTCCAGTAGAATTTAAATCGTATTTGGCACTATCTGTAGCAACTACAATTGCTTTTTTTGTAGGATTTAATCGGATAAAATCTAAGGTATTTTGTAATGCGTCTACAGCACCAATACATGCAAAGGTCATGTCTAGGGTGTCACAATATCTAAAAGCTCCTTCGCCAAGTTGTTGTTCTAATAGCGCTGTAATATAGGAAGCAATTGGCTTGGAGGAATCCACACCACTTTCGGTTCCAACATAAATTCTTGCAATATCTTCTGGTTTAATTTGTTCTTGCAGTAATAATTGGTAAACTGCATTTGTTGCAAAAGTAACCACATCGTTGTGAATATCTGGAAAACTCATTTTTTGTAATCCGAGGCCTTTAATTAGCTTTTCAGGTTCAATATTTCTATTAAGTGCAAGTGTATTTATAGGTAAATATATTTTTGGTATGTCTATTGCTATGCTGTCAATTCCTACTTTCATGATATTATATTTAAATGCAAATTTATTAATTGCTTTTTCAAAAAAGAATCAACAGTTTATAAAATTAGATATTTATAATACGATTTATGAATGTAATAATTTGAGAGTTGTTTTGTTTCGATTTTTTTTGTTTTTCTCTTTAGAAGACTATATTTATTACCACCAATTTAAAAATTTCTGAAGCATTTTTATTTTATTCTTATATGGAGCATACCTCATAGGTAGATCAAGCCAAGTTGCTTTTTGTACAATTGCTTTATTGTGTGAGAAGGTTTCAAAACTCATTTTTCCATGATAAGCGCCACTTCCACTGAATCCAACACCTCCAAATGGCAGTCTGTGGTTAGAAAAATGAATTACAGTGTCATTTATACAACCGCCGCCAAAAGCATATTTTTGTATCGTTTTTTGTGCCCAACTGGTGTCGTTTGAAAAAACATATAGAGCTAAAGGTTTTTCATATTTAGAAATTAGGTTATCTAATTCCTTATCATTTTCATAACTTAAAATAGGTAAAATAGGCCCAAAAATCTCATCCTGCATTACTAAACTACTCAAATCAGGTTCATCTAATAAAGTAGGAGCGATGTAATTAGTTTCTGGATTGCTTTGTCCCCCAAATAGTATTCTTTGGTTTTCTAAAAATTGAGTTAATCGTTTCCAGTTTTTATCATTTATTATTCTAGGATAATCATTTGATGTTTCTGGATTTTCTCCATAAGCAGCAATTATTTCTTCTTGAAGTGCTTTTATGAATTTGGATTTTATTTTTTTATGTACTAAAATATAATCTGGCGCTATACAAGTTTGGCCCGCATTAATAAATTTACCCCAAACTATTCTTTTTGCAGAAAGTTGTATGTTGCAGTTTTCATTAACTATACAAGGATTTTTACCTCCAAGTTCTAATGTTGTTGGAGTCATAAAATTTGCTGCCGCTTTGGCAACAATTTTACCAACTGAGACACTTCCGGTGAAAAATATGTAATCCCAACGTTTTGCCAATAATTCTTGCGAAACAGTAACGCCTCCTTCAATAACTTGTACGTGATTTTCATCAAATACTTCCGATATTATATTAGAAATTAGTTTCGATGTAGCTGGAGTAAGTTCAGATGGTTTAATAACTACTTTATTACCAGCAGCAACAGCAGCAATTAATGGACACAGTGCTAACTGAAAAGGATAATTCCAGGGCACAATAACTAAAACTTCTCCATAAGGTTCCTTAATAATGTAATCAATTGACGGGAAATTTAATAATGAAGGAAGAACATATTTTGGTCTTGACCATTTGGAAAGATTTTTAAGAGTATGTTTTAAATCGGAAATTACATAACTCGTTTCAGTAACTATAGCCTCAAATTTTGGTTTTTTAAAATCCTCATAAAGGGCTGAAATTATTTTATCTTCGTGTTTAAGTATTGACTTTAATAAGTCTTGAAGTTTTTCTTTTCTGTAATTAACATTCGATTTATAATTCATAGTTTTTTATAAAAAACCCCATCTGAAACCAGTGTAAATATCCGCTTGTTTAGAATTACTAGTAAGAGACGAAATTATTGAATTTGAACCTAAATAAAAGCCTCCCAATCGAAAACCATAACCAACAGCAGTACCTGAAATTGAATTATTTGAAATTGGAACATAAGTTTCAAAAAATCCTAAATTAACTCTTGGAGTAACGGATACAATATTTAAAGCTGTAATTTGATTGTTTTCATTGTCATTATTTAACTTTTGTTGCAGGTATCCTGTTATATATATTTTAGGTATAATTTTAAAATCACCATAAAAAGATAATAGTGTAGGAAGGTTTACTTTGAAATCTTTTTGACCATCAATCTTAGTTAAATATCCTCTACTATTTAATATATTTTCCACTTCATTTAGATTGTTTACATTACTAAATGTATTTAGATTTAAATGGTTTGATATAGGAATATTTAAAGTATAATTGGTTGACTGATTGTTACTGTCTTTGTAGGTCATACTGCCAATATTTCTAATAGCCAATCCTGCTTTGATTTTGTATTTATTAGGTCCGTCTTTCCATTTGTAAGTGAATCCAAAGTCAGTAGCAACACCATTTAAGCCACCAAAAATAGTTTTTGTATAATCATTAAAATTCGAAAAACTATTTGCAAAACTACCAGAGTAAGCAAAATTCAAAGTTGCAGGCTGGTCTGTTGTTAAATAAGCATCTGATCCAACTTGTGTAATTTTCCCATTTAATCCATTTAGTCCAAAATTAGAATACGATCCTGGAAATAATAATTTTAAAGTAATTCCCGCACTAAAAGAGTGTTTTTTATTTTCAATAATTGGACGTGCCACAGAAAATCCTACTTCGCCATAGGCTGTTGAAATTAGCCTTTGATTGCTGTTAGTATTTAATAAAATTAATGCTGAAGCTGCATTGTTATCGCTTATAGCATTTCCAATACTTGGGTCGATATTAATTAGATCAAATTTTAAATTAGCTTTTGTGGTTAAAGCAAAACTCCATTTTAATAATTTTATCGCTACTCCGGGGCCAACAATCTGTCCGTCAAAGCTAATATTTACTGGACTATTTTCCTTAAAAATAATGTCTTGAAGATTGCTGTTAGAAGTTAAATCGCTAAATCCAATTTTATTGTTATTCACATTAAAACTAGTTCCATAGAGATTGACTTCTAATTTTTTGGACAAATTAGAGTATTCTGCTGGATTAATTAGTCCATTTAATATTCCAACTCGGCTAGAAGTACTTATCCCAGAAAAATGATCTTGAGAAAACCCAAAAAATGAGAAAAATACTAACAGGATAGTGACTTTTAAGTTTTTCATAGGTGTTAAATTTAGATTTGGATTATAAAAGTAGTAATTCTAAATTTAACAAAAAAACTTTTTTAAATAGTTCTCCAAATAACATCCTCGGGAGCAGGCGCAAGTACAGTTAAAAGTTCTTTGGATACAGGATGAATAAAAACTAATTTTCTAGCATGAAGATGAATACCACCATCAGGATTACTGCGGTCAAAACCATATTTTAAATCCCCTTTTATGGGACATCCAATACTAGAAAGTTGAGCACGAATTTGATGGTGTCTGCCAGTATGAAGATTTATTTCTAAAGCAAAATAATTATTTAATTCTTTGATGATTTTATAATCTAAAGAAGCCCTTTTGCTATCGGTTACTTCATTTATATGTGCTTTGGAAGTATTATTTTTTTCATTTCTTTTTATAAAATGAACTAAATTATCTTCGGCTTTAGGCGGTTTGTTTTTAACAACAGCCCAATAGGTTTTTTGTGTTTCACGATTGCTAAAAAGTTCGTTCAATCTTGTCAATGCTTTGCTAGTTTTAGCAAAAACTACTATTCCGGATGTAGGTCTATCCAATCTATGTACCACGCCCAAGAATACTTCCCCGGGTTTATTGTATTTATCCTTGATATACTCTTTAACAATTTCAGAAAGAGGTTTATCTCCAGTTTTATCACCTTGCACAATGTCTCCTACACGCTTGTTAACCACTATTATATGATTGTCTTCGTGAAGAATTTGAAGGTTGGATTTTGTGGAAACAATTTTTTCTGCCAAAATAAACTATTTATGCTCTTTTGTACTTTTATTTGCTGTACTTTAGTATTTACATGAACTATTTAGTATTTAATTGTTCTTCTAATTACTGAACATTGAATACTTACAACTATACTAATACTGTTCATTAGCATTTGGGAAATCTTCACTTTTAACATCCGCAACATAATTTCCAATTGCAGTAGTCATTTGTTCGTAAAGATTTAAATATCTTCTTAAGAAACGAGGACTAAATTCATTGTTCATCCCAAGCATATCGTGAATTACCAAAACTTGGCCGTCAACTCCACTACCAGCTCCAATTCCGATTACAGGAATTGAAATGCTTTCGGCAACTTTTTTTGCTAAATGTGCGGGTATTTTTTCTAATACTAAAGAAAAACATCCAAGTTTTTCTAATAATTTTGCATCTTCTATTAGTTTATCTGCCTCCGCATCTTCTTTTGCTCGAACGGTATAACTTCCAAATTTATAAATAGATTGCGGTGTTAATCCTAAATGACCCATAACTGGAATACCAGCATTTAATATTTTCTTTATTGAATCTTTAATTTCGCTACCACCTTCAAGTTTGACTGCATGGCCACCACTTTCCTTCATAATTCTAATAGAAGAACGAAGCGCTTCTTTAGGGTCTGATTGGTAACTTCCAAAAGGTAAATCAACCACAACTAATGCTCTTTGTACGGCTCTAACTACAGAGGAGGCGTGGTATATCATGTGATCTAAAGTAATAGGCAAAGTGGTTTCGTGACCCGCCATAACATTGCTGGCAGAATCTCCAACAAGAATTACATCAACACCTGCCGTATCTACAATTTTTGCCATGGTATAATCGTAGGCTGTTAACATGGAGATTTTTTCTCCGTTGGCTTTCATTTCAATTAATGACTTGGTAGTTATTCTTTTATAATCTTTTTTTGCTACAGACATGGAATGAGTGATATTAAATTTCTAATACTAAATCTAGGATGTAAAAGTAGTAAAACCTATTTGCATAGTTGTATTAATATATCGAAAAATAACAATTTCAAATTTGAAAAAGCTTATGAATTAGACAAAAGTGATGTTATAATAGAAGAATATCCAATGTTTTATTCACCGACTTTAAATGTTCCTTTACATAGAAAAAATGGGTAAATTTGCCAATATTAATTTTGGAGATAATTTATTATCCCTTTATAAAATTCAATTGCAATGAAGTTTAATTGTTTTTATTTGATTCTATTTTTAAGTAGTACTTCCTGTCTTTTTTCTCAGGAAAATAAAGAAGTAAAAATTACCTTTTCTGGTTTTTTGGAAACGTATTATTCCAATGA
>CANGWK010000015.1 GCA_947457615.1 Flavobacteriaceae bacterium
AATAAAGTGTACCTTTGCACCTCCTAAAAAAATCAGATGGAAGCTATCAGAAACATTGCAATTATTGCCCACGTCGATCACGGTAAAACTACTTTGGTGGATAAAATTATGTATCACTGTCAATTATTTCGTGACAACGAAAATACAGGTGACCTAATCCTTGACAACAACGACTTAGAAAGAGAACGAGGTATTACAATTACTTCTAAAAACGTTTCTGTAGTATATAAAGGCACCAAAATTAATATTATTGACACTCCTGGTCACGCCGATTTTGGTGGTGAAGTAGAGCGTGTTTTAAATATGGCAGACGGTGTTTGTCTTTTAGTTGATGCTTTTGAAGGGCCAATGCCTCAAACTCGTTTTGTTTTGCAAAAAGCAATCGATTTAGGATTGAAACCTTGCGTGGTTATTAACAAAGTGGATAAAGAAAACTGTACTCCTGAAGAAGTTCATGAGAAAGTTTTTGATTTGATGTTTGAATTAGGTGCTGAAGAATGGCAGTTGGATTTTCCAACAGTTTACGGTTCTGCAAAAAATAATTGGATGTCAGATCATTGGGAAAATGTAACTGATAATGTGGAAGCATTGTTAGACATGGTTGTTGAACATGTTCCTGCTCCTAAAGTTTCTGAAGGAACACCTCAAATGTTAATTACATCTTTAGATTTCTCAGCTTTTACCGGTCGTATTGCTATTGGTCGTCTAGAAAGAGGTGTATTGAAAGAAGGAATGCCAATTTCTTTGTGTAAAAGAGACGGAGTTATAATAAAATCAAGAATAAAAGAATTACACACTTTTGAAGGTCTCGGCCGTAAAAAAGTTCAAGAAGTAATTGCTGGAGATATTTGTGCTATTGTTGGTGTGGAAGGATTTGAGATTGGTGATACTATTGCCGATTTTGAAAATCCAGAAGCTCTGCAAACTATCGCTATTGACGAACCAACTATGAGTATGTTGTTTACGATTAACGATTCTCCTTTCTTTGGTAAAGAAGGAAAATTTGTTACTTCAAGACACATTAGAGATCGTTTGACAAAAGAGTTGGAAAAAAACCTAGCAATGAAATTAGGAGAAACAGATTCTGCTGATAAATTCATGGTTTTTGGTCGTGGAGTACTTCACTTATCGGTTCTTATTGAAACAATGAGAAGAGAAGGATATGAATTACAAATAGGGCAACCACAAGTTATTATAAAAGAAATTGATGGTAAAAAATGTGAGCCAATTGAGGAATTAACCATTGATTTACCAGAATCACTTTCAGGAAGAGCGGTAGAGTTTGTAACTTTACGCAAAGGAGAAATGTTGAGTATGGAAACTAAAGGGGAACGTATGGTTATAAAATTCAATATTCCATCTCGTGGAATTATTGGATTACGTAACCAATTGCTAACTGCTACGGCTGGTGAAGCTATAATGGCGCACCGTTTTATAGGATATGAGCCTTTCAAAGGTGAAATTTCTGGACGTAACAAAGGATCTTTAATTTCTATGGAAAAAGGAAAAGCAATTCCTTATTCTATCGATAAATTACAAGATCGTGGTAAGTTTTTTGTTGAGCCGAATGCTGAAATTTACGAAGGTCAGGTTATTGGAGAAAATTCTCGTGGTGACGATATGTGTGTAAACGTAACCAAAGAGAAAAAACAATCAAATGTTCGTTCTTCTGGAAATGATGAAAAAGCAAGAATTATTCCTCCAATCATTTTCTCATTAGAAGAAGCTTTAGAATACATCCAAAAAGATGAATATGTAGAGGTTACTCCAAAATCTATTCGTTTAAGAAAAATTTATTTGACAGAAACTGATAGAAAAAGATTTAAAATCTAATTTTAGATATTGATTTACAAATAAAGCCGACTCAAATTTGAAGTCGGCTTTTTTATGCGTAAAATCCTAAATGTTTAAAGATGGTATTCCGATTAAGAATCTTTATTCTTAATATTCACTAAACTGCAAGTTGCTTAAATTTTTATAAATACCATTTTCAATTTCGAGTAACTCTTTGTGGGTTCCCTTTTCGGCAATCACACCATTGTTCAAAACCAATATAGCATCTGCATTTCTTATAGTTGCAAGTCGGTGCGCAATGATAATGCTCGTTCTTCCTTCCATTAAATTTTCTAATGCTTCTTGCACTAATTTTTCGCTTTCACTATCTAACGATGATGTTGCTTCGTCCAAAATCAAGATGCTTGGGTTTTTTAATAATGCTCTTGCAATAGCGATCCTTTGTCGTTGGCCTCCTGAGAGTTTGATGCCACGTTCTCCCACTAAAGTGTCGAATTTCTCTGGAAATCCATTAACAAAATCTAAGGCATTAGCTTGTTTGGCAGCAAGTAAAATTTCTTCTTCAGTAGCATTTGGTTTTCCGTAAGCAATATTTTCTCGAATGCTTCCGCCAAACAAAATCACATCTTGAGGAACAATACTCATATTGCCACGAAGATTTTCTAAATCATAATCATAAATGTTCTTGTCATCAATTAAAATCGCACCACTTTCAATATCGTAAAAACGAAGTAAAAGTGATGAAATTGTTGATTTACCAGCACCACTAGGTCCTACAATTGCAATTTTCTGACCAAAACTGGCAGTAAAATTCACATCTTTTAATACTTGAACCTCAGGGCGGGAAGGGTAATAGAAAGACACATTTTTAAAGGATACAATTCCTTTTAATTTTTCTGTAAATTGATTATGTTCTGAATTTATTTTTTCAGGAGTTTCGTCTAATAATTCAAAAACTCTTTCGGTAGCACCAACTGCTTTTTGAATTTGAGCATACAATTCGGCAATTCCCCCAAATGATGCGCCAACAAAAGTAGAATAAAGTACAAAAGAAATTAATTGGCCAACACTCATCTCCCCACTGATACTCAAAGTAACGCCATACCAAACCACTGCTACAATAGCACCAAACAAACAGAAAATTATAAACGAAGCAAAATAACCACGATATTTTCCGCCTTTTATGGCAATCGTTACAATTTCTTGAATCTTACCTTTGTATCTAGCAATTTCATACCATTCGTTGGCAAAAGCTTTCACATTGCTAATTCCTTGAAGAGTTTCCTCTACTATGACTTGGCTTTCAGCAACTTTATCTTGAACATTTTTTGAATATTTACGGATAAATCTCCCAAAAATAACTGCTGCAACTGCAACAACTGGAACTATGGAAAGCATCATTAATGTAAGTTTAAAACTCTGGCTTGCAAGTAATGCAACACCTCCAATAATTAAAATAAATTGACGTAAAAACTCTGCTATCGTTGAAGTTAGAGTGTCTTGAATTTGTGTAATATCCGAACTGATACGACTGTTTAATTCGCCTACTCTTTTTTGAGAAAAGAATGTCATAGGCAATTTTACCAGGTTACTATACAGTGCCAAACGGATGTTTGCTAAGGTATGTTCTGTAAAATTAACGAACAAGGAAAGCCTAAAAAAAGAGAAAAAAGATTGTAAGAACAATATACAAACCAAACCTAAAGCAATATTATTTGCTTGGGTATTATCTTTATTTTTAACACAATCTACCAGCATACCCATTAACTTTGGAAACGCTAGTGCCGTTGCTCCTGTCATTAATAAAAAACCTAATCCTACATAGAATTTCCATTTATGATTATCGGCATATTTAAAAATTAATACTGCTTTGCTTAACGAACTTGCGTTAATCTTAGCTTTAGGTAAATCGTTTTCTTCAAATCTAGGCATTTCTTTTTTTTGCAAAAGTAAAGAATATTAGAGTTTTAAAGCCCTATACAATAGGTAAAGTTTTACAAAAACGGAATGAATATATATTATTCACTTTATATTTGTAATCTACACTTATTTGTCTTCATCAAAGAAAATGCACTATAATTCCATTGAATCGTATTATCTTTGAATGCTATTATAACAAGCAATATTATTAAGGTATTGATAATTTAAAAAAATAAAAAAAATAATATCCAATTCATAAAATAAGAAATGTCCAAAATATTAATAATTGAAGACGAGGCATCTATTCGAAGAGTATTAACTAAAATACTATCTGAAGAGAGCGACTCCTACCAAGTTGATGAAGCCGAAGATGGAATCAAAGGTCTTGAAAAAATAAAAAATACAGATTACGATTTGGTTTTATGCGATATTAAAATGCCAAAAATGGATGGCGTGGAACTTTTAGAGGCGGTTAAGAAAATCAAACCTGAGATTCCAATGGTAATGATTTCTGGGCACGGAGATATGGAAACAGCAATTCAAACGATGCGTTTGGGTGCATTTGATTATATTTCGAAGCCACCCGATTTAAACAGATTATTAAATACTGTTCGTAATGCATTAGATAAAAAACAACTTGTTGTTGAAAATATTATTTTAAAGAAAAAAGTTAGCAAAAATTATGAAATGATAGGTAATTCAGAACCTATCAATCATATTAAGCAAATGATTGAAAAAGTATGCCAAACGGATGCCCGAGTATTAATTACAGGGCCAAACGGAACTGGAAAAGAACTAGTTGCTCACCAATTACATGAGAAAAGTGACCGTGCTGCATACCCGTTAATCGAAGTGAATTGCGCTGCAATTCCATCTGAATTAATTGAAAGCGAATTGTTTGGTCACGTTAAAGGAGCCTTTACTTCGGCAGTGAAAGATCGGGCTGGAAAATTTGAAGCAGCCGACGGCGGAACTATTTTTTTAGATGAAATTGGCGATATGAGTTTGGCAGCACAAGCAAAAGTTTTACGTGCTTTACAAGAAAGTTTAATACAACGAGTTGGTGCCGATAAAGATATTAAAGTTAATGTTAGGGTTATTGCAGCTACGAATAAGGACCTTAAGAAAGAAATTGAAGAAGGTCGTTTTCGGGAGGATTTATACCATCGTTTGGCAGTAATATTAATTAAAGTTCCGGCGTTGAATGAACGTAGGGATGACATACCTTTGTTAATTGAACATTTTGCCAATAAAATTGCCGAGGAACAAGGAAATGCCACAAAAAAATTCTCTAAAAAAGCAATTATTTTACTTCAAGAATATGATTGGACAGGTAATATTCGCGAATTAAGAAACGTAGTGGAACGCTTGATAATTTTGGGCGGAATAGAAATTTCAGAAACAGATGTAAAATTGTTTGCAAGTAAATAATAATAAGTTGTTTGATTATTTTCTCTAACCAAGAATTTAACATTTTCAACTTAGAATCCCTTAAGAAATGCAATTAAAAAAAATAAATCCCAATTTACAGCAAGCATTAATTGAAAATGATTTGCTTGAAGCAAATGAAATGCAACAGGAAACATTTTCTACTATAAAAAGTGGTGCCGATGCCGTAATTCAATCTCCAAAAGGAACAGGAAAAACAGCAACTATAGTTTTAAACGTGATTCAACGTTTAGAAAAAACCATTGGAGAAAGCACGCGAGCTTTAATAATTGTTGAAAATAAAGAAAAAGTTCTTGAAATGGAAGAACTATTCTTAAAGTATGGGACGTACACCGATTTGAGTATTTTAGGAGTTCATGATAAAGGAGATATTGATTACGACAAAAACATTATTTCACTTGGTTTGGATGTGCTTATTGGTACTCCAAATAGAATAAATGCCCTATTTTCCTCTGCGGGGTTTAATATAAACACTATTAAAATGTTTATCGTTGATGACTCCGAAGTGCTTTTTAGAAATCGTGTAGATGCGGTTATTTTAAGATTATCAGCAAGTATAGATAAAACACAACGCATTTTCTTTTGTTCCGAAATTACCGAAAGAGTGGAATCATTAGCAGATAAAATAATGATTGAGCCACTTTTCTTTGAAATGGAAGAAGAAGAATAAAATAACAATTTAATTTTAATCAATTTATGGGCTTAATAAAAATATTTTCAGGAGAAGAAATTCTAGCAGCATCCTTAAAAAAAATACTTGAAGAATCTAACATTATGGTTGTAATTAGGAATAACAATCAAGCAAATGTGTTACCAAGCATTACCTCTGCAAAAGCGGTAGAATTGTTTATCCAAGAAACTGATTTTGGCAGAGCAAATCCTGCTATTGAGGAGTTTAGATTAAGTATTTAGGTTTAATTTTTTTCGAAAAGTTAGAATTGATAATAATCTTATATTCAATTTTTATAACTTTGTAAAAAAAGTCAGATGAAATACCTACTAATAGTATCTTTTTTATTTTTTCAGGTTTCGTGCGTGTCCGATTCAATTTCTAATAATAGCACCACTACAGTAGCCCCAAATAAGGTTTTGTTATTAAAAGTCAATTACGAAAACAATGCTTTTGAAGGTGGAAATGAAACAGTATTCCCTAATTCAACTCCAACTTTTACCGTTACAAATCAAGTTATACCTCCTTCCGATTTTGGTAATATTAAATTGTTTTATAGTGAATTAAATGCCAAACTATTTGATGGAGATATAATTTGGATGGGAGATGGACAAATCCATTTTCCAACTTCATTTTTATCGGCAAGTCAATACAACTACATTGACACTTTAGTGCCGATTCAAGATCCATTATTTGAAAATATATATAATCCAAACAATACAAATTACGATTACTCACAAATATTTAACTCTATTCGTTATTTGGGAATTGTAAATGAATACCGGAGTGACAACCCAAATGCAACAGTAAAATTATTCTTATATACACCTGGGGTTGGGGTTGGAGATCCAAGTAAATGGAAATGGATTTTCATAATTAAAAATTAGATTTCGTTTAGCAAATTATCTTAAACAATCTAAACAATTAATCTATCTTTGCACCTTTAAAAAATATTAGGTTCGTGGAATATGGTTCTATATAAACCACCATTCCCCTGAACTTTAAACCCAATAGCCGAAAAATGATTACAGTTAACGATATCTCCGTTCAGTTTGGCGGAACCACTTTATTTAGCGATGTTACTTTTGCTATCAATGAAAACGATAAAATTGCCTTAATGGGTAAAAATGGTGCTGGAAAATCTACACTTTTAAAAATAATTTCTGGTCAATCTAAACCTTCTACAGGAAATGTTTTCACCCCAAAAGATGCGGTTGTTGCTTATTTGCCTCAGCATTTATTAACTACAGATGGCGCAACTGTAATGGAAGAAGCGTCAAAAGCATTCGGTGAAATTTTTAATATGAAAGCCGAAATTGATGAAATCAATGAGCAATTAACTATTCGTACCGATTATGAAAGTGATTCCTACATGAAATTAATTGAGCGTGTTTCTGATTTAAGTGAAAAGTTTTATGCTATTGAAGAAATTAATTATGAAGCGGAAGTAGAAAAAATATTAGTTGGACTTGGATTTGAAAGAGAAGATTTTAATCGTCAAACCTCTGAATTTTCAGGTGGTTGGAGAATGCGAATCGAGTTGGCCAAAATCTTATTGCAAAAACCTGATTTGATTTTGTTGGATGAGCCAACCAACCATATGGATATTGAAAGTATCCAATGGTTAGAAGATTTCTTGATAAATTCTGCCAAAGCTGTTGTGGTAATTTCGCACGATAGAACCTTTGTTGATAATATTACCAATAGAACAATTGAGGTTACAATGGGTAGAATTTACGATTACAAAGCCAAATATTCACATTATCTGGAATTGCGAAAAGACCGACGAATTCACCAACAAAAAGCCTACGACGAGCAGCAAAGAATGATTGCTGATAATCAAACTTTTATTGATCGTTTTAAAGGTACTTTTTCTAAAACTGATGCGGTACAATCTCGAGTTAAAATGCTTGAAAAATTAGTTATTGTTCAAGTAGATGAAGTAGATACCTCGGCATTAAAATTAAAGTTTCCACCGGCAATACGTTCTGGTAATTATCCAGTAATTGTTAAAGATTTAGAAAAATCGTACGGCGATAAATTAATTTTTAAGGATGCAAATATAGTAATTCAACGTGGAGATAAAGTCGCCTTTGTAGGGAAAAATGGAGAAGGAAAATCAACCATGATTAAAGCCATAATGAAAGAAATTCAAATTAATGGTGGTTCAGTTGAAATAGGTCATAATGCACAAATTGGTTATTTTGCTCAAAATCAAGCTTCTTTATTAGATGAAAGTGCTACTATATTTTCAACTATAGACGATTTAGCAGTTGGCGATGTTCGCACAAAAATTAAAGATATTTTAGGAGCTTTTATGTTTCACGGCGATGATGTTACTAAGAAAGTAAAAGTACTTTCAGGTGGAGAAAAAACACGTTTAGCAATGATAAAATTATTGTTGGAACCGGTTAACCTGCTTATTTTAGATGAGCCTTCTAACCATTTGGATATGAAGACTAAAGATATTATAAAAGATGCTTTAAGAGATTTTGACGGTACTTTAATTTTGGTATCTCATGATAGGGATTTCCTTGACGGATTAGCAACTAAAGTTTTCGAATTTGGCCACAAACGTGTTAAAGAACATTTTGAAGATATTAAAGGTTTCCTAGCTCATAAAAAAATGGATTCTTTGAAGGAAATCGA
Organism: Flavobacteriaceae bacterium; assembly: GCA_947457615.1. Lineage (GTDB taxonomy): Bacteria > Bacteroidota > Bacteroidia > Flavobacteriales > Flavobacteriaceae > Flavobacterium. The sequence goes on from CANGWK010000015.1 coordinate 8,483, forward strand.
GAAATAGTTTTTTAATTATAATGTTTTAACTCTGTTTATACTCGTTTAAGTATCGATTTATTTCACGTAAATTCACCTCCATTTATTTTTAATTATGAATCCAAAAACACAGCCGCCTGTTGCTAAAATAATTCCACATACTTTAGAAATTCATGGCCATACTCGTGAGGATAATTACTATTGGTTAAACAATAGAGAAAATCCAGAAGTTATAGATTATTTAAACAAAGAAAATGAATATTATAATGCATTAACTGCCGATACCAAAGATTTTCAAAAGGAATTATTTGAAGAAATGAAATCCCGAATTAAAGAAGATGACCAATCGGTACCTTATCTTTATAATGGATATTATTATGTTACTAGATTTGAAATTGGACAAAATTACCCTATCTATTCTAGAAAAAAAGAAAGTCTTTCAGCGAAAGAAGAAATTCTTTTTGATTGCAACGAGCTAGCAAAGGGAAAATCGTTTTTCCAATTAGGAGGTTTGTCTATTAGTCCAGATAACACAATGGCGATTTTTAGTTTTGATTCGGTGGGTCGTAGAATTTATACTATTCAAATAAAAAACTTAATTACCAACGAAATTTTATCGGATAAAATAGAAAATGTTACTGGTTCTGCGGTATGGGCAAACGATAATCATACACTATTTTATTCTAGTCAAGACGATGTTACCTTGCGATCGGATAAAATTTTCAAACATAAGTTAGGCGATAAGCAAGAATTGGATCTATTAGTTTATTTTGAAAAAGATGAAACTTTTAATGTAGAAATAGCTAAATCTAAATCTAAAAAATACCTTGCAATAGAATCTGGAAGTACCCTAACAACCGAGTATCAAATTCTAGATGCCAATACTCCAGATGAAAAATTTAAGATGTTTCAGAAAAGAGTTCGAGGACTAGAATACACTGTTAGTCATTATGGGGATAGTTTTTATATTATTACAAATAAAGATAAAGCGGATAATTTTAAATTAATGAAAACCCATGAAACTGCTACTTCTAAAGAAAATTGGGTTGAAGTTATTCCGCATAGAGAAGATGTTTTATTAGAAGATATTGAAATATTCAAAAATTTTCTGGTTGTTGAAGAACGTGCTAACGGATTGAATACAATTAAAATAATTCCGTGGAGTGGGGAAGAGGCCTATTTTTTACCATTTGAAAGTGAAACATATACTGCCAATACTAGCTCTAATGTAGATTTTGATACGGATATATTGAGGTATTCCTACCAATCGTTAGCCACCCCATCGTCGGTTATTGATTTTAATATGAAGACTAAAGAAAAATTTATCCAAAAGGAACAGCAAGTTCTTGGAGGCAAATTTGATAAAAATAATTACAAAGAAGAACGTGTTTGGGCAACTGCTCGAGATGGAGTTAAAGTTCCGATTTCGTTGGTGTATAAAAAAGATTTAATAAAAAATGGTAAAAATCCTTTATTGCAATATGCTTATGGATCTTATGGATATTCTATAGATGCTTCATTTTCTTCTACACGATTGTCCTTGTTAGATCGCGGATTTATATTTGCAATCTCCCACATTCGTGGTGGTGAAGATTTAGGAAGACACTGGTATGAAAATGGCAAGTTGCTAAAAAAGAAAAATACTTTTTTTGATTTTATTGATTGTTCTGACTATTTAATTCAACAAAAATACACCTCTGCACAACATTTATATGCTGAAGGTGGATCTGCTGGAGGATTACTTATGGGGGCGATAGTGAATATGGCGCCCGAATTATATAATGGAATTATTGCTCAAGTGGCATTTGTTGACGTTGTAACTACAATGCTAGACGAAACAATTCCTTTAACTACTGGCGAATACGACGAATGGGGAAATCCAAACCAAAAGAAATATTACAATTACATGTTGTCGTATTCTCCCTATGATAATGTAAAGGCGCAAAATTACCCAAATATGTATATTTCAACTGGTTTGCATGATTCTCAGGTACAATATTGGGAACCAGCTAAATGGGTAGCTAAACTTCGAGTATTGAAAACAGATGCAAATGTATTATTTCTAGATACTAATATGGATGCAGGTCACGGTGGTGCTTCCGGAAGATTTGAAGCATTAAAGGAATTAGCTAAAGAATTTAGTTTTTTACTAGATTTAGAAAAAATTAAAAAATAATTTATTAAATTTGCATTGCTAGTGGTAAACAATGTTGTAAAATATGCCCTAACAAATTTTTATTTATGAAAGAAGAAATAAAAGCCTACAATAATGTTTTAGAATTAATAGGTAATACACCGCTTATTAAACTTAATAGAATCACTGAGGATCTTGTTGGTAATTTTTACGCAAAAGTAGAAGCATTTAACCCTGGTCACTCCTCTAAAGATAGAATCGCATTATATATTATTGAACAAGCAGAAAAAAAAGGAATTTTATCTCCTGGTGACACTATTATAGAAACTACTTCAGGAAATACAGGTTTTAGCTTGGCAATGGTAAGTATTATTAAAGGATACAATTGCATACTAGCCGTAACTTCTAAATCTTCCAAAGATAAAATTGACATGCTACGAAGCCTAGGCGCAAAAGTTTATGTATGTCCTGCTCATGTTTCTGCAGATGATGAACGTTCCTATTATAATGTTGCTAAACGTTTACATCAAGAAACTAAAGGTTCTGTTTATATAAATCAATATTTTAATCAACTAAATATTGATACCCACTACTTAACTACTGGTCCAGAAATTTGGGAACAAACTTCAGGAAAAATAACGCATTTAGTAGCTTGCAGCGGAACTGGTGGTACCATTTCTGGTATTGCAAAATTTCTTAAAGAGAAAAATCCGAACATTAAAATTTTAGGTGTAGATGCATTTGGCTCTGTCTTAAAAAAATACCACGAAACAAAAGAGTTTGATAAAGAAGAAATTTATCCCTACAGAATTGAAGGTCTTGGTAAGAATATAATTCCAACTGCCACCGACTTTGAATCTATCGATAAATTTATTAAAGTTACTGACGAAGAAAGTGCTCATACAGCAAGAGAAATTGTAAGAAAAGAAGGATTATTTGTAGGTTATACTTCCGGTGCTGCCTTCCAAGCGGTAAAACAATTTTCAAATGAAGGTGAATTTACAGAAGACAGTAATGTGGTTATTATTTTCCCTGATCACGGATCACGTTACATGAGTAAAGTTTTTAGTGACGATTGGATGAATGAGCAAGGTTTTTTTGATAGTGTGAATACGGAAGAAGTTCAAAAAATTGAATTTATAAAGTAGTATTATTTAGAAATTGCTTCATCGAACTTATCACCTACTTTTTTCCAGTTTATTATTTTGAAAAAGTTATCTATATATTTTTTTCTATTATTTTGATAGTTTAAATAATAAGCATGTTCCCATAAATCTATTGCCAATATAGGGGTCCCTGCAATTTTTGTCCCCGGCATCATAGGATTATCTTGGTTTTGGGTATTTGTTATTTCAAGTTTTCCTTCCGTGTCTACTACTAGCCATGTCCATCCCGATCCAAATTGCTTGCTAGCAGATTCTTTAAACTGAGTTTTAAACTCTTCAAAGCTACCAAAATCTTTATCTATAGCAACTTTCAAAGCGTCGGATAGTTCACCGCCTCCTTTTGGAGTTAATAGATCAAAATAAAGAGTGTGATTATAATATCCTCCAAGATTGTTTTTTGTTTCGGTATTGGATAAGTCTAATTTTTTAAAGACATCTTCTATTGGACTATTTTCCGAATCGGTTCCCTTTAATACTTTATTTAAATTATTAGTAAAAGATACATATTGTTTAGAATAATGTATCTCCATTGTTTGCGCATCAATATTTGGAGCAAGTGCATCATAGCCGAATTTTAATTCGGTAATTTCAAACGACCCCGGTTCTGCTTTTACATCTTCGGGTGCTCCAAGCGCCAATTTTTCTTCAACAGACGGAAGAGGCACTTCTACTACTTCGGTGTATTTTTTTCTTTTGCAAGATCCAATAGATAGAGCAAAAATCGAACAAAATAAAAAGATTACTATTTTTTTCATTGGTTTATTTTTTGTTTACTAATGAATTAATAGCTTCAATATATAATTCCTTACATTCTTCTTCAGATAAATGACTAATTTGCATCCAAGCGTTCATTTTAAAAGCATTTCTTAAATCATATATTGGATAAATCCGATTGGTAATTATGCCATTTGTAGACTGTTTATATAATGCATAAAGTCGTAATTGAACATCTTGAGGTAAAGAGGATTGTGTCATAGAATTTGCTAATTCTACAGCTTGTTCAAAACGTTCTTCAAGGTCGTTAATTGACATTTATTTAGATGCAATAATGGTTCTATTTCCTATAGCTTTTTGATTTAAAGTAACATTTATTTTTGTCCCTAACGGAAAATATAAATCTACTCTAGAACCAAATTTGATAAATCCTGCATCGTCACCCTGGCGCACTTGCATTCCTTCTTCTGCATAGTTTACAATTCTTTTAGCTAAAGCACCAGCAATTTGACGGTATAAAACTTCGCCAAAAACACGATTTTCAATCACTACGGTAGTTCTTTCATTTTCAGTGCTAGCCTTTGGATGCCAAGCAACAAGATATTTTCCCGGGTGGTATTTGCTGTATTTAACTTTACCGCTAATTGCATATCGAGTGACATGAACATTAATAGGTGACATGAAAATAGACACTTGAATTCGTTTGTCTTTAAAATATTCTGGTTCAAATACTTCTTCAATGACAACAACTTTACCATCTACAGGTGCATATACCAAATCATCATTTGGATCTAAAATACGTACAGGATTTCTAAAAAACTGCAAAATAATTAGTAAAAAGGCTAATAAAAACAATTGTATTGATTTCAATAGCCATTGGCTTTCAAATAGGTAAGGAGTTGCTAATAATAAAACAGTAAAAACAAAAGTGGAAATAAGTATAATCTTCGCGCCTTCTTTATGGAACATAGTATATTGTATTTATATTAAATCAATTATTTGAGAAGATAATATTTAATTTAGCTAAGGTTTTAATCTAATAAAACTTATATGAACTCTTAATTATTAAATAAAATCCCAACAAAAGTAATTAAATAAAATTAATTTTTTTGTAAAATAAATGATCTTTATTGTTTCAGTTAACTTTGGTTCATATATAAAGATTCTTTAACTAATTAATAAAAGAAATTATTTGTTTCAATCTACAAACAGCTAATTTTATTTAATTACAGTTACTTATTTAGAAATTATTTTCAACAAATCTTATTTAGATTTCTTCAATATTCACTTATTTCATTTATTTAAAAAATCCGTACGATTAAATGTTAAATTGAAACGAATACTAATTCATTTTTTTGAGAAACAATTTTTACATATTTTTGCTGAATGATAAAATGTTTGATAATTGACGACGAATTAAATGCAAGAGACCTTCTAGAAGGTTTGTTAGATAATTTTTTTCCAAATAAATTTGAAATAGTTGCAAAATGTGATAATGTTGACGCAGCAATTGAAGCTATTTCCATGTACAATCCGGCAATTATTTTTTTAGATGTTAATATGCCAGAAAAAAACGGTTTTGAAATTTTTAAGGAATTAAGAAATATTAATTTTGAAGTTATTTTCACCACTGCATTCTCAGATTTTGCTCTAGATGCTTTTAAATATAATGCATTTGATTATTTATTGAAGCCAATAAGTCCTATTGAATTGATTTCCACAATTAAAAAATTGGAGGATAAAATCAATAAGAATAACCAACAAAAAAATCTATTATTATTGTTGGAAAACATTGATTTTCAGGGAAATGTTTTCAATAAAATTGCGCTTCCAATTGAAACTGGTTTTAAATTAGTAAAAACAAATACTATTTTATATTGCCAAGCAGATGGCAATTATTGTAAAGTTTTTTGTCTTGATGGAAGTGTTATTCTTTTATCTAAAACATTGAAATTTATGGAAGATGTTCTCCCTAAACTTTTATTTAAACGAATTCACAAATCCTATTTGGTAAATTTTAATTATGTAACTGAGTTTAATAAAGTAAATGATCTTAGTGTTGAATTAGTAAACAATATTATTTTACCTGTAGCTCACCGAAAAAAAGATGAATTAATCAATGCGTTATTTACTATTAATTTGTAGTTTATTTTTTTGTTCAAATATATTATTTTCTCAACAATATCCTGTTGAGAACATTTCTACAATTGACGGATTGAGTAATAATTGCATTCAATCTATTTATAAAGATAGTAGAGGAATTCTTTGGGTAGGTACTATTACTGGATTATCTAAAATCGAATACCATTCAATTCAAAATTTAACTTCCGATAATGGAATTGCACCTCTAGGTTGCTGGGCTATTGCCGAAGACTTAAATCATAATATGTGGTTTGGTAGCTACGGTGGGGGTATAACTTTTTTTGACGGAAAGAAATTTACGGTTATTAATAAAAAAAATGGATTGTGCGATAATTTTATCAGAAAACTCTACTGTTTTAAAAACAACCTTTTTGTTGGCACTGATAATGGTTTTTCGGTAATAGACATTAAAACTAAAAAAATCCAATCTTTTACTAGTTTTAATACCATTTCAAGGGTTAAGGTGATGGGTTTCTTTGATAATAATAAAGAATTAGGCATTGGAACTTATAATGATGGATTATGGAAATTTACCCAAGATAGTAAATTGGTGAAATTAAATTTGAAAACTTCTATTATTTCATGTCATAAAGAAAAAGATTCGATTTTCTTATATACAGGTAATAATTTTAAATGTTTTTCCACTCAAAATTTATTTAAAAACAGTACTTCATGTAAGTCAATTATTTCACCGGTAATTTGGGATTATGCAATCACTAATAGAAAGGAATGTTTTGTTGCGCAACAAGATTTTAATAATCCTACAGGAGGCGTCTTTAAAATACTAAATAACAAATTAGTTGATTACAATGAAAATTTCAACATAAATTCAAAACAAATATGGTGTTTGCACTACGATAAAAAATTTAATCAATTATATGTAGGTAGTCAGGATAAAGGACTTTTTATTATCAATTTAAATAAAGAAATAACCTATAACAATTTTAACAATGAAGATATAAAAGCCATACTTAAAATAGATTCAATTAAAATTTTTCTAACATCCTCTAAAGTATTTTTTGAAAATAATGCTAAAATAAAAGAGATTAGACCTTCAGAATTGATAAAATTTGCAGAAAAATTTTACCTAAGAAAAGAAAATTCTATTTATGGTTCTAATTATAAAGATTTTCAATCCCGAAAGAAGGACATAGCCATTCACAGTTATGATGTTTTTGATCATAATTTATTTATTAGTACCTCTCTTGGTTTTTATAAAATATCCAAACAAGGAGCTCTTGTTTCCTTTTCTCCTATTGGGATTAAATATTTTAAAATGCTTTCAGATTTTGAATTAATAGCTTCCCGCGATTATTGTTCTGCTATATATTACAAAGATTATAGACTAGTAAATAGGGGTGAAGAATTAGATTTGAAAAATGATAATAATCCTAGAGATATTTTTAATGTAACTTCAATTGCTTCAAGAATATATTTAATTTCCTATATAAAAGGACTTTATAAATATGAAAATAAAAAATCGTATTCTTATTTAGAAAACAAGCAATGGACAGAAGGCACATTACTTACTTCCTGCAAAAATGACAAAGGGAAGTTAATAGTAGCTAGTCAAAAAGGGAATGTTTATATAATAGATAATTCTGAAAAGTTTCATTTAATAAAAAAAATCAACAATAATGAAATTCACGGAACTACAATTAATTTTTTAGAATCGTATAAAGATTATGTAATTATTGGAACCAATTTAGGTTTGAATTTTTATAAAAACGGTGTTACAATATTTTTGGACGAAAAAAATGGTTTAAAAAATAAAATTTTTAATTCTGCTTACATAGATCAAGACACTTTGTTTTTAGCTACTTCTAAAGGATATTATGACCTAAATCTTAAAAAAGTTCTTTCTCCAAAAAAACAAGTTTTTAAACTTGCATTAACCAAACTCGATGTTAACTATAAAGCGATTTATGTAGACGAAGTAAAATGGCACATTATAAACAAACAGCATATTGATTTGCCTTATAACAGCAATACTTTATCTTTAGAGTTTAAGCCGCAAAACACCTACAACATAGCAAAATTAGTTTATAGTTATAAACTAGAAGGATTGAAAAACAGTGAATGGAGCAACTGGACAAATGATGCTTCTATTTTATTACCGTTCTTGCCTAGCGGAAACTTTACCATTATTGTTAAAACCAAAGATTTAAGTTTAGGCGCAATTTGCTCACAAAAGTTATTGTCTATTACTATTAATCCTCCTTTTTGGGAAAGAATTCCTTTCATTATTTTTTTAATACTACTTATTGTAGTTATTGTTTTTTTTTATGTGAAAAATAAGATTAAAAAAGTAAATCTAGAAAATGATATTCAAAGAAGGATGATTGAAACTAAAATGGAAGCCTTGCAGAGTCAAATGAACCCACATTTTACTTTTAATGCAATGAATTCGATACAGAATTATATTGTAAAAAATAAAATGGAGGATGCTCTAGAGTATTTAGCAGATTTTTCTAGGTTAATAAGACAAACATTAGATAATTCTGTAAAAACGACTATCAAACTAAATGAGGAAATTAAATATTTACAAGATTATGTAGATCTTGAAAATAAAAGATATAAAACACCGGTTGATTTCAGTATTACTATTTCAGAGAATATTAATTCTAATATGTTGGAGATTCCTCCAATGCTAATGCAACCATTTATTGAAAATTGTTTCGTGCACGCATTTACTTCTAAAATTAAAAGTCCTTTTTTAAAGTTAGATATTTTCTTATTAAATAATTCCCTTACTATCACCTTGCTTGATAACGGACTTGGTTTTAATACCCAAACAATGAATACTAATTCTAAAGGAATTAATTTGGTAAAAGAACGTATAAAATTATTTAATGAAAAAGAATCCAATTTTATTAAAATTGATTCAACAATAAATCAAGGCACTAAGGTTACTCTTCAAATAACTATTAACAAAAAATAGTATTTATTTTACTTTTATTTTTTTTAAAAAATTAAGTTTTTTTGTATTTAAAAAAAAACGTTAAAATTCTATTTCGCAACATTTAAACAGCAATTCCTTACGTTAAGTAAGTCATTTAAAATTAACAAAAAATTATACTTTTATTTGTAGTATTATTAATACAAATAATGTTTAATTTTTAAAAATTAAATTAGTTATCTATTTTTTCATTTTTTATTATTAACATTTTTTGTAATTATTAAATTGGGAATATTCCGAAAAGCCAATTCAATACTGAAGTAGGGAAAATAAAAAAAAAATAAAAAATGAAAACAAAATTTCTAGTTGTATTATTATTAACATTTATTTCAAATGTATTTGCTCAAACTGAAAAAGTTTCAGTTGGTATCTTACCCTTTTCTTATGTTAGTTCTTCTGCAGATTATCAAAATGTTATCTCAATTCAAGAAGCAGTTATCAACTCTTTTGTTAAAACAAAGCGTTTTGCAATAGTAGATAGATCAAAAATGGACGCTTTAAAAAGCGAAAAAGAATTACAAAAAGGGGAAGATTTCATGGATGGATCCGTTGTAGAACAAGGTAAATCTCTTGGTGCTAAATTTTTAATTTCAGGTCATGTTGTTTCTGCCCAAGCTCAAGAAATGAGAGCGGATGATGGTAAAGGAAATGTAGAAATTACCTACAAAGCAAAATTAGTTATCAGTTTAAAAGTTATTGATATTGAAACAGGTCAAGTTGTTAATTCTGAAACAATTGAGCCAAAAGCAGGGAGTTCTTTAATGGGAATGATTGGAATGGGAGCTAGTTCACCTCAAGTAGCAATTGAAAAAGCAATGAAATCAATTCAAGAGAAAATTGATGCATTTGTAAGTAATAATTTTCCAGTTGTTTTTTCTGTAGTAGAAATTCAAGAAAAAGATAGTAAAGGTGCAGCAACAACTATATTAATTTCAGGAGGTTCAGCTTTTGGTTTGAAAAAAGGAACTAAATTAAAATTAGTTGAAATAGTTGAAGTGAAAGTTGGTAATACAACTAAACAAAGAAAAAAGGAAATAGGCGAAGTAAAAATAACAAAAGTTGAAGATGAGGAGTTTTCAATTTGCGAAGTAAGATCTGGTGGAGCTGATCTTTCTCCTAAGTTTGATGCAAAAGCAAACATTCAAGTTATAACTTTAACTGAGTAAGCATGTGTAAAAAAATCTTTTATATTTTATTTTGTTTGTATCTTTTTACTGGATGCGCAAAAAAAATCCAAGCCGAATACAGTGCTGAAGTTACATTACAATCTAATGATCATGATGGAACAATGACTGTAAGATGTTTTGGATATGGAAATAATAATCAAACGGCAATTAGTAATGCTCAAAAAAATGCATTAAGTGTTCTTTTGTTTAAAGGATTACCAGGAAGTGAACTCAGAGTTCCACTAGTAGATAATGAATACGAATCAAAAAATTCTAATCCTACCTATTATAAAAATCTTTTCGAAAATGGTTATAGTAATACGTTTATTATGTCTTCGGATATTATTTCTCCGTTAGTAGATTATAACAACACTAAAAGATTGATAGTTAATATTAAAATTAATATTAATTCACTTAGAAGAGATTTAGAAACAAACAAAATAATTAGAAAATTCGGATACTAAAAATGAAAAATAAATTTATATATTGTATATTATTTGCTGTTATTTTTAATTTTTCTTACAGTCAAAATTCTGGCACAAATAGTGGAGGACAAGTAGTACAGGTTCAGCCTAAAGTAATTGTTATTCCTTATGCAAAGGAAAATGAAGATATTAAAACAATGTTACAAGACCAATCAAAAGGTTTTTATAGAAGAACGGCAATTTCGGTGGTGAACAATGCTTTTAATTCAAGAGGGTTTACCACATATGGATTTGAAGCAGAACTTACTAAAGCACTAAATGCTAACCTATTTAATTCTGGAACAAAAAGGAGTCAAAAAGAAATAATTGCTCAAAATTGTACAGCAGATATTTATGTGGAAACTGACTTAGAGGTTGTTCCGGGTGGAAATGGTACTGAAGTGCAATTAATTTTACGGGCTTATGAAACAGCAACAGGAAGAGCACTTTCAGACAAGCAATCAGCTAGTGGTAAATTTTATACCGATGACATTACTAAACTTACCATTAAAGCTTTAGATAAAGTAAAAGAGGATTTCTTGAACGACATTCAAACTAAATTTACTGATATTGTAAATAATGGTAGATCAATTGAAATTTATTTCAATTTAGAGAAAAACTCTACAATGACTTATGATAAAGAAGTTGGGACAGACGGTGATTTGCTTTCAGAAGCAATAATGGATTGGATGACTAAAAATTCTTTTAAAAATTATGCGAAAAAAAGAAATTCTACTAAATTAGAAGTTGTTTACAACGAGGTTAGAATTCCTTTAAAAGATCAAGCAACTGGAGATAATTATGATATTGAAATGTTTGGAAGATTGATTCGTAAATTTCTTAAAAACACTTTTCAAATAGAAGCTTCAGTCACTTATCCTCCAGGTCAAATAATGGTTACATTAAAATAAAAAAAAATGAAAAAAATAATTTATTTAATAGTTTTGTTTTCTGTTTTGAATACTTTCAGTCAAAACTCTAATGATATTGGTAAAATATCATTGTCAATTGTAATGCCAGAAAATTTAGAAGATTTAGACGATTCTAATCTTTCTAATCTTGAAACTAAAATTTTAGAAATAGTTAACAAAACTGGATTAAGTGGTACTGGCTATAATAACAATTTTGTCATTTATCCCAAATTTACAATTTACAACACAAAAATTTCTAAAGGAATGCAAAACATTACTTTTATTGATTGTGAATTAAGTTTATTTATTAAACAAGTAGATAATAATATGGTTTTTTCTTCAATTTCTAAAAAGCTTAATGGTAATGGACTAAGTAAACAAGAAGCAATTTCAAATGCAATTGATACTTTAGACTCGACTGAAGAAGCTTTTTCTAAATTTATTGAAAAAGGTAAATCAAGGATAATACAATACTATGAGTCTAAATGTGCTGATTTAATAGTACAAGCAGATGGTCTGGCTAAAAGACAAAGTTATGAAGAGGCAATCACACTTCTTTTGTCTGTTCCATCTGAAGTAAGTTGTTTTTCTAAAGTCCAAAGCAAGACTATTGAAATTTATAAGAGTTATCAATCGTATCGTTGTGGTGGTTTACTTCAACAAGCTCAATCGGATGCTGCTCAAAATGATTTTAGTAGTTCTTTAAGTTCTTTAAGTCAAATAGATCCTTCTTCTAAATGTGGTCCAGAAGCAAAAGCATTAATGGCGAAAATAGAAGGTAAAATAGACGCAGCTAACAGACAACAATTTCAAGCTGCAATGATGGTTTATAAAGATGCAGTTCAATTGGAAAAACAAAGAATAAATGCAGTAAGAGACATTGCTGTTGAATATGCAAGAAATCAACCAAAACCAGTTACAAATAACTATTTAATTTTAATTAGATAAATAATCTATAAAAATTATGAAAAATAATAATTTTAAATGTAAATTTCGAATATTGATTATTTGCATTGGTTTATTGCTTTTTTTTCAGAAAGGTTATTCTCAATCAGTTATTATGACTGATAAAGATAATTTAATTTCTGCACTTAATAAAAAAACTTTTATAGTATCAAATTATGGTGAAATTAAATTTATTTTTGACAAATTTGATAAAGATTTCTTATCGTTTTCTTTTAATGTTGAATATACAATTTATGGAGGAAAAAAGAATAAGACGTATGATTTACACACCTCTTTTCCGTTAACATATGGAGGTTTTTATATGCCAGACTTTTTTAAAGATATGATTATTTCTCAAGATGTTGCAATGAAAACATTGAGATCCGATTTCCCTACACGATTTCAATTACTTCAAAATGGTGAATTGTATTTTTTAGAAAAATACAGTTCCTACAATTTTGAAAATTATTATGATCAAACAATTAAGAAAGGTGAGATTATGTCTCTTAAACAAAAATGGATTTTATGCAAACAAAAATAAGTACTAGCAATTTTTTTTTATTTATATTTTTATTTGTATTTGTAACATCTGCTTCAAGTCAAAATATTAATTTGGCTTCAGACGAAACTGAAATTAATTCAAATAACAATAATATAAAAAGCACTATTAAATCTTCAATGTCGGTAAACGACAAAAAGTATTGCGTTACTAACTATAAAGGTAAGTATGAAATTTCCTTGTTAGATGATGGATCTCACAAAGGTTTTTTTAAACTTTATGACAGTAATGGGAGTCTTATTAAAACAACACAAGGAGAATGGATGTTAAGAGATGAAGGAGTATATGGTTCAGCCTATATATTAACTTTTGAATTTACTGGCATTAATTCAAATTTACCTTCTATGAAGTTCACTTGTCAATATAATGGTTCTGGTCAGCTTCAAGCATTAATAGATAGTCAAGGAAGGACCTGGGATATGTGTAGGTAACCTATATTGTTAAATAAAGTAAATTGAATAATCCGAAAATTTAAACCACAGACGCAATTCTGTGGTTTTTTTTGTTCTCAATTGGTTTGCTATCTTTGGACTATATTTTTAATTAAAATAAAAGCATACTAATTTTTTACATCCATTGGATACCATGAAAATACTAATTACAGGCGCAACCGGATTGATAGGTCAGGAATTAACCAGTTTACTTTTGCAAGACAATCATATAGTTCATTATTTAACGACTTCACCAATAAAAAAAGATACTAGAGATAACTACTTTGGTTTTCATTGGGATATAGAAAACAATCAAATTGATGCAAATTGTCTTGAAGGTGTTGATGTGATTGTACATCTTGCTGGCGCTTCAATTGCTAAAAAATGGACTAAGTCCTATAAAGTAGAGCTTTTGGAAAGTAGAACGCATTCGGCTGATTTATTATTTGAATTATTAAAAAGCCAACCCAATCAGGTGAAACACTTTATCTCTGCTTCTGGTACTGCAATTTACCCAGATAACAGTACTGCAATTTACGATGAAACTTCTCAGGAAAAGGATGCAAGCTTTCTTGGGGATTTAGTTGTAAAGTGGGAAAATAGTGCCGACCAATTTAAATCGCTAAACCTAAAAATCACTAAAGTTAGAACAGGAATTGTTTTTTCTAACAAAGGAGGAGCACTATTAGAAATGGTTCGACCAATAAAAATGTTTGTAGGATCAGGTTTTGGCTCTGGCAAACAATTACAATCGTGGATCCATTTGAAAGATGTTGCTAATTTATATTACTTTATTATTAAAAACCACTCCGAAGGAATTATTAATGCGGTGAGCCCTAATCCGATATCGAATCAAGAATTAACTAAAGCAATTGCGAATCAATTACATCGCCCTTTGTTTTTGCCAAATATTCCGCGTTGGTTTATGAAATTGATTTTGGGAGAGATGCATATTCTTTTGTTTAACAATAAAAATATCATTCCAAAAAGAGCAGTTGATTTAGGATTTCAATTTCGATTTCCAACAGCAAAAACGGCTTTGGAAGATCTTTATTAAACAAAAAACGTTGGTTAGTACCAACGTTTTTTGTTTTGTTTAGATGCTTCTGATTTTCTAGAATTGGGAGTTTCTGCTTTTTTCTTATTTCTTAAATCGGGTTTAGCATCCGGATTTTCAGGAACATCTGTATAAGGATACGGATGGTCTTTTTCTACTTTCACACTAATTTTAATAAGTTTTTCAATGTCTTTCCAATAAGGTATTTCGTCTTTTGCGCAGAATGAAATTGCCAATCCGCTGTTTCCAGCACGACCGGTTCTTCCTATCCTGTGTACATAAGTTTCGGAAATATTAGGGATGTCAAAATTTATTACAAAGGGTAGGCTTTCAATATCAATTCCTCTTGCAGCAATGTCGGTCGCTACAAGTACCGAGATTTCTTTGTTTTTAAAAGCTTCTAAAACACGTTGTCTAGCATTTTGAGATTTATCCCCGTGGATAGCTTCAGCAGTAACGTTGTTCTTTTTTAATGCTTTAACCACGTTGTCTGCTCCGTGCTTGGTTCTTGAAAAAACTAAAACATTATTAATTTTATCGTTGCGGATGATGTGATAAAGCAGTTTTCGTTTGTCTTCTTTTCCTACAAAATATACTTTCTGATTTACTGTTTCCGCAGTGGAAGAAACTGGAGTAACTGATACATATTTTGGTTTGGTTAAAAAAGTATCGGCAAGTTCGCGAATTGCCATTGGCATTGTAGCGGAGAATAATAAGGTTTGGCGATTGTCTGGCGTAAGTTTAACAATTTTTTTTACATCGTTAATAAAGCCCATATCCAGCATTTGATCGGCTTCGTCAAGAACTAGAAAATGAAGGTGGTCTAAATCGATAAATCCTTGTTTATGAAGATCTAAAAGTCTTCCTGGAGTAGCAATTAGAATGTCAATTCCTTTTTTTAATTGGTCTACTTGAGGCACTTGACTAACTCCCCCAAAAATCACCATAGATCGAATGTTGGTGTACTTGCCATAGGTATTAAAGCTCTCATCAATTTGAATTGCTAATTCCCGAGTAGGGGTAACCACCAAAGTTCTAATATTTTTTTTCTTGGCAGAAGAACCTACCATGCGGTGTAAATAATTGATTATAGGAATTGCAAAAGCAGCGGTTTTGCCAGTACCAGTTTGGGCACAGCCTACTAAATCAGTTCCTTCAAGAATGATTGGAATAGCCTGTTGCTGGATAGGTGTTGGAGTAGTGTAACCTTCTTCTGCTAAAGCTAGTTGTATGTTTTTTAATAAATTTAAATCGTTGAATGTCATAATTATAATCTTCTTGAACTGTTTCAAGGAGTTGCAAAGATAGGTTATATTTATTTAAGCATTTTCTTATGAAAAATTAATTTCACAATACAAATTACCTGTCTAGCCCTGACAGACGTGGAATTCCTGACATTGCGATAAATCATTATTTCATAATGAGATAAGTTCTTGCCTCGCAATGACAGATTGCAACAAATGGCAGGAATTACGGGAGCTAAAATGCCAATTGTTTCGCTGCAAATATTAAACGATGTAAGTTTCCGTTTTGGCTTTGATGAAGTCGGTAACTAGGTAGCCAATTAATTTACCTACTAAGTGGTTATTTTTATCATTGTCTAAACTTGGTGCTCCTTCGCAAATGTGTAGGTAAGCGGCATTGGAATGGTTGCCAAAAAAATAAATAAATTGTCTTAATTCTTCTACCGAAAATCCGCTAAGAGTCATCGCGCTGCAAGGTATATTTGGGATGGAGTCGAGGTCAATCTCTAGGCCATAGAAGTCGTTTTTTATAAAATCCAGAGCCAACTGCATTTCCATTGAAAAGTTTTTTGTTTTTTTAATTTTCATACAATCGTAAGTATTGTATAAAACACGGTCTTTTATGGTTTTGAGTTTGTCTAAAACACTTTTGGAAGTGTAACTGTGGTGCAGTCCAAAAATGAAATATTTTTTCAGGAAGCCTTCTTCATAGGCGTAAGAAAACCCGTTACCACTGTGACGTCCTTCTAGAATTCGGAAATCGGAATGGGCATCAAAGTTGATAGCATTAATGGGTTTTCCTTTTCCAAGGGCGGTTCCTTTTATGTTTCCATAGGCGTTGTTGTGTCCACCGCCAATTACGATTGGTGTTTTTCCAGCTTTAACAATTGTGGCAATGATATGAGAAACATCTTTATCGATAATAGAAACCAAATCATACATTTTTTTGCGATCTTCTGTAATATTAAAATCAAGATTCTCTATGGCTTTCATTTCTTGTGTTGCATCTAGGGCCCCTAGTACAATAATTTGTGATCCTTTGCAAAAGCGATTGTGCTGTATATTTGCAATACTTTGAATGGCACTTTCCCAAGCCGAATTTGCTCCAGGACGACCATAATTAGCACGGATCCCGATATCTTCAGGGATTCCGAAAAGTACAAATTGGGACTCACATTCTTCAAGAAAAGCGCTAATTTGTTGCTCTTTGGGTATGGTAATCATTTTTTCTCCAAACTTCACTTCGCCACTCCTGTGGTTCGTAATTTTAGCTAGATCGGAAGCAGTAAAACGAATAAGTTTTTCCATAACATTAATCTTTGTGGTATAAAAATAAAATTATACAAATTTACGTTATACAATTAAATATTATTAAATTTGCGCAACTAAATAATTTTAAAATGGAAAATTCTAAAAGTAATACGTCGTTAAAAATAATGGTTTTGGTTTTATTAATGCTATTATTAGGTAGTGTTTTTTATATTTTCAAATTAAAAAATGAGACTACAACTCTAACTACAGAAGTAAGTTCGGTTAAAACAGAAAAAGAAAATGTAATGAAAGACTTACAAAATCTTAAAGATACTTATGATGCTGCGATTGCTGAAAATACTTCTATGTCGGATGAATTGATTGCCGAAAGACAAAAAGTGGTTGGTTTAATGGCACAGCTTGAAAAATCAAAAGGCGATGCTTCCTCTTTAGCAAAATACAAACAACAATTTTTAGATCTTCAAACTAAAATGAAAGGATTGATGCAACAAGTTGATGTTTTGAAAAAAGAAAATCAAGTGCTTACAACTAATTTAGATAGTACAAAAGTAGTTTTATCTGACTCTAAAAATTATAATCAAGTATTAGTTGGTCAAAATGAAGAGCTTTCTAAAACTGTAGAGAAAGGATCTAAACTATCCTTATTAAATTTAAAAACTGCTACTTTTAAACTAAGAAGTTCTGGTAAACAAATTGAAACGGATAAAGCAAGTAGAGTGGATATGCTTAAAATTAGTTTTACAATTGCAGAAAACAGTATTGCTAAATCTGGTGATAAAACATATTATGTTCAAGTTATTGATAGTAAAAGCAATGTATTAGGAGATAAAGTAACTACTAATTTTGGTGATAAATCGCTTACGTATAGTTTTACTTCGGCAGTAAAATATGAAAATAAAACTGTTGATGTTTCTAAAGAGTTAAAAGGTAAAGATTTTGCAAGTGGCACCTATTTTGTAAATGTATTTGATAAAAGTGAATTGGTTTCTAAATCTACTTTCACATTGAGATAAGCAATAAGCACAATTAAAAACACCGCTAATTCACAAATTAATAATGTGAATTAGCGGTTTTTTTATGAATTTGTAAAATTATTAGATTCTTTTTCCTTCAATAATTACTTCGTCAATTAGGTTGGAGCCAAATGCGTAGGGCAGTTGGTAAAAAGAAGCAACAGGTTTACTAATAATAATATTAGCTTTTTTTCCTATAGTAATGCTGCCGTGGGTTTCTGAAATTCCCATAGCATAAGCACCGTTAATTGTTGCTGCATTTATAGCTTCTTCTGGAGTCATCTTCATTTTGATGCAAGCAGTTGCTACCACAAAATTCATATTTCCGGAGGGAGTAGTACCTGGATTAAAATCGGTTGCCAAGGCTAATGGTAATCCAGCATCAATCATTTTTCTAGCTGGAGTATAGGGAATACTTATAAAATAGGAGCATGAAGGCAGAGCCACTGGCATCGTATAGGAATTTTTTAATACCACAATATCTTCATCTGTTAATATCTCTAAATGATCTACCGATAGTGCTTTGTGTTTTACACAAGCTGCAATTCCGTTGATGGCATTAAATTGGTTAACATGGATTTTGGCAATTAAACCCTGTTTTTTTCCAGCTTCCATGATTTGTTCGGTTTCTGATACCGAAAAATATCCAGTTTCACAAAAAACATCTATAAAATCGGCCAAATTTTCAGATGCAATCTTCGGTAACATTTCGTTTATTATTAAATCGATATATCCCGAATGGTTGTCTTTATATTCAGTAGGAAAAGCGTGCGCTCCAAGAAAGGTTGCTTTTATTTTTATTGGATAATTTTGGGAAAGTCTTTTAATCACCCGAAGCATTTTAAGCTCCCCTTCAACAGATAATCCATAACCTGATTTTATTTCGACTGCACCGGTTCCTTGTTGCATGACTTCTTCCAATCGCACTTTCGATTCTTGGTAAAGTTGCTCCTCAGAAGTTTCGTTTAGTTTTTTAGCTGAATTAATTATTCCGCCTCCGCGAATGGCAATTTCTTCGTAACTCAATCCGTTGATTCTATCTACAAATTCCAGTACTCTGTTGCCAGCATATACAATGTGTGTATGGCTGTCGCACCACGCAGGAAGCACTACTTTACCTGTAGCATCTATAGAAATATCGGCTGTAGCAATGGGACAATTTTCCATAGATCCAAAGTCGGCAATACAATCATCTTCTAAAATTAAAAAGGCATTTTTTATAGAAGGTAATACAGCCATTTCGTCACCAGAAACCTTTAATATAGAGATATCTCGAATTTGCAGAAGTTCTTTAATGTTGGTGATTACTGTTCTCATGAAATGATTTTGTGTAAAATTACTTTTTAAAAAATAATTATTTATAAATTTATACAAAATTATCATCCGTGCGAAAAATTAAATATAAAAAAGTAAAAAAAGTACAGCCATCATTATTAGAATACACTGGGCTTCATAAATTTATTCAAACAGAGATTCAGTTATTTGTTTACGATACGGATAATTTGGCGGAATTTCATAAATTTGATGAAAACGAAATAGAGCAGCATGTTGATTTTAATAAAGTCAATTGGCTTAACGTACACGGATTAAATGATACTAATTTAATAGTTAAAATTGGAGATTTTCTTGGGGTGGATAATTTTATGTTATCAGATATAGTGAACACCACAAAGCGCACAAAATTAGATGAATATCACGACACTTTGTTTTTTAATATTAAATCGTTGTTGCCAGATGCCGATTCGAATAATATTAAGGTAGAACAGATTAGTTTCTTGTTGAAAAATGGTATTTTAGTTTCGTTTCAAGAAAAGAGGAGTGATTTCTTTACTCATATTAGGGAACGCATACGAACCCATTCAGGAATAGTTAGAACTAAAAAAGCAGATTATTTATTATTTTTGTTATTGGATGCTATTATGGAAAACTTCTATATTACCATTGAAAATGAGGAAGATAAAGTTGAGGAATTGATAAATTTATCCAAACGAAGTACGGATCTTTCTATTCTGGAGCAAATTGAAAAGCATCGTGATAACTATAATTTCTTAAAACGTTCAATAATTCCTTTACGGGATTCTTTATACTCAATAAAAAGCATTAAAGATGATAATGTTTTTGATGCTATTGATGCAAATAATTTTACTTTTTTTGAAAGATTACATCAAAAATGCTTAGAGCTTTTGGAACAAATTGAATACGATTTAACCACTTTAGAAAGTGCTGCAAACTTCTTTTTTTCTACCCAAAGTCATAAGATGAATGAAGTAATGAAAACTCTAACGGTAGTTTCGGTATTCTTTATGCCTTTAACATTTATTGTTGGGATTTATGGAATGAATTTTAAATTTATGCCCGAATTGGAGTGGGAGTATGGCTATTTCGGCATACTTGGAATTATGTTTTTATTACTCTTAAGTATGATCTATTATTTTAAAAAGAAGAAGTGGTATTAAATGTTTAAAAAGCTGTTAATAATTTGCGGTAATTTATTTGTAGAATAAAATATATGAATTATCTTTGACCTAATTATTAAGAATAACACCAAAAGATATGTTTACATTCGCTCAATACTTAGGATTTTTATTGTTTTTAACCATTTTAACAATTGGATTTTGGTTAATGATGTTCTTGGTTAACTTTGTATTCTACTGGATATTTGGTGCAACAAGAGAGTTGTTAAGAGAAAGAAAAGTAAAAAGAGAATTAGAGCAAGCTTAATTCTAGTTTGCTATTTTATATACGATAAAGCCCCGAATATTTCGGGGCTTTATCGTATATAAATTTCGCTTTAATTTATTAATTATCGATTTCCTTTTCATTTAACCCTAATGTGGATAGCAAAATGAAATAATATTTTTATCCCCCATAATCACCACTTTCGCCTTCACCTTCTCTTTTTGTTTTTTCTCTATCGCTTTTTTGTTTATTAAAACGATAGGTAAATGACAAATTAATTTGACGTTGTCTGTATTGCATTTCACCATAAGAACTTAAATTTGGTAAATTGGATTGCATAATTCTTTTTCTAGAATTAAAAATGTCATTTACATTCAAAGAAACTGTTGCTTTATCTTTCATAATATCTTTACTAAAAGCAATGTTTGCAGCGAGTACGCCAAGAGTTTTTCCCTGAAAAGTAATTTGTGGAGCGTTATAAGTAGCATTGGTTTGCCAATCGATTTTGTAAGGTAATGTTATTTTAGAGGCAACTCTTGTAAACCAGCTAGACGATTCTCTATTAACTTCTTGACTAACAATATCGGTTGATCCGTTTAACGTATATTGGAAGTTACCAACTATAGTACTTTTAAAAAAATTGAAATTTCCGTTTAATTTCCACCATTTAAATGGAGTATAGTTGATATTAAATTCTAATCCGTATCGAGTATCATTATCCAAATTTATAGAAGTAGTCAAATATACCGGTGTGTCTACGGGAAGACCATTTACAATTGTACTTACAATATCTCCATTTGGTCTTTTCACAAACTGATAAGGATTTTTTGTTTTATTGTAATATAATGAAGTGGTGATAGTTGTTTTTTTAAATTTATTCATGTATCCAAAATCTAAAGCATCTGTAAACGATGGATTCAAATCTGGATTTCCTATAAATAGGTTAATGTTGCTGGTGTAATTATTAGGAAACGGAATAATAAATCTATTTCTAGGTCTTTCAATACGTTTGCTATAGTTAATAGAAATGGTGCTTTGCTCTGCAATTTGATAAGTTAAAAAAGCACTTGGAAAGAAATTGTTGTATTTTTTATATTTGTAAAAATCAGATAAAAATAACTTACTTTCTATAGAAGAGTCCTCATATCGAATTCCTAATAAATAAGAGAATTTACTTATTTTAGAACCAAATTGAGTATATAATGCGTTAATTTTTTCTTTATAATCAAATACATTAGTAAAGTTAGTGTATGGCGTATAATTTCCTAATTGGTCTAAACTTCCAACTTTAAAATTGTTATTCATTTCATTAAAATTTCCTCTGTAACCTGCTTCATATTGACTGTTTTTACCAATTGGTAAAACGTAATCTGTTTGTAATAAAGTTCTATTTTGAATCTGATAATTATTAGAAGCTTCTATTAAAGTAGAACTAATAGCACCAATATACGAGTTGGTAATAGTTGCAATGTCATTGTCTAAATTTCTAGAAACTGTTCCGTCGAATGTGAGTTTGTGACCATCTTTTTTGAATTTTTTTGTAAAATTAGTTGTATAATCAACACCATAAGTATATGTAAATTGATCATTATATCTATTGGATATAAAATTGTTATTAGCCTCGTAATTGTTAATTACATCATTTATAGGGCTTGCACCATCACTTTTTCTGTAAGAAAATCCGTTTGTCCAAGTTAAAGTTTTATCTAAAAACCAATCCACACCAAAGCTATAATTATATCCTTTTCTTCCTGATATACGATCTACTTTCTCGTTTATGGTTTTGTAAATAGTTCCTGCAGAATTTATATAATCTGAATCGGTTAATGAATTCCCTGGAGCCTTACTATCATTATATCCAATAGTAGAAAATATATTAAAATTTTGACTTCTGAAATTAATAGTTCCGGATGTGTTGTAGTTTTTAGGATCACCAACGGTAGCGGTAAAAGTTCCATTTAAGCCATTATTTTTTCCTTTTTTAAGAATTATATTAATAATCCCAGCCCCACCCTCGGCATCATAGCGTGCTGACGGATTAGTAATTACTTCTACTTTATCAAGTGCGTCTGCCGAAATACTTTTTAAAGCATCTGCAATATTGTTTGCATTTGAGGGCATTCCGTCAATTAATATTCTAACATTATCGTTACCTCGCAAACTTACATTTCCCTCACCATCCACTGCAACTGAAGGTACATTATTTAATACATCACTAGCAGAACCACCTTTAATAGTAATATCCTGTCCAACATTGTATATTTTTTTATCTAGTTTTATTTCAACAGTTGCTTTTTCTTTTGTAATAATTACATCTTTAAGCTGCGTAGCATCTGCTTCTAATGAAATAGCACCTAAATTAGTTGCAGTAGTTAATGTTTTTTCCTTTATCTCTAAAGTTTTAAAAGAAATGAATTCAAGTTTAATTGTGTAAGTACCGGGAGCAGAATCAAAACTAAAATCCCCATTTGCATTAGTGATTCCTCCAGAAGTCACTTTGCTTGAAGAAGTATTAATTAACGAAATAGTAGCATACTCAAGTGGAATTGTTGTCCCTTTTTCAATTACTCTTCCAGTTATTTTGATTTTAATCCCTTCCGGTTTTTTTTGGGAATAATTAAATAGTGAGGCTAATAACAAACTTAAACTTAAACAAAATTTAATACTTTTCATGATTGGAGGAGAATTTTATGAAATTCTTATAAAATCGCGAAATTAAACATTCGTTTATTATCCATTCTTAAAGGTTTGTTAAAAGTATCTAAAATCATAAAATAATCCTTTTAATTTTGGCATTTTAGTTTTGGTAAATTAGTATGATTTTTTTCTAAATAAAATGAGTGATTAAATTTTTTTTATTGTAATTTAGTAAATTAAATGTAGTGTTTATAGTATTAAATAAAATATAATTAATAATGTTTATAGAACAAGGAATAAAAAAAAACAACGAATTTTGGAAATACATTTTAGGTTGTATTCTTATAATTATTGCTTCTACTTTAGGGCAGTTACCATTGGGCATTGTTGTTGCTTTTAAATCTTTTAAATCTGGTAAAACACTATCTAATACCAATGATGCAATCAATTTATTAGATTCTAATCTTTCTCTATTTTTAATAATGTTGTCTTTTGTATTTGGATTTTTCGGATTGGTTTTGGTTGTAAAATATTTTCATAAACAAAATTTATTAGATGTAACTACTTCTCGGAAAAAAGTAGATTGGAAGAGAGTATTTTTCTCATTTAGTTTGTGGGCAATTTTTATAGTTGTATCTACTTTTGCTACTTATTATTTTAGCTTAGGAGAATTAGTTTGGAATTTTAAACCTATTCCATTTGCCATTTTGTTTGTTATTGCAACCCTGTTAATCCCTATCCAAACGAGTGTTGAAGAATATGTTTTTAGAGGATATTTAATGCAAGGATTTGCTAATTTAGCAAAGAATAAGTGGTTTCCGCTTGTGATGACATCCTTAATTTTTGGATCTATGCATATTTTAAATCCAGAAGTTGATGAAATGGGTTATCTCGTATTGGTTTATTATATTGGAACAGGCTTATTTCTTGGTATTTTAACTTTAATGGATGAAGGTATGGAATTGTCTTTAGGATTTCATGCTGCCAATAATTTAATAACTGCATTATTAGTTACTTCCGATTGGACCGCCTTGCGAACTAATTCAATATTTAAAGACACATCCAAACCTGGAGGATTAATGGAGATTTTCATTCCAGTTTTAGTAATTTATCCAATACTATTATTTATCTTTAGTAAGAAATACCAATGGAAAAATTGGAAAGAAAAATTAACAGGAAAAATTGTTGAAGAAAATAATATAATCACCGAACCTCATGTATAATCTAACGTATGAAAATGTTCATAACCATTTTAAATTAAATGGTTTTCACCTTGACAAAGAAGATTTATGTCGAGTTGCTTATAGTTTTATAAAAGAAGGTGAGGATTTTGAAAAACCAGTTGGTGATTTTCTTCTAGATTGGTTTGACGGTAAGCCTCACATTGAAATGAGAACATCTGGTTCAACCGGAACTCCTAAAATTATTCAGGTTAACAAGCAATCAATGGTTAATTCGGCTCTAGCAACAGGTAATTTCTTCGATTTACATTCAGGCGATAGAGCTTTACAATGTTTGCCTGTTAAATATGTGGCTGGTAAAATGATGCTAATTCGTGCAATTATATTAGGGTTAGATTTAGATTATGTTGCTCCCAGTTCCCATCCAATGAAAGGCTTGACAGATAAATATGATTTTGTTGCAATGGTGCCATTACAGGCACAAAACTCTCTTAAAGAATTACAAAACGTAAAAAAACTTATTGTTGGAGGCGCTAGAATTAGTGCTTCTCTAGAAAAGCAATTAATTAAATTGCCAACCGAAGTATTTGAAACTTATGGCATGACCGAAACTATTACCCATATCGCCGCTAAACGAGTTGGCGAAAAAATGTTTACAGTATTGCCAAATGTCAGTATTTCCAATGATGAAAGAGACTGTTTGGTAATTCATGCACCTAACATTATTAGTGAAGATACTGTTATTACAAATGATCTGGTAGAATTGGTTAATGAAAAGCAATTTAAGTTTTTAGGAAGAATTGATAATATAATTAATAGTGGAGGAGTAAAAATCATCCCTGAACAAGTTGAACAAAAACTCGCTGAAAAAATAAACGGAAGATTTTTTATCACTTCCAAAGAGGATATGGATTTAGGCGAAAAAGTAGTCTTAGTCCTTGAAGGTGAGGTATTTGAAATTGATAAATCTATTTTTAATTCCTTAGACAAATATGAACATCCAAAAGAAATTCTTTTTATATCTAAATTTAAAGAAACTGAAAATGGTAAGGTGTTGCGTAAAGAAAGCTTGAAATAGAATTGTTAGATTTTTAGATAATAATTGCTGCTTCATAAATCAAAATTAATATTAAGTAGCAGTTTTTTTACACAGATTTAAGAGTTCTGTCATTCTAGAAAAAAAGTTATCTAAATAAGAGTGCCTAATTATCTAAAAATCAATTATTTGATTATCCAATTAATTATTCCTTAATCACATCTACATAAAAATCATTAGTGAGTACTTCTATATCATCTAAAGATTTTATATAAAAGCTAGAAAATTGCCAATTTTTGGTTGGTTGAATTCGAATTTTATCCCCGTTAACTTTAACGTCTATTGGCATTTTAAAATTTGGCTCATCGCATGACCAACGGAATTCTAATTTGTTTTTATTTATCCGAACTACCAAATTTGGAATTGAATTATATCTTAAATACTGGTTGAAAATTGTGGTTAAATCCATTCCGCTTTTAGTATTAAAAAAGTTAATCACTGTTTCAGTATCAATTATTTTATGTCTGAAGGTATTGGAATAATCTAAAAGTAATTTCCACCATAATTCATCATTATCAATTACATGTCGCAAAGTATTTAATAATAAAGCTCCCTTATAGTACATGTCACCAGAGCCCTCTTTATTTACACCAAAAGGACCAATAATAGGAATGTCATTACTAACATTTTGCTTCATTCCATTCATGTATTTTTGAGCTTTTTCAGCACCAAATTGACATTCAACAAACACTACTTCAGTGTACATAGTAAATCCTTCATGAATCCACATATCGGCAATATCTTTGGAGGTTATACTATTTCCAAACCATTCATGACCACTTTCGTGAATGGTAATGTAATCAAATAACAACCCAATTCCGGTTCCTGATAAATCACTACCTAAGTAGCCTTTTTTATATTTATTCCCATAAGCTACAGCGCTTTGGTGTTCCATACCTAAATAAGGTGTTTCAACCAATTTATAGCCATCTTCTTTAAAAGGATAAGTACCAAATTTACTTTGAAAACAACTCAGCATAAGTTTTGCTTCTTCAAAATGGGATTTGGCTTTAGCCTCATTTTCTTTCAACACATAATAATCTAAATCTAAATCGTTTAGATTATCATGGATGTGAGCATAATCGGCAATATTTATTGTAATATCATAAGTATTGATTGGATTTTTAACTTCCCAATCCCAGCGGGTGTAACCATTTTTTAAATCTTCACTACCTATTAATCTTCCGTTGGAAACATCCATTAATCCGTAAGGAACTGCCACTTTTATTGTCGCTCCGTTATCTGGTTCATCGCTTTGTGAATCTTTAACAGGATACCATAAGCTAGCACCAGTGCCTTGGCAAGCTACTGCTACCCATGGTTTTCCTTGTTTGTCTTTGGTAAAAACAAAACCGCCATCCCAAGGGGCATTTTTTGCAATTATAGGTTTTCCAGAATAATAAAAACGAATTTTTTCCTCGCTACCTTTAATTAAATTTGCAGGAAAATCTATAAAAACTGCATTGAATTCTCTCTTGTATTCTAATTTTTTTGATTTAAATAGAATAGAATCTACTTTCATGTTATCAAATAAATCTACCTGAATTTTTTTAGTGTTGGATACTACTTTAAAATTAATATCATTGTAACCAACAATTGATTTATCCTGAATATTGATTTTAATATTCAAGTCGTATCGCAATACGTCATAACAAGTTCGTTCAACTCGCAAACCACCTTGCAGCGTGTCTTTTCTTGAAGTAGTTTCTTGTGAAATACTGTTTTGATATATAAATAGAACAAGAAATATAATTAGTATTTTCTTCATCATTTTTTTAGACCTGTATTACTCCCAAATTAAACTTCTTTTCAATAGGATCGTGGTTAGCTGCTTCAATTCCCATGGATATCCAGGTTCTAGTATCTAGTGGGTCAATAATAGCATCCGTCCATAATCTAGAAGCTGCATAATAAGGAGAAACTTGCACATCGTAGCGTGCTTTTATTTTGTCAAATAATTCTTTTTCTTTTACTTCATCAATCACTTCGCCTTTGGCTTTTAATGAAGAGGCTTCAATTTGTGCCAATACTTTAGCAGCTTGAGTGCCGCCCATAACGGCAAGTTCCGCACTTGGCCATGCAAAAATTAATCGAGGATCGTAGGCTTTTCCGCACATAGCATAATTTCCTGCACCGTATGAATTTCCTACAATTACCGTAAATTTTGGCACCACCGAATTGGCTACGGCATTCACCATTTTAGCACCATCTTTAATTATTCCCCCATGCTCGCTTTTAGATCCTACCATAAATCCGGTAACGTCTTGCACAAATACCAACGGAATTTTCTTTTGGTTGCAATTTGCGATAAATCGAGTGGCCTTATCTGCAGAATCGGAATAGATTACACCGCCAAACTGAATTTCACCTTTTTTAGTTTTAGAAACTATACGTTGGTTTGCAATAATTCCAACTGCCCAACCATCAATTCTAGCATAACAGGTTATTATCGATTTACCATAATCTTCTTTATACATATCCATCTCCGAATTGTCTACCAATCGCTTGATGATTTCTAACATATCGTATTGTTCAGTACGTGCTTTAGGAATAATTCCGTAAATATCTTGTTCGTCTAATGCTGGTTTTTGTGATTTTTCACGATTGAATCCTGCTTTATCATAATCCCCAATTTTACCAACTATACTTTTAATTCTATCCAAAGCATCTTTGTCATCTTTGGCTTTATAATCGGTCACACCCGAAATTTCGCAATGGGTTGTAGCGCCACCAAGGGTTTCATTGTCTATATTTTCACCAATGGCAGCTTTCACTAAATAACTGCCTGCAAGAAAAATACTTCCGGTTTTGTCAACAATCATTGCTTCATCGCTCATAATTGGAAGGTAAGCACCTCCTGCTACACAACTTCCCATAACGGCTGCAATTTGAGTAATTCCCATGCTACTCATTTGGGCATTGTTTCTAAAAATACGTCCAAAATGCTCTTTGTCAGGGAAAATTTCGTCTTGCAATGGCAAGTAAACTCCAGCAGAATCCACTAAATAGATAATAGGCAACCTGTTTTCCATGGCAATTTCTTGCGCGCGAAGATTTTTCTTGGCAGTAATTGGGAACCAGGCACCAGCTTTAACGGTAGCATCGTTAGCTACCACAATGCATTGTTTGCCTTTTATGTATCCAATTTTCACGACTACACCACCAGACGGGCAACCACCATGTTCAACATACATTCCTTCACCAACAAAAGCTCCAATTTCAATGCATTTTGCCTTAGGATCTAGTAAATAATCAATACGTTCTCTGGCGGTCATCTTGCCTTCGGCATGCAATTTTTCTATTCTTTTTTCTCCTCCACCAAGTTTTACTTTGGCAAAGCGGTGTTTTAAATCGGATACTAAAAGTTTATTGTGGTCTTCGTTTTTGTTGAAGTTAAGATCCATAAAGAATTGAATTAATTTTAAGAGTATAAAATTACGAAAACGATTTCAATACTTTTAACTCTATTAATTAATTTTATTGTTTTATTAAAATATCAAATATTTTGGACAGGAATTAATGTTAACTTAACATTAGATTTATACATTTGTACTTTAAAAAACAAAAAATGACATTAAATAATATTTTTCAATTTCTTGTTCCTAAAGATAAAAAATTCTTTCCCCTTTTTGAACAAGCATCTGCTAATTTAGTTGTCTTGGCTGAAACTCTGCATGAAGCAGTAAATGCTCCCATAGTGCAACGGGAGGAATATTTTAAGAAAATAGAAGAACTTGAGGCTTTAATTGAGGAAATAACGCACCAGACTCACTTAGAATTAAGTAGAAATTTTATTACCCCGTTTGATAGGGAAGATATCCATGCCTTGGTTAAATCTATTGATAATGTGGCCGATAATATGCATGGTGCTGCAAGTAGAATGCGTTTATACCAAGTTGAAAAAATCACTAAATCAATTAGAAAGTTGACCGAAATTAATTTGGAAGCGTGTCAATTGATAAATGTCGGTGTTAAAGAGCTTAGGGTTATGAAAGATCCCAAAGCTATTAAAGAAACCTGCAAAAAAATTAATAAATTAGAAAGTAAAGCAGATTCTGTATTTGATAAAGCTGTAGCGGATATTTTTGAAAATGAAACGGATGCTAAAAACATCATTAAATATAAAGAAGTACTTTCCTCTTTAGAAGAGGCTTCTGATAAGTGTAAAAGTGTTTCCAATGTTATGGAACAAATTGCTGTTAAGCATTCTTAATATTACTATAATCTAGACATTTTAATATGACTTTACTAATTGTTATTATAGTACTTTCTTTACTCTTTGATTATATAAACGGTTTTCACGATGCAGCCAATTCTATTGCAACTATTGTTGCAACTAAAGTTTTAACACCTTTTCAGGCTGTTTTATGGGCTGCTTTTTTTAATTTTTTAGCTTATTGGGTTTTTGGATTCGGAGTTGCCGATACAGTTGCTAAAACTGCTAAATCTGAAAATATAGATTTAACTGTAATTCTTGCTGGCGTTATAGCTGCAATTATATGGAATTTAATTACTTGGTGGAAGGGAATTCCTTCTTCATCATCACACACTTTAATTGGTGGTTTTGCAGGTGCAGCTATTGCACATGCAGGTTTTCATGTTGTAAACTGGTACAAGCCAGGTGAAGATGGAAGTTTGCCTTCGGGAGTAGGTGTTGTTTTAGCTTTTATAGTTTTAGCCCCGCTATTAGGAATGATTATTTCTTATTTTATTTCTATTTGGATGATGTATGCTTCTAGAAAGAATATAGGGCCAAAAGTAGTTACCTTATTGTTAATGGCTTTAGTAATTTGGTTTTTATCGGCAGTTTTAAAATTTGAAATTGAAAAACCTAGATTTGATAATCACTTTTTAGCTGTTATTACAGAGCCATCAAATATTAAGTGGTTGCTAGTTGGAATAATATTCTTTAGTCTTGCAATTTTTAACTTAATATTTAGTAGTTTGTCGACTGCTAAAGCTGAAAAATATCTTAAAAAAATGCAATTACTTTCCTCTGCTTCCTTTAGTTTAGGACACGGTGGTAATGATTCACAAAAAGTAATGGGGATAATTGCAGCAGCTGTTGCAGTATATATACACAGTAATGGAGTCTCAGTCACAGATATGCCAGAATGGTTACAAGTCGTACTTCCAAATGAAAAAGAGGGTATCAAATCTCAAATGCCAGAATGGATTCCAATTGCTTGTTATTCTGCCATTGCAGCAGGAACATTAAGTGGTGGTTGGAAGATTGTAAAAACAATGGGCTCTAAAATCACTAAAGTTACCGCCTTTGAAGGAGTTGTTGCTGAATCGGCAGGTGCATTAACCTTATTTATGACTGAGCATTTTAAAATTCCTGTATCTACAACGCATACTATAACAGGATCTATTATTGGAGTTGGAATAACCAAACGAGTTTCAGCTGTAAGATGGGGAGTAACCGTTAAGCTAATATGGGCATGGATATTAACAATTCCTGTCTCAGCATTAATCGCTGCGTTAGTATATTATTTTGTTAATATATTTATTTAAAAATTCTTACAAAAAAAGTCTTAAAGGCTGTCTAATTTTAGGCAGCCTTTTTTTTTGAAATAATCATTACCTTAATATTAAACACATTTATTAACATTAATAGAGCAATTTAAAAATAGTATAGTAACATTGAAGCAGGTTGTAGTCTTTTACTTAATCGTAAATTCAAGTAACTATAAAACATAAAATAATGAAATTAAATTTTCTTTTTGCTAGCGCATTTTTGTTTGTAATTAGCTCGTTGTCAGCTCAAATTACAACTTCTTCTTTTTCGGGTAAGGTTTCCGATGGATCTGCAGCAGTATTTGATGCCGCAATTATCTTGACGCATATACCTACAAATACAGTTTATGAATCTACCACTAATAAACAAGGTAGATTTAATTTAGAAAATTTGAATGTTGGAGGGCCTTACAAAATTACTGTTAAAAGTATGGATATTAAGGACTACACAGGAACTCAAATTCAATTGTCTTTAGGAGATAATGACTATCCTCTAATTATAGTTCAAAGAAAAGAAAATGTTTTAGATGAAGTAGCTGTTATTGGTAAAAAAGCAATTAAAACAGGCGGTACCAATATAAGTCTAACCCAAATTAATGGTTTGCCAAATATTAATAGAGGTATTCAAGATGTAACTAAATTAGTACCTCAAAGCGCCAACAACTCTTTTGCTGGAACTAATTTTAGGTACAATAACGTAACCATTGATGGTTCTATTAATAATGATGCAATTGGTTTTAGTCCTTCGCAAGGAGGACAATCCGGAACTTCAGGAATGCCCGGAAGTAGTACGAGAACAAATTCTATAAGTTTAGATGCAATTCAGGATGTTCAAGTTTATATTGCGCCCTATGATGTTAAATTAGGAAATTTCCTTGGCGGAAGTGTTAATGCGGTAACAAGAAGTGGAACCAACAAAGTATCCGGTTCTATTTATAGTTACGGGAGGAATGCAGCACTAACCGGACCTAACAATGTTGGTGACGGAGCAAAAATGCCAAAAGAATTTGAAGATTACCAACTTGGTTTTAGAGTGGGTTTTCCAATCATTAAAGATAAATTGTTCTTTTTTACAAATGGAGAATATACTAAAAGAACTGATCCAATGTTTTACAATGCTGGTGATGTAGATGCGAATGGAAATGTTATATCATTAATTGATAATACAACAGCAACTACAATAGCAAATTTTGTTAAAACTAAATATGGTTTTGATGTTGGTACTTATAATTCTTTTAATAATCATTCAGAGAGTAAAAAGTTTTTCAATAAAATTGATTGGAAAATAAATAAAAAACACTCTGTATCTTTAAGAAATAATACTGTGTTTTCTCAAGCTTCTAACTTGGAGCGCGATGGTGCAAACTTCCGTTTTTCAAGTATGGATTACATACAACATAACAGATCAATTAGTACAGTATTAGAACTTAAAAGTCATTTTAATAGCCGATGGTCTAACTCATTTATGGTTGGTTACTCTAGTATTAAAGATTACCGTGATCCAACTTCTGCAAATAATATGTTTCCTCAAGTAGAAATTGCATCAAGTGGTGGAACTATTTTCTTGGGAAATGAAAGAGAGGCAACAGTGTTTAATATGAAACAAAACACTACTGAAATCACCGATAATTTAACATATAAAAAAGGAAATCATACGTGGTTATTTGGAACTCATAATGAGCTATATGATATTAATTATGGTTTTGTTAATTCATTAAATGGCAGAGTTTCTTACAAAAGTATAGCCGATTTTTATGCTTCTACCCCTGCTCGTGTTAGAGGTACTTATGCATTTGATGGTTCTACAAGAGATGAAATCTTTAACAATCCTTATGCTAAATTCAAAGTAAATATGTATAGCGCTTATGTACAAGATGATATTAAAATTGGCGATAAACTTAAAATAACTCCAGGAATTAGAGTTGATTATACAGATTTACCAACCAAACCAAACTTGAGTTCGCAAGTTCAAAATTCTCCAGTAGATCCTAATTATGGTACTACCTACAATTATACTCCGCTTAATCAAATTAAAAACAATTTCTTTACAACAGCATCACTTTCTCCGCGTTTCGGATTTACGTATGATGTAAAAGGAGATAAATCATTAATTATTAGAGGAGGTTCTGGAATATTTACAGGTAGAATTCCTTTTGCATGGTTAGGTTATGCTTACTATAATGATGGAGTTGGATACGGGAGTTATGATAAAAATAACTTAACCGCTACCAATACATTAGGAGACCCATTAAATCCAGGTGGGTTGAATGCATACCATGATGCCTCTCCAAAAGTACAGGCAGATTTAATTGACAATAAATTTAAAATGCCACAAATTTCTAGAAATTCTTTGGCTTTAGATTTTACATATAAAGGATATAAATTTACTGAAGAAGTTATTTACACTAAAGTAATAAGAGATTTGTTGTTTCAACAAGTGAATAAAACAGATAATCCTACTTACTATTCTTATGATGTAAATCACGAAATGCCTATTTATCCTACGACTCCTAATAGTGGAAACATAAATCCAGCTTTTTCAAACGCTTACATGTTATCCAATACGGATAAAGGATATAGATATAGTTTAACACAAATGGTTTCTAAATCCTATAATTTCGGATTGAATTTTATGTTGGCCTATACTTATGGTAGTGCAAAAGATATTACCAATGGCATTAGAAATTCAATGGAAAGTAATTTTCAAATGAACCAATCGTTAACTCCAAACAACCCACAATTAGCAACTTCTAATTTTGATATTAAACATAGAATTGTTTCAAACCTTGGTTATGCCGTAAACGTAGGTAAAAGCAATACCATTTCAGCAAATGTTTTTTTTAACGCACAATCTGGAAACCCATACACTTGGGGTTTTATTAATACAACAATCGCTAATACAGGACAATCTGCAGGTTTGGCTTACATTTTTAAGGATGCTACAGAAGCTGCTAAATATATTGGTACAGTTACCAGTGGTGTTTTTACTACCAACACACAACAAGTTGCTGACTATGAAAACTATATAAGCAATAATGAATATTTAAATAGCCGTAGAGGGAAATTCACAGAAAGAAATGGAGCAAATACTCCATGGAATATTCAAGCAGATATGAGAATAATGGACGAGATTAAAATTAAAGATGGAAAAGATTTCACCCATACGCTTCAATTTTCATTAAGTATCATTAATGTAGGAAACCTAATTAACAAAGATTGGGGAAGAAGTTATTTTGTTCCAAATACATTTAATTCAACGGTTAATGTTGGTTTGTCTAAAAACGGAAATTTACCTATAGTTGGAGTAAATGGAGGCGATCCAACATATAAATTTACTGCACCAACATCCACTCCATATACAGTTGATCAATTTGCATCAAGATTTCAAGCACAATTTGGTGTTCGTTATTCCTTCTAATAAAATATATAAAGATGAAATTTAAATCATTATTAAGTTTAGTATTGTTTTTTGTAGTTGGATTTGCTTCCGCTCAAATTACCTCTTCTACAATAAATGGAAAAGTGACCGATGGCGATTTGCCAATAGCCAATGCTTTGATAACGCTAACTTATTTGCCAACTAATTCAGTTTACGAAATTGAAACGGACAAAAAAGGAAGATTTAGTTTAGACAATCTAGAGGTTGGCGGCCCCTTTAAAATTGAAGTTAAAGGCGCTACAATTGAAAATTATTCAAGATCAGGATTTCAATTATTATTAGGAGATAATGATTTGCCAAAGCCAATTATGGTTCGTAAAAAAGAAACTAAAACACAAGTTGTTTCTTCCAACGATAAAGAAATTGTTTTAAAATCTAGTTAGGTTATCCTTACTTTAAAATTATATCCGCTACAATTGTAGCGGATTTTTTTTTTCGTATTATCTTTTTTTAGTTATATGTCTACAGTAAATTTGTTTAATTGTTATATAAAAATATTTTTATTGTAAATTTGAAAAAAATATATTTTCCTCTTGAGAACGGTACTTTCTAAGACTATTACAAATCCTTCTGAATTTAAAAAACAATTATTGCTTTGGGCTAATTCGTTTAGAGAAGTAGTTTTTTTAGATTCTAATAACTATCCCCAAAACTATTCTAATTACGACTGTATCCTTGCTTTAGAGGCATTTACCTCAATAGTTACGGATTTTTCTAAATCTTTTGAAGACCTACACCAATACCAAAGTCAAACTAAAGATTGGCTTTTTGGCTATTTATCTTACGATTTAAAAAACGATATTGAAGATTTAAAGTCCCATAATCAAGACGGATTAGAATTTCCTGATATGTTTTTCTTTCAGCCTAAAAAGCTTTTTCTTCTAAAAGGAAACAATCTAGAAATGCATTATTTGCGATTGTGTGACGATGAAATGGAAAGTGATTTTGAACAAATACTTCAGTGTTTTGAAATCCAATCCGACTTTCAAATTGGCGTTGAGGTACTTCAACGAATTTCTAGAGAAAATTATCTTTCTAAAGTTTCTAAAGTTTTGAAACATATACATCATGGCGATATTTATGAAGCTAATTTTTGTATGGAATTTTATGCTGAAAACTCTAAAATAAATCCGTTAGAAGTATATCAAAAATTGAATGCACTTTCTGAAGCACCATTTGCAGTTTACTTTAAAAATAATCAGCAGTATTTAATGTCGGCATCGCCAGAACGATATTTGAAAAAAGAAGGCACCAAAGTGATATCGCAACCCATAAAAGGCACTGCAAAACGGTTTGATAATTCAGATCTCGATAAAAAATCCAAACTAGAATTATCCGAAGACCCCAAAGAACGGTCTGAAAACATCATGATTGTTGACTTGGTGCGCAACGATTTATCTAGAACAGCAACCACAGGATCCGTTCAAGTAGAAGAACTTTGCAAAATTTATTCGTTCCAACAAGTGCATCAAATGATTTCAACTGTGGTTTCTCAGGTAAAACACACCACTTCACCAATCGAAATTTTAAGAACGACCTTTCCTATGGGAAGCATGACGGGCGCGCCCAAAATTTCGGCAATGAATATTATTGAAAACCTAGAAGAAACTAAACGAGGATTGTATAGTGGTGCAGTTGGCTATTTTACTCCAATTGGCGATTTTGATTTTAATGTTGTTATACGTAGTGTTTTGTATAATGCTAAAAATCAATATGTTTCGTTTTCTGTTGGAAGCGCAATAACCTCTTTATCCGATCCCGAAAAAGAATACGAAGAATGTTTATTGAAGGCAAAAGCAATGTTTGCAGTATTGAGTTAATAAAAATTCTTATTTTTGAAATATGCTAAACAAATTGCGACTTCATTTAAATACTAATTTTCCTTTTCTAAAAGGGAAAAGTTTGTTTTTGGCTGTAAGCGGCGGAATGGATAGCATGGTGTTATTGGATTTATTTCACAAATTAGATTATGAAATTGCAGTTTTACACTGTAATTTTTCTCTACGAGATTTAGAAAGTGATGGTGATGCGGAATTCCTAAAAGAATATTGCGAGAACCAACAAATTCTGTTGTTTATTAAAAAATTTGACACCAATCAATTTGCAAAAGATGCCAAATTATCTATTCAGGTAGCAGCAAGAAAGTTGCGATACGATTGGTTTTACGAACAACTAGCAGAAAAGAAATTCGATTACCTCTTAACCGCACATCATTTAGAGGATAGTTTAGAAACCTTTTTAATTAACTTAACTCGCGGAACTGGGTTGGAGGGTTTAACAGGTATTCCAGTACAAAATGATAAAGTTATCCGACCATTATTGCCATTTTCAAGAGCTGAAATTGAAGATTATATTCGTGAAAACAATTTACAATGGCGGGAAGATTCTAGTAATGCCTCCGATAAATATTTCCGAAATAAAGTACGACATGCTATCGTTCCGGTTTTGAAAGAATTGAATCCCAATTTACTTTCTTCTTTTCAAAATACAGTCCAAAATTTGCAACAAGCACAATCATTGGTAGAAGATGCTTCTAAATTAGTTTTTCAAACGGTAGTTCAAGAAGAAAATAATCAATTGAAATTTAATCTAATGGAGTTACTAAAACTTCCTAATTATCCTGCCTATTTGTACCAATGGTTAAAAGATTTTGGGTTTACCGCTTGGAATGATATTACTGATTTAGTAACTGCCCAATCAGGAAAACAGGTTTTTTCGGATACACATGTTTTATTAAAAGACAGAGATTTCTTAATTTTATATGCAAAAGAAATCCATTCTTATAAGGAAGAATATATCATTCCCAAAGAACTTCAGGAGGTCAAAGTTCCCTTAAATCTTATTTTTTGTAACGTAAGTGACATTTCATATACTAATCTTAATAGTATCTTTGTTGATAAAGATTTATTACAATTTCCATTAACTATCCGAAAATGGCAAGAGGCAGATTATTTTTTCCCTTTGGGAATGCAGGGGAAAAAGAAGTTGAGTAAGTACTTTAAAGACGAAAAAATGTCTTTAATTGATAAGTCAAATCAATGGCTGTTATGCTCTAAAAATCAGGTTGTTTGGGTTATTGGAAAGCGCCAAGACGATAGATACAAAATAAACGATAATTCAATTAATAAATTACAAATAACACTGCAATAATGAAAAAATTACTATTTATACTTTTTGCTTTTTTTGCTTTTGCAAATGGAAATTCGCAGATTAAAAAGCCTGTAAAATGGACTTCCAAAACAGAAAAAATATCCGACACCGAATTTAATTTGGTTATGATTGCTACTATTGATGCTGGTTGGCACATGTATTCGCAATTTACCCCAGACGGCGGTCCGTTGCCTTTGGTAGTAACCGTAAAAAATCAAAAAGGCAACTTTGAATTGTTGGGCAAGGCCAAGGAAAGTGCTTACAAAAAGGAGTTTAATAAGGATTTTGAAGTCGATGAATACTACTTTGAAGGTACAGCAACCGTAACCCAAAAGGTTAAAATAACGAATCCTAAAACGAGTAAGATTGTTGTTAATTTAGACTTTCAAGCATGTTTAAATCAATGTATTAATGATAAAGTTGATTTAAGTTTTGATATTCCGGTTTCAGTTGAGGTGGATCAAGCCACTGTAATTCAGGATACTACTAAAAAAGACACTACTTCAGTAGTAAAAAAAGAATTCAAGCAAGAGGTAGTAATTGCTCCTAATTTAGAGCCTAAAAAAGAAGATAAAAAAGGACTTTGGTCTATTTTCTTTTTGGCTTTCCTTGGTGGATTTGCGGCTTTGTTAACGCCTTGCGTATTTCCAATGATACCCATGACGGTTAGTTTTTTTACGAAACAAAGTAAAACACCAGCTCAAGGCAAACGAAATGCTCTAATTTACGGAATTTCTATCATAGGTATTTACGTTATTTTAGGTCTTGCTGTAACTGCTATTTTTGGAGCAGATGCCCTTAATGCACTCTCTACTAACGTTTGGTTTAATGTGATTTTCTTTGTGTTATTAGTCTTTTTTGCGACTTCCTTTCTCGGGGCTTTCGAAATTATGTTGCCAAATTCTTGGGCTAATAAAGTAGACAGACAAGCGGATAGAGGTGGAATTATCGGAATATTATTCATGGCTTTAGCCTTGGCTATCGTTTCATTTTCTTGTACTGGCCCAATCGTTGGGACGCTTTTAGTACAAGCTGCTTCTAGTGGCGGAATTGCGCCAATAATAGGAATGTTAGGCTTTTCATCTGCTTTAGCTTTACCTTTTATGCTGTTTGCAATGTTTCCAGGTTGGATGCATTCCTTGCCAAAATCAGGGGGATGGTTAAATACAGTCAAGGTTTCTCTTGGATTTTTAGAATTGGCTTTAGCATTTAAATTTTTATCCAATGCCGATTTGGTTTTACAATTACATTGGTTTGAAAGAGAGGTCTTTTTAGCTATTTGGATTGCTATTTTTGGAACTTGGGGAATTTACTTATTAGGAAAAATAACATTGCCACACGATTCGCCATTAACCCATATATCAGTTGGTAGATTAATGCTGGCATTGGTAGTTTTATCTTTTACTTTTTATATGATTCCTGGGTTATTTGGAGCGCCATTAAAATTAATTAGTGCATTCCCACCTCCAGAGGAATATAGTGAAAGTCCGAATGGAGTAGGGGGTTCTTCGGCTGTTTTAACCTCTGAAAAATTACCCGACGGAGCCGAAAAAAACAAACATGGTTTGGTATTATTTACCGATTATGAAAAAGGCTTGGCGTATGCAAAAGAAGTAAACAAACCGGTGTTGTTAGATTTTACGGGACATGCCTGCGTTAATTGTAGAAAAATGGAAAATAATGTTTGGACGGATAAAAATGTTTCTCAAATATTGAAAAATGAAGTGGTG
Organism: Flavobacteriaceae bacterium; assembly: GCA_947457615.1. GTDB lineage: Bacteria > Bacteroidota > Bacteroidia > Flavobacteriales > Flavobacteriaceae > Flavobacterium. The sequence continues at coordinate 48,071 of CANGWK010000015.1, forward strand.
CTTATTTCTTTATTTGCTGATGATAAACGTGAATTACCAAAAAGTGAACAACATATTTCTTCTTCAACAGGTGCTGAAATAGTTACTATTGGTGATAAATGGACCGATTTTATGATAACTAAATACAAAACTAACACGCAACCATTATATGTTTTGGTTGATTTGGAAGGTATCAACTTAAATTCAATAACTCCAACAACAAGTTATGATCCGGATGCAAGATTATATGAAAATTGGCTTAAACAAGGTATAGCTAATTTTAAGAAATAAAAATAATAGTTTAATTCAAAAGAATCCCATTAATTTAATTGTTAATGGGATTGTTTTTAATCGGTTGCTTCTAATTTAAAAATTTCTTCCACTGGTATATTAAAAAACCGAGCTAATTTTAATGTTAGAACCGTTGACGGAACATATTTTCCTTTTTCCATAGCATTTATAGTTTGACGGCTGACTTGAATTTGTTTTGCCAATTCTTCCTGCGAAATATTTTTTATAGCCCGTAATACTTTTAAATTATTCGTCATCGCTAATGGATTTATTAAGTTTATAAATCATAAAATGAAATCGAATAATAAAGAATAATAGCATTGCGAAAATATTTATTATCAAGACATCAAAGTAGGGAAATCCATAAATGAATAATGTGCTCAACAGCATCAATCCAAAATTTAAATAGGTTGCCCAAACAAGACTTTCATATCTTATTTTTGAAATAAATTCATCTTCATTTTCGGTTTCAGAAAAGCCTATCAATATAGCTCCCAGGATAATTAACACAACAAGCATTTCATCAAGTATTCCGTTTTCAATGAAAGTAAAATATTTCGTATCCGAAAGGATTTCATCGTTAATAAATGCAAATACTTTTATTTGAAAATGACTATCGAAATTAAAATCTGAAAAAAGTAAATAAGTTCCTACAATGATACTGGGAATAAATAGCATCCAACCAATTTTCTTGAATTGATTTGGAAGTAAAAAATGAGTTTTCATAATTAAAGTTTTAAGATTCACTTCAAAAGTAATTTTTATTTTACATATAGACAAATAAAATTGACTAAAAGTATATTTTGTTTTACTTTTTAAATTAATATATTTGTTAATGAAGGAAATCTTTAGCAATAATATTAATAGACCACTTATAGCATAGTTTGAATTAATCAAAAAGCCTCCTCAATTTCTTGAGGAGGCTTTAAATTATTTGATTGTATAAGGACTATCGTTTAATCACTCGTAGTGTTTTAACCACTCCTCCTTGGCTTACAATCACATTGTAAACACCAGATGTAAAGTTAGAACCTACTTCAAATGCCTCTACTTCTGTAGTTTCTAGGATTCTGTTATCAACTAATTTACCTAACATGTCGTAAACTTTAATTTGTAAAGCTTCTTCACTACTAGTTTTAACATCTAGTTTAAAGTTCTCTGCAAACGGGTTAGGATAAGCTGTTGCACTAAATTTAATTGCAGAATTTTTAGTTTTACTAGTTGTAGTACAGGCTTTAAACCAAACATTTACAGGTGCACTATAAGCTAAAGCACTACATGGGCTACTTGTTAATTTAACTCGAAACCATACATTGCCATTTGTAGTACTAGACGCGTTATAAGCTGCCTCTGTAGCATTATCTATATCAGTCCAAACAACTGCACTTGTATTAGTTACTGCTGTAATACTAGTTCCTGCAGTATAATATTGCCACTGAATTGCACCTTTATATCCAGTTGCTAGTACTAACCTTTTTGTTCCACTACATACTGCTGTAGCTAAAGTTGTAGCTCCCGTATTGCCAGAAACTGCTGTAGCTAAAGCTGCAGGACTAACGGTTACTGAAACAACACTTGAAGTTACAGTACAAGCACCACTAGTTGCCACGGCTTTGTAAAATATTTTTGGTGTAGCAGCGGCATACGTTAAGTTACCTGTAGCTAAGCCAGAACTTGTTACTGAAGTAGAAGCCGGAACTAATGCCCATGTTCCTACACCAGTTGCGCCTACATAATTGGTAGATTTATACCAAGCTACAGTTCCTGTTGAAGTATCCAAAGAAAGATTAGTTCCTGTTGCAGTACAAACGGTAGCTGCTGCAGTGGTTAATTCTCCTACAGAAGAGGGTGTGCTAACATTGATTTTAATAGCTGCAGAAGTTGCAGAAGAGCATACTCCATTTAAAGCAATTACTCTAAACCATGTCGTTTGAACTAAATTCCCTGTATTAAACGACTTAGCAGCATTAGTTGAAGATAGTGCCGATTGTGCTATAGAATCGCCAAAGTTAGAATAAGTAACCCCATCTGTTGAAGTTTGCCATTGGATGTTTCCAACACTTCCTGACGCTAAAGATAAATTCACGCTAGTTCCTTGGCACGTTGTTAATGCTGGAGACAAAGTACCAACAACCGTAATTGCAGTAGCTCTTGAAAGCACTGTTAAATCTGAAATAGTAACCACATTAGAAGTAACGGTGCCACACAGATTTGTAATTTCTACTTTATATTTAGTACCTGTTACAGGCAACACTAAAGTACTTTTTGTAACAGTTAAACTTGCATCAGTAGCTCCTGAATAATTAGCATTGTTAGAAATTGATGTCCATGTAGTTGCAGTTGGAGCTTGAGAATACCATTTATAAGTTGCATTGGTTGAAGCAACTGCAGCAGTAAAGGTTGCTGTTCCGCCAATTGCTTTGCAAATTGAGGTAGAAACAGGTTGTGTACTAATTACGTTTCTATTAATAGTTAAGTTTAATTGTTCAGTCACACAATTAGTGGTAGTTCCTGTGTAAATACCACTAGAAGTATACGTTTGTCCATTGTTGGCCCACGTATAACTGCTACAGGCTGAAATAGTGGTTGGGTTAAATGTATTTGGTTTAATTACCACATTTACTGCAACCCGTTCACTTTCGCAAGTATAACTAGTTTGCGATGCAAAATACGTACCTGTTTCCAGCAGGGAAGTACTACTAAGTTGGTTTCCCCCTGTAGCTGTATTGTACCAATTTACATTGTTACCATCCACATTTAAATTAGCTACAGTTGCACCTTGACAGAATGATTGATTGGAACGTAGTACATACGTTTTAAAAATGATATCTGATGATGGAGCAAAATCTAAAACCCCACCAGAATAGGTGTTATCCGTATTAATACCTATAAACCCCTGAGACACTGATGGTGTACTTAATTTAAAAGTATAAACTTGTCCCTGCACTACTGCAATGTTTGAAAAATTAAAATCAGTGTATTGGTAACCCCACTGCGCAGGGTAACTATAGGTTTGAGAGCCTAAAAGTGAACCAGTTGTTCCTGAACCTTCATATACTTGAACGGTAAGAGTTGTAGCCGACGCAGCACCATTTGGATTACCGAGATATATACTAATTTTATCTAAATTTCCTGAAGCACCAGCAGTAAATGTCTGATTTTGAGTTTTTAATCCCAAGTATCCAGATACAGTATCACAATGTTGATCTAATAAAGATAAACTTGGAATAGAAGGAGTAGTATTTATGGTTAAATTCAATACTTGCGTTACACAATTAGTAGTAGTGCCAGTATAGATTCCGCTCGCGGTATAGGTTTGATTATTGTTTGCCCAAGTATAACTATCACAAGCGGAAATTGTAGTTGTATTTATTATAATTGGATTAATGGTCAAGTTTAATTGCTCCGTTACGCAATCAGTAGTTGTACCAGTGTATATTCCACTTGCAGAATAAGTTTGATTGTTATTTGCCCAAGTGTAAGTGTCACAGGCAGAAATAGTTGTAGTGTTTGTTATTGAGCCTGAACAATTTATAGGAGCAAAATACTGCCAAAAAGGAGCTGCTTGATAAGCTTCCACACTGCCAGCAGGCACCGTTAAAAGACAAGCTCCTTGGTTTACTCCTTCAAAAGTAGTTTCATTTACTGACACTGGATATGTAATATTACTAATTAAAGATGTTAAACTACTACAATCTCTAAACACTTCATAACCAATTTCAGATACTGAGCTAGGAATGGTTACTGATGCTAATTGATTACAACCTCTAAAAAGACCATTATTTAGTCTAGTTATCGAGCTCGGAATAGTAACCGAAGTTAAACTAGTACAATAAGCAAAAGCAACAGTACCAATAGCATATACCGAGTTCGGAATAGTTATGGAAGCCAAATTACTGCAATATAAAAAAGCATCATTGCCAATGCTTGTTACAGTGTCTGGAATGGTTATCGATGTTAGACCAGTATTTCCGACAAAAGCACGATTACTTATACTAGTGACCGCATAAGTACCACAAGCACTAGTTGCAGTAGATGGAAGAATAACACTACCGCTTTGACTCACATTACTTTCTAAAGTTACTGTAGTTGGAGAGGTAATTACATAATTTAAACCACCACTAATAAAACTTGTTTGCAGGCCTGATGTGTTAATGGTTAAATTCAATACTTCTGTTATACAATTTGTAGTTGTACCGGTATATGTTCCACTTGAAGTATAAGTTTGGCTATTGTTTGCCCAAGTATAACTTCCGCATTCTGTAACAGTAGTTGTATTTACTGTTGTGTTTGCGCAAGTGATAGTAGCGAAATCCTGCCAAACAGCTGCCGCTTGATAGGCAGTTATACTACCAATAGGCACTATCAATGTGCAAGCGCCGTTTACAAATATAAAAACATCTGAATCGATAGACAAAGGTGTTGTAATATTACATCGCACCGATGTTAAAGCGGAATTAAACATAAAAGCTCGAGAACCAATGCTAGTTACCGAGCTCGGTATATTAACCGATGTTAAACCTGTACAAAAAGAAAAAGCTCTACTACCGATGCTATTAACCGAGTTCGGAATAGTAACCGATGTTAATGCAGAACAAGAATCAAAAGCATAATCACCAATGCTAGTGACCGAGTCACCTATTGCTATTGATGTTAGACTAGTACAGTTCGCAAAAGAATTAGCACCAATAGTAGTGACCGAGTTTGGAATTATAACCGAAGTTAAACTCGTACAACCGCCAAAGGCATCAACACCAATGCTTGTTACTGAATTTCCAATAATTACTGATGTTAAACCAGAACAAAGGTAAAAAGCATAATTATTAATGCTTGTTAACGAGTCTGGAATAGTGAGCGATATTAGAGCAGAATTAAACCAAAAAGCACGGTCACTAATACTAGTGACAGAATAGTTACTACCCATGTACGTAACATTTGAAGGTATTGCAACAGCTCCATATGCCGCACCATTGCCTCCAACTTCCACAGTGGTTGGAGAAGTTACATTGTAATTTAATCCACCGTAAGTAAAAGTTTGCGATAGTGCATGCTGCCAACTCACTACAGCAAAGAAGATAAAAATAATTTTTTTCATTTTATATGTTTTTATGATTTCCTTACAAACATAATTATTGTTATTAGATAAAATTATTTAGCAGCTTTTATGCCATCATAATTACAACAAGTTCCATCTTTTTTACAACTCATCTTAAAAAATGAAATAGTATTTATTAAATTTGAAAATCAATTACAAATAAAAAGTAGTAGCATTTTTATTTTTAAAAAAACCAAAGAAAAACCATTCAAAAAAATTGCACCCATTTCAATTATTTAATCAATTGCTATAGTTTTACATCAATATTCCATCTTTTTTACATGGAATGCCCTATTTTTTACAACAAGATAATAATTTATAGATTAAGATATTTCTTACTTTTACAAACTAATTAATTCCTTAAATTTAGAGTTATTTTTTCTTTTTAATAAATAATTGTCAAAAGAATGCATCTTACAATTTTATATTTATTTACCTCGCTTCTAGGTTTAATCGTAGTATTAATTACGATTGTATTTAGAAAAAACATATACGTAAATAACTATTTAAGTGCCTATTTCTTACTTGGTTCGTTACGGTTTTTAATGTTTGCATTAACAAACACGGTAATTGTAAAAGAACCAAACCAAGCAGATTATGCTTTTACAACATTAGCATGGCCATTGTTGTTTTTATATTTTAAAAGTTTATCGAAAAACAAATACAGCATAAACATAAAATCGGACTTAAAACATTTAGTGCTTCCAGTATTTTTATTTATTTTGGTTTGCTTTAAAAGCTTTTTAAGAGACGACGTTGTTTTAGTTTTATCAAATGCAGGAGTTATTGTAGTTACTATTTATACATTGGGATACTGTTTCTGGTCTTACAAATTATTGAAAAATAAACTTTGGAAAAAAAAGAGCACTTTTAAGCCTTCCGAAAAAAAAGATATTGCCGTTAGAAAATGGTCTAAATTTCTGTTTTTTCTCTTTACTTTAATTCTTTTACGCTTTCTAGTAAATCCTATTTTCAACCAAGAATTTAAATTTTTAAGTAATAATAATAGCAATTTTCTGGCTTTTGGAGCATTATTATGGATTGTAGTATATGTAAAATTGCTAACCTCCCCAGAATTCTTATTTGGCTATGAAGTCTTTCAAGATAAAATCAATAAGTATAAAATTGATTTTATTGTATTTGATAACCAATGGAATAAAACCATTTTACATGAAATTACCAATAAAAAAGATTTAGTATTAAGTGAATATATAAACGATAGTTTTATAGAATATATTGAACAAATTGAACACATAGCTAACCATAAAAAATTATTTTTACAACAAGGAGTTAATGTTGAAGATGTAGCCAAAGAATTGAAAATATCCAAAACCCATGTTGTTTTCTTATTTAAATATTATTCTAAAATAAACTTTAACGAGTATAAAAGTAACGTTAGAGTAAAAAAAGCAATCAAGTTAATACAAGATGGCTATCTTGTGTCAAACACCATGGAATCGTTAGCGGTTGCAGTGGGGTTTTCAACCTATAGCGCATTCTATAAAAACTTCAAAGGAATTTCTGGAATTTCTCCAATGGAATACTACCAAAATCTTACTGCAGAACTAGCTTAATTGAAATTTATTATTTAATTTTTTTGTTTATATAATTAAATTAATAGGGCGTTTTTATTTCCGATTTTTATAATGTGAATCCACATTCTTTTTCTTCCTTAAGTCTTAAATATTAAAAATATTCATAAAATTAATTTATTGATTAATTCGTTGGGTGTAATTTAAATTATTTCACTTTTTACCACATAGATTCATAGTTACAAAAAAACAAAAGGCGGTTCACTTATTTAAAGATAATTATAGCTATGTGAACCAATAAATTGCCCTTTTTTAATACTTTTTTCTATGATTCTATGTGGTTCATCATATTAATTTATATCTATTTGAACTTTTCATTAATTGCCCCCAACGGGTTATAGATTAATTAAAGTTTTTAAAAAAATCTTCTCATTATAATCAAAAAAAAGCAATATCCTAAATTTAAAAGTGGTACTTTAGATAGAACTTAAAGTATTCGCAATGTTAGTAAAAGTATATGGAAGTGCAGTTTTTGGAGTAGATGCTTCCAAAATTACAGTGGAAGTTAATATTGACAAAGGGGTGGGTTACCACTTGGTAGGTTTGCCCGATAATGCTATAAAAGAAAGTAGTTACCGCATAGCAGCTGCTTTAAAAAATAATGGGTACCAACTTCCGGGTAAGAAAATTACTATAAACTTGGCTCCAGCCGATTTGCGAAAAGAAGGTTCTGCCTACGACTTAACTTTAGCAATTGGTATTCTTGTAGCTTCAGGTCAAATAAAAGCCGAAGATGTCGATAAGTATATTATCATGGGTGAGTTATCACTTGATGGTGGACTTCAACCAATTAAAGGTGCTTTATCTATTGCGGTAAAAGCACGTGAAGAAGGTTTTATAGGTTTTTTTCTACCAATTCAAAACGTTAAAGATTTTACTATATTGTAATTGTAGGTAGAAAAACAAACTAACTACTCCCGTCCCCATTGGGGTGTAACATTCAGATAGGGCAGGGGGGTATCCTTCCTTAAACATCCCCTGCCGGCTATAAAAATAAAAAAGGGGTATAATACCATTTACAAACCTTGACCGCTGTTTTTATTTTTTAGCTAAAAACGGTTTTAAAAATTCCCAAAAAAAATTGGCAGAAACTGTCTTTTCCTTCAAGAATAAATACTTATAGTAAATGAGTATTATTATGAAAGAATTAGAACCACTATTAGGATTTGAAGTTAAATACGGTGACGATGGACTTATCGAAGTCGATGTAAACTGCAAATTTCCGCAAGACCAAAGTAACTGTATGGAGTTATTTAGAAGATTAGAGTTGATTAAAATCGACGAAAGTAAGGTTACCTTCCCGTTGAGATTAGTTCATTGGATAGAGACCATTAATCCACTTGACAACACTACAATAATAACTTATTTCAACATCGATGGTATAAAAAAAATAGTGGATGAGAATAAATCAAAATTGATTGGTAAAACAACTTTTATCAAACCGGAGATTCAATATCCAAAGAAAGCTAAATACCCAAATCTACATATTCACTTTTATCAGATAGCTGAAGAAGAAGGAATGTATATAATTGATGAATATGATATGGTTGAGTCCTGTCTTATTCATTACGAGAACACTAAACAATTTACCAACAAGAGAATAGCAGAACTTGAAAAATATGTAAATACACAAGAACTATTTCAAATGTCATTCCTTCCAATAGAGATGGTCCGGTTTGATGAAAATGGAAATATTCAAGATTTTGAACAGCATTTATATGCTAAATCATCGGCAGAACTACCATTTTAAGTGGTTTTTAGTGTACCATAATTCGATTTTTTTGCTGGGAAATAGTGATTAAAAATAATCTTTTAGTCAAAAATGGGGTATAATTCAATAAAAGGATTATCCCCATTATGATAATCAACCAATTATAAATGAAAAAGAGACAACATAAGATAAAGTCATTTATTAATAACATCGAAAATAACAGTCATTGGTATGTTATATCTATAGTCTTTGACAACTCTACATTCTTCCGGAGATTAAACAATATTAATGAATTTTATAAACGCCTATCGAATTCAAAATCAAGTTTAACTGGTAATCAATCAAATAGATTATGGTGGAAACGAATTACTCCTTCAGGAATATATGAACCAATATTAACTGAAGAAAACTTGGTATTGAATTTTATAATGACAACAAATTCGAATTTAAACGAATTGGAGTTCAAATCAAGAGCAAAAAAGATTTGCCCGTATGTTGATATCAAAATTAGTTGTCAAGAAAAATATGAATTAGATAAAATCTCATCAAAAAGTTATTTCTCGTATCGTCAAAACATAGTGTTGTTTGGTGATACTAAAAGATGTCAGATGAGCTGAAATTAAATTCATAATTTTATTTTTATAAACAAAAAACCACAGATTTATCGTCTGTGGTTTTACATATCCATTAATTTATTCTTTTTTGCAATTCTCACCGATAGAGGTCATATATTCGAACACATAACTTATAGATTCTCTTCTCATATCCATTTTTAACTTGGGATTATCTTTCAATGTTAAAAACATTTTACTTGAATAACAATACTCACCAAAAGCAGTTAATCCTTGAGATTTAATAAGATTATAAATAACATTTACCGCAAAACTATCGGGATACTTTCTCAATGCCTCACCAGCCATTTCAAAAGCATCAACAACATCCAAATAGTTGTCCAATGCCTTCATATACGAATAACATATTAACTCATCCCGTGAAGCATTCCATTTGAAAGCAGAATATTCACCACCAAAATCTGTTTGATATTTCTTTTTACTCATTACATACATAAAATACATCTTGCTAATCATCATTCCTTTATGGTTCCACCCAATCGCATTAATGATTGCCAATTTTACATCTATAGAATTAGTATCATCGTCAATATAATCCATCATCTCAAGGGTTATTCTACCTTTTGAGGTAAAAGCCTCCTTGACAATTGGGATGTCTAAATAGACTTGAGAAAAATCAGTGGAAGTTAACGGTGAATCTGCAAAAACGGAGTTGATGGAGAGAGTTAATAGTATTAGTATGAGTGTTTTTTTTGCACTATTTATCATTAGTTTTTTCTACTCTATTTTATTGATACCTTCTCGAGTTATTTCCAATAACTTTTAATTATCTGTGTTTCTTAGAAGACTTCTTAGTTGATGGTTTATTTTTGACAACTTTCTTTACCAAAATAATACCTAAAGTCGGAAACTCTTTTTCTTTTGTTGATTGTTCAGGAACATCTTTAACATAACCCATTAATATGACTACTGCACATTTTTTTTCACAAGACCAAGTTTGACCTTCATCGTTTGATGTCCAATAATATGCACGGTTATCTTCATTTGCAACCCATCCATCGGTTAATAAATCATTCCATCCTTCAAACCATAGACTTGTCTTACCAATAATTTGGTTAAACTCAACCACTGTTGGTAATCTCCAACCGGAGTTGGATGAATTTTCGGCATCATACCAAGAACCTCTACCCTCATATTTAACATAAAAATCTCCAACTTCTGTTTTCCATATATGTCTATTCTCTTGAGAAAAAATGCTTGTTGAAATTATTAAAAAAAGTAATATTATAATTTTTTTCATATTGTTTTATTTTTAATTTTTCCTACTTCATTTTTTAATTGGCATTTCGGATTATTCCCAATTTTTTATTAATCTTTAACACATCTTACTGAATAACCATAGTTTTTTGGATTAACTCCAATATAAATATTTGGGTCATTATTTCTTAAACTCATATAAGCTCCCCCATAATTAGGATTAGTTGCAGAAAGTACACCTTCTGTTGTACTCCAAAAATAACCGTATTGTCCAATGTACCAAGTATCAAATGTGCCGTTGAATCTCCATTGTGTTGGGAGTGCAGAAAAACCTAAACTATTATTAGCAGGAGTAGTACAAGTCATACATCCTGTATTTATAGCTAAATTAGGTGATGCCCAATGTGAAGTTCCTGCTTCTTTTAATTTCCCACCACCATTACCATTATATCCTGCACAAGATTTTAATTCATTGAACTCGGTGGAACTCGGAATATGATATCCAACGGGTGCCAATCCCCGTGAGTCAGTAACTGCGTACCAATTATATAATTTACCATATGTAGTCTCTGTTGTTGGGTCATTATTATAATAACACCAGGCACCAGTTGTTAAACTCCCCCATTGAGCATCAGCTGATACTTGAGGTATAATATCACCATTCCTGTAATGAGAAACATTTAAATTCTTTGTTGTCCAGTTTTTACCACAAATAGTTGTGTAATAATATATATTTCCATCAACATCTGTAACTGTAGGAGGTGGTAAAATCGTTAATGTTACTTCGTTAGAATATTCGGAAGTATTTCCATTTGCATCATATGCTTGGACTCTGTAAGTGTAGTTTCCCGGTTGTAAATCATTATCATTGTACCAAGCAGATGTTGTATTTGAACCTTCAGCATTTGTTGCTATAACTACATAATTTCCGGTTTCTGTTTTTCTTTCAATTTTAAATTGATTTTCATCGGTTGAATTTTTCTCCCAACTTAAATAAATACTATTTGAAAATAATTGACCTATTAAATTTAAGGGTTGATTAAGAGCAGTTGTTGAGTTTTCATTATTTGTTGAACAACTACCAAGGAGAATTAACAAAAACAATAAATACAATAATTTAAATTTCATTTTTTTTATATTAGCCCTACTATGTCTCACTCGTAGAGTTATATATAACAAACTAGCGTGAGACAAGTTGCTATTAAATGCTCTTGGAGGTGGTCGAATACCTACGAAACAATGTAACAGAACCGCTCACGCCGTATCGTGAGCGAGTGACATATACATTCCCGTTTCGTAATGAAATTTCGACCTTTCAAGAGCGGAAAATATAGCAAACGCTAATTTTAATACCGATAAAACACAATCCTCTTAAGAGAATTATAATACAAAAGTAGTTAAACTTTTTATATTAAGCAAAACACCGTTAAACAACTACTAATCTGACACTTGTAACCTCTACATAATCATCCGATTCAATCATCATTAGGATACTATTAAGTTGATTTATTAAAAATTGATGCATACATACCAATTCATCTAAACTAATTTTTTTATTTGTTTTAAGGTTAATTTCTTCAGTTATCGTATAGTCAGATTTCTTTTCAAAGACAACCGGTCTATTACCTGTAAAGGTTAATGAATTTAACCGAACAACTATGTGTGGTCCATATTTTTTTCTAACGATTTTATATAAAAACTTATTAACTATTTTAAAGACTCTTGACGGTGATTTTCTTTTATTAATTGTCATAATATTTGAAGTTTAATTGCTGTATTTTTCACCTTCAATATCGTGTTAGTGGACTTATTTGTTAATCCGGAGATATGTCTTATTGATAACTTTTTCTTCAATAGTTTGACTACGTCTGTATGTTTTTGTAGTGTTTCATCTTCCGTTTCAATAGAACCTTTTTTTCTTCCTACTTTACCACCATTCTTGATATGATTACGATAACCAGAAACCATCCTGCTTTTAGTTAGTTGTGCTTCCATATTTGCTACAGAAAATAATATCTGTACCATAAACATAGATAATGAATTGGGTGTCTTATCATCATTTAATGTCTCCAAGTTGAAGTTTTTGATGTAGATGGATACTTTCTTATCTGTTAGGAGTTGGATATTTTGTAAAGACTGAATTACAGAACGTCCAATTCGGCTCAACTCCCAAACCAATACTTTATCTATGGTCCCTTTTTCTATCTCCTCCAACATTCTTGAAAATATTGGTCGGTCCTCATTTTTCTTATAACCACTTACTTTTTCTTCATATATCCCAACGAGTTCATAACCCATTTTGTTAGCATATTCAATGAGTTCATTTGTTTGTCGCTCGTTGTCCTGACGATTGCCTTCAGAACTTACTCTTGAATAGATTACTGCCTTTGTCATATTGTCTCAATTTTATCCTTTGGATATTACTGATGCTAAAATATAGCGAAAACACTATAGGTTCGCGCTGATATTTTCATTTTTTTGAGACAGAAATTAATTTGAGACGGTTAATATGATATATTATAGGGAAAATAACTAAATGACCTCCGTAGATTCTTCTGAGGTTATTTTAGTATCAACTTGAAATTAAATTAAGAATTAGAATTACTAATATCATCATATTTAACCAAATTCCTGTCCAAGTTAATTTTGTACTTGTTTTTTTTACCTACATTATTAATCAGATAGTTTTGGACAATGCCTGAAGGTATTGCATTTTTCAAAGCTATATTTATATCTGAAATCCTTTCATTAAATGCCTTTTTGTTATTACTTGTATTATTTACTTCTTTATCTTCATTATTCTCATTATCAAAAACAATATTATACCTTTCCATTTCATCTGCTGAATATGAGATATTAAACTGATTTTTTATTGTAGTCAAAATAGTAATGGTAGACCTATTTACGGTGGTTTCAGAACAAAACAAATTATAAATTTCCTTTTTATGCTGATTAAAGTTGTCGTAATGAATTCCATCTTCATTTTCAAGTAATAACCTATAAATTACCCTATCCGCAAGGTCAAATGGAAGTTTTTTGTCGCCAAATTCCTCTACAACCACATAATGATTATTTTTTTTGTCGTAAGTAAATCTTAGAGTCACCGGAATAATCCAAAATTTAGAATTATCTCGGTCTAATAATGCTAAACGGATTTTCTCAAATTGTTCTCTAACAAATTTAACTTGTGGATATTTTTCCGGATTCTTCGTGGTTAGTTTATCAAGAAGTCTTGCAGATATCTCTGCGGTTTTCATTTTAATTGACATTTCTTGTTTATTGATACATAGGTCCATTATTTCCCCCTTATTGTTACTATTAATATAATATTTCATATGGGCTAAATCTCGAAAAAAGAAAGACCGGAGAATCCAAGCGTTAATTTCATACATCACAGCAAAATCATACTGATTTTCTTTTTCAAATATAAATTCCCACTGAGAGGTTTGAATCATTATATTTTTCATACTATGGTCACACCAAGTGAAAAAGTTATTTTTATTTAACTCGTTTGTTAACAATATGCAGAGGTCATTTTCATCTATCTTTTCTCTTTCTCTGATAGTTTTACAAATTTTATAAAATCTATGAAAATCTTTAGGATAAAGTGGAATTATCTCATCACTTTCTTGAAGGTTTTTAGTCGTTAAAAGATAAATTTCATTATTTGTATCTATGAGTTCAATATCAACATTTGAATCGACACAAATTCCCTCATAAAATATTTGATTTTTTTTTCTTTTATCACTTTTAAAATTTAAGGTTGTTAGAATTTTATTAAATCTCGACTTACTCAAATCCTTGTCTCTTAACAAATAAACTTTCATTTTACTATCATTTTATAACAAAAGTAGCTAAAAATTATATCAATATAAATCGCAACTTGGGGAAGTCAATTCGAAGCTAATTCGATGCTCTAATTTTGGACCACATTAAAAAAACCATTATTATGAGAGAAAAAGAGAACACCAAAAAAAACTATTTCGAGGAAACCTATGATTTCTACCAACGTGAAATGGAGAAAGAAATCCAATCCTTAAACAATATGAAGCAAGAGGAGTATATGTTTGAAAGAAAGATAGACGAAATGAATCAACATTACTCATTTAATGACATAAAATGGTTATCATCTTTGAGAAATGACTTTTGGACTTTCAAAAACCTTCAAGATTTAGACGAATGTTTGGAACAATTAATGAACATTAAACCGTGTGTAATTCCAGCTGATGAAAGATGGACCAATTATCGTCGATTAATTAGTTCAGCTGAGTACACTGGTGGATTAGGACGGTCAATGAAATTCTATGTAATTGACCAAACAACCAATAAACTTTTGGGTCTAATTGAGGTAAAGTCAGATTTTAAAAATGTTCCGTTACGAGATTCGTTTATAGGTTGGAACAAGGATTTAAAAACTAATCATCGAAAGTTAAATAACATTGCTATTTTATCCACATTAATTCCTGTACCTGATTTTGGGACAAACGCATTAGGTGCTAAACTGATAGTATTCTTAAGTCTATCAGATGTGATAAGGAATTATTGGAAGTCAAAATACAATGATGTACTAGAGGGAGTTAGTACCACTTCGCTTTACGGACACGATAAAAATGGTTCCATATATACCGGTAATACTTACTTCAAACAATTAGGTCATTCCAATGGGAATGTCATTTTTAACTTAACCAAGGATTTATATTCCCACCTTTCAAAGACAATTTCAATTGAATTTCCTGATAAAGTTGGTAAAATCAATAAAAAAAGTAACCCTAAACAACGTTTGATGGAGTTCATTTTAAGAACGTACAAGTTAAATAGATTAAAGGTTCAACACGGTTTCAGACGTGGTATATATTGGTCTTCATTCTACATTGAAACAAATGACCACCTTAACAACAGAAATTTAGATAAATACACACCAAGATTCAATTACACTGTTGAGGAGATATTTCAGAAATGGTTACCAAAATCCATCAAGAGATTCCAAAAATTACACTCAGAAAATAGATTAACCACAAATTTCAAATCTTATGAAAAACTTATCTTTAACATTTAAAGACACCCAATTTATTGACCCTAAGAAACTCAAATTGAATGTTGAAAAGTTTGAGATTTTGGGTAAGTGCAAAAATTATGATGAACTATATGAGTCCATCAAAAAAGAGGGAATTATAACACCTCTTTTGGTAAATGAATCTAATGATGTTATTAGTGGAAATCTAAGGTTATGTATTGCTCTTGAACTTAACTTGAAAGCGGTTCCAATAACATATACAGATGTTGAAAAGTCAGATATTTTTAAGATGTTACATACTGACATTTACCGTGAAAAAACGATGACAGAAAAGTTGATGATTTACTTCATTCTAAAGGAGAAATACCAAATACCAAAGGGTGGAAGAACCGACCTAAATCAAAAGCTCAAGGAGAAAAAGAAGTTTTTTGACGAATTTAATCCTTTTTCTGTTCATCAAACCAAAACAATAAACAATTTTTGTGAAGATTATTCACCCGAACAGGTTAAGGAAGTATCTCAAGAATTATATCAAACAGAAAAAGTTGTAAAGTTACCTTTGTTGAAAAAAATTTTAGAAGAGAAATATCCCAAGGATAAAAAAGAGGCAGACACAACACAAAAACCTGTTTTTAACATCAACGACCATATAACCTTTGATTACAAACAAATCTTTAAATTGGAAAGTTTAAGAACGGTAGTGAACCATTTACAAGTGAAAGGTGGTTCAGTATTTATCACAAATGTATCAACGGATGAGGATTGGAACTTGATTAAAGAAATGAAAAAAACAGGTTTAATATTGTATACATTCAAGTGTATCTCAATTGATAACTATACTTATCATTTTGTATTTATTAAATCTGATGTTCCACCTGTCAAACAATTAGAAAATCTTTCTTTCAGATTCAACACTTTCAGTGAATACCGACTAATTAGTTAACCTAAGTAGAATCTACTCAAGTTCAAAGAAATAGTTTAATCAGGTTTTGTATAAAGTATAGATTGTGTTCTAATCAAATTCAAACTTATTAATATCTAACAACTTTCTGTCATCAAAACACTTTTTCCACAAATCTTTATTGAGTCTATTATTTTCTATATTATTTATCAAAAACTCAATCCAACATTCCTGATAGAGATAGTCTTTATGAACTTCATCATAATGACAGTATTTTGTATTTGTATCGAATGGGTCTTGTTCTTGAGTTTTATCAAATTCTTTATATGGTCTTACTGAGAAAATAGCAAGAATATATTTGTGGTCCACGTGGTTAAATGAAATTCCACATTTATTTTTAACTTCCTCAATAACTTTTCCGGGCTTCATTCTACTTGGATTAATAACCTCTGATTTAACTACTCTATCTTTAACAATAGTTGTAAGTTTGTCGAATTTTTCTCTATCATCTTCGTCAAGTGCATTCCAATTAACAAATTCAATTGCCAAGTCATTTCTATTCCCGTTGACAATTTTAGGGACTTGAATTAATTTTATACTAAATTCTTGTGTTGAAAAAACATCAGGGTTTAAACTATCTCTATATTTATGAATAAAGTCTTTTATTTCTCTATATTCAGATGACAATAATTGTTTACTAGCTTCTTTCTGTTTATTGGTTCTAAGTCTTGAAAATTGTAAAGAATAGGCAAGACTTTCATTTAAAGCATATTCTTTACCAAATAATTTGATTAATTCATTTTCAAAATTATATAATAACGATTGACATTCACCAAAAATCATCATCCCAATTTGTTCCTTATCAATTGTTCTATGTTCAATCTTATTTCTTAGTTTTATAAAAAAATCAAGATTGATTTTAACAGGTTCTGATAATTCTCCATAATTTAAGATACAAGTTTTTAAATCCCAAGCCTTTCTGTCACCATCAATTAATTTATATCTACCATTTTTTTCTTTGTAAAAAAAAGTCTCTCCAATTGTTAAATTAAAATGAGCTTGTAGTAATCTTGTCCACGCCATAACCATATTTGTTATGAAACTTTCAACACGAAAAGGTGCACGAGGTTTGTTATAAATTTCGACAGCCAACAAAGCACAGTCAATTGAACTTTCAAGTAACGATTTCGTTTTTCCTCTACGTAAATTCATTTTTATTTTCTTTTTATAATACTCTCACTCTGTAAATGATATATATAATTTACTATTTCACCTTGAAGTATTAAATCAACTACTCGGTCAATAATGTGAATTGGTGCGATGAACCATTCTTGGGGGATGTGTCTTTTACCCTTTGAATCATAAACATCAACATTCAAACAAGCCGACCCAAAGAAGTTATGAAGTAATTGTTCAAACTTTTGGGTGTTCATATTATAGGTTTCATATTCAGATACAACCTTTACGGGTGCCATTAAATAAGTTGGTTCTTTCTCCGCATTCTTAATTCTCTCGAGAACAGGTATGGTTGAATAACCAATTTTATAAAGGTGTTGGATTTCTTTTATTTTTGGGTCATTAGATAATGACGACAACACATAAACAAATCCGGTTGGTTTATCTTCATCTGTGATAGTTTGTGCATTTTTAAATAGTTCAATCTCATCGGTATCAACACTATGAGAAATCGCTTTACCATTGTCATACAACATTTTTTCAACAGAACGTTTTAACATATTGGACTCTGTTCCATTCTCAAAAATACAACGTGTCCTACCATCTTTACGAACTCTTGTTCCGTCTTCCCGATAATGGTCTTTCCTTGAAAAATCAATTTTCTCTAAATAAAAAATAATGCCGTTATGGACATAAAATGTTTCTTCTTGAAAGTTACTAATGTTGAAATCTACAATTTTTCTTTTACCGGATTTAAGTTCACCCTGAACTTGTTTGAAGAGTGGCTCATACTTATCAAAATCTTTACAAGGTTTTCTTCTGGCAACAAAGTCAGTTGCCATACGTTCTTCCATTTCTTCTTTATTTGGAACATTCTTGAAGTCAAACAATCCTTCGTCACTACCACCAAGTATTCCAAATGGGTCGGATGAAAATATATCATCTATTGACTCCAATTCTTTTGATTCAGGAACATCAAGTAGATTATTAACATCATACTTTTTTAGAGATTCCATTTTTTCAGGATTATTACGGATACCCTGTAACCTTGAATACAACCCTCTTTCATTAATATCGTTAACCTGTTGAGGTTCTCTCTTGTTTTGATTAAAGAACTGATTAACTTCCTCAAAAGATTGTACCAAACGTTGGTCTTCGGTTTTAGAAGGTGTTGTTGCTTTTACATTCAACAATCCGAAAGGGTCGTTGGAAAAAATATCGTCTAAAACACTTTTCTTATCCATTTAGGTCTTGTTTTCTTTTTTCTTCTTTCAGGTAAACAATACATTCTGCCATTCTCTTTTCAATTGGGTCTAATGCCGTAAATGATGGTTGACGACTATTCGTTTTTACGAACTCAATAACTTTGGGCCATAATATTTTGGCTTCCTCAAAATCCATTTGAATTCTTGTTGCTTCAATTGTTTCTTGAATAATCCGTAGAACATTTGTAGTAACCGATTTTGATAATATCTCAAATGCTTTTTGAAACGGGTTTACCGTATCAATTAAATCAATATGAATATCATCAATGTTAACAAATTTACCCGCCATTCTGATGAATCTTTTATCTCCCTCTTCCTTGATTTCACCATTTTTAATTACCGAGTCTACCACAACAAATTGACGGACTTCTTCTACTTCATTTTCCGTTAATTCAGGATATTTTACTCGTATGATTTTTGGAATCAAAACTTTGTTTATTACTTCAGCATCAATGTTACCCGGCATTGCCTTTAACATTTGAGGGTCTTGTAAAATAGTTGCTTTTAAGTCATTTAAATCATCCTCTACAATCTGTCGTACTCTGTTGGATGATGGTTCCTTTAATCCTCTAATTTTTATTACTCCGGGTGATGATTTGTCCTCATCGTTAATTTTGGTTTTGAATGTAAAGTTTGGAGCAAGAACCTGTTCCATCAATAAAGATGCAGTAATCGCTTTCAACATATTATTCACAGACAACCGAACTTCATCATCGGCAGCATCGGGTTGAGCAATCAAGTTAGTAAATTGAGCGTGAGTTTTATTATCACTATCTCTTGTACATCTTCCAATAATTTGAATAACTTCGGTTAGTGAACCACGATAACCAACAGTTAGTGCGTGTTCACAATATGGCCAGTCAAATCCTTCCTTTGCCATACCCAATGCAATAATCAAATCCATATCATCAACAGATTTCATATTACGAAGGTAGTTTTGAATTTTGTCTCTATCTTTAGAAGTGTCATTAACCAAATCAGCAACCTTGAGTATCTTTCCGTCGGTATGTCGTTTGACTGAAATTACCCCTGTTTCTTCATCTACTTTAATTACGTCACCTATTGAATCTAAAATAGTATCTACTTCCTTGTGTTTGTCTTTCGTAGATTCACCGGAGTTAACGTTAGGAATATGTAAAATTGTTTTTTTATCAGTATCTAAAACCTCATTGATGGCTGATGTATATCTTCCTTGATAAAAGTGATACCCAATCCCTAATGATTTAAGATAGGTGTACCCATTTAATTGTTCATAGTAGTTATAGGTAACTTTAGCAAACTTTGCTTCATCATCCGGCATCAATACAGGTTTACTATCACCACGAAAATAAGAACCGGTCATCGCAACAATATGTGCTGTTGATTTGTTCATCATTGAACGAAGAAGTTCTCCCAAACGATTATCTCCATCGGCAGAAACGTGGTGAAACTCATCAATAGCAACTAAAACATTATTGAATGATTCTGTTGGAAGTTGTTCAAAGGCAAAACGTAAAGTAGCGTGAGTACAAATAAGGATTTTCTCCTCATTAT
>CANGWK010000016.1 GCA_947457615.1 Flavobacteriaceae bacterium
TACTTGACTGGTTGTTTTTGAATTCAATTACGTAGTAATATGTACCATCTGGTAATTCGTCACCTGCATTAGATTGACCAATCCATTCGTTAGAATAATCCATTTTAGAATACACTTTTGTTCCATATCGGTTAAAGATTTCTAATTGTTGAACATTCATCAATCTCAAATCGAAGAAGTCATTTTTTGAATCATTATTTGGAGATATACCTTTTTGGATGTCACAATAAATTCTATCTACTATTATACTATGACTTTGTTTACAACCGTTTACATTTACTTGAGCATAAAAAGTGACTGGCAATGGAGAAGGAGTTGTTAATCCTCCAATATAAGTAGTAGCATCAAATGTAGCGTTGGAACCAATTGAAGTTGGTTGAGGTGTACTTGATGGATTTGTTAATGCCCAAATAAAAGTTGCTGAATTTACATCAAATGAACTATTAGTAGGAATAACTTCTAAAGTAAATTTATTGTCAATACATTCACCGAAAAGAGTAAAATCAAATGCAGGGTTAAAAGTAACTGCTCCAGAAGTTGAAGGGCTTGAACACCCAGTAACAGTATTTGTAATAACTACAGAATAAGTTCCTGCTATAGTTGTATCAAACGTAGCAGAAGTTCCAGGGTTAGATCCTACAGGACCATTCCATATATAAGTATAAGTGCCCGGAGTAGAAGGAGTAGCAGTAATGGTTGCGGTAGCCCCTTGACAAATAGTGGCACTAGAAACAGTTACAACTGGAATAGGTTTAATAATTACAGTGCTAGTAGCAATTGTACTAGTACATCCACCAGAATTTGTTATGGTAACAGAATATGTTCCAGAAACAGAGGCATTAAATGTTGCAACATTTCCTGGATTTGTAACACCCGTTGGAACTGTCCAATTATAAGTATAGGTTCCTATTGCTCCTGGAGTAGCCGTAACTACTGCATTTATTCCAGCACAAACTGTAGGGCTTGTAACCGAAACTGTAGGGACAGTATTAATTACTGCTGTTCCTGATGCCGAAATGCTAGAACATCCAGTTAAAGTGTTCGTAATAACAACAGAATATATGCCAGAAACAGTTGCTGTGAATGTGGCAACGTTACCTGGGTTAGTTGTTCCTGACGGCACAGTCCACACATAAGAATAAATTCCTATTGAACCTGGAGATGCTGTTACAACTGCATTTTGACCCGCACAAACGGTAGGACTATTAACAGTAACTGTTGGGTTAGTGTTTATAGTAACAATACTAGAAGCTACAGTACTAGTACATCCTGATGTGCTAGTAATAGTTACCGTATAAGTTCCAGAAACAGTAGCATTAAATGTTGCAACATTTCCTGGGTTTATAACACCTGTTGGAACTGTCCAAGTATAAATATAGGATCCTGAAATTCCTGGTGCAGCTGTAACTGTAGCGTTTATTCCTGCACAAACGGTTGGACTATTTACAGTAACAGTTGGTACAGAATTAATTGTTACTATTCCGCAAACACTTATGCTAGAACATCCTGTCGTAGTATTAGTAATAACAACACAATAAGAACCTGCGATAGGTGTCGTAAAAGTAGCAACGTTACCTGGATTAGTTACGCCTACTGGCACTGTCCATACATATGAATATGTTCCTGTTGTATCTGGAGTTGCAGTAATAACTGCATTTTGACCAAAACAAACCGTTGGGCTATTAACAGAAACGGTTGGTTTAGCATTAATAACTAAAGGAGTTGTTGTAGAACTGGCATCTTGGCACAAAGCTAGATTAGCAGTTACTGCATAAGTTATTTGGTATGTACCTGGTAAAGCAGTAGTTAAATTAACTAATCCTGTAAAGGTATTTACACTTAAACCAGTTGCAGGAGTAACAGAATATGTTCCTCCAGGAGTAAATCCTGCGGCAGATGTATCTGGTGTTAATGTTGATGCTACATCAATACATACTGGTGTAGTATAACTAAAGGTACTAACCGATGGGTTTAATATTGGTGAGGATAGTGTAACAGGGACAGCCACCGAAATACAACCAGTTAATACATCTTGAACAGTAATAGTATGAGTCCCCGGTATTAAACCACTGAAAATTGGACTAGATTGGTAGGCACCACCATCAACACTATACTGATAATTAGTAGTAGTAGTATTTAATGTGTATAAACCAACATTAGAATAATCATTGTTAGCACAAATTGAACTTCCTGCATAATCTAAAATATCCCAATCATTATTATTGTAAGTAGTATTTGGTAGAGGTGAAATTGTTGACTTTCTTCTAAAATCAGCACCTTCATTGCCTATGCTAGATGGAGCCCAATTATTATCTCCAAAAGTTCCCCAACTATCAATGAGAGTTGTTCCGTTAAAAAGACCATAATGATCATTTCCATTAACTGTAAAATTAATCGAACCCGAACCACTGCTTTGTGCTCCTAAAGAACCATCACCTCCCGGAATTGAAGAACATGAAGAATCGTTACCTAAAGCAATAACATAGGTTGCTCCAGATGCAATATTAACATTGTTCAATGGCAAAGTAAATCCATAGGCATTACCATTATTTGAAGTTTTAATTGAATAATTTGATAAATTTATAGAAGCTCCCGTTCCATTATACAACTCCACATAGGATAAAGATCCAGAGTTTGAATCAGTTGCTTCAGATATAAATAAATCTGTTGGTGTTTGGGCTCCTAAACTTGAAATAGGTGCAGTAACCTCAACTGTTCCTGTTGGTGTAACACAAGTAGGTTGCGTTACTACTACAACTGTAGGAGTAGGAACTGAATTAACAGTAACATATATTGTTTTAGGCTCAGAACATTGTCCCGGGCTAGGATTAAATATATAAGGAGTTGAACCAACTAAAGTAGGATCTATTACTGCAGGTGTCCAAGAACCAAGAATTCCATTTAATGAAGTTGATGGTAAAGTTGGTAATGGCGCAGTATCCCCTAAACAAATTGAAGCAATTGGTGCAAATGTTGGAGTGATTACAGAATTAATAGTAACAGTTCCAGAAGCAGATGCCGGGCAATTAGCGGTAGTTAATGATATTGCATCAATAAAATTACCAACTGTTAAATCGGCTGTTCCAGCACTAACTGAAACAAAACGAAGTGAATAATTAGAAATGCCATTACTTGGGAAAGTATATGGAACGGTATTGTAAACCCATGCAGCTGGCGTAGCTGAAAATTGTCCTAAACTAACATAAGGTCCGCCTATAGGTCCAATTTCAACACGCATAACATCCGTTCCACTAAAACGTCCTCTATGAGCAAACGAAACATTTATTGTTGAACCCGGCAATACTGACATATCTTGGTAGAGTGTGGAAACTTGATTTGCATTTAATTCAACAAATTGTGTTCCAGAATAAGAAGGTGTTGATTGAAAACCAGATGACCAAACTTCAATCATTCCATCTGTTGCAGTAGTTCTCCAACAAGAAAAATTACTTTGATTAACAAATAATGATCCTGCAGTTGGAACACCAATTGGTGCATCAAAATCTACATTACATAAACTACTTACGTTATTTACAACAACAGTATAAACTCCTGAAACATTAGTTGTAAAACTAGCTACATTTCCTGGGTTAGTTACTCCTGCTGGCACAGTCCATGTGTAAGTATACGTTCCTGGTGTAGATACAGTTGCTGTAACAGTTGCTATACCGCCACAAAGAATTGGACTATTAACAGTAACAATTGGAATAGGATTTATTGAAACAGTAGAAGATACACTAATACTAGAACATCCAGTAACAGTATTTGTTGCAATTACCGAATAATTTCCACTAACTGTTGCATTAAAAGTAGCTACATTTCCAGGATTAGTTACTCCTGATGGACAAATCCAAATGTAAAAATAAGTTCCTGTAGGTGTTGGCGTAGCCGTTACTGTTGCAGTCTGACCTTGGCAAGCCGTTGGACTAGTAACGGTTACAGTTGGAAGTGCATTAACAGTTATTGTTCCTGAACCACTTACACTTGAGCATCCTGTAATAGTATTTGTGATTATTACAGAATAAACTCCTCCAACAGCTGTTGTAAAAGTAGCAACGTTGCCAGGAGGAATTGCTCCAGCAGGTATTGTCCATGAATAACTGTAGGTTCCGGCTGTTCCTGGAGTAGCAGTTACAGTTGCATTTTGACCTGCACAAACAGTAGAATTATTTACTGTGACAGTTGGTTTAATTGGATCAACTAAAATTATTGGAGTAACATAAGGATAGGTACATCCATTTAATGTAATCGAAAAATTAGAATATGTTGCTGCATTTAATCCTGAAATAACTATATATCCGGAGTTATTAGATGTAAAGTTTAAAGGCCCAACAGCTGTAGTTCCTTGTTGGTAGGAAACCCCGTATGTAGTACTAGGAGCCATACCTGATATTGTGATAGAACCGTTAGTACCACTACAAGTAGTTGGATTAGAACTTGAATATATTGGCTGAGCTTGAATTGTAAAGTTAGCAGTGAAATAAGCTCCATTGTTATCAATAAGTATATTTTCATCGCATCCAGCTGGATTTGATGTGCTTCCAGTAAGATCATAATATACTTGTATTACATAATTTCCAGGGGGATATGTAGTCAAGTTAACTGGTGAATAAGGATTTGTAGTTCCATCGGCCACAACTCTGTTCCATTTTTGATCACCTGTATTACATGGGCCTCCCGAAGGGAAAGTGCCTCCTGAACAGTTATCAAATAATGGTAATCCCATTACTTGGAATGCGGATGGAGTTGTAGTAGCTGGATAAATTCTATAGTTTAATCGAGCACTACAAATATTTGCAGTAGCTGATTTGAAAGTTTTAACTTCAGCACCTCTCAATATGAGAAGATTTGAGTTTTGAACGTAGGTTCCTAAATTAGAATTTTGGAATACATTACCTACAGGTCCGATAATATCAGTTCCTGAACCAACAGTATTAAAGAAATTAGAAGTAGAACAATTGGATAACCAAACTGCACTTGCATAACTTCCTAAAGAACAGTTAGTGTTAACTGTAACATCTAATGTAGTGTTTGCAGCACATTGACCAGCATCTGGCTGGAAAGTATAAGTCCCTGATGCCGTATTACTTACTGTCGCAGGAGACCAAACCCCTGTTATTTGTGGAATATTACTAGAGAAATTAGATAATACTGGTGCAGCAGCTCCTGAACAAATTGGTGCTGGTGTAGTAAATATTGGTATTACACTATTATTTACAGTAACATTCATGGTGGTTGGTAAAGCACATTGGCCAGCTGTAGGTGTAAAAGTATACGTTACAGTTCCTGTTACTGAAGTATCAATTGTTGCAGGAGACCATGTTCCTGAAATACCTACTGTATTATTAGAAGTAGTAGGTAAAACTGGTGCGGTAACTCCTTGGCATAATGGTAGAATTTGAGTAAATGTTGGTGTTACAGGTGTTAATAGATGTAACAACACATTTTCTGATTTAATTACTTGTGTCCCGTCACATGCTGTATATGTAGCTTGTGCAGTCATATTAGTATCTTGAGTGACACATAAATTTGCAGTTAGGTTAGGAGTAAACGGAGTTCCATTTTGAAGCCATTGAAAAGTAACATTAGAATTTCCATTTGGTAAAAATCTCCAAGCTTCATTATGTGCTTCCCAAGTTCCAGTATTTCTTCCAGGAGGCACAACTGCATTGGTTCCTGCTGCATTTTGAATTCCGATTACTCCGCTTCCAGAATTCCATGTAGTACATGAAGTTCTATCCTTAACATATACATCAATAACGTTAGAGGTCTCATATAAAACTATCTGACTAGTTTGAAGACCAACACTATTTAAACAACTAAATTGTGCCAACTTACTATAGTTAATTACAAAAACTCTACAAGGTGCTACGCCTAATACTTGATAATTAATGTTTGGTTGAGCAGGTGGAGTTACAATACTAGGGTTAGTATCTTGATATGGTGCATAAATTGCATTTCTAATTGGAAATGTAGTGCTAGGTATTTGAGCTGTATATGCCCATGGACAATTCGATCCGGCAGCATGGGTATCAAAAGTTACCACCCCGTTAGCACCAACATTTAATTTATTGTAAGGAACTCCATAAAAACAAAATTTAAATGGTATTGTTAAATCACCGGACCAAACATCATCTTGATTTACAAAAAGTTGGGTTCCTCCTGTAAAAGGGAAGGCTGGCGTATAAGGTGCTGAAAATACATTATAAGAACTAGTATCACGAGAATCTGTATAGGTAGCTGTTAAACTCACACAGTTATTATCTGGACAAACATTTATTTGTCCTGGACTAGTTGTTGTTAAATTTAAATTTACTCCTGCACATTCAGGTAATGGTGGGTTTACATATAAATTTGAAGGGATAGACCATCCACTTTGACTATTAGACGTACATATAGATCTTACATAAACATCATAAAATGATCCAACAGTTAAACCAGAAATGGTTGTAGGATTTGTATTTACTATTGTTCCAATTGAACCAGAACCCGGTGCTGGAGAACCTTGGGGTAAATAAAGTACTTCCCATTGAGTTGCACTTCCTGTTTCTGTCCAAGAAACTAATGCAGTAGTTAAAGAATTAGAACCTGTTAACACTAATGTAGGTACAGAACATGTTGCTGTATAAGTTGTTTTGGGTCCAGACCAAGAACTAGAACTAGTAGAAGAACATACAGCTCTTACATAAAAATCATAACAAGTTGCAGAATTTAATCCTGAAATTGTAATTGGATTAGTTGCCGCTGTAATAACTCCTGTTGTAGTTTCATTAGGTGCTGGTGAGCCACATGGTAATGCAATTACTTCCCATGCTGAAGGAACTGATCCATCAGGATTTGCAGGTTGTGTCCAACCTAATGCAATTGAATTATATAATACTGTAGCAGTTGGTGTTGTTAATACTATTGGTTTCTGACAAGGAGGCGCGGGTGAACAAGTAACACTTGCTAACCAACCTGCTGCATTTGTAGTTCCATTGGAGGTAAACAAAAAGGTCAAAGCACCGTTTGGCGTTGAAGAGGTAATTGGTTGTGGAATTGTAGTTCCTGAATAGGTTGCCAATAGTGTTCCTGTTGTTCCTATTCCATCATATACTTGTAATATATCGGTATTTAACTGTGTATTAAACTCTGAAAAAGTTACGGTTACTTGATCTCCAGGGTTAACAGGATTTATTATTGTAGTTCCACCATTAAGAGCAGTAACATTATTAGGGTAAGGGCCAGCAATTCCTCCTGGATCTACAAAATTACCACCACATATTGGTGGTGCAATTGGAGTTGTTGCAGAAACTGGACCAGACCAGGAACTGGAACTTGATGCAGAACATACAGCTCTTACATAAAAATCATAACATGTTAACGGGATTAATCCTGTGACTGTAAATGGATTTGTTGCTGCAGTAATAACTCCTGTTGCATTAGCAGAAGGTGCTGGTGAACCACAAGGTAAAGCAATTACTTCCCATGCATTTGGGATTGTAGTGTCAGGATTAGCGGGCTGAGTCCATGCTACTGTTACTGAATTATACAATACAGTTACCTGAGGAATATTTAAAACTATTGGCTTTTGACATGGTGGAGCGGGTGCGCAAGTAACAGTTGCTAACCATCCAGACGCTACTGTACTTCCATTAGAGTTAAATACAAATGTTAACGATCCGTCTGGAGAGGAGGATGTAATTGGTTGTGGAATAAATGGGCCCGAATAAGTTGCTAATAGAGTACCTGAAGTACCTATTCCATCATATACTTGTAATATATCTGTATTTAATTGTGTATTAAATGCTGTAAATGTAACTGTAACTTGATCACCAGGATTAACTGGATTTATTGTTGTGGTAGATGCAACAATGTTATTAGCATAATTTCCTGCAATTCCTCCTGGATCTACAAAATTACCACCACATATTGGTGGCGCAATAGGAGTTGTAGCACTAACTGGATCTGTCCAAGAACTTGAGCTTGATGGTGAACATACAGCTCTTACATAAAAATCATAACATGTTAATGGTGTTAAACCTGTAACGGTAAATGGATTTGTTCCCGCAGTAATAATTCCTGTTGCAGTAGCAGAAGGTGCTGGGGAACCACATGGCAAGGCAATTACTTCCCATGCATTTGGGATTGTAGTATCTGGATTTGCCGGTTGTGTCCATGCTAATGAAACTGAATTATACAATATGGTAGCGGTAGGAGCATTTAATAATATTGGTTTTTGACACGGTGGAGCTGGTGCACAAGTTACATTTGCCAACCAACCTGCTCCTACTGTAGTAGCATTTGATGTAAAAACAAAAGTTAAACAACCATCAGGTGAAGAGGATGTAATCACGGGAGGAAGAGTTGGACCTGAATATGTTCCTAATAATGCCCCAGAGGTTCCATTACCATCATACACTTTTAATAAATCGGTATTTAATTGTGTATTAAATGCTGTAAAAGTTACTGTAACTTGTTCTCCTGGATTTGGACAAATTGTAGATGAATAATTTGCATTATTTGCATAGTTTCCTGTAGGTCCACCTGTATCTACAAAATTTCCTCCACAAATTGGCGGTGCAATAGGAGTTGTAGCATTAACTGGTCCTACCCAATCACTGTTATTCTCACACACCGCTCTAATATAAAAGTCATAACAAGTTAATGGAGATAATCCAGAAAACACATATGGGTTTTCAAACACCATCACATCTGCTGTGGAACCCACTGTTGGAGCAGGAGAACCACACGGTAAAGCTATAATGTCCCAAGCTGAAGGCGCATTTCCATCAGGATTAGCTGGTTGTGTCCATGCCAAAGTTACCGAATCATATACTACTGTTCCAAAAGGGATGTTTAATAAAATTGGTTTTTGGCAACTTGGTGCTGGTACACAGGTAACATTAGCAACCCAACCTGCTGCTTGTGTAGTATCGTTAGATGTAAAAACAAAAGTTAAACTTCCGCTTGGTGATGAAGAAGTAATTGAAAATGGAACAGTAGGCGTACCTGAATAAGTTGCCAATAAGTTTCCCGATGCGCTTGTACCATCATAAACTTTTAATAAATCAGTATTTGCTTGCGTATTAAAAGAGGTAAAAGTTACCGTTACTTGATTTCCAGGAGTAATAGGATTAATTACGGTTGTTCCTAAGGTTTCAGTAATATTATTAGGATAATTTCCAGCTTGTCCTCCAGCATCAATAAATAGTCCGCCACATACTGGAGGAGCTACTGCAGTAGTAAATAAGAATGGACCTGCCCATGCACTAAATGTAGTTCCAGCTCCATTACAATCTGCTCGAACCCAATATTGATATGCAGTGTCTGGATTTAAACCTGACACCATACTATTGGTACTTGAAGTAGTTGTCGTTCCAGGAGCAGTTGGCACGTTACCTCCTGCAGGTTGAACTGTATATTGCCAAGATAAAGAAGTTGGACATATCCAAGATAATTGAGCGCCAGTTGGAGTTACCGCAGGAACTGCTAAATCAGTTGGTTGAGCACAATTTAATTGTTGTATTAATAAGGTATATGGGTATGTTTGTGTTACAGAAGTTGAAGACAATACAATGATATAAGTCTGCCCAGCAGTAACATTTAAACTAGTAATAGTTCTAACTCCAGCGGTTGCATTGGCAACTCCTGCTAAACAAGTTAAACCAACATTAGAACATCCATTATATACAAAAATTCCAGAATTAGTTGCTGTTGCAGCGCCTGGAGTCATTGTAATACTGATAGCTCCAGTGGTTGTAGCAGTGTAAGAATAAAAAACATCGTTACCGGTCATGTAATTAGTGGTGGTTCCTGCGCAAGCTGTTGGCTGTGTTACATCGGTGGTATCGCTATAATTAGCTGTCGTATCTGTCGTACTATAAGGTAACGTAGGCGGAATTATTATTGCAGTAGGACATGTTAATCCTGGAGTTAATGTGGTGAAGTTAAATGGTCCTACCCAAGCACTATCACTATTAGAGCATTTTGACCTTACATAATAAACATATCCAGTAGCTGGAGTTAAACCAGTAGCAGAATAAGGTAATGCTCCATTATAAGTAACTCCAACTCCTGTAGGGGTACCTGTTGCAGGAACTACTTCAATTTCCCAAGAAGTATTGCCATTAGCTCCCCAAGATAGACTAGCGGTTGTAGTTGTTATGTTTGTGGCTGTTAATGAACCACTTGTTGGTGGAATACATTGTTGAACTAATTTGACTTCATCAACGTACCAGCTGTTCCCTGATAATGTAGTAGTAAGTTGTGTATATTCTCTAACAAATGCTAGATATACTTGTTGTCCAGCATAAGCAGATAGGTCAACAGTTTTTAATTCGTATACATTATATACTGCTGCAATTGTAGTCTGATTCCATGTTTGAACCGTGTTAGTGTAATTGGCAAGAGTAGTTTGAGATCCTGCAGTTGTAATAGTATTGACCTTTATTTTATAATTAACAGCATCTGCGTTATTAAGACCCGTTCTTGTGTAAAAAAGTAATTGACCATTTAATGGGACGGTAACTAAAGGTGTTGCTAAATAATCAGCGGATGTATTATTAATTCCTATTTGCTTTCTGTTAATAAATGCAGCTTGTGTGCCTGCATAAAAATTAGTTATGGCCCTCGTCCATCTTATTTGACCGGCTGCAGGTGCAGGAACTCCGTTGTCAAATACTGCCCACTGATTTCCTGTGGTACCAGTACCAGTACCAGTACCTAAATTCCATGGAGAAGTTGCAACTGGTGTTGCTAAAGCTGGTCCTGTCGTGTTTTCAAATCCTTCTATCCCTGGTGTTGGAAATTGGGAATAACTAACGAATGAAAACAATAAAGCGAATAGTAAAAAGGTAATTTTTTTCATTATTATTTTATATTATTAAAATTGAATGTTATAATTATTTGAACTTATAATCCCCAAATTTAAAAAAAAATTTCAAAAAAACCGTCCGATGTTTAAAATATTAGTTGAAAAATAGTTTTTTTGCTTCTTTATTCTTAAAAACAGACAACATCAAATTCAATTGCTTAATTTTGTAGCTTATTAATTTTTATGTTAGAAAAAGAAAAAATAAATTTCGAGAAAACTATAATTGTTGGAATTGTAACTCAAAACCAAGGTGAAGAAAAGCTAATAGAATATCTAGATGAACTAGAGTTTTTAACTTACACTGCTGGCGGAGAAGTAGTGAAAAGATTTTGGCAAAAAATGGACAAACCAAATCCTAAAACTTTTTTAGGAACTGGAAAAATTGAAGAAATCAATTTTTTTGTAAAAGAAAATGAAATTTCTACTATTGTTTTTGATGACGAACTTTCTCCATCGCAACAAAAAAATATTTCTAAAATTATTGATTGCAAAATCCTTGATAGAACCCACCTTATACTAGACATTTTTGCGCAAAGAGCCGAAACATCTTATGCAAGAACGCAAGTAGAATTGGCGCAGTGTATTTATTTATTACCTCGTTTATCTGGAATGTGGACCCACTTAGAACGTCAAAAAGGAGGTATCGGAATGCGTGGTCCTGGAGAAACTGAAATTGAAACTGACAGACGTATTGTTAGAGATAGAATTGCTCTCTTAAAAGAAAAAATAAAAACCATCGATCGTCAAATGTCAGTTCAAAGAGGTAATCGTGGTGCAATGGTAAGGGTAGCATTAGTAGGATATACCAATGTTGGAAAATCTACATTAATGAATGCTGTCGGTAAAAGTGATGTTTTTGTAGAAAATAAATTATTTGCTACATTAGATACCACCGTAAGAAAAGTAGTTATAAAAAACATGCCTTTTCTTCTATCGGATACCGTTGGATTTATAAGAAAATTGCCTACACAATTAATAGAATCTTTTAAAAGCACTTTAGATGAAGTTCGCGAAGCCGATTTATTACTTCATGTTGTAGACATTTCGCATCCCGATTTTGAAGATCATATTGATGCTGTTAATCAAATTTTATTAGAAATTAAAAGTAATGAAAAACCCATAATTATGGTTTTCAATAAAATAGATGCCTATAAACATTTAACTATTGAAGAGGACGATTTAATAACAGAGAGAACTA
Source organism: Flavobacteriaceae bacterium (assembly GCA_947457615.1). Classification (GTDB taxonomy): domain Bacteria; phylum Bacteroidota; class Bacteroidia; order Flavobacteriales; family Flavobacteriaceae; genus Flavobacterium. Next base: position 12,054 of record CANGWK010000016.1, read on the forward strand.
AAAAACATTATACCCTAGAAGAATGGAAACATACTTGGATGAATTCTATGGGAGAAAAAAAGGCTTTGTTTATTTCAGCAACCAATAAAGAAAATTTTGAGGAATTTAGAAAATCGGTTTACGAAGCAGTTCGAAGTATTCATATTACACGTTTTCCATATAATAAATTTTTATATCCCGATTACCAAGATGCGGAAGAAGATAAAGAATAAAGAGAAAAGCGTCCTGAATTTCAGGACGCTTTGTTTATATAATGTTTTCTAGAATCCGTAGTTAATTCCTAGACCAAATACTTCTCTAATTTGCACTTCCGATTTAATTGGATTGGCATTGTCGTCATAAATGGCCTGGAAGGAAACATTAGCCGACATGTAATTATTAACTTTCATTACCAAATTCATTTGATAATCTACATCAACGTTTTTTGGTTTATCTAAATAATTAGAATATAAATTTAATATGTTTTCCATAGAAACATTTTCCATTAAATTCAATTTATAATATCCTGAAATACTTGCGCCAAATTCATATCGTGTAGTCTTTCCTTGTTCTACACCAAAAGAAGAAGCAAATTTAGTAAACTGCCCATCTACAATAATCAGTCTAGAGGTTACTGGAGCAAAATTAACTTTCAAATTATCAGTTTTTTTCCACAAAAGACCGGGTCCAACTTGCAAGTAGGCAGGGGAAAAGAAACGGGAAATCCTAATAGAACCTGTTGGATCAAAACCACTGTCCATTTGGGTTTTAAAATTTAAAAATGCAGAATAATACCAATTTCCAAAAGCTTTTTTCCCATAAAGTGAATTCCATTCTAGTCTATCATCAGTTTTAGTGTTTCTTTCAGCGCCTTTTAATTTAGTTAAACCATAGGCCGCAATAAATTTGTTATCCCAAACATTGTTACCTTTTTTATAATTAAAATCATAGTTTAATCCAAAATTTCCGGCCATGCTTGAAGTTCCTCCTGCCATCCAAGCGTTATTAAAAGCAGATTGATTAAATAACACCATGATTTTTCCGTTTTTTTTCCAACCATCAGAAAAGGCGTCTGTTTTTCTAGCAGCCGCTAATTCATTTTGATTTAAATTTTCTTTTTCTGCAGTTTGTGCAAATAGAAAAGAAAAGTTTAACATTAATGCAAATGCAAAAATAATTTTCATCATAGTAATTTTGTTTAGTATTTATTTGTGAAGGTATCTAAAAAAATAAAGCCCTCCCACAATAATCATAATCTTAAAAATGATAGATTTTTTTAATTTATATAAAATAAAATTCACAAAATAGTATTTTAAAGTACTGATTTAAAGGGTTTTTGCAAAAAACTAGAAGAAGGATATAAGTAAAAAAACTAGAAATGAAAGTGAAAAGAACAGTGATTTTTTCGATTAAAAACAAGAAAAATCGTTAAACGTCAAAATTAGAATTGATATTTGTAGGAATTATCTTCTTTTATAAAGAGGCACAGCTGAACAGGCTTCTCCAAATAATATACTCTTAGCATATTTTTGAAGTTGTTGAACAGCTAAAACATAAGCGATTTGGGGAACAGGTTTTTTAGAACAGCCCTTGAATATTACTGGCTTGTCAAGGTAGACAGAAAAGTCTAATTTAGATAGTATTTCGGTATATAAAGCAGTTTCTAAATCTTCAATAGAGCCTGTAATAACTTTTTTTGCATAAGGCACAACCTGAACAGTGACCAAAATCATAGCCCACGCTGGAAGAATAGCATCTGTAGAACAATGAATGGCGACAAATTGATCCTTATACTGGAGCCAATCGTGATTTTTTAATGCCTCACGAAACTCTTTTTCTTTTAAAATAAAACCTTCATAAAGCCATGGAGCCAAATCAATTTGAGTTCGAATTCCAGTTATATAATAATCCTCCAAATCAAAAACTTGAAGGGAAGAATTGGCAACTTTATTTATTATTTCATCCATTTTTTAGCATTCAGGGCTAACAATATTAAAGCATTCCTAATTCTAACTTTGCTTCTTCGCTCATTAAATCTTTGCTCCAAGGTGGATCAAAAGTAATTTCAACCTCACACGATTTAATGACATCAATTTTAGCAACTTTTTCTTCAACTTCACGGGGCAGAGTTTCGGCCACTGGGCAATTAGGCGATGTTAAAGTCATCAACACTTTTACTTCATTTTCCTCATTAATCATCACGTCATAAATCAATCCTAATTCGTAAATATCCACTGGAATCTCAGGATCGTAAATGCTTTTTAAAACTTTTACAACTGATTCTCCTAAATTGATTTCATCATTAAATTCTTCCATGATTTGAGTTTTATTTTTTTGCATTAAATGCTAATGCGTACATTTTTATTTGTTTAATCATCGAAACCAATCCATTGGCACGAGTTGGCGAAAGGTGTTCTTTTAATCCAATAGCGTCAATAAAATCAGTGTTTGCATCTAAAATATCGGTTGCTTTTTGGTTAGAAAAAACCCGTATCAAAATGGCGATTATCCCCTTAGTTAGAATGGCATCACTATCGGCAGTAAAAACTATTTTGTCCTCTATCAATTCGCCATGAACCCAAACTTTCGACTGACACCCTTTTATTATATTATCTTCTGTTTTATATTGTTCATCGATTAATGGCAACGACTTTCCTAAGTCAATAATATATTCGTAGCGTTGCATCCAATCGTCAAAAAGCGAAAACTCATCAATAATGTCGGCTTGTAATTCTTGTATGATCATTTATTCTTGGATTGCTAACAAAATTACTTTTTTTACAAAACCTTCAATTTGAATAGGAGGATTTCCGTGGTCAAATGTTGCAGAATTATATTCTTTTTCTTTAAAGGTTATGATCATATTTGCATTAGGAGCACCGTCATAAAATCGCTTTTGAGTTGGCCCTTCATAAGTGCTTAATTTTTCCAAATCTATTTTATTGAACAACATTACTAATTCTTTCCAATTTTCATCCGAAATTTCAGTTGTTTTTCCACTTCCTTCGTCATTTCTATTGTTTGAAATAGAAATATTGTGGTTTTGAATAGTGATTTTTTGATAAAATCCTCTCGTGTTTGCAGTATAAACAATATTCGTATTGGTAAGATCTTTGTGATCTTCTTTTGAACATCCCTTTCCCATAAAAAGGGATAGAAATAAAAGTGCAATTATTTTCATAATTTTTTTTTTAAGACAACATCATTTTTGCTTTTTGTAAAGCTTCTACAAAGATATCAATTTCTTCTTTGGTATTATAAAAGGCAAAACTTGCTCTTATCGTTCCGGGGATTTTAAAGAAATCCATAATCGGTTGTGCACAATGGTGTCCGGTTCGTACCGCTATTCCTAATTTATCTATAATGGTGCCAATGTCATACGGATGAATTCCTTCAATATTAAAAGATATTACTGATGTTTTATTTGCAGATGTTCCAAAGATTTTTAATCCCTCTATTTGTAATAATTTTTCGGTTGCATAAACTAATAATTCGTGTTCGTGAGCGGCAATATTTTCGAACCCTATTTCATTCATATAATCTATTGCTGTTCCGAGCACTATTCCGCCTTCTATATTTGGTGTTCCAGCTTCAAATTTATGGGGCAAATCTGCATATGTAGTTTTCTCAAAAGAAACCGTGGCTATCATTTCCCCGCCTCCTTGATAAGGTGGTAATTTATTTAACCAGACTTCTTTTCCATAAAGGATTCCAACACCTGTTGGACCACAAATTTTATGTCCAGAAAAAACATAAAAATCACAGTCTAAAGCCTGAACATCTGGCTTTAGATGTGGTGTTGCTTGGGCGCCATCTATTAATATTGCAGCGCCAAATTGGTGCGCTTTTTCAATCATATATTCAATTGGGTTAATCGTTCCCAATGCATTGGATATGTGATTAACGGTAACAATTTTAGTTTTATCAGAAAGTAATCTGTCGTATTCTGACATAATTAATTCCCCGTTTTCATTCATAGGGATTACTTTCAAAACTGCACCTGTTCGTTCGCATAACATCTGCCAAGGAACAATATTACTATGGTGCTCTAAAGCGGAAACCAAAACCTCATCGCCTGATTTTAAAAAGGATGCAAATCCGTTAGCAACCAAGTTAATTGCATGCGTTGTTCCTGACGTGAAAATTACTTCGTGAGAAAATTTAGCATTAATATGATTTTGGATTTTTTGTCTGGAAACTTCATAGGCATCGGTAGCTAATTGGCTTAATGTATGCACTCCACGATGAATGTTCGCGTTGATTTCTTGGTAATATTTGGTTATGGCATCAATAACCACTTTTGGTTTTTGAGAAGTGGCGCCATTATCGAAATAAACAAGCGGTTTTCCATTCACTTTTTGGGTTAATATTGGAAAATCGGAACGTATTTTTTGTAAGTCTAACATTATTATTTAGAATTTTTCTAAATACAAAAGTAATAAAATTGAAGTTGATTTATACCAAACAGATGTTAATAATTAATTAACTATTTAGTGAGGTATAATTTACTAAATTGCAGTTTAAATCAAAACCTAAAATGAAGAAATTTCTTAAATACTTTGCCCTTGTTCTACTTGCTTTTTTAGTTTATTTTGGAATTACAACCTATCCAAAATTAGATTTAATTTCTGGATTTTCTGCAAAAAGTGTAGCGTCCGGGCATTTCATAGATAAGCGTCCAATAAAAATAATCGAACAAGGAGACAACGATATTCCGTTGGTTAGTTTAGCAAATAATGCTATTAATGATGCTGGAAAATTTGCAACGTCTAGTGTATATGGGATAAAGGAGCGCAAGGCAATTTATAGAGAAGGTTTGGGCGCAACATTAATCAATAAGGATTTTGATGTGAACAAATCCTACGAGATTCCAAAAAGAACAAAAATCACTATTAATTTACCTTTTCCGTATGGAAATAACGAACCAAAAGATACTGTTTTTAGCAACATTGATTACAAAAAATTAAATGCAACTGTAGCAAACGCTTTTGATAAAGAAGGTGAGAAATCAAAACGTACTCGAGCTGTTTTGGTAATTTATAAAGATAAAATTATAGCAGAAAAATACGATACTAATTTCAACAAAAACTCTAGACTTTTAGGTTGGTCAATGACTAAAAGTATCACTGCAACCTTATTTGGAATTTTGCAAAAACAAGGAAAATTCGACATTAATAAGCCTGCACCAATTGTAGAATGGCAAAAAGATGAACGTGCCATAATCAGAACTAGCGACTTACTGCACATGAACTCTGGTTTAGAATGGGAAGAAAAATACGATAAAATTTGTGACGCTACGAAAATGCTTTTTCAAGCAGAAGACATGGGAAAAGTACAGCTAGAAAAAAAGGCGCAATTCCCTCCAAACTTGCATTGGAATTACTCTTCTGGAACGACCAATTTATTGTCTAAAATTTTAAGAAATCAATTCAAAACCCATCAAGACTATTTGGATTTTTGGTACACAGATTTATTAGATAAAATAGGTATGAATTCGGCTTTAATAGAAACCGATATGGCTGGAAATTTTGTGGGCTCGTCTTATGGATGGGCAACTGCAAGAGATTGGGGAAAATTCGGATTGTTGTACCTACACAAAGGGAACTGGAATGGTGAACAATTATTTGACGAAAGTTGGGTAAAATATGTTGCTACTCCAACAAATACCTCTAAAGGAAGATATGGCGGGCATTTTTGGCTAAATACCGGAGGTTATTTTCCAGATGTTCCAAGGGAAATGTATTATTGCAGTGGTTTTCAAGGACAAATGATTGCCATTTTCCCAAGCAAAGATTTAGTAATTGTACATCTCGGATTGAGTGAGAAATTCGACTTTAATGGTTTTTTAAGTGGAGTTGTTGGGAGTTTTAAAAAATAATTTTTTACAAATCAAATCCCAAATTAACACCTAATTTAGTAGCTATAATTTTAGTAATTCGCTGTTTTAATTCTGGAATTTTAATACTTTCAATAACCTCATTTGTAAAAGCATACATCAATAAAGCTTTGGCTTCTTTCTTCGGAATCCCTCGCTGTTGCATATAAAACATAGCGCTTTCGTCCAATTGACCAATCGTACAGCCATGCGAACATTTTACATCATCAGCGAAAATTTCTAATTGTGGTTTTGCATTAATAGTTGCTTTATCTCCTAGTAAAATATTATTGTTTTTTTGAAAAGCATTTGTTTTTTGGGCTTCTCTTTCTACATAAATTTTACCATTGAAAACCCCCACAGAACTATCCGCAAGAATAGTTTTATAGTTTTGATGGCTTTCACAGTTTGGCGTGGCGTGATTTACCATGGTATAATGATCTACGTGTTGCTTATCGCCAATAATGGTAATACCTTTTAAAGTCGAATCAATTCGTTCGCCAAAATGATAGAAATTTAGATTGTTTCGAGTGATGTTTCCCCCAAAAGAAAAAGTATGAACCGAAACTCTACTTTCTTGTTTTTGAGAAATATAAGTGTTGTCAACCAAGTTTGCTGATTGTAAATCATTTTGAATTTTGTAGTAATCTACGATAGCGCGTTTTTGAGCAAAAATTTCAGTAACGGAATTCGTTAGTACTGGGTTTTCGTTTAAAGATTGGTGTCTCTCGATGATTTGAACGTGCGCATTTTCGCCAACAATTACTAAATTTCGCGGTTGAACCATCAAGGCATCTTCTATTCCAGTAGAAAAATAAATGATCTCTATTGGCTTTTCTACTACCTTGCTTTTTGGTATATTTACGTATGCTCCTTCATTTGCGAAGGCGGTATTTAAAGTGGTTAAACTCTCCTCTTTGCTGGCAATTTTATTGAAATATTCATCAATTGCCATTTTGTATTTTGGCTTAGTCAATGCAGAAGACATTAAACAAACATCCAGTCCGTCATGGGTGGTTGAAGATAAAAAAGAAGAAAATTTTCCGTCTACAAAAATAACTTTGTACGTGTCGATTTCGTGCAAAAAGTATTTTTTTACATCTGAAAATTCAATAGAATTTTCATTTTTTGGAAATACCGAATAGTCATTTTTTAATATAGAATTCAGTGAAGTGTATTTCCAGGACTCCTCTTTTTTGGTAGGAAAACCCTTATTTTCAAAGTTTTTGATAGCTAAAGTACGTGTATCATGAAGTGTTGAATGAACGTCTATTTGTTCTTCAAAAGCCATAAACGAGGTAACTAATTTTTCTTTTAAATCCATATTCTTTATTGTTTAAAGTTTAAGGTTTAAAAGTTTAAAGTTATCGTGCTAACTTTAAACTTTAGACTTCAAACAAATTTTAAGCTTCTTGTTCTTGTTTAATCCAGTCATATCCTTTTTCTTCTAGCTCATAAGCCAATTCTTTACCGCCAGATTTTACGATTTTTCCATCCATAAGTACATGAACAAAATCAGGAATAATATAATCTAACAAGCGTTGGTAGTGGGTAATTACTAAAACAGCATTGTTTTCGTTTTTAAGTTTGTTTACACCGTTAGCAACAATTCGAAGGGCATCAATATCCAATCCAGAATCGGTTTCGTCTAGAATAGCTAGTTTTGGTTCTAACATTGCCATTTGGAAAATCTCATTACGCTTTTTTTCGCCACCAGAGAAACCTTCGTTTAACGAACGAGATAAAAACTTACGATCCATTTCTAATAATTCCGATTTTTCGCGAATTAGTTTCAGCATTTCATTTGCAGGCATTTCTTCTTGTCCGTTGGCTTTTCTTTTTTCGTTAATTGCTGTTTTAATGAAATTGGTGACCGAAACCCCTGGAATTTCTACTGGATATTGAAACGATAAGAAAACACCTTTGTGAGCGCGTTCTTCGGGAGCCAATTCGGAAATGTCTTCCCCTTCCAAAAGGATTTCTCCTTGAGAAATAGTGTAGTTTTCATTTCCTGCAATGATGGAAGAAAGGGTACTTTTTCCGGCGCCATTCGGTCCCATTATTGCATGAACTTCACCAGCATTTACTTGAAGGTTAATGCCTTTTAATATTTCTTTATCTTCAATAGAAGCGTGTAAATTTTTTATTGATAACATTTATGTTCTTTTTATTCGTAATGTCCTTTTAAAGACAAAATATTTAATATTTCTATGGTTCCTTCTTCTGTAACTCTATAAATTATTCGGTGTTCTTGATTTATCCTTCTAGACCAACGGCCGGATAAATTATGCTTTAAAGATTCGGGGTTTCCAATACCTTCAAATGGGTGCAATTGGATATCTTCAATTGTGGAATATATTTTATTTAAAATTCCTTTATTTCCAGACTTTATCCAAAAATCTAAATCTTTTCTTGCTTTGTCAGAAAAATCTATTTGCATAATTCTTTCAGCTCTTCCATTGTCATCCTAACTCCTTTTCCATCTCTAATACTTTGTTCGGCCTCCAAAATTTCTTTTACAAACTCAGGATTATACGGTTTTTCTTCGTCTTTAACGATTTCAAAACCCAATGATTTTGCCAATGATTTCAAAACTGGAAAATCTTTTTTCTTAACGTTTTTTAAAACTAATTCCATAATTTAAATGTTTGAAATTATAATTAATTTATTCTGTTTGCTTTATTTCGAACAATGCTAAAAGTTTTTCCTCAACAATTCTAGCATTAAAATCAGACAATTCTCCTAATTTTCTTTTTATTAATTCTTTAGGGATAGTTACAACTTTATGTAATTTAATTATGGAGTCAACATGTAAACCTGTCTCTAAATTTTCATTTGCATTAATTTTCAAATCTGACTGTAAACTATTTGCAGAAATCTGACTTGAAATAAATGCTATTACAATATGATTATAAATACCTAATTCATTTGTTAAACAAAGTGCTGGTCTTACTTTTATTGATGAAAAATCATCAAATGGAAAAGGGACTAAAACTATACTATTTTTCATTTTTTATAGGTTCTCCATCATTTATTGAATATATATCTGCTTCTTCCTTCAAAAAATTAAATGCAGGATTTGAAGCAATACTTTCCATCCACAATTCTTCTTCATTTTCTTCTTCCACCAAAATTATCACTCGAACATTTTGATTCTTTTGTTTTAACGAGTAATTAAGCTCTAGATCACCAAATTGATTGGTATGTGTTTTTATTTCAATTGCTCTCATTTTATAAATTTTAATATACAAAAATTACCCAACACTCCCTTCTAATGAAATTTCCAATAATTTTTGTGCTTCTACTGCAAATTCCATTGGTAATTTATTCAATACCTCTTTACTAAAACCATTTACAATTAAAGCAATTGCTTTTTCGGTTGGAATGCCTCGTTGGTTGCAATAAAAAACCTGGTCTTCTCCAATTTTAGAAGTTGTTGCTTCGTGTTCAATTTTTGCGGAAGCATTTTTACTTTCAATATAAGGAAATGTGTGAGCACCACAATTATTTCCCATTAAAAGCGAATCGCATTGCGAAAAATTACGCGCGTTTTCGGCATTAGCACTAATTCGGACCAAACCCCTATAACTATTTTGCGATTTACCAGCAGAAATTCCTTTAGAGATAATAGTCGATCTAGTGTTTTTACCCAAATGCACCATCTTGGTTCCGGTGTCGGCTTGCTGAAAATTATTAGTTACGGCAATCGAATAAAATTCACCAATAGAATTATCCCCTTTCAAAACAACGGATGGATATTTCCAGGTTACAGCAGAACCCGTTTCAACTTGCGTCCAGGAGATTTTTGCATTTTTTTCGCATATTCCTCTTTTGGTAACAAAATTAAAAACCCCGCCTTTTCCTTCTTTATTTCCTGGATACCAGTTTTGAACCGTAGAATATTTAATTTCGGCATCTTCCATTGCAACTAATTCTACCACAGCAGCGTGCAATTGATTTTCATCTCTACTTGGTGCAGTACAACCTTCAAGATAGGAAACATAACTACCTGCGTCGGCAATTAAAAGTGTTCTTTCAAATTGACCTGTGCCGGCTTGATTGATACGGAAATACGTAGACAATTCCATTGGGCAACGAACGCCTTTAGGAATGTAACAGAAACTTCCGTCAGAGAAAACAGCCGAATTCAACGCGGCATAATAATTATCTTTTTGAGGAACCACTGTTCCTAAATATTTCTGAACTAGTTCTGGATATTCACGAATTGCTTCGGAAATACTCATAAAAATTATACCTTTTTCAGCTAATGTTTTTTTGAAAGTCGTAGCCACCGAAACCGAATCAACTACAATATCCATTGCAACATTGTTCATCATTTTCTGTTCGTCAATGGATATCCCTAACTTTTTGTACATCTCTAAAAGATCGGGGTCAACATCGTCTAGTGTTTTATTTGGATCTGCTTTTTTAGGTGCTGAATAGTATGAAATCGCCTGAAAATCTGGTTTTTCATAATGTACATTTGCCCATTCAGGCTCCGTCATTTGCTGCCAAGCGCGAAAAGCCTCAATACGCCAATCGGTCATCCATTGTGGCTCTTCTTTTTTCAAAGAAATGGCACGCACAATGTCTTCGTTTAACCCAATTGGAAACGTCTCCGAATCTAATTCTGTATAGAATCCGTACTCGTATTCTTTTGTTTCTAATTCTATTTTTAAATCGTCCTCTGTATATTTTGACATTATATTTTTTTAAAAACCATTAGGATAATTATCATTAATGACTCAAATAATTAATTTTAAAGTGAAAAACTCTCTCCACAACCACAAGTTCTACTAGCGTTAGGATTATTAAATACAAATCCTTTTCCGTTCAAACCACCTGAAAATTCTAAAATTGTTCCTGCTAAATAAAGGAAAGATTTTTTTTCCACGGCAATTTTTACGTGATTATCTTCAAACACCTTATCGTTTTCTCCCAATTCTTTATCGAACTTTAATTCGTATGACAAACCCGAACAACCACCGCTCTTTACGCCTACTCGAACGTAATCTTGCGAAGGATTAAATCCGTCGTCTTGCATCATATCGATGATTTTTTTGCTTGCTGTATCAGAAACTTTTATCATAACATTATTTTTATTTATTTTTATAGAAGTCATGTAATTCCAATGGAAAAACTCTGTTTATTTGAGCTTTCCTTCTGTTCTTATTTCATGGCTTATTTTGAATTTGTCTAAATAAAGGACAAAGTTACTACAAATATCCTTTTTTTCAGCATTCAATAACATTTTTATAACGTATAATTAAATAGAAAAAATTGATTCTCACGTTAATCAAACCAACCTATTTACTAAATTGCGACACTTTTAATGATTTCAAACATGAAACTATATCCTATAGAAGCGGGCAATTTTAAATTAGATGGCGGTGCGATGTTTGGCGTGGTACCAAAAACGATTTGGAATAAAACCAATCCGGCAGATGAAAATAACCTTATTGATATTGCTGCACGTTGCCTTTTAATTGAAGATGGCAACCGATTAATTCTCATTGATACTGGGATGGGAAACAAACAATCGGATAAGTTTTTTAGTTATTATTCTTTGTGGGGAACTCATTCGCTTGACAAATCTTTGGCAAAATATGGATTTAACCGGGAAGATATTACCGATGTTTTTATGACCCATCTTCATTTTGACCATTGTGGTGGAAGCATAAATTGGAATAAAGATAAAACGGGTTATGAAGTGGCTTTTAAAAATGCCAACTATTGGACAAACGAAGAACATTGGGAATGGGCAACAAAGCCAAATCCTAGGGAAAAAGCATCTTTTTTGCAGGAAAATATAATTCCGATGCAAGAAAGTGGTCATCTTAATTTCATCAAAAGAGTTGAAGGCGATTTTGTAGAAAAATCAGAATTGGGTTTTGGTGTTTTCTTTGTAGATGGGCATACCGAAAAAATGATGGTGCCTTACATTGAATTCCAAGGAAAAACCATTTGCTTTCCAGCCGATTTATTACCCACTGCAGGGCATATCCCTATTCCCTATGTTATGGGATACGATACAAGACCATTATTAACTATGCCCGAAAAAAATAAGTTTCTTACCCAGGCCGCTGATGAAAATCTGTTTCTTTTTCTAGAACACGATGCCCATAACGAAATCATAACCGTAGAAAAAACAGAAAAAGGTGTTAGACTAAAAGAAGTTTTCCGGTGCGAAGACATCTTAATTTAGTGTTAATACTTTCGGAAATTATAATTAAAGACAATAATTTTATACCGTTTATCAAATAAATTTAACAAAAAATGAAACTAAACCCTTTCTACATTTCGGCATTAACCCTTATGGCATGTGCTTCAATAAATGCACAACAAACCGCGAGCACATTTTATGCTAAAAAATCAGAATTAACAGAACTTCAAAAGCAACGTTGGAGCGATTTGGATTTAAAAAAGGATTCTATCCCAGGAATGAGTGTGGATAAATCCTATTCGGAACTTTTGAAAAATAAAAAAAGCACCAAGATTATTGTAGGTGTTATAGATTCGGGCTTGGATATTGATCATGAAGATTTGAAAGGAAAGATCTGGACAAATACCAAAGAAATTCCAGGCAATAACATTGACGACGACAAAAACGGATTTATAGATGATATTCACGGATGGAACTTTCTTGGTGAAGCAACTAATGAAAATTTAGAGTTGACGCGTATCGTGAAAAAAGGGGATGACGGTTCAGAAACTTTCAAAGCTGCAAAAGCAGAATTAGATAAAAAATTAACAGAATTAAAGCCGCAAAAACCACAGGTTGATCTGCTTTCTAAAGCAGATAAAGACATTAAAGCCTATTTGAAAAAAGAAAAATATACTTTAGAGGATTTGCAATCAATAAGCACAACAGATGCAGATCTTTTAAAAAGTAAAACTATTATGTCTAGAATTGCTGCTCAAGCCGGAGATGGATTTCAAGACGAAATTAATTCTTATGTTGATTATGTTTATGGACAATTAAACTATAATTTAAATGTAAATTATTCTGGAAGAATAGTGGGCGATAATCCAGATGATATGAAAATAACGCACTACGGTAACGGAAATGTTAAAGGTCCTAATGTAGAAGATGCGCTTCACGGAACCCACGTTGCAGGAATAATTGCTCAAATCCGTGGAAACGGAAAAGGGGGCGATGGTGTAGTTGCAGAAAATGTTGAAATTTTGGCAGTTCGTGCAGTACCAAATGGAGACGAATACGACAAAGATATCGCTCTTGCAATTCGTTATGCGGTAGATAATGGTGCTAAAGTAATTAACGGAAGTTTTGGTAAAGATTATTCTCCGCACAAAGAATGGGTTTGGGACGCTATTAAATATGCTGCAAGTAAGGACGTTTTAATTGTTCATGCTGCAGGAAATGACTCTAAAAGCGTAGATACTGAGCCAAATTTCCCAACAGATGAAGTTAACGGAAAAGAAATTTCTGATAATTTATTAACTATTGGTGCTTTAAATAATCAATATGGTAAAGAAATTGTAGCAAGTTTTTCTAACTATGGTGCTAAAAATGTAGATGTTTTTGCTCCTGGAATGGAGATTTATGCTACCGTTCCAAATAATAAATACAAGTACGAACAAGGAACTTCTATGGCATCGCCAAATGCAGCTGGAGTTGCAGCGTTAATTCGTTCGTATTACCCAAAACTTTCTGCATCGCAAGTAAAACACATTTTGATGGATTCAGGAACTACAATTAATGAAACCGTTACAGTAGATGAAACTAAAATCTCAATGCCATTTGCAACTACTTGCGTTTCTGGTAAAATTGTAAACGCTTACAATGCTTTACTTATGGCTGAAAAAATGTCGGCAAAAGTAAAAAATAAAAAATAAAATAATTCACACAGAAAGGAAGGCTAACCCCTTCCTTTTTTTCTTTTAAATTATGAACAAATTACTTTTATATTTTCTTATTGGACTGTTTGCTCCTAAACTAACTGCACAAAGTTCCAGCTATTGGCAACAACATGTTGACTATAAAATGGAAGTTGCAGTGGATGTAAAAAACTACCAATACCTTGGGAAACAGGAATTAGTATATACCAATAATTCCTCGGATACTTTACGCCGTGTATTTTACCATTTATACAATAATGCCTTCCAACCCGGAAGTGAAATGGACCTGCGTTTGCAAACCATAAAAGATCCTGATGGTAGAATGATTACCAAAACCAAAGTTGGCGATAAAGAAATAAAAGAAAGTAGAATTTCCAAATTACAACCTAATGAAATTGGGTATTTACATGTTTCTAATTTCAAACAAGATGGTGTTACTGCGGTTGCAAAAGAAGTGGAAACCATTCTAGAAGTTACACTTGTAAAACCTATTCTTCCTGGAAAATCAACCACCTTTACTTTAGATTTTACTGGACAAGTTCCCGTTCAAATTCGTAGATCGGGGAGAAATAATAAAGAAGGAGTAGAACTTTCTATGGCGCAATGGTATCCAAAAATGGCCGAATTTGATTTCGAAGGGTGGCATGCCGATGCTTATATTGCTAGAGAATTTCATGGAGTTTGGGGAAATTTCGATGTAAAAATCACCATTGACAAAGACTATCTTTTGGGTGGTTCGGGATATCTTCAAAACGGAAATGAAATTGGATTTAATTACCAAGACAAAGACGTTGTAGTAAACGTTCCTAAAAAACAAAAGACTTTAACTTGGCATTTTATTGCGCCTAATGTGCATGATTTTACTTGGGCTGCCGATAAAAATTACATTCACGATGTGGTCTCTACTTATTTTGGGACGACTTTACATTTTATCTATAAAAACAATCCAAACATAATTGAAAACTGGAAAAAAGCCGAACCTAAAACAGTGCAGTTGATGGAATACTACAATAAAATTGTTGGTAAATATCCTTACCTACAATATTCGGTGATTCAAGGCGGCGATGGCGGAATGGAATATGCTATGTGCACCTTGATTTTGGGAGAGGGAACCTTCGATGGATTGGTTGGTGTTATTGCTCATGAAATGGGACATTCTTGGTTTCAACATATTTTGGCTTCCAACGAAAGCAAACACCCCTGGATGGATGAGGGTTTTACTTCCTTTATAGAAGATTTAGGATTGAATGAATTGGCTGCAACTAAATCGGCAAACCCATTTGAAGGAGCAATAAAAAGTTATATAAACTTAGCTAATTCTGGCAAGGAGCAACCACTTTCTACCCACGGTGATCGCTATGATGAAAATAGAAGCTATAGCATTGCATCCTACAGCAAAGGAGAGGTTTTTTTAGCGCAATTGCAGTACCTCATCGGAAAAGGTAATTTAATGAAAACGTTGAGAAAATATTTTGAAGATTTCAAATTCAAGCATCCCACTCCCAACGATATTAAACGCACCGCAGAACGCGTTTCGGGAGCAAACCTCGATTGGTATTTAACTGATTGGACAAAAACCCTTAATACAATTGATTATGGTATTAAAAATGTAGAGAGTGTAACAGGAACCAAAATATCTTTAGAACGTATAGGAAGAACGCCAATGCCAATTGATTTATTGGTGGAATATACCGATGGATCCAAAGAGAGTTTTTATATTCCGTTGCGGATGATGAGTTTTGAAAAAGAAAATCCAAATCCCGAAATTACGAGAACCATTTTAAAAGATTGGACATGGGGTAACCAAAATTATTCTTTTATCCTATCTAAATCAAAAGATAAAATCAAAAAAATTACTATTGACCCAAGTGGATTAATGGCCGATGTGAAGCCAGAGAATAATAGTTTTGAAATAAAATAATTCAAATAGCGTTCTCTTCCAGAACGCTTTATTTTTAGAATAGAATTTGTAGTTTTACAACCTATTAAATTTAGATTATGAAATTTCTACGCTATATATTTATTTTTATTGTGCTTTGTTTTGGTTTTCAAAAGTCGACGGCGCAAGTGTATCGTTTCAAAACCAGCAGCTTAAGTGTAATGGACAAAAACGAAAAAGGTGCCTGGAACAAATGGTCGGATTTTAAAAAAGCAGAGGTTTTAATTACTTTAGATAGTAAAAAAGACCGTTTTATTGTTAATTCTAAAGAGTTACAATTATATAAAATTGATTCTTATTTAGAAAAAGTTTCTAATGAAAACGATGATACTTTAGGGTTTAATTGTACCGATAATGGTGGTACAAAATGCGTAATTCTTATCGCTACCCGAAAAAAAGAAAATAATAGGATGCAGTTTTATATAAACTATAACGATTTGAAAATGGTTTATAACATTTATAACTCCAAATAATTTTGACTGAAAATAAAGATTTTACCTATCCAAAAACCGAAAAATTAAAGAGCAGGAAGATTATAGATTTACTTTTTTCAGAAGGAAAATCTATTTCTAAATTTCCTTTGCGCCTTGTGTATGCACCCACCAAGGAAGTTGAAGAGAAATTATTATTCGGCGTTTCGGTCTCTAAAAGAAATTTCAAAAATGCAGTAGATCGAAATTATTTCAAACGTGTTTTGAGAGAATGTTATAGGTTGAATAAACATTTATTATACGATAATTTAGACAAGCCTTATGCAATGATGTTTTTTTATCAAACTAAAGAACGATTGAGTTATCAAGAAATAAATGAAAAAACGTTAGAATTATTTGAAAAATGGGTTATTACAAAAAACCAAATAGTATAATTTTAGGATGTTAATTGTTTAATAGTATATTTGATCTAGAAAATTTTATTCGCAAGCAAAAATTTAGAAAATAAAAAAATACCATGCTCACCTACTTTAAAAAAAGATATATCCTTCCAGTTGTAGCTTCTGGGTTTTTTCTTGTTGCGGCAAGTTTCAAAGACGACTTTTTTGAAATAGCTAAGCAAATTGAAATCTTTACGACACTTTTCAAAACTATAAATCAAAATTATGTAGATGAAGTAAATCCTGCAGAATTAATGGATAAAGCCATTAAAAGTATGCTTGCCGATTTAGATCCTTATACCAATTATTTTAACGAACAAGATGTTGTAAAGTTTAAAATCAATAATACCGGTGAATACACAGGAGTAGGTGCGGTAATGACTCGTAAAGAGGATAAATTAATTGTAAAAGAAATTTATAAAGGTTTTCCTGCGGATAAAGCTAATTTGAAATCCGGAGATGCTATAATTCAAATTGGTGATATAGTACTTGCCGATTTTAAAGACGATGCTACGCAATTGCTAAAAGGAGCGAAAAATACTAAGGTTGATTTAAAATACATCCGTCAAGGAAAAATTCTTACTGCCCAAATTATTTTAGATGAAGTAGAAATTAAAGCGGTACCTTTTTTCTGTAAAATTGATGACAAAACAGGTTATATTGCCCTAACCGTTTTCAATAGAAAAACTACTCAAGAAACCAAAGAAGCATTAGAAAAACTTAAAGCGGATGGTGCCGAAAAAATTGTTTTAGACTTAAGAGGTAATCCAGGAGGTTTATTAAACGAAGCGGTTAATGTGTGCAATCTTTTTGTGCCGAAAGGGGAAGTAATTGTAACTACAAAATCTAAAAATCCAAAGTATAATAACATCTATAAAACCACGAACGAACCTATTGATTTAGAAATTCCTTTGGTAATTATTGTAAACGGAAAAAGTGCCTCGGCATCTGAAATTGTGTCTGGAGCACTACAAGATTTAGACAGAGCGGTAGTTGTGGGAAGTCGTAGTTTTGGTAAAGGGTTGGTACAACGCCCAATAGACATGACCTATGGCACCCAAGTAAAAGTTACTATTTCTAGATATTACACTCCCTCGGGAAGATGTATTCAAGCATTAGATTACTGGCATAAAGACCAAGATGGAAAAGCGGTTAGAACAGATGCATCTAAATACAACGCCTTTAAAACCAAGAAGGGAAGAACGGTTTATGATGGAGGTGGAATTCAGCCAGACGTGGAATTAGCCGATACAAAAACAAGTACAATTGCCGATGTTTTACAAAAAAACGATGGAATTTTTAATTACGTTACTTACTATTATTATAAAAATCCGAATCTTGGCGATAAGATACCAACATTTACAGATGCTGATTATTCCGACTTTAAAGCGTTTTTAAAAAGAGAAAAAATAAACTTTGATACCGAAACTGAATTAGCCTTAAAAGTCACTTTGGAAAAAGCTAAAAAGGAAAAAATTGATGAGACTATTCAAGCACAATATGATCAATTAATGACTGCTTTACAAAAAAGCGAAGAAGCATTATTGGATAAAAACCAAAAAGAAATTAAGAAATTAATTTTGGAGGAGATCATTAAACGGTACCAATATAAAGAAGGATTATATCAATATTATCTGAAAAATAATGTTGAAATTGCTAAGGCAACTTCTATTTTATCCAACCCAGAAGAATACAATAAAATATTAAAGTAATGCTCCGATTTTTACAATTATTTACGCTGCTTTTTTTAGGGTTAGCATACGGACAAGAAGAAGCCGTAAAATCAGTTTATTTTGAATTTGACAAATATTCTTTAGATGAAAAACAAGCCAACGAGGTTGTTGATTTCATTAAAAATACAGATTCTACACGAATTGAATCTATTGAGATTTTTGGTTATACCGACGATATCGGAAAAGATGATTATAATTTTAAATTGTCTGCAAATAGAGCTTGTACAATTGAATACAAACTAACAGAAAACGGAATTAAAAATAAAATTATAGTTACTATTGAAGGAAAGGGCAAGATACTTATTGATGATGATATTTTGGAAAATCTTCCTGAAAAGCGATCAAAAAATCGCCGTGTTGACATAGTGATAAATTTAAAAGAATTACCAAAGTTAGTGTTGCCGGGAGTTTATGATATGCTTCAAAAAAATCATGTTGTTGGCGATCATATTTACCTTGAAAATATCCTTTTTGACAAAGGAAGCAGCCATTTATTATCCAAAGCAAAAACTAATTTGGATAAAATAGCACTACTAACCTTACGGTATAAAAATCTTGAATTTGAAATTCAAGGGCACGTCTGTTGTACTCCACCAAATCAAAAAGAGGCTATAGATAAAGATACTAAAAAAAGACAATTATCAACAAATAGAGCTGAAGCAGTATATAAATATTTGGCTTTTCGTAGGGTTCCTAAAACCCGAATGACTTTTAAAGGATATGGTAATACTGTTCCTCTTGGAAAGGAGCCAGAATATGATCGTAGAGTAGAATTAGTTATTACTAAGATATAACTACCCTCGTTTCATTTCGATATGTGGAATATCATCTTCTAAGTACATTTCGCTAGTTTGTACAAAATCATGAGTTTCATAAAATTTCTTGAGGTATAACTGAGCAGAAATAGTAATTTGTTTCGAATTAAAATGGCTGTCAATTCCTTCAATTGCATTTTGCATCATTTGGTGTCCCCATTTTTTATCTCGAGCATCTGGATGAATTACAACCCTGCCGATTGAGGCATTTTCAAAATAATCTCCTGCTTTAAATAATCGTGCATAAGCCACAATTTCTTCATTAAATACCCCAATTAAGTGCAACCCTTTTTCATCTTTGCCGTCAATGTCTTGATAAACGCAATTTTGCTCCACCACAAAGACGTGTGAACGGAGTTTTAACAAAGAATATAGTTCTTGAAGAGAAAGCTCGTTAAATCGCTTTATTTTCCACTTTATGGATTCCTGCATGATACTAATTAAGGGGTTTTATTTCTTTTTCAAAAATTGTACTGATTTTATGATGGCTTCTAGTTCAAACATTAAATCTCTTTTTTGTTTGGAAGGAGCGTAACAAAATCCTTCTATGACCAAAATTCTATGGTTTGGTTGGTCCAAAATAGCATAATTAATAAATGGACCATTCATAAAATCGTTTAATAATTCCCAATTTCCTTTGGTTTCAAAAGTGGGTTTATTATAAATTCTAGTTTTGGTAAGATAAGGAGAAAATGCAGACTCCGTAACCATTCTTGTTCTAGGAACAGAGCCGTGAATGTAAATCCTTCCTATGGAATCACGAATACGGGTAATTCGTTTAACGGCATTATTGTTGTCTTTAATGCTGGTAAATGGTATTTGATAAAAAATTAAACTCAGATTTCCGCTGGTGATTTCTTTTTTAAGCCAGATAAATTTTTTCCCACGCAAAACCATTTTATACTTAATAGGAATATTTAATTGCACGTTAAATTTCTTCCTGATCTTAGAAACATCAAAAAGGGAATCGCTTTTAATTTTTTCTTGGTAAACTTTGATTTCCGATTCTTTGATCTTAGTAATAATTAACGAATCGTTATTTTGGATAGTGTCTAAAATTTCTTTCACTGTTTTTCCAGAAATATGAACCACTATCTGCGGATTAGCATATTCATTATTTTCAATTCGGAATTGACTTTTGGCTTCTTTTTTAACGAAAATAATATTTCTACTATTAGTCATAAAGCCTTCTAACAATTTTACCGGATATTGATTTAAAGCAAAAACTGGTTCTTCTTGTGGAAGTCCTAAAACTGGGGAAGCAAATTTATTTCTCATGCTATCGCCAACCTCTCCGTTCCATAGCTCATCATCAATAATAACCGAGACCTCATTGGTTTTACCAGACGTTTCGTTCACTAATTTCTTTTCTTTCGTATTGCAAGAAGTGATGGCAATTGCAGTTAGTAGCAATAAAAAATGGGCTTTATTCATAGTAAGAAATAAAGCCCAAATTTATAGAAGATTTTTGTATTATCCGTTTATTTTTAATTTCATTCCAGGTTTTAAGTGCTCGCCCTTAATATTGTTCCATTTTTTAATGTCGGCAATAGTAACTCCGGGGAATTTTTGAGTTATTTTAAGTAACGTATCACCTTTTCTAACACGGTATAAACTTTCTTTTATTTTTTTATCTTTAGATGTATAAGCGTCTTTTGAAGAGATTTTCCCTTTTAAATTAATAACTTCTTCTTTTCCAACAACCAATTTTTCACCTACTTTAATATTAGTATCGGATAACGAATTCCATTGTAAAAGATCATTAATCGTAACATTGAATTTTTTTGCAATAGTTACAAGATGTTCTCCTTTTTCAACAATGTGTTCAATGTTTTTAAGCTCCGTTTTAGGTTTAGTTTCCTCCTCTTTAGCTTCCGCTAAACTGGCATTAGATACAATTAATTGGGAGCCTACTTTTACATTATTATCTATAATTGTATTCCATTCTCTAAGGTTTTCAACGCTTACATTATTCTTTTTTGCAATAGAAAATAAATTATCTCCTTTAGCAACTACATAATAATTTTCGGATTTAGAGGTAGAATCTGATTTGTCGTGTATTTTTACATTTTCCGTTTTTGCAGTTTTATGTTCTACTACCGCAATATCTTCTTTATGTTCCACAAGCGGCTGTTTCACTTCTTTTCTAACTATTGTGGTAACTTTCTCTGTTTTGATAATTTTAATGTTGTCGCCAAGACCAATATTATCCCCTTTTATTTTGTTCCATTTTTTTATTTCTGTAACAGATACGCCATATTTAGAAGCTATTCCTCCTAGATTGTCACCGTTTTTAACCTTGTGTGTTTTGGTTACTTCTTTATTAGTAACAACTTTCTCGGTTTTGAATACTTTTTCAATTTTAGGTTCTGAAATAACAACTGCCTTTACTTTGTCTTTAATTGCTATGGTCTGTTTAACAGAAGTGTCTGCGACAGTTTGTTTTGTTTCTTTAAAGGCTATACGCTCAACAGAAAGTATTTTCAAACTTTTCCCTTTAGGAGCTTTATTCGACTTTAAATAATTCCATTTTTTCAAATCGGAGACCGAGACGTTATACTTGTCGGCAATTTCATTTAAATCATCTCCTTTACGGACTTTATGATATTTATACCTAGTAACAAATTCTTTTTCTTGGAACGACGTATTAGTTGAATCATTTCGTTTAACAGATGCTAATCTTTCGTTTGGCCTTTCTCTTTTGCCTTCTTCATGATTTAAATAAGCATAAATTTTATCTTCATTAGATGTGAAAATCGCAATTTTGTTTTTTGGCAAACGAAGGAAAATGGTTTCTCCGGTAATGTGCGGAATTTCATTTCTTTTAAACGACGGATTATAAAACTGAATTTCAGAAACTGAAACATCCAATAATTCGGAAACTTGTTTAAAAGTCATGTGGTTTTTAATAGCAACGGTGTCCGTGGCAAAAAGATTAGCAACCGCTTTATTAGGAACAATCCCGTGTTCTTTGTGGTATTCAAAAATATACATAGTTGCTAAAAAAGCAGGAAGATAATTTTGAGTTTCTTTAGGAAGATTTTTTCGAATATTCCAATAATTTTGTTGCCCTCCAGAACGTCGTATTGCTTTAGCAACATTGCCCGGACCCGAATTATAAGCAGCTAGAACTAAATCCCAATCACCAAAAATTTTATACATGTTATTCATGTAAACGGATGCTGCTTGACTTGCTTTTAAAGGATCACTTCGTTCATCAACATACGAATCAATGTTCAAGCCGTATTGCTTTCCGGTTTGGTACATAAATTGCCACAAACCCGTAGCGCCAACTCTTGAAACTGCTCTAGGATTTAAAGCAGATTCAACCACTGCAAGGTATTTTATTTCCAGTGGAATGTTGTTTTTGGCTAATTCGTCTTCGAAAAGAGGGAAATAATATTGCGAAACACCCAATAATCTTTCAAAAGCTTTCTTTCTGTTTTTCAAAAAAGATTTGATAACATTTTCCAAACCAATATTGTACTCGATGTTGAATGGCGATTTCTCGTCCATTTTTTTCAAGCGCTCTTTTAGTAATTCAGTTGGTAATTCAAAATCAACTTTTTGATCTACATTAACGTTTTTTATATCCGAACACATCTCACCATAAACATCTAACGCGGTAAGCTCTTTCATCCAAAGACTGTCAATGCAAGTAGCAATTTCATCAGATACGAAAGTAGATTTAATAGAGTCTAGATAGGAGATTTTAAATTCTTTTTTTACAATAGAATCCTGAGGTTTAACAGCTTCTTGTGCATAAAAAGAGGCAGAAGCTACCAATAGGACAGTTGTAATTTTATTTTTTATATTCATAATAATTTTTTTCAATAATTACGTTTCCGTAAGAATTGGATAATTGCAAACTTACTGATATATAACGCATTAAAATGTTTAATTATTGTTAAAATCAATAATTTAATCTAAAATAGCTTGAATTCCGGGTAAAATTCTTCCTTCCAGCATCTCCAACATGGCGCCTCCGCCAGTAGAAACATAACTCATTTTTTCTTCCAAGCCAAACTGTTTTACTGCTGCTACCGAGTCGCCTCCTCCAACTAAAGAGAATGCGCCGTTGGCGGTAGATTCGGAAATGTAGTTTCCTAAAGTGATAGTTCCGTTTGCAAAATTTTCCATTTCGAAAACTCCTAATGGTCCGTTCCAAAGAATGGTTTTAGACTCCATTATTATTTTTCTGATGTTTTCTAACGATTTTGGTCCTGCGTCTAAACCTTGCCATCCGTCAGGAATTTCTCTTACATCTACAATTTGAGTTTGCGCATCATTTGAAAAAGCATTGGCCGCAACAACATCCACAGGAATATGAATTTGAACATTTTTCTCTTTTGCTTTCTGTAAAATTTCAATTGCTAAATCCATTTTATCGTCTTCACAAATAGAATTTCCTATTTTTCCTCCTAAAGCTTTGATAAATGTAAAGGTCATTCCGCCTCCAATAATCATGTGGTCTACTTTATCTAAAATGTTTTCGATTACTGTGATTTTAGAAGAAACTTTAGATCCTCCAAGAATAGCTGTTACTGGTTTTACCGAATTGTTTAAAACACGATTCAGACTTTCAATTTCTTTTGCCAAAAGCAATCCAAAGCATTTATGATTAGGAAAAAATTGCGCGATAATAGTTGTTGAAGCATGAGCTCTGTGGGCAGTTCCAAATGCATCGTTTACATAAATGTCTCCAAGTGATGCTAACTCTTTTGCAAAAGCATCATCTCCAGCTTCTTCTTCGGCATAAAAACGAAGGTTTTCTAGAAGCAAAACTTGACCTTGTTGTAAATCGGAAGCAGCTTTATGAGCAACAGCACCAATACAATCAGAAGCAAAATGAACTGGTACTCCTAATACTTCAGAAACCGAAGCAATAATGTGTTTTAAAGAATATTTATCTTCTTTTCCTTTAGGTCTTCCTAAGTGGGACATTAAAATTACGCTTCCGCCATCGGAAAGAATTTTATCTATAGTTGGCTTTGCCGCTTCAATTCTGTTAGCATCTGTCACCTTGAAATTTTCATCCAAAGGAACGTTGAAATCCACACGAATTAATGCTTTTTTGTTATTGAAATTAAAATCTAAAAGAGTTTTCATAAGAAAGTGAGTAGTAAATTAGTAATGAAATGCAAATATAGACATTTTGTTTTTTTAATATAAAACAGCATTTATTGGTTTAGAAAAAAGGTTCGCTAGTATGGAAAATTTATGTTTGTTACTATTTTATAGTATCTTTGCTTATGCTTTTTTCAGAAATTTTAGGTCAGGAACACATTAAAAATCACTTGATAAAGAGTGCTAGTCAAGGCAGAATTCCTCATGCACAACTATTTGTTGGACCTGAAGGATCTGGAACTTTGCCTGCAGCAATTGCCTATGCGCAATATATTGTTTGCCAGAATTCAGGAGGCGAAAATTCAGGTGAAAATGAAGCCTGTAATTTAAAATTCAACAATATAGCCCACCCCGATTTGCATTTTGTGTATCCAACAGTAACCACTGAGGATGTAAAATCGAAACCTAAAAGTATTGATTTTATTCAAGATTGGAGAAAATTTCTAAATGAAAATCCTTACGGTAGTTTGTTTGATTGGTATAAAATTCTAGGAGTTCAAAACAAACAAGGGGAAATTCGTGTAGACGATGCTACTGAGATTTTAAAATCGTTAGCCTTAAAATCACTGGAAGGTGGCTACAAAATTATGATTATTTGGATGGCCGATAAAATGAATATTGCAGCGTCGAATAAACTTTTAAAACTTCTGGAAGAACCTACGGATAAAACAGTTTTTATTTTAATTTCTGAAAATGAAGAAGATATTATTCAAACTATTCTTTCCCGTTGCCAAGTACTTCATTTTAATGGATTGCCAGAAAGTGAAATAACCCAAGCTTTGATTTCTAAAGAAAATGTTGATGAAAAAACAGCTTTAAAAATTGCGCACCAAGCACAAGGAAATTACAATAAAGCCCTTCACATTCTTAAAGAAGATAACGACGAATTGCCTTTTGAGAAATGGTTTGTAGACTGGGTTCGTGCAGCCTTTAGAGCCAAAGGAAATGCCGCTGCAATTCAGGATTTGATTGCTTGGAGTGACCAAATTGCAAGTCTAGGAAGAGAAGCACAAAAGAAGTTTTTAAATTATTGTATTGATATGTTTCGACAGGCATTATTGCTTAATTACCAAGCGGATAAGTTGGTTTATATAGAGCCTACGGTAGATAAATTTAAACTAGAAAACTTCGCTCCTTTTGTAAACGGAAACAATATTTCGGATATTTTTAAAGAACTTTCGGATGCCTCTTATCACATAGAACGCAATGGAAATGCCAAAATAATATTAACCGATTTATCTATAAAACTGACTCGATTAATTCATAAAAAATAACATCATGAATAACGCTACTTCTATACTTTTACTTGTTTTTCTGGCTATTACTTTTATCATGTCTTCTCATGAGAAAATCTTTCATTGGAAGGACACAATGGCTTGGTTAATTCCGGTATTTGAAAAAACTTTTCTTAAAAATATGGTGCCTTTTGCCACCGGAATCTTATTGTTAGTAGAACTCATTGCTGGTATTTTATGTGTTTTGGGATGCTTGGAACTTTACATTAACGGCGGGAGAGAATTTGGTTTTTATGGTGCAGTTTTTTCGTGTATATCGCTGCTTTTAATGCTATTCGGACAACGATTAGTAAAAGATTATGAGGGTGCTAAAACCATTGCTATTTATTTCGTTCCTGCAGTGTTGGGAGTTTATTTGTTGGGGTAGACTTAGTAAATCAAAATATTTTATGAATTTGAAGTATTAATGTAGAAACACAACGTAAAAATATAGTTCACAGAATATTAGATGTTCAAAACTCTAAATTATTATCTCAAATAGAAGAGTTGCTAGATAGTGAAATCTATACTTATTCCACTTCAGGAAAACCTTTTACCGTTAAAGAGTATAAAAATCATTTGGATGAAATTATGATTGCATCCGATTCGGGTGAAATGGGGTACACAACATAAGAGGCAAAAAATAAAATTATTCGGAAGTGAAACCGGATTATTGGCCAACCCAATCTTTAATTTCAATTCAAGAAATGTACGACTATATTTTTGAAGAAAGTCCTCAAAATGCAGGTTTGGTTTTGGATACTGTTTTAAAATTGGAAATAAATTAAACGTTTTTCTAGAGAAAAATCCAATAGAACCAATATATAATTCCAAAACTATTCGTTTTTTTTCCAAAATGGAACTTCAAAATTGTTTATCGAATTGAAGAATATAGAATCTATGTTTTAGATGTTTTTTCTACATATCAAAGCCCGAGTAAAATCAGATTAAACAAATAAATTTAATTCAAACTAGATTTAAACATTCGCAATTCTTCCCAAGAAAAGGCATCGCCAAGTTGTTCTTTCATTGAATTTAACGACTCTTCTTTATAACCATAAAATGCTTTTGTAAGTGCTTCGATTTTGTCTTCTGGCATAATATCGTTAATACTAACTGCCTTATCTTGAATTAGTTTTGTGAAATGCGACAATATAGTTCCGACGGTTAATTTTCGTAAATTAGCTATTTCTTCTATAGAATTTTTATCTATCCAATATTCATAAGTAATCTGAATAGTCGATTTTTTGGTAGTTTTTTCGGTCTTCTTTTTCTTAGGTTCATAATAACTCACCTCTACTTTATCGGCAATTAAATTTAGATTATTTCTCTTGAAATCTTCAACCACTAGTTCTATTTTATTGGCTTTATAATTGGTTATTTCTGAAGAATGAAGGCTTTCCTTGCTAATTGTTTTTTGATTGATAATTGCTTCAGTCAATCGTTTGGCTTTCATTAATTGCAAGATAGACTTGGTTTGCAATTCTTCTAAAACCAACAATTCATCGTAAAACTGTTTTACTTGTTTAACCCTTTTTATTTCTTCTATTTTATATAAAATTTCATATTCTAAGCGGTCTAATTTATCATAAAAATAACCATAAGCCGCTTGAATTCTGTCGTTTATGAAAGTATAATCAATAATTTCTGAAGCAAATAATTTATTAAGCTGCGACATAAATTTACTTGCGGGATCTAAAAGCAATTCGCAAAATTCCATTTGCTGAGTTGCCCATTTGCTATGTTTGGATTTAATCGATTTATCGCTTTCCATATAACTAAATTTATGGTTACGCCACTCTTGGGCAAGATCGATCCAGTGAAAACTACTTTTTAAATAACTGTGGATAAATTCTTTGGTTTCATTTTTTAATTCTAATTCCAATATTTCATTAGTCGCTTTATTGGAAGCATAATCCATAACATCATCATCGTTAGAAATGCCATTCATTTTTAAAGGAGTAAGCAAAACTAAACCATTTAAGGAGCGCAAACGCGATAAAGCCACATATGCTTGTCCAGGAGCAAATACCTGCGATACATCCAGCGCTGCTTTGTCAAAGGTTAATCCTTGGCTTTTATGAACGGTTATTGCCCAAGCTAATTTTATAGGATAATGTACGAAAGTTCCTAGAACCTCTTCTTCTATTTCTTTGGTGTTTTCATTTACAAAATAGCGTATATTCTGCCATTCATAGCGTTCCACTTCAATAGATTTGTTTTCTTCTGGGAAATGAATCCAAATTTCTTCTTTAGAAATCGATTTTACAAAGCCCATTTTGCCATTGAAATAATTTTTCTCAGCAGACAAATCGTTTTTAATAAACATGATTTGAGCGCCATTTTTTAATTCTAATGTTTCTTCTAAAGGAAATATTTTTTCAGGAAAATCTCCTGTTATTTTTGCTTGATATCGAGTAGCACTTCCAATTAAATCTGTAATGGACTGCAAATTAATAGTATCTGCTTTGGCATTATGCGTGGTCAAAGTAATATATCCTTTATTGGCTTTTAAATCGAAATTTGGTTGTACGTATTGGTTTAAAAAACTAATATTCTCTGAAGTTATTTTATTGTTTCTTAAGTTATTAAGTAATTCTATAAACGTTTCATCCGACTGACGGAAAATCTTAGACAATTCAATATATAACGGTGGATTATTTTGAATTACATGAGAATGGAAGAAAAACTTTCCTTTGTAATATTGTCTTAAAGTGCGCCATTCTTCCTCTCTAATTACTGGTGGAAGTTGTAATAAATCACCAATGAAAAGAACTTGAACTCCACCAAAAGGAATTCTCTTTTTGCGAACACTTTGCAGCATAAAATCAATGGCATCCATTAAATCCGAACGCAGCATACTCACTTCGTCAATAATAAGCAATTCCATGTTTTGTAATACTTGCCGCTTTAAAGCACTCATTCTAAAATGACGCCGTAAAGTATCTTTTGTTTCAAATTTTAAGGAATCCGAAAAATGAGCTTCTACGTTATTAGCAGGAATAAATCCACCAAAAGGCAACTGAAACATGGAATGAATTGTTACTCCACCAGCATTCAAAGCGGCGATTCCGGTTGGTGCGACTACAACTGTATTTTTATGTGTTGACTTAATTATTTCCTTAAGCAGCGTGGTTTTTCCTGTACCTGCTTTCCCTGTAAGGAATACTGATTTGTTGGTTTGGTTGATAAATTGCAAAACATAAATTGCTTCGGCGGATAAAGACTCCATGATATAAATTTTTAAAATCTAGAATTAAATTACAAATAAAAATCCAAATCCCAAAACGATAGTTTTAGAATTTGGATTTATTGTTAATTTATAAACGTAACTATTTTTTGGCCGCAGGTTTATCTTCTTTTTTAGCTTCCGTTTTGTATTTATCGTTAACTATTTTAATAAGCTCTTTAGTAATATCATATTGGTCTTTAGCAAACAAAACTGTTGCAGCTTCACCAGTTCCAAAAACATAATCGTACCCTTTGTTTTTCCCGTAATCCTTAAATATCTTTTTAAATTTTACTACTACAGAGTCCATTTCAGCTCCATGTTGTCCTTGAATTTGTTGCGCCAACCCTTGTTGTGTATATTGTAATTGTTGTTCTCTTTGTTGCAATTCACTATATTTCTGTTGTGCCCATTCTTGGCCGTTTTTTTGTGCAGCAGCCTGGAAAGTATTTTTTTCAGCTTCCAATTTATCTGCTTCCACTTTTAAGCGGGATCCTTTTTCTTCGGCAATTGCTTCGTATTTAGCTTTTATATCTTTAGCTTCAGTAGATTCTTCTAATAATTTATTAGTATCTATGTAAGCTGTTTTAAAATCTTTCGCCTCTGTTGTCTTATTACACGAAACAAATGCAACCAAAATCGAAATACCTACTAAAAATTTTTTCATTACTATTTATATTTAATTTTACTATTTGCCAAAAGTATAAAAATTTAAACTTAAAAGTTATAAAGTTATATAAATGACTTCATTTTATGTTTATAAGATTTTACTATTGTTTATTAATCCAATATAATCATTCTCTATCAAAATTGACTTAAAATAAAACGATTTAAGCGAGCTTCTTGTTTTTGGGGTGTTATTTGATGTTTATTGTATTTTTAGTCGTGTGAAAGTGTTTAATTTAACTATTTTACGTTTTTTAACACATAAATATGTGAAGAATATTCAGAATTTTGTTTTCCTTTCCAATTTGACTTCCATCCGATGAAAAAAGCCTTTATAAAATTCATTTTTCCAGTTTTATATTTTTCAGATAATAAGCTAACATAAAAACTGTCAAACTTCATTGGAAGTACTTCATTCAATTCTAAATCTTCTTTAGCAAATAATTTCTTAATTGCTGTTTTAGAAAAATGCCATAAGTGAATTGGAATGTCATAAGCTGCCCAAAACTTTCCATAATATGAAGCGTCAAAAGATTTAAAATTTGGCACCGCAATAATAACTGTTCCATTTGGTTTTATTAATCGTTTTAATTCTTTTATCTGATTTTCTAAATCCGGAACGTGTTCTAGAACGTGCCACATAGTAATTACATCAAATGTATTACTTTCCAATTCGGATAAACTTTCTACAAAAGAAACGCCTTTACTTTTGGCGATAGCCTTTGCTTTGTCACTTGGTTCTATTCCGATGGTTTCCCAACCATCATTTTTTGCAACGTTTAAAAAGTCACCAACCCCTGCTCCAATATCTAAAATTCTCCCTTTTGAAGATTGTATATTAATTAGCTTTAACTTATCCTTTAACGCAATTGACTTTACAAACTGGTACATTTTTTCGAACAACGATTTATTGCCATCCGTGTGCGATATGTAATCCACGCTTTCGTAATAACTTGGAAGTTTTTCTAACGATGGTTGTGGATTTGTAATCAACAAGTCCAATTCTTCATCGTGTAATAACTCGAAAGTTTCTTGAGAAACAGAATAATCTATTACGTTTAAAAAATGTTTAGTGTTAGATAAATTCATTAAAATGTCTTTAATAATAGGTAATGAC
Source organism: Flavobacteriaceae bacterium (assembly GCA_947457615.1). Taxonomy (GTDB): domain Bacteria; phylum Bacteroidota; class Bacteroidia; order Flavobacteriales; family Flavobacteriaceae; genus Flavobacterium. Next base: position 42,539 of record CANGWK010000016.1, read on the forward strand.
AAAGCTTGTTTCACGTGGAACAAATTAATATTAGATTTGTAATATTAAATATTTGACGTCAAGATTTTATCTACCCATGTGGATTAACAATACAGAAATGTCACTAGGTGAAACTCCGCTAATTCTAGAAGCTTGAGAAATGGTAATTGGCTGTATCTTGGTTAGCTTTTGTTTTGCTTCTATTGACATAGATTTAATTTTATTATAATCAAAATCAATCGGAATCTTCATGTCTTCCAATCGGGTAAGCTTGTCTGCGTTGTTTCTTTCTTTTTCAATATATCCCGAATATTTAACTTGAATTTCGGCTTGTTCTAAAACTTCTCTGTCAAGATTATTTTCTGCTACATACGCCGCAACTTTTTCAAATTTTAAGAAATCTTTAAGCTCAATTTGAGGACGAGAAAAAACCTTAAACATTTTATCGGCTTGTACAATTGGAGCACTCCCTTTTTCTTCTAAAATTGGATTTGTCTCAGCAACCGTTAAACTTGTTTCTTTAAAAAAGGAAACCATTGCATCACTGGCGGCAAATTTTTCTTCCATTCTGCGCATTCTTTTTTCGGATACTAAACCTAATTCAAACGCTTTTGGAGTAAGTCTAGCGTCAGCATTATCTTGTCTTAAAAGAGTTCTGTATTCTGCTCGGGAAGTAAACATACGGTAGGGCTCTTCTGTGCCTTTGGTAATTAAATCATCAATTAAAACTCCAATATATGCTTCGTCACGTTTCAAAATCATAGCTTCCCTTTCCTGAACTTTCAAAGCAGCATTAATTCCAGCCATTAATCCTTGTGAAGCTGCTTCTTCGTATCCAGTTGTTCCGTTAATTTGTCCAGCAAAATACAAACCGTCAACTAATTTAGTTTCTAAGGTGTGTTTTAATTGTGTTGGAGGAAAATAATCGTATTCAATAGCATAACCTGGGCGGAAGAACTTTACTTTTTCAAATCCAACTACAGATCGCAATGCTTTAAACTGTATATCCTCTGGTAATGAAGTAGAGAAACCATTTACATAGACTTCACAGGTGTCCCATCCTTCGGGTTCAATAAACAATTGGTGTCTTTCTTTATCAGCAAAACGATTTATTTTGTCTTCAATAGATGGGCAATATCTTGGTCCAAGGGATTTTATTCTGCCATTAAACATAGGAGATCTATCGAATCCTTCTCTCAATATATCATGGACATCCAAAGAAGTGTACGTCATGTGACATAATCTTTGGTGAACTAATGGCTTCGTTTCATCCGAATAAGAAAATTTATCTGGACGAATATCACCTGCCTCTTCATTCATTTTAGAATAATCCAAAGAACGGCCATCCACTCTAGGAGGTGTTCCTGTTTTCATTCTTCCTGCTTCAAAACCTGCTTTTAATAGATCTTCAGTAATTCCGTAAGCAGCACTCTCTCCTGCACGTCCTCCGCCGAATTGTTTATCGCCAATATGAATTAATCCGTTAAGGAAGGTTCCATTGGTTAATACAACTGATTTCGCTTTGATTTCAATTCCAAGAGAAGTTCTAATACCTTCTACTTTGCCGTTATTAATAATCAAACCAGAAACCATTTCTTGATAGAAATCTAGATTAGGAGTTCGCTCTAACATCAAACGCCATTCTTCTGAAAAACGCATTCTATCCGACTGTACTCTTGGCGACCACATAGCAGGCCCTTTGGACTTGTTAAGCATCTTGAATTGGATAGCGGTTTTATCGGAAACAATTCCCGAATATCCGCCAAGCGCATCAATTTCTCGAACGATTTGACCTTTGGCTATTCCTCCCATTGCAGGATTACAAGACATTTGCGCTATGTTTTGCAAACTCATTGTAACCAATAAAGTTTGTGAGCCTAAATTGGCTGCCGCAGCTGCTGCTTCGCAACCTGCGTGTCCTGCTCCTACTACAATTACATCGTATGTGTTAAACATTTATTTTAATTTCGTTTTTAGTTTAGGGATTCGGGAGGCCGAAAACCCAACTTTAATTTAGTGTTCCACATGGAACATTTGCAAAAATTCAATACAGAATACCTAATAGCCCTGACTGAAAAGAAAATCCTTGCCTTTATGAGGCAAGATTGAAATGAAGGCAGGAATTACCATTCCTAATAAAGACCAAACCATTCGCTTCAAAAAACTAATGTTCCACGTGAAACATTTTAATTTTTTCGTCTTCCTTAGCTCTCATTAGCCTCTCGTCATCTTCCAATTTGTCTTTATAGCCGCAGTAATGTAATACGCCGTGAACAAGTACTCTTTGTAGTTCTTCTTCAAATGTGACATTAAAATCGGCAGCATTTTCAATAACGCGTTCTGTGGAGATGAAAATGTCTCCATGTAGCTCATTTCCAACAGAATAGTCAAAAGAAATGATGTCGGTCAAGGTGTCGTGATCCAGATACTGTTCGTTTAAATTAAGTAAATACTCATCGTCACAAAAAATATAATTTATCTCTCCTTCTTTCTTGTTTTCAGATAAAATAACCAGTGAAATCCAAGTTGCTATTTGGTCTTCGTTGGATAATTCAAATTCGTTTTCGTAATTAAAACTGATCATTTATTTAAAATATTCTAGAACCTTCTGGTTGAAATTGGAACGCAAAGGTAAGGTTTGTCTATTTAAAATCTCGACGCTATTTAGATATTCTTGCAAACGCGCAGGAAGCGCATTGGAACTATTTGTGAATTCCTTTTTAGAGGTTTCCGACTGGCGCTTCTTTTCTTCTCCTTGAAGTTGAAGCGCTTTTTCTAGTTTAAGCATTTCGTATTTTACATTCAATATCTTTTGCAATACGTCGTTATTAAAACCTTTATTTAATAATTGTTTTTCAATTTGTTTCATCTGCTCTAACGCGTTTTGACCTTGTCCGCCAATGCCTTGCTTGTTTAATTCGTTTTGTAAAGCTTCGCGAAGTTGCTGCTGTTCTTTGTAAATTTCCATAATAGCTCTGGCATCGCCTTCTCCATCTTGACCGTTCTCTCCATCAGAATTTCCTTGGCCAGAACTTCCAGATCCTGATTTCCCGTCTTTCCCTTGCTTACCTTTGCCATCTTTACCATCCTTGCCGTCTTTTCCTTCTCCAGGTTTTTCTCCGGGTTTATCGCCTGGCTTTTCTCCAGGTTTATTTCCTGGCTTGTTCCCAGGTTTCATGCCGTCTTTCATTTTCTCGCTTAGTTCACCTTGTTTTTTAATTATGTCTGGCAATTGCGAATCTCCTCCTGATCCTTTTCCTGGTGAGGGCATGCCTTTTCCTTTTCCAGAACCCGACATCTTCATGGACATTTGCATATTAAATAATATTGAGGCCAACATGTCTGCCAATTTATTAGACGCACTAGTTGCAAACTGTTGGTAGGAAACACCTTTTGAAACATCGGCATCTGCCAAAGATTGAATTGCTTTATCTACATTATATTGAACATTACCAATTTCAGTAGTCACCCCTTCAGACATCTTTGGATTACGAAGAGAAAGTGCGAATAAACTATCGTCTACATGCTTGAATTCTTGTTTTAAATCTTGCTGTATTTTAAGATTTTTATTAAAATAAGGCGACCCTCTTTTTAAACCTTTAAACTGTCCCATAACCGATTCTTGAGAAAAAGAATAGGCTAAAAGATTGTCCAAAATTTGTCTTAGCATTGCTACATCTTCTTCCATTTGTTCTTGCTCGCCCATCTCCATTTCCGATTGCATCTCTTGGCTCATTTGCTTCATCTTCTTGGAAGCGCTTTTTTGTTTAGGCTTAGCTCCTGCTTTAGAATCTTTCTTAAGTTCGTCTGATGCTTTCTTTAAATCCTCGTCGATACTTTTTTCTTTTGGAGTAGTGTCCGGAAGTTCCACTGGAGTTTTTAATTCCTTATTATCTTTATCTAATTCTTTTAATTCTTCTTGAATTTTATCAAATTCTTTATTTATTTCTTCTTGCTTTTCAGTTGTGTTTTCCTTTTCGTTTTCAGATAATTTATCTTGTTTTTCTGATAGCTTATCTAACTTATCGGCAATTTGTTCAGCTTTCTTTTCAACGTAATATTTCTTAGTTAGTTCTACTAATTGTTGCAAACTTTTAGTTTGATTTTTACTTTGTTGTTTCAGCTTGTCCATTTTGTCAAACAACTCTTCTTTTTGTAATTTTTCGTTAAGCTTTTGAAGTTCGTCTAATAATTTTTTGTTTTTGTCAATCTCCTTGTCCACTTTATCCAAACGATCCTTTAAAAGTTCTTTAACCTCGTCTTTTTTATCGGTTTTAACTTTATCAAGATTTTCTTTCATTTTCTCAGCAAAATTTTTCATCAATTCGTCTTGCTGCTTTTGTTTGTTTAAAAAATCGTTAACTTTCTGTTGTTCCTTAAACTCAAGATTGTCTTTCTCCTTGCCCATTTTTTGCAACTTTTCCATTTCGTTCAATTGCTTTTCTTGCGTTTTGAGCGATTTTTCCAACGAATTAATGTTATCGTTTTGTTGTTGCAAAACTTGATCTTCTTTTTCAGATTCGGTAGCAATTCTGTTAGAAAAAGTAGATGATTTTGTGCTCTTAAAATTATGAAGCGCATCGTTATCAAAAATCTCGAAAAAGTATTCATAAGAAACTCCTTCTTCTACTGGAAGATTACTTGGAAAAGCAAATACAAACTGATCGTAAACATCACGCTTTACTGCAATAGTTGCGCGTTTAGCCATTGCAATTTTATCCTTTGGATAGTAAACGACTTGTAGCTTAGAAAGCCCGTAATCATCTGAAACTTGTCCTAAAAGATAGTTTGTTTCAATTTTAAGGCTGTCGGGAGCATTACCCACGGCTATAGTTGGAAATTGATCTTTTACTACAGAGATTTGATAGTTTAACTTCTCGTAATTCTGGATTTTAGTATTGGAAGTAATTATTTGATAATCGGTATTTTGATTGATATTTTTAGATAACAAAAACTGATTATCTTGTTTAACAAAAGGATATTTTGCGGTAGCGTCCAACCATTCCACCTTTTGAGTCGCCAAAGTATTCATTCTCCAAGTTACGCGAGTGCCTTCTGGAAGAACAGCATTTCCGGTTCCTTTGATAACTTCTGCTTTTTTATTTAAATATCCCGGGAAATTCAGCACCATTTCAAAATTGGCTATGGAAGGAACCGTAACCACATTCAACTCATAATCTTTAGAAGCAATGCTATTGGCTTCTAGGTGGAACTCTATATTTTCTTTAGGTTTCGGAATCACAAATTGGAATTCTCCAGACTTAGTAGTTTCCATAAAATAACTTTCATCACCTATAAAAATCATAGCGTTTTCAGGCACAACTTTCCCAACCGTTTTTACTTTTAATAGGAAGTCTTTATTTTGTTCCGTTTGTAAGATTTTATTTAAAACTTGGAATTCAAATGGCGCTGGCGGCAAAAACTGTTCTTTATAATTCACCACCCTATTAAAACTTTGCAAAATAAGATTGCTGTTTCCAGATAAATAAAAAAATACAAAAAACAATATAGGGATTATCGCCAAGGGTAAAAACTTTTTATTGGTTCCAAAACTAACTGCGTTACCAAAAGGAATTGGTTGCAGAGTGTTTGCTTTTTGATCTATGGAAGCAATAAGCAATTCGGAAGTATTAGAGTCTTTAGATAATTGTAAAAAATTGGTAAGCTTGTCGCCTACTTCGCTAAAATGGTTACCAATGATTTTAGACGCGTCGTCATAATTAATACCCTTTTGAAGTTTTAATAACTTGAATATTGGAAATAAAATAAATCGCAGGACAAGAAAAAACTCAACAATTACAAAAGTCCAGAACAAAATAGTTCTCGCTGTTGGTTTTAACCAAAGGAAATATTCTATAAAAAGGGTGAAAATAAAATACAACAAACCTATTCCTATGAATAAAATAGTTCCGCGAAGCAATTCGTTGGTATAATACTTCTTGACAAACTGTTCAAGTTTATGATAAATTAGATTCTGTTGTTCCAAAATTAATGCTACTTTATTTATAACCGATAAAAGTAATAATTTCTAATTAGAATAAAAGTTAATTCTTTATTAAAGAAGAAATTTAGAATATTTGAAAGATTAAACATCTAACTTCTGATTATCTTTGCGTCAAATTTTACTAAAATGTCAAAACAAGTTCGTGTGCGTTTTGCACCAAGTCCAACTGGACCTTTGCATATTGGCGGTGTTAGAACTGCTCTATTTAATTATTTATTTGCAAAAAAAAATAATGGCGTTTTCTACCTAAGAATTGAAGATACCGATCAAAATCGTTTTGTTCCTGGTGCTGAAACCTATATTATGGAAGCCCTTGAGTGGTTAGGAATAGCGCCAAGTGAGACCGTTGGGAAAAGCGAAAAATTTGGTCCTTACAGACAATCGGAACGTAAAGAAATCTACAAACAATATGCTGACCAATTAATTAATTCAGGTTGGGCTTATTATGCTTTTGATACTGCCCAAGACTTGGATGCACAAAGGAAACAGCACGAAGCCGAAGGAAAAACTTTTATTTACAACTGGCATAATAGAGAGAGATTGGATACTTCATTAGTAATTTCTAAAGAAGAAACAAATAAAAGAATTACTGCTGGCGTAGATTATGTTATCCGATTTAAGACTCCGACTAATGAAACTTTGAATTTGAAGGACATAATTCGTGGAGACATAAATTTTGAAACAAATTTATTAGACGATAAGGTATTGTTCAAGTCAGACGGAATGCCAACCTATCATTTGGCCAATATTGTAGACGATCATTTAATGGAAACATCCCACGTAATTCGAGGAGAAGAATGGTTGCCATCCATGCCGTTGCACAGTTTACTGTACAAAGCATTTGGGTGGGAAGCACCAGAATTTGCTCATTTGCCCTTGATTTTAAAACCAATAGGAAACGGGAAATTATCCAAACGCGATGGTGATAAAATGGGGTTTCCAGTATTTCCATTAGAATGGGAAACGGAAGATGGAATTTCATCTGGCTATAGGGAAAAAGGATTCTTCCCTGAGGCAGTAGTAAATTTCTTAGCATTATTAGGTTGGAATGACGGAACCGAACAAGAGATATTTACTTTGGAAGAATTGTGTGAAAAATTCGATTTGAATAGAGTTCACAAAGCAGGGGCAAAATTTGACCCAGAAAAAAACAAATGGTTCAATCACCATTATTTACAAGAACAAACTAATGAAAGTTTGGCAAAATCGTACCTTCCTATTTTAGCTGAAAAGGGTGTCTCAACCTCTCTTGATGTACTTAAAATAGTTTCCTTAATAAAAGAACGCGCCAATTTTGTTTCCGAATTTTGGGAATTATCTGATTATTTCTTCATTGCTCCAACATTATATGATGAAAAAGCATCTAAAAACTGGAAAGTTGAAACTCCAGATTTAATGCGGCAGTTAATTTCGGTAATAAAAAGTATAGAAGATTTCAATTCAGTTTCTATTGAAACTATTGTTAAAGATTGGATGTCCAAAAACGAAATTGGAATGGGAAAAGTAATGCAGCCATTTAGATTAAGTTTAGTTGGAGCCCTGAAAGGACCTCACCTATTTGATATTATAGAAGTCATTGGGAAAGAAGAAACCATTTTACGATTGGAAAAAGCGATTGCTAGTTTGTAATAAAAGAAGTCAATATAAATTGACATTGTAACTTTTATTGATAACTAACGTATAATCAATACTTATCCTTAATCAAATAACATGGAATCATTAATTATTTTTTTATTAATCTTCGGATTGATTATTTTGTTTAGTTCTTTTTTTACTGTAAAACAGCAAAGCGCTGTTGTTATTGAACGTTTTGGAAAATTCATAAACATAAGAAACTCAGGATTGCAATTAAAACTTCCTTTAATTGACAGAATTGCAGGTCGTGTAAACTTGCGAATCCAACAATTGGACGTTATGATTGAAACCAAAACTAAAGACAATGTTTTTATCAAAATGAAAGTTTCGGTTCAATTCAAAGTAATTCAAGAAAATGTTTACGAAGCTTTTTACAAATTGGAATATCCCCACGATCAAATTACCGCTTATGTATTTGACGTAGTTCGTGCTGAGGTTCCAAAGTTGATTTTGGATGATGTTTTCGAAAGAAAAGACGATATTGCTATTGGTGTAAAACGCGAGTTAAATGAAGCAATGATGACCTATGGCTACGATATAATTAATACTTTGGTTACTGATATAGATCCAGATATTCAAGTAAAAAATGCTATGAATAGAATTAATGCTGCCGATAGAGAAAAAACAGCCGCCATGTTTGAAAGTGAGGCACAACGTATAAGAATAGTTGCAAAAGCAAAAGCCGAAGCCGAAAGTAAAAAACTACAGGGCCAAGGTATTGCTGACCAACGTAGAGAAATTGCTCGTGGCTTAGTAGAAAGTGTAGAAGTATTAAATGAAGTAGGTATTAATTCGCAGGAAGCTTCGGCGTTAATTGTAATAACACAACATTATGATACGCTTCAAGCTATTGGCGCAGATACGAATTCTAATTTAATTTTACTGCCAAATTCACCACAAGTGGCAAGTGAAATGTTGAACAGTATGGTGACTAGTTTTACGGCTTCTAACATTATTGGTGAGCAGATGAAAAAACAAACTAAGAGAGTAAAAAAATCTGATAATACCTCAATTGATTTCAATCCGTCGGACACTTCTAGTCCTGAATAATATAAATAATATTAAAACTAAAAAGAGAGACTTAATCGTCTCTCTTTTTATTTATATACCAATTTATTAGATATGGAATTAGAATCTTTAAAACAGTTCCGTAAGTGCCAGAAAAAACTTTATCGTATAAGTTTCCTAAAAAAGAAACCGATTTAGATGGAAGAATACTTTCTTTAGTTTTATCAATACTCAAAAAAGTTTTTTGATAATAAATTTCCCTTTCTAATTTTAGAATTTCTAAATCTTCTTCAATTTGTTTATAGGATGAATATTTTTGGATAGCCATAATTAGTCATTAAAAAAGATTTCCGAAAATTTCTCAAGAATTGGTCCTTCTACGATTTTATCTTTTACTAAAAATATTAATAATGCCAATAAAGAATAAATTCCGGCAACCGCTAAAAAACCTAACGAATAATTATCCAAAAGTTTTCCTAAAAACAAAGCGACTGCAATAGAAACAAAAAGTAAAACCACCAACAAACAAATTGAAACTAACAATAGTTTGAGAATTAAGGTAGTAGATTTCATAAATACTTTAAAACCCCAAAGTTTATAATAAGCAATGCTACTTTCTAAATAGGCTTTGGAATTTTCTTGAATAGCTTGGGTATTTTCTTTTAGTTCTTCAAATGCCATTATTTCTGTAGTTTGGCGTTTTGTGTTTTTAACTCTGCTAATTTTTCTTCTAAAAATGAAATCGCTTCCTCAGCTTTATAACTTGTGTTAGAAAGTAAATTTTCAACCGTTTCTTTCAAGTCGTCTTTAGTTTTAGAATATTTCTCTTTAGTTTCATCTTCAAGAGACTCCCATTTATTTTTAGCTTCTTCTTTAAGGTTGTCTAAATTTCCTTTAATTTTTTCTCTTGTTTTAGACCCTTTGTCAGGAGCAAATAAAATTCCTAACCCAACTCCAATTGCTGCTCCTGCCAAAAGGGCAATTAAACTACTACTTGTTTTACTTGACATAATTTTTTATTTAATAATACTAAAGTTACAAAAAAAATAACGTCACAATGTTAATATGTCGTTAAAGGAGTAAAACTCATTTTAAAGCCAATTAATAAGCCAAAATCTAAAACATCAATTAGAGCTGTTAGATTAATAAAAGTCGATTATAATCAATCTACGAAGGCTTTTTTTAATTGAAAATTTCTATCTAAAACAAATAACAATAGGTTTTATTAATAATAAGAAAAACCCACCGTCAAGTGAGTTTTTCATGTGTAAAATCTATTTTAATAAAATTTAGATTGTTTTCAATAATTCTAAAACTATTTCATTTTTTTCAGAATTTTTTAATTCGGATAGTTGAACTTGAAAATTATGTAAATTCTCAGAATCTTCTTTTAAATTTCCTACAACTAAAATTCTAACAGGGACCAATTGACTTTTTAAAGACATCGAAAATAATTTTGTTACAAGTTCTAATTCTATATCTTTAGAAGTTACTTTGTCAGAATATTTCAAAATTAAATTGGCAAACAATAAAGCATTATTATCATTCTTTATATTCTTGACAATTGTGTTGATAATTAAACTATAATTATCGATGCTTTTAATATTATCTATTATTGATTTTAGGATAATATCGGTAGTAATTTCATCTTTTTCTTTTACATATTTATTGATTTCCTTTAAGGTATTCATCAATAAATTTTCTTCTTTTTTACCTTTTTCTTCCCAGGCATCTTTTAGTCCAACGGTTTTATTAAAAACTAATTTTGAGGCTGTTGAATCTTTATCTACATTAAAATAACCCAATCGTTGGAATTGGAATTTATCGTTAGCTTTAACTTCCGAAAGACTTGGTTCAACAAATCCTTTTACCACTTCTAATGATGTTTCATTCATAAAATCTAAGAAGTTTTTCTCCTTGTGTGAGTCAGGCGCTTCATCAATAAACAATCTATCGTAAAGTCGAACTTCAGCCTCAATTGCATGCGAAATAGAAACCCAATGTAGGGTTCCTGCCACTTTTCTTTTACTAGCTTCACTTCCGCTTCCAGAGCGAGAATCTTCATCATAAGTTACTTGAATTTCAGTAATAACGCCACCGGAATCTTTAGTAACAGATTCTCCCTTAATGATATAACCATTTTTAAGACGTACTTCGTTTCCGATACTTAATCTAAAAAATTTAGCCGGAGCAACTTCTAGAAAGTCTTCTCTTTCAATATATAATTCACGAGAAAACGGTACTTTTCTATAACCTGCAGTTTCATCTTCTTGGTTATTTTCTGCTTCCAACCACTCTTCTTTCCCTGTAGGATAATTAGTAATTACCAACCTCACAGGATCTAAAACAGCCATAACTCGTGGAGCAGTTTTGTTCAAATCTTCGCGTAAGCAAAATTCCAAAAGCGAAACATCAATTACGTTTTCGCGTTTAGCAACACCTATTGTTTCACAGAAATTACGAATCGATTTTGCCGTATAACCACGACGACGCAAACCAGATATAGTAGGCATTCTAGGGTCATCCCAACCGTTTACAATATTTTCTTTAACCAATTGTAATAATTTTCGTTTGCTCATTACGGTGTAATTCAAGTTCAATCGAGCAAATTCATATTGGTTTGGACGCACTTTCGATGCATCGTATATTTGATCTAAAAACCAATTGTATAATTCGCGGTGCATTACAAATTCTAGGGTGCAAATAGAATGTGAAATTTGTTCGATATAATCACTTTCACCATGAGCATAATCATACATTGGATATATTTTCCAATCGTTACCTGTGCGATGGTGGTGACGGTGTAAGACTCTGTACATCAAGGGATCGCGCAGCAACATATTCTTAGAAGTCATGTCAATTTTAGCTCTCAAAACGTGACTTCCTTCTGGAAAATCTCCATTTTTCATAGCTTCAAATAAAGTTAAATTTTCTTCTATAGAACGATTTCTATACGGTCCATCCACTCCCGGTTGGGTTGGTGTTCCTTTTTGTGTTGCCATATCTTCAGACGATTGACTATCAATATAAGCTTTACCTTTTTTAATCATCAATACAGCCCAATCGTACAATTGTTGGAAATAATCTGAAGCATAACGCTCTTCTGCCCAATTGAAACCTAACCAAAGTAAATCTTCTTTTATAGCATCAACATATTCCTGCTCTTCTTTAGCGGGATTGGTATCATCAAAACGCAAATTTACTGGTGCGTTATATCGTAATCCAAGTCCGAAATTTAAACATATAGATTTGGCATGACCAATATGTAAATAACCATTTGGTTCAGGCGGAAATCGGAAACGTAGTTTATCTTTTGGAAAACCGCTTTCTAAACTGTCTTCTATGATTTGTTCTATAAAATGAAGTGATTTCTCTTCGGTTGACATATTTATTTTGTAATTTTAGCAAAGATAAAAATTTAGTCGATAGATAATAGACGAATAAAAAATAGATGTTATTTTATTTACTTTTTATACTTAATATTAATTATTAATAATGAACAACTAAAAATATGGGAATAATTAAATTACAAAATATAAGAACTTTTTCCTTTCATGGATGTATGGAAGAAGAGGGAAAAATTGGCTCCGATTACCGAGTGGATCTTGAAATTAAAACCGATTTACGTAAATCTGCACAATCGGATAATATAAAAGATACTGTAGATTATGTATTATTAAACCAAATCGTGGTAGAAGAAATGGAGATTCGATCTTTATTGTTAGAACATGTAGCTAACAGAATTATTGTGAGAATCTTTAAAGAAATCCCTTCTATTTCTCGAATTATATTATCTGTTTCTAAGCTAAATCCGCCTATTGGTGGCGATGTTGAAGCGGTGACTATTGAAATGGAAGAATATAGAACTTAAAAAACAATTAAGAATTAAGATATATAAAAATTGTTAATTATCAATAGTTTTATATATTTGCAATCCAATAAATAATTGGCGTCGTGGCCGAGCGGCTAGGCTGGGCTCTGCAAAAGCTCCTACTCCGGTTCGAATCCGGACGATGCCTCTGAAACCTTCAAGGAAACTTGAGGGTTTTTTTGTGGAGAATTTTTAGAAAAAATTAATTAAAGTTATGCTCGAATCCGGACAATAACACTGAAACCTTCAAGGAAACTAGAGGTTTTTATATATTAAATTTTTAGAAAAAATTAATTAAAGTTATGCTCGAATCCGGACGATAACACTAAAACCTTCAGGGAAACTTGTGGTTTTTTTGTGTTAAATTTTTAGAAAAAATAAATTAAAGTTATGCTCGAATCCTGACGATATGAATAAAAAGAATTATAGCTCTTATTTTTTTATGTTTTTAGCAATAATATTATCTATTGTTTTCTATATCCCCAGCAACTTTAGTAACTATCTGTTTGTCTTTAGGTAACAATCCTTGGGATAATATAAAAACTCCGGAAATTATTAAAATGATACTTATAAATTTCTTGATAAGTAGAATGTTTTTAGCATTTAATTTATTTCGTAATTGTTTAGCGGCAAGTATTTTAATAATATCAGTAACAAAGTAAGTTACCACCATGGTTGCTAAAAAAGTAAACATTCTTGTTGGTTCTAATTTTAATCTGGGACCAATTGTAATTAGAATTAATAACCAATAGCCTAGAACACCAACATTAATAAAATTTAGGAAAAAACCTTTAATAAATAAAGAAAGATAGTTGTTTTTAGCTAATTCCGAGGTATCTTCTTCGTCTGGATTTTTTTCCGATTTTTTGTTCTTTATAAGTGAAATTATACCATAAGTTAACATCACTAATCCACCAAAAATAAATAATGCGGGGTCATCATTAATACTTTGAATTAATCGATAACTACTAAAATAAGCAATCAATATAAAGATAATATCTGCAAGAACTACACCTAAATCAAATAAAATTGCCGCTTTAATACCTTTAATCACACTTGTTTCCAGTAATACAAAGAAAACTGGGCCAATCATAAAACTTAAAATAAAACCAGGGATAATAGCAGCAGCAATGTCTTGTAACATATTTATTTTTAAATAAATTAGTATGCAAATTAGTATTTATTAATTAGAAAATAAAATAAAATCTAGTTTGCTTCTTTAATTGTACCACCTGCAACTATCTTTTGGTTGATTTGCTTTGGCTTTCCATAAATAATAATATCTCCTCCTGCACGAACTTTAGCTTCCACTAAATCGGTAGCATAAACATCCGATTCACCACCGGCATTAACTGTAATAACCGTTTGATTAGTAACTAGTTTTTCTGCTTCATATATTCCTCCCGAATTAACTAAAACATCTTGATTTTTAGCGGATCCTGAAAGTTGAATTTTAGATCCATTAGCAACTCTTGCAGTCAGTTTGTCTACCTGAAGATTTATCTTAATTTCTGAGCCTTCTTTTGCTTTAATATCAAATGAAGTAGAGTTAATTACCGCTTCACTAGTTATTCTTGAACCTTCATTAGCTTCTAACGCATTAATTTTAATATAATAAACTGTTGCAGAAATATTATCACCATCTAATAATCTAGTTAATGGCATTCTTATTTTTAATTCGCCATTTTTATTTACAATCTCTACTTCTTCCGAACCACTTCCGGTTAGAATTACCTTATTCTCTTTTGCTGGAATTAAAGTAATATCTATTCTATCAAAAGCGGTTACTTTATTAAAATCTCCTACATTTTTCTCTTTTTGAGAAAATGCTATTGAACTGATTAATAATAAACTATAAACTATTTTTTTCATACTATTCGTTTTTTCTTAAAAAAGTAAAATCCAATTGTTTTTTTACTAAGTCCGCATTCTTTACTTTAACGTAAACTTCGTCGCCTAATTGTAATAATTGTTTTGAAATTTCTCCAACCAATGCATATTGTTTTTCATCAAAAGTATAATAATCGTCTTTAATTTCACGTATTCTACACATACCTTCGCATTTATTTTCTACAATCTCAACATAAATTCCCCATTCGGTAACTCCTGATATAACACCAAGAAATTCTTGGTCTTTATGATCTTGCATGTATTTAATTTGCATGTATTTGATAGAATCGCGTTCGGCATTGGTTGCTAAACTTTCCATATTGGACGAATGCTCACATTTTTCTTCATAAATATCAGCATCTGCGCTTTTTCCTCCATCTAAATAAAATTGCAATAATCTATGTACCATAACATCTGGATAACGTCTAATTGGGGATGTAAAATGGCTGTAATAGTCAAACGCCAATCCATAGTGACCAATATTATCTGTAGAATATTTGGCTTTGCTCATCGTCCGGATAGCTAAAGTGTCTATAAGATTTTGCTCTTTTGTTCCGTTAACATCTGACATTAATTGGTTTAACGATTTAGAAATATCTTTTTTGTCGCGTAAATCTATTTTGTATCCAAATTTTGATATTAAAGCTTGCATTGCAAATAATTTATCTTCATTTGGTTCATCATGAATTCTATAAATGAAGGTTTTCTTTTGTTTTCCGATATATTCTGCAACTTTTTTATTTGCTAAAAGCATAAATTCTTCTATCAGATGATTGGCATCTTTAGAAACTTTAAAATAAACACCTTCTGGTTCTCCGTTTTCATCTAAATTAAATTTAACTTCTACTTTATCAAAGGATATAGCTCCGTTATTCATTCTATTTCTTCGAAGAATTTTTGCTAATTCATCTAATTTTAAAGTCGCTTCGGTAATTGCATCAGAAGCAATAAAATCGGATCCTGTTAACGAAATTTCTGCCGGAATTTTATTTGATTTAGTTTCGATAATAACTTGTGCTTCTTCATAAGAAAAACGTTGATCTGAATTAATTACAGTTCTACCAAACCATTGGTTTAAAACAGTCGCTTTAGAATCTATTTCGAAAATAGCAGAAAAAGTATATTTTTCTTCATTTGGACGAAGTGAACAAGCAAAATTAGATAAAACTTCTGGTAACATAGGCACCACTCTATCCACTAAATAAACCGAAGTTCCTCTATTATAAGCTTCATCATCTAAAATAGTTCCTTCTTGTAAGTAATGCGAAACATCCGCAATATGGATTCCAATTTCGTAATTTCCATTGTCTAATTTTTTAAAAGACAAAGCATCGTCAAAATCTTTAGCATCTTTAGGATCAATTGTATAAGTTAATGTATCCCGCATATCGCGACGTTTTGAAATTTCTTCGGCATGAATAGAAGTATCTATTTTTTGTGCAAATACTTCAACGTCTATAGGAAAATCATACGGTAAACCATATTCAGCAAGAATAGCATGAATTTCTGTATTGTGTTCGCCAGGTTTACCTAAAACTTTAAGTACAGTTCCAAAAGGAGAATCGGCTTTTTTTGGCCAATCTTCAATTTTAACCACAACAACATCACCTTGTTCTGCTCCGTTATATTTGTCTTTAGATATAAATATATCGGTGTACATTTTAGCATTGGCAGTAGATACAAATGCAAAATTCTTTTGGATATCAATAACTCCAACAAATTCAGTTTTTGACCTTTCTAAAATTTCTATTACTTCCCCTTCCGGTTTTTTTCCTTTTCGTCGGTTATAAACATAAACTTTTACTTTATCTTTATCTAAAGCATGGTTTAGATTATTTGTAGGAATAAAAACATCCGATTCAAATTCATCGCAAATAAAGTAAGCAGTTCTACGAGAAGTCATATCGATAGTTCCTTTATAGTAATCCTGGCTAACTGCTTTTACTAAATAGTTTCCAGGGTCGCTTTCAATAATAACTTTTTGAGCAGCAAGGATTTTTAAGTCTTTTATAATTTCGTTTCTGCTTTTAGTATCATTCAGTTCAAGAACAGCACATATTTGCTTGTAATTGAAAGTTTTATTTGCGTTTTGTGATAGTATTTTTAAAATCTTTTCAGAGAAAGTTTTCTCTTTTTTTCCAAACTTTTTTGGGAATTTACTCATATTCTTTATCTAATAAGGTTTAAAATTACGAAGAAGTATTAAGATTAAAGGATTAAGTAGAAAGATTTATCCAAAATATAACTTTTAAATAAAAATAAAGAAGAAGAATAGATTCAAAAGTTTAGTTTAAATTTGAATGAATTATAATAACTAAACAAATAAAATGACTGAATTTGAAACTATTGCTATATTTAATTTTTCTCACGAAATAATAGTATTAAAGTCTATATTAGATAATGAAGGAATACATTATTTGTTTCAAAATGAAAATTTAGTATCTGTGAATCCTCTAGCAAGTTACGCTTATGGCGGAATACAATTAAAAGTTCATCCTAAAGATTTTAAAATAGTAAAAGAAATTTTAAATAACTTAAATACTAATTTAGAAATAGTATAGAATACAATTTTATCATTCCGTAGGAATCTATTCTATTTATTTTCTGAAATTCAAAAGTTTTCAACACTTATTAAAAACAACAAAAAGAAATTTTAAATTTAAATTAATTTATGATGGTTATTATAGCGTGTTAATTAGTATAATAACTTTAATTTTATTTACTTGATTTTATAGTTTATCTTATTTATATCGTTTTATCAACATAGTTTTAGTGAGGTAAAACGTTTATTTTAAAGCTAAACAAGAAAGTAATAAACGGTTGTTAATAAGTTAAAAATAGTATTTTTTGTAAATAACTTTTGTTGTGGATTTATGTTGAAAAAAGACGATTGATTATGGATAACTTTTATATAAAAAAGCAAAAAAAAATTAGATTTTCTCGTTTCATATTTCGATTACAAATTTTACTCATACAATCATAAAAAACTTCTTATTTTATATATTAACTTATTAACAATAATAGTTAATTTAAAGTTAACTGAATATCAACGAATTGTAAACAGCTATTAACAATTTAATTTTTTAACATTTGAATTAATCATAATGTAATAATTTACATATAGTTATATAAATAATTCATTTACGATAAAATGTTACTTATAGAAAATCAGTCAGTTATAATTTAATAAAAATGAAATCGATTTACTAATAAGTTTGATTAAATTTGTTTCGGAAACAATAACACTATTCATTATGAAAATCTCCATTGGGAATGATCACGCAGGACCAGATTATAAAAAGGCAATAGTTGCATTTTTAATCTCTAAAGGACACGAAATAATAAATCATGGAACCGATACGGATGATAGTGTAGATTATCCAGATTTTGGTCATCCAGTTGCTAGTGATGTAGAATCAGGTAAAGCCGATTTAGGAATTTTAATTTGTGGTTCTGGAAACGGAATTGCTATGACCGCTAACAAACACCAAGGAATTCGGGCTGCCCTTTGTTGGACTAAAGAAATTTCGGCGCTTGCGCGCCAACACAACAATGCAAACATAGTAAGTATTCCTGCACGTTTTACTTCTATTCCTCAAGCAGTAGAAATTGTATCTACTTTTATAAGTACCGATTTTGAAGGAGGAAGACACGCCACACGAGTGTATAAAATTTCTTGTCGTTAATGGGTCACGAACATTCCCAACACAAGGTTCAAGGTAAAAATTTGATATATTCTATTTTATTGAATTTACTTATAACAGTAGCACAAATTATAGGCGGGATCGCATCCGGTAGTTTAGCTTTATTGTCGGACGCACTTCATAATTTTTCAGATGTTCTTTCTCTTGGATTTAGTCTTATTGCTCATAAATTATCTCGAAAAAAAGCTACTGAAGACCAAACTTTTGGATACAAAAGAGCCGAATTAATTGCTGCTTTTGTAAATGCATCTACTTTAATTTTAGTAGCTTTTGTATTGATTTATGGCGCAGCCGATCGCTTTTTTAATCCAAAACCAATTGAATCGAATCTTGTAATTTGGCTTTCTCTTTTAGGAATTGTTGTTAACGGAGGTTCGGTATTGTTATTACAAAAAGACGCCGAGCATAATATTAATATGAAGTCCGCCTACTTGCATTTATTGACCGATATGATGGCTTCGGTAGCGGTATTAGTAGGCGGATTATTAATGAAATATTTTGGATGGTTTTGGGTAGATGGAGTGATGACCATTCTTATTGCACTATATTTAATAGTGGTTGGAATCGATTTATTAAAAACATCCACCAAGATGTTAATGCTTTTCACTCCTGATGAAATTGATATTAAAGAAATTGTTACTGAAGTTCAAAAAATTCCAGGTGCCGGAATTTTACATCACATTCATGTTTGGCATTTAAACGATGATGAATTGCATCTAGAGGCACATTTAGATTGTTCTGAAGATATTAAACTTAGTGAATTTAATGAAATTTCAGACAAAATAGAACAACTCTTATTAGAGAAATTCCAAATTAATCACATTAATATTCAACCCGAATACAAGAAAGAAGACCCTAAAGACATTATTGTTCAGGATTAAACACCCGTAAAATGACCAACATACAATTCATTCAAGCCCAAGTAAACACGTTGCCTAAAAATATTGAAGCAACTATAAAATTATTGTCAGAAGATTGTACTATTCCGTTTATTTCTAGATATAGAAAAGACCAAACGGGTAATTTGGATGAGGTTCAAATTGAGAACATTGCCAAACTTTCTAAACAATTTTCCGAAATAGAAAAACGAAAAGAAAGCATTCTGAAAACCATCGACGAACAAGGGCAGCTTTCACCTGAATTAAAAGCAAGAATTGAGAAAAGCTTTGATTTGCAAGAAATTGAAGATTTGTATTTGCCGTATAAAAAGAAGAAGAAAACCCGCGCCGATGTTGCTCGAGAAAATGGACTAGAACCTTTAGCAAAATTAATTTTATCCCAAAGAAACGACGATGTAGATTTTTTAGCAACACAATATATAAACAAAAACATTGGTAACGAAGACGAGGCGCTTCAAGGCGCTAGAGATATTGTTGCTGAATGGATTAACGAAAATATTGCGGTTCGTCAAAGTTTGCGAAGATTGTATACAAGAAAATCAATAATAGAAGTTAAAGTTGTAAAAAAGAAAGCCGAAGAAGAAGCCGCTCAAAAATTTTCTCAATATTTTGATTGGGCCGAACCTTTAGCCAAAGCACCATCCCATAGGTTATTAGCAATGCTTCGAGCAGAAAACGAAGGATTTGTAAAAGTTAAAATCGAAATAGATCTTGAAGAAACTTACGATTTAATAGACGAAATCGTAATAAAAAACAGCAATAGTCCATCCATCTCACATGTGCAACTTGCCATTGAAGACAGTTACAAAAGGCTATTGCATCCAGCTATTTCCAACGAAACGTTACAAGAAGCTAAAACCAAAGCCGATGCTAAAGCGATTGACGTTTTTGCCGGAAATTTAGGTCAATTATTGTTGGCCCCACCGTTGGGAGAAAAACGAATTTTAGCTATCGATCCCGGATTTAGAAGCGGTTGCAAAATAGTTTGTCTTGATGAAAAAGGGGATTTATTATATAACGAAACTATTTATCCGCACCAGCCACAGAACGAAACTTCTATGGCAATGAAGAAAATAAAATCGATGGTAAATGCTTATAATATTGAAGCGATTTCTATAGGGAACGGAACTGCATCAAGAGAAACTGAATTTTTTATTAAGAAAATTCCATTTGATAAACCTGTTCAAGTTTTTGTGGTTTCCGAAGCAGGAGCCTCAGTATATTCGGCAAGTAAAATTGCGCGAGATGAATTTCCGAATTATGATGTAACCGTTCGAGGTTCGGTTTCTATTGGAAGAAGACTTTCAGATCCATTGGCAGAATTGGTGAAAATTGACGCCAAGTCGATAGGAGTAGGTCAGTACCAACACGATGTTGATCAAACAAAACTCAAAGAAGAATTGGATACCGTGGTGGTTCGTTGCGTAAATTCAGTTGGAATAAATATCAATACCGCTAGTAAATCGTTGTTGAGTTACGTGAGTGGAATAGGAGAGAAGACCGCCGAAAATATTGTTGCCTATCGATCTGAAATAGGTTCTTTTGAAGATAGAAAACAACTAAAAAAAGTACCTCGTTTAGGTGATAAAGCCTACCAACAAGCGGCTGCATTTATTCGAATAAAAGATGGAAAAAACCCATTAGATAATTCGGCGGTGCATCCGGAAGCATATTCTGTAGTGGAAAAAATGGCTAAGGATTTAAAAATTTCCGTTAACGAATTGATTGCCAATAAAGAGAAAATCGCTTTAATACAACCTGAAAATTACGTTACCGAAACCATCGGAATATTAGGAATAAAAGATATTTTAAAAGAATTAGTAAAACCAGGATTAGACCCAAGAAAAGCGGCTAAAGTTTTCGAATTTGATCCGAATGTAAAAACGATAAAAGACGTAATAACCGGCATGATTTTACCAGGAATTGTGAACAACATTACTGCCTTTGGTTGTTTTGTAGATATAGGCGTAAAAGAAAGTGGCTTGGTTCATATTTCGCAACTCAAAGCCGGTTTTGTTTCCGATGTGAATGAAGTAGTGAAACTCCACCAACACGTTCAGGTAAAAGTCGTTGATGTTGATGAAGACAGGAAACGAATTCAGTTGACGATGGTGTTGTAAAATATACTATATTTGACATAAACAAACTTATTATGGAAAATTGGCAAAAACACATTTTCATAAATCCTGAAATTAGAAGCGGTAAGCCTTGTATTTCTGGCACAAGAATTACTGTATCGGACGTTCTGTCTTATTTAGCATCTGGTATGACAATAGAGGAAATAATTCTTGATTTTCCGGCTCTAGATAAAGAAAAAATAAAGGCGGCCCTATCATTCGCTGCTAATAGAGAAAGCATTACCAAAATTGCGTTTGCGTCGTTAAATTATTATTAGACGAAAACCTTTCTTGGCGAATGATAAAAATGCTTATGCCATTTTTTAAAGAAATTGTTCACGTATCAAATTTAAGAATCCTTCAACCTGCAAACGATATTTCAATTTGGAATTATGCCAAGAAAAATGGATTTACTATAATAAGTAAAGACGATGATTTTGAAAAAATTGTCTTAATTAGAAAGTCACCTCCAAAGTTAATTTATCTTAGAACTTATAATAATCTTGACACAAAAAAAGTAGTTGATTTGATTGTTGAAAATAAAGACAATATCATTGAATTTATTCAATCAAAAGAAAACGATATTTTTGAATTATATTCTAAATAATTTTGATTTTTTATAATGTGAATGAAGTAGTCAAACTATACCAACACTTTCAAGTAAAAGGCGTTGCTGTGGATGAAGACAGGAAACGAATCCAGTTAACGATGGTGTTGTAAAATAAAAAAAATCCCAAACATTAGTATAATATTAATGTTTGGGATTTTAATTTTAAAGATGAACTTATTCTTTAGTATCTTCTTCTTTTTTAGAATTTACAGGCTGCTCGTCTTTAGAAGCGTTTTTGAATTCTTTAAGACCCGTTCCTAAACCCTTCATTAATTCTGGAATTTTTTTACCTCCAAAAAGAAGTAAAACTACCGCAAATATTAGTAAAATATGACCCGGAGTAAGCTCTAAAAATATAGTTAAAAAGTTCATAATGTTACTTATTAAAAGTTATACTTTGCAAATGTAGAAAATATTTAATTAGCACAACAACTATTTAGCGTTAAAGAACAGTAAAAACACAAGTTTGGTTTAGAAGTAATTTCTATATTTGTATAATAATCTAAAATATGTCAGATAAACGTATTAAAAAACAGCTATTAAAGAAAAAATTATTCGCAAAGAATCGTTTGATAATCTTAAACGAAGACACTTTTGAAGAAACATTTTCTTTAAAACTTACTTTAATGAATGTTTTTGTAGTAGCAACCATTGGCGCTATTTTGATTATTACAGTTACCACTTTTATTATTGCCTTCACGCCTTTACGCGAGTATATTCCGGGATATACCTCTACAAAACTTAAAAAAGATGCTACCGAATTAGCTCTAAAATCCGATTCTTTAGAATTTGCAATCAAGAAAAACGAGATCTATTTGCAATCCATCCAAAAAGTTTTAAACGGAAATTTACAATACGCCAAAGTAAATAAAGACTCCATTTTAGCTATATCTGTAGATACTTTACCCGATTTGCAATTGACAGCTACAGAATCGGAACTAAAACTAAGAAAAGAAGTTTCCGACGAAGAAAATAAGGCTAAAGAAAAAGAAAAAACTTCCAAAAAGAAGAATAAATAATGTCAATAAAATCTCTTGCAGCCCAACTATTTGCAAAAATAATTCACAATAAAACCCAAAAATGGGCCTCCAATCCTGTTGCCACCCAGCAAAAAGTTTTAGAGGATTTAATCTGTCAAGCGAAAAATACGCAGTTTGGACAAGACCATCATTTTTCACAAATAAAAACAGCCAAAGATTTTGCAAAGCAAGTTCCAATTCGGGATTACGAAGAATTAAAACCTTATGTAGATCGAGTGGTACAAGGAGAAGAAAACGTTCTCTGGAAAGGAAAACCAATTTATTTTGCTAAAACTTCTGGTACCACATCGGGAGCCAAATACATTCCGCTTACTAAAGAATCGATGCCGTTTCATATTCAAGCCGCTCGAAATGCCATCTTAAATTACATTTACGAAACCGGGAAAGCCGATTTTGTAAACGGCAAAATGATTTTCCTACAAGGAAGTCCCATTTTAGAAGAAAAAAACGGCATCCAACTCGGTAGACTTTCCGGAATTGTAGCCCATTTTGTTCCTAAATATTTGCAAAAAAATCGCTTACCAAGTTGGAAAACCAATTGCATTGAAGACTGGGAAACCAAGGTAGATGCCATTGTAGAAGAAACGATCCACGAAGATATGGCCGTGATTTCTGGAATTCCGTCCTGGGTGCAAATGTATTTTGAAAAACTGCAACAAAAAGGAGGGAAGCCTGTTGGAGAAATATTTAAAAACTTTAATTTGTTTATTTATGGTGGTGTAAATTATGAACCCTACCGCGCTAAATTTGAAAATCTTATTGGTCGAAAAGTAGATTCTATTGAATTGTTTCCTGCCTCCGAAGGATTTTTTGCCTACCAAGATTCCCAAAAAGAGAAAGGAATGTTACTGCTTTTAAACTCCGGAATTTTCTACGAATTTGTAAAGTCGGACGAGTTTTTCACTCCAAATCCCAAACGGTATACCATAGTCGAAGTAGAATTACATGTCAATTATGCTTTAATAATTTCTACCAATGCCGGTCTTTGGGCCTACAACATTGGCGACACCGTGCAATTTACTAGTTTGAAGCCCTATCGGGTTATTGTTTCTGGCAGAATCAAGCACTACATTTCGGCTTTTGGCGAGCACGTTATTGGTAAAGAAGTTGAACATGCATTACAAGAAGCCATGAAAGAAACTTCTATTCGTGTAAACGAGTTCACGGTGGCGCCACAAATTGCCCCCGAAACCGGATTGCCCTACCACGAATGGTTCATAGAATTTGAAAATGAACCCAATAATATAGAAGAATTTGCGTTAGCCATTGACAATGCAATGCGTAAGCAGAATGTGTATTACGACGATTTAATTGTAGGAAAAGTATTAAAAACAGTAAAAATAACCAAAGTTTCCAAAAACGGATTTCAAGAATACATGAAATCCATCGGGAAATTAGGCGGACAAAATAAATTACCTCGATTATCCAACGACAGAACAATTGCAGATCAATTAATATAATTAGAAGCGAATGTCTCGGGCATTTTCGATAATGGCAATTCCTGCTGCCTTTCCAAAGCTCGCCAAGATTGCTTCGTGCCTAGCAATGACTGGCGAGGCTTTTCCCTTGCATCAGGGCTAAAAATGAAAATCAGTATTAAAAATTCAATTAAAGAATATGTTACGAATTAAAATAAAAATTATAATAATAATTCTAGTTTGTTTAATGCAAAATAAATTTTTTTCTCAAACTAACACAATTATTAATCCAAAGGGCAAGTGGTATTTTGGAATAGAAATAGGCAATAATGATGTTAGTTCTTTAATGGAAAGTAATTCTAAAAGTTATTTTCCATTTCAAGCAGGAATAGGTGCAGAATATTATTTTTCAAGACATTGGAGTTTATCAAGCAGAATTAAACATTATGAAACAGGAGTTTCATTTTATAAACCGGGTCATAGTAGTAACGGAGGTTTTTTAAACTTGGATTCAGATCCCTATTATGGAACTTTTTATGGTGCAGTAGTTTCAATACCAATTGATATTAAATGGGAGTTTAGAATTTATAAAAATTTAGGTGGAAGTTTAAAAATAGGTCCTACCTATAATTTTGAAACAAAAAGCTTATATTATAACTATTCACCAAATTTAAGTCCAGATTATCCTAAACAATATGCAGGTTTTAATAGTGGTTTTGGACTAAATTATTTTATTAATAAAAAGGTGTCTTTATTTATAGATGTAGAATCATTTAGTGGCGCACCTAAAGGTTATAGTGATGCTTTTTTTGGTAAAAATGAATATTTAACCCAGAATAATTTGACAAATTTTGGTATTAAATACAATATTAAAAATTAGTTAATCTAAAATTAAATGAAAAAAATAGTACTATTTCTCCTAATCTCTTATTCCCTTTCTGCCCAAATAAAAGGCGTGGTTGTAGTTGAAAAGGATTTCCACTAAAATCAGGGCTATTTAGTAAACTTTAAACAAGAAATAAAATTACAATCATTAATAAATTAAAAATAACCAAATGAAAAACAATTTAAAAAAAAGTCTTTACTTTCTAATCCTATTTATTAGTGTGGCAAAGGCACAAGATTTTCACGGCAGAGCGATTTATGTTTCAAAACAATTAAATAATGTGGTTTTTCATGTAGAAGGAATGAGTGAAGAAAAGGCAAAAGAATTGAATGAAAAGATGAGTAAAATGTTTGAAAAAACCTTTACTTTAAATTTCAACAAAAATGAATCTCTTTATCAGCAAGAACAAAAACTTCAAGAATCTGGTTCTAAGGCTCCAAATTTTGGCTCTAATTTAGAAGGCGAACTTTATAAAAACATCCAAAGTAAGAAGTATCTAAAAGCCGAAGAATTTGCTAATAAGAATTATTTAATTTCCGACACATTAATTAACTACAATTGGGAATTAAAACAAGAAACTAAGAAAATAGGAGATTATATTTGTTATAAAGCCATTTCAATAATAAAAGTCACTAAAAAGGAACTTGAAGAATATGAAGCTGAAAAGCAAAAGCAAACTAATAATAAAACAAGTTTCTTAAATTTGGAAAAACCAGAAGACGAAATTATAACTGTTTGGTACAATCCTGAAATTCCGGTAAGCCAAGGCCCAAATAAATATTGGGGTTTACCCGGATTGATTATGGAAGTAAATCAA